>CAIVDU010000050.1 GCA_903904815.1 uncultured Armatimonadota bacterium
CCGATACTTCGTTTACGATGCGGCTCGCGATATGCTCCAGGACTTCAAAAGGAAGCGACACAGCGCGGGCCGTCATCGCATCCTCGCTCTCCACCGCACGAAGCACGATGGGCTGCTCGTAGGTTCGCTCGTCTCCCATTACTCCGACGCTGCGAACGTCAAGAAGAGCGGCGTAACTCTGCCAGATCCCCTTGTTCAGTCCCTTCTCTTTCAGCACCGAACGGAAAATCCAGTCCGCTTCCTGGGTTGCATGCACCCTCTCTGGAGTGACTTCACCTAGCACGCGGACCGAGAGACCAGGACCGGGGAACGGCTCGCGCTCGACCATGTCCTCAGGAAGACCTAATCGACGTCCGACTTCGCGAACTTCGTCCTTAAACAACCAGCGAAGTGGCTCGATAAGGGTCATTCGCATCCAGTCCGGAAGGCCTCCCACGTTGTGGTGGGTTTTGATCTTCGCGGCAGTGGGCGAACCAGACTCGATGACGTCTGGGTAAAGCGTGCCTTGGGCCAAGAAGTCACACCCTTTGAGCTCATTCGCGTGGTCCTCGAAGACGCGGACGAACTGCTCACCAACCGCCTTACGCTTGACTTCAGGGTCGGTCTTGCCGGCGAGGGCCCCGAAGAACCGCTCGTGCTCGGTGAAGACCTTAAGGTTTGCGTGGAAGTGGCCGCCGAAAGTCTCCACCACCTGCTCGGCTTCCCCCTTTCGGAGAAGGCCGTGGTCGACAAACACGCAAACCGCACGATCCCCAATGGCGCGGATCAGAAGAGCGGCCATGACGCTCGAGTCGACGCCTCCTGAGACTGCACAAAGAACTTTACCGTCGCCGACGACTTCGCGAATTTTGGCGATCTCTTCTTCGATGAAGCTCTCACTCGTCCAGTCTCCCGCGAGCTTGGCTTTGTCAAACAGGAATCGCCGCAAGATCGTCTTTCCGTCAGGGGTGTGGGTCACCTCGGGATGGAACTGAACGCCGTACCGAACCAGTTCCGGATTCTCGAACGCAGCGATCGGGCACGATTCGGTGCTTGCGGTGGGCTGGAAACCAGTTGGGACTTCCAAGACTTGGTCACCGTGGCTCATCCAGACCTGATAGTTGTCGAGTCCGGAAAGCAGCGTATCGTCGCTCGTCGGAGTGGGCTGAATGGTTCGGTGGCCGTACTCTTTGTGGTCGGCTTTGGTGACGCGACCACCCAACCGGTGGGCCATCAATTGCTGACCGTAGCAGATACCTAAGACGGGAATGCCTTCAAGGACAGAGAAATCGAGATCGGGAGCACCCGGCTCAAGAACGCTTCGCGGTCCGCCGCTGAGGATGACCGCGGCCGGTTTGATGGCACGAATTCGGTCGGCAGCCGTGGTCCAGGGGACCATTTCAGAGTACACGCCTTGTTCGCGGACACGTCGAACGATGAGCTGTGTGTATTGTCCGCCGAAGTCTACGACGAGCACCGTCTGGTGGGTCATACGCTGTTTTACCTTTTTGGACCGCCTTCTGGCCCGCCAGTCGCCAACCCCTTCGAACGGCGAACCGCGAACCCAATGAAGCCACCTTAAAATTGACAATAATGAAACCATCGACAATCTCGACAGCCCAACGGAACGGTTTGCCCAACTCGACAACGCCGAATCAAAGCAGTTGGTCGAGTTGGGTTCGGTAGCGAGCCAGTGCGCAAGCACGTTGCGCTCCACTCTGCCGGAGCGAATTGTCGTGACTCACCAAGTTGCAGTCAGTAGTGCGCCCGTTTGGGGAGATCCGGCTCAACTGCTTGAAGCGTTCATCAATCTTGGAGACCACGCAGCCCAGTCCATCGGAGAGCTTTACGGCGTGATCGATATACGCGTGGAACCCCAGTCGGTAGCGGTTGGATCGCCGCTTGTGACGTCTGGACTGATTCCCGGGCTCTACACCTCGATTTCGGTTCGCGACAACGGTCAGGGCATGGACGCCGAGACCCTTGCACGAATCTTCGATGGCGTCGAAGGCGGAGCGCTTGCCCGCGCAAACCAGATTATCCAAGGCCATCAGGGAAAGATTTTCGTCAAGAGCAGCGTAGGGCGCGGCAGTCTCTTTGAAAGCTACTTGCCCGCTGCCAAGAAGGCGCCGGTAAATGGCGGTCAAGGCAAGCACATTTTGTTCCTTGACGACGACGACGCCCTGGTACTGCTTGTACAACGCCTGCTCAAGCGCCGTGGTCACAATGCCACTTGCTTTACCGACTCCCAGCAGGCCTTGGCCATCCTTAGGAGCCGTCCGGGGGAGTTCGCGGCGGTTATTACCGACTTCAACATGCCCGGCATGTCCGGGATCGACGTCGCGCTGGAAATCCGACAGTTCGATCCAACCCTGCCGGTCATTCTTGCCACCGGCTTTATCGACGATAACCTTCGCGCCCAATCCAGAGCGACCGGAATTCGGGAGCTGATCTTCAAACCCAACGCGGTCGAAGAGTATGTGGACGTGATCGAGCAAGTGATCGCGTCGATCGACTGAAGTTGAGTAGCGAATTTAGGGATAGCCCATTTCAACCATCATGTTAAAAAATTCACAGAAACTCTTGGTGGTAGCAAAAAACGGTGTTAAAATATTCACATGCCGGGAAGAGTTTCGCGTAAATCCGATTCAAACTACTTGAGTCGCAGGGAGCAGCAGATCATGGAAGTGGTCTTCGCCAAAGGACGGGTCACCGCGGCCGAACTGGAGGCTGCCCTTCCGGGAGAGCCGTCCAACTCCTCGGTGAGGACCTTCCTCCGCATCTTGGAGCAGAAGGGACACCTTCATCACGTGGAAGAAGACGGGCGCTTTGTTTACCTTCCAACCGAATCGCAGCAAACGGCCGCCAGATCAGCGCTCTCTAAGCTGGTCGACACGTTTTTCGGGGGAAATCCGAATGCCCTGCTGGCAACTCTCCTATCGGAGCGAGAAACCAACGTCTCCGATCGTGATCTTGAAGAGATGCGGGAAATGATCGACCGTGCCGCCAAAGGAGAAAAATCGTGACGAGCGATTGGAATGTATGGGAGCTGTTTATGGCGAAGCACCTCGTGCTGGTGCTCGTTGTCTTGGGACTCGGACTCATGTTTCGGCGGTTTTCCGCTGCATTCAGGCACAGCTTCCTCTTGATCGGTTTTGTCTGGATTGCTGCCCTACCCGTCCTCATCCTCGGAATTCCAAGTTGGATCATCCCCCGAGAGAAGCCGATCTACTCGACCGCGATTTCGACTTCCGGAGGTTTCAAACAGGCGCCGACGTCAGTCAAGACTGTCATGTCGCCGAGTCGGGGAGAGAGAGTAATAGCCGAGGCAACCCCCACGCCAGCCTCCGAAATTCCGGTTCGCCGACACCGATTCCCAACGAACATCCTCATTTCGATCCTCGTTGCGGTATATCTGGCGGGCGTCGGCCTTGGACTTTTTCGGATCCTGAGAACGCTAGTGGTTCTCCGACAATGGTTTCGCACAACCCGCCCCGTTCCCGAGTCGGTCCTCGGTGACCTGGATGCGGCGGTTCGCGCCGTAGGCCTTCGCAAAACGCCTCGACTCGTGATCAACGAAACCGTGCAAGTGCCGATGACTTTTGGCGCCATCTGCCCGGTGGTCGTTGTCCCGAAGGGCGGAGCATCTCGAACGGCACTTCTACACGAGTGCGCCCACGTTCGCCGAAGCGACTGGCTGGCCCTGCTGTTCGCTCGTTTCGTGTGCGTCCTGTTTTGGTTCGACCCCCTCCTGCTCGTGCTGGAGCGAAATCTGAGAGCGTCGAGTGAGGCGGCAACCGACGACATCGTCGTGTTGTGCGGAGTCGCGCCGACCGAATACGCGAATGAACTGGTGGGACTGGCGACCATGTTCATCGAGCGTCGCTTCCAAGCTAGCCTAGCCATGGTTGGCAATAGCGACCTCAAGTCGCGGGTCTCCCAAATTCTTGGTAGAGCCCGACGGGAATTGAAACTCCCGGTTCATTCCGCCGTGTTCACCATGTTCGCCGCCTGTCTGACGGTCATCCCATTCGCCGCCGTTGCCTGGTCATCCGTGCCGATTGCGGCAAGCCGCGACGGGTTCGTAGATTTAGGAAACGGCGGCTGGGCACGGGTGTTTGCCATCTCTGAAATGCGCGGCAACCAAGTAGTGTCGTGGAACATGCGCGGCGAACTGTTGCCCTGCGCGATCGGTCCGACCAAGTTTTGGATGGATAACCCTCCAACCGATGACAAGGGTCAAAAGCAACCTAGGCCAACCCAGTTTCTCGTTCTCCAGACCAGCGTCAACGATTCGACGGGCATTTCGATCGGCGAAGACCGCACCACCAAGAACAGCTTCAATATGGGTACGCAGTTGTATCCAAATGACGGCCTGCCGGGAATTCCTCAGCCCCTCGGCGGCGGCCTGCTTACTGTCTTCCCGGTGAAATTTCCCGCTCGCGGAGACTTCAGCGTCTACGTTACTGCCCCAACCGAAAGCGAGTGGAACAAGGTCGCGGTCGCCACCTATGATCGCGGTCGATTCATCAAGACATCGGACCCCGGATTCTATCCACATAATCTCAATCCTGATGCCGGCGGTCAAATCCATTTCGCGATCCCCAAGACGGTCAGGGGCCAAGCCAGGGTGAACCTGATCGGTTCTAAGTCTGGGGCAGTAGAGAATGTTGACGTCCCAACAAAAGGAGATGTGGCAATCTCCTATCTCCCAGAATACATGGGCTTGATCCAGCGGGTTGTGTTAGAGAATCGACCGCCGCTTAAGACCGCGCTCATTTCCGGAATTCCAACCCGACCTGAACCGTCCAAGGAATCTCATGGTATCGCCTTTCCGAGAGTCGAAGTTCGTACCTGTGCTGATGACCGTTACAGGTTTGGCAATGAGTTCGAGATCAAGCTTGATTCAATCGGGCTGGCGCGGGGCAAGAGCATGGTTTCTTGGACGCCGCAAGGAGTTCCCATTGGAACTCATGAAGTCAAAGCGGACGACGCTTCAGGAGTCGCCAAACGCAAGTTCTTCTTAACCGCTCGTCAATTGACGCCCGTCCGTGAGGAAAGGCCCGCCTTCTTTACCAATCCAAGTATCGCTCTCTACGACGGATGCGGATTCCCGATGATATCCTTGAACGGGATCTACAATGACCATGTAGGCGTTTCGTTTGTTGACCGAACGCCCGTAGCAACAAAGTCACAGGATTTGTTTGTCAGAGTTGGCGATTGGACCAGGTCTTCGAAGAGGCGATACCCCATAACCGAGGTCGTCTCGGATTGGACATTAACCAAAGAAGTGCAACGCATCATCTATCCAGACCACCGAAAGATGTCCGCATTGGGTGGAAACGTCCTTCCGATGCTTGCCCCTGCATTCAACGAACTGAATCAGCAAACGGTGTTGAATCTCTTTGATGGCAGCGGCAACCCTTGCCCAACTTACGGTTATTCCTTCGACGGAACGAAATGTGAGTTCTTGCTCGCGGATAAGCTTGCGAGCAAGGTCAAGACGATTGAAGTCACCACAGTCCCCTACATGTATCTCCGATTCCCAAACGTCGCGATGAGTCCAAACTCGCGGTGACCAGCGGTTCGGTGGTTTGAATCTCTTTCAACCACCGAACCAACCTCATTTCACTCCATCGCCAAAACCCGGTCCGTCTTCACCGTGATTCGGTTCGCCCACTCCCAAACGGCGGCATCCGCGCTGTTCACGTCGTCCTTTTTCTCCAATTCGGCGGCCAGTTGTTGTCGCTTGTAGTTCAAGATTTCCGCTTGGCCATGAAGGGCCGCCACTGCGCATTCTGCCAACAGCCCAGAGGTCATTGACCCTTTTGCTGGAGGGCCCACCGACCTCAGCAGATACTCGGCACGTTCAATCGAACCTCCCACTTCCGCCTCGAGGAAGGCACAGTACTGGGTGATGGTCTTCTTAATATCGGCGGGGCTTTTGCCGCCATTCACGACTGCCAACCCTTTCCTCGCGGCGATAAGCGACGCCTCGGCCGCACCCGTATCGTACAAGTAAGCAAGTTGGTATCGAGCGGCAAGCGCGGACCACTTTGGATGATCGATCCCACGGCTGACTAATTCGACGTCTTCAGATGACCAATTTCGATATCGAATGTCATTCGCAGCCTCCGCTGAGAGTCGAACCATCGCGCCCTGTGCTCTAGATTTAAGACCAAATTCGAAGCAGTGCTGAAGCAGTTTCAGATCACGACCAGGTTTACCTCCAGGCGAAATCTGGAAAAAGAGCACCAACAGTCCTTCAAATGCACCGAACCTTAGCAGCGATCGATCCGAGTCTGAAAAGTCCAAGCCTGACCCAACGAACAGAAGAGTGGTCAGAACTCCCAAGGTGAGATACCCTGCAAAAGCTACAACCCCGTATTGCCAGGATTGCCTTGAACGATCTTGCCAAGAGATGGCTGTGCTTGCACCGAATGCCCTGCCCCATCCCTTGTCAAAGCGCCAATTCCCAGCGGCGAAGTCGAACGAGAAGTTGCCCCACGACAATCTCTTGAGGGGAACATGCACCACGGTGGCCGCGAAATACTGAGCCAAGACATAAATTCCATAAGCGCCTTGATAGAACAGGAGGCCAACGAAGAAGTCGGGAAGCCAGCGATTTAGAATGGGATTCATTAGGCTAATGCTCACCGACGACCTAGGACCATCCGCGCATTTTTAGATAGGACCATCGTCTTAGGAGATCAATTCTGGCATAATACGCTCACCAATGCGTTCGCGCCGCTCGATACGTTAACTTCTCCCGCGTGCCCTGATCCTCATGGCACGCCCCTGAGCGCAACAACTATTGGTGTCCCCACTCGCATATGCGCTCCGGTAAATCAATGTTTCCGCGCGCAGCTGCTGGTCGGTACGTAGCACCACCCTTATAAGGTGGAGGTCACGGGTTCAACACCCGTCGCGCGGACCAGTCTTCATTCGCTACTAGTTAGAAGCTTTGAGATCCAACTCGGTCTTCAGATCTCGATCAGACTCCGCCTTCGACTTCACTTCGATCACGTGGGTTTTGGCATCCGCCGCGATGTGAGCGATCGTAACCAGGCCCCTCTTTCGGTCGAAGAAGGCCGTTCCCCTCCCGGTTACGTGGGTGGACAGTCGGAACGCGGCATCGGAGTCAGACTTAGTGGGATTGTGGCGATCGTCTTCCATGGCAGCGTAGTCTTGGGCCATGGAGACGTCCAGTTCGACCCCCGAGTCGTCAATTTTAGTCGGCGACACCACGTACTCAACCTGGCTGGCCCCGAACGCCTTCTTGAAAGTGAACGTTTTTCCGACTTCGACACCATCCACGGGAAACTGAATCGGGACATAACTGATGTCGGGAAACCGCTTCGCGTTGAGTCCGGGAAGCTGGACTGGAAGGGTGACGTCCGGCGCGTCTGTCTTGAGCACCTGCCCTTCGGGAGTTAGGCTGATTGTAGTTGGAGGAAAGAACGTCTGGACATTCTTGACACCCAACGGCAAAGTCGCCCCATTGAAAACCATCTTGAGTTCCTCAATCTCACTCTTGACCTGAGCGTTGCCATTGGGGTCTGGCGCTTGTCCCGTCGCCGAGAACTTGAGACTCACCTCAACCGTGCCTTCCTGTCCGCCAAGAATCGGAATATGCCCCTTAAACTTGACCGACATCGCGTAAGGGATGCGTTGGCCGAGCGGGAAATCGTATTTCAGATGGGTCGCAAGCGCAATTCCAAGAAGGGTGATCATAGTGAGTTTGCAAAGGCTGATTCGAGATCGCGGTCAAGACCGCGAATTCCGTACGTCCTTTAAGACGAGGCTTTCCTCTTTTCGTTATGGCCGATCCTAGCCCTCTACCACCCGGGACCATCCTCATGGAGCGGTTCGAAGTCGTTGATCTGTTAGGAAGAGGCGGCTTTGGGGTCGCCTACCTCGGCGAAGACAAGGTGCGCGGCGACATGATCGTCATCAAAGAGCTAGCGCCGGCCGGGCTCAAACGAGAAGTCGACGGCATCATCGACCTTGGCGACAACGGGCCCCGCCTTCGACAGAACTTCCTCGACGAAGCGAAACTGATCTCCAAGCTCAGTGTTCGTGGCATTCTGCCTCTGCGAGCCACATTCTCGGAGTTGGGAACGGCATATTACGTCACCGAATACCTCCCAGACGCCCGGACTCTCGACCAAATCATTCACGAGGAGCGTGCGCTTACCGTCGACGGAGCGCTCGACATCTTCTTCCAGATTCTAGAGACTTTGGAACTCGTGCACCGAAAAGGGGTCCTCCATCGGGACATCAAGCCTTCCAATATTTTGGTCAACTCGAAGGGAGATGCCGCGCTCATCGATTTCGGTTCGGCACGCGAGTGGCACGGCGACGCGGTGGTCACCCACACGGTCCAGTACACCCCTGGTTATGCGCCCCCGGAGCAGATGTCGGAGCGAGCGCGGCGTGGCCCGGCGACCGACATCTACGCCCTTTGCGCGACGCTGTACCACTCGTTGGTGGGCGAGCCACCCGCATCGGCGACTGAACGCGTGTCGGGCGCCCGCTACATCCCCCTCAAGGAGCGTCGACCGGACGTGGAAGCGCCGGTCGCCCATGCGGTCGACTTGGGTTTGTCGTTATCCTATTCCGAACGGCCGCCTACGGTTCCCGACTTCCGGCAGCTCCTAGAAGAAACCGAAGAGCCAGTACGACTTACGACCCTTGAGATCCTGGATGATCAGCTCGTTCGGCTGGACAAGTTTGCCTTCAACCGACGCGCTTGCCCCGCCTGCAGCCGACTTTTGCTTGAGCCGCGACCGCTCAAGAAGTCTCAGTGTCCGGTGTGTGCCGACGGGATGATCCGCCGAAGGGAGATCCACGACCGAAGATGTCCATCTTGCCGAGCCGGATACCTAAAGAGCCGGATCAACGAGTGGCCCAATCTCCTATGTCCTTGTTGCAAAAGCTCTTGGTTGTCCGTACGGCGCAAGGGACTCCTCAATGCCGATTCCGTAGCCACATGCCCCTCCTGTTCAGCGAAGTTTGAAGGTAACGGAGACCAACTCAAGATTATCGAGGACCCTTCAAACGAGTTTGAAATTGGCAGCATCGGCACCGCCGCCGATTGGCGTGGGCTCTCCGAAAGGACGCGAGAAGTTCACAGTTGCGATGGCTGCGATGCCCAGTTCGATCTCCTGTCCGATGGACGGCTCACCCAGGTCTTTCCCCACCCTCACGCCCGATTCGGCGCGCTCTACCCAGAAGAATGGGCACGGGTCGCCGCGGGTCTCGAGCCAGGCGCGGGAAACTCAGAGTGTGAAAGATGCGGGGCCGAGTATTTCCTCGAAAACGATCGCGTGACCCTGCTTTGCTGTAACGACGATCCGAATGGCTTTGCCGACGCCTACACCGGACGCCTGCTGTACTTGGAAGCCATCCGCTGGCTGGGGGTCGGCAAAGAGAGTCCTCAATCGGGTTTCGTCTGCGAATCCTGCCCCACCGAATTCGACTCCGATGGTGAATACCTTCGACTCGTGAAAACCAAGAACGTTCGTCTCGCCCGTTTCGTGGATCAACCACGCACCCGCGAAGATTGGCACCGCATCGCCCAGGCCCTTCCCACCATTTCAGAAGAGGAAGCCTTCCTCGCCTCGATTGACGCGGCCATAAGGACGGCCTACCGAGTCGGGGAAATAAGCTTCGACAGCGCGAACAACACCCTTTGGAAGGGCCCCGCCGAAAGAGACGGGCAGGCCTCGACACTGGTCATCGGTACCTCGGAAGCCACCTTTGGGGGACCGTTTCGTCGCTGGCGAACCCCCACTGACGCGATTGAAAACGTCATCGCTGAATGCGACTATTTGAGCGTCTTTCTCACCGGATACCGCGAGCCGATCGTGTTTCGAATCGAACCGGTGGAACTCGTAGCTCACCTCAAGTCCGGCGAGCACGCAATTCGCCTCGATGCTGAAGATCTCGCATGCTCGCTTCTATGGCGAATCGGAACTCATCCGAGTGAATAGCCGTTTAGCCTCCGCGATTCCAGGCCTGTTCGCGCAAGGTCTTCGGGCTCTCACCGAACTGCTGACGAATCAGGCGGGAAAAGTGAAACGGAGATTGAAACCCGACCTGGTGGGAAATTTCCGCGACCGATAAGCCGGTGACTCGAAGCAAGTCGGCCCCTTTCGTTGTTCTCAAATTCCACAGATACCGAGCGGGAGTCGTGCCAAGATGAGCTCGAAAAAGTCTGATAAGGTGCTGCTTTGAGATGAAACATTCCGCCGCAAGTTCTTCAATTTGTATCGGAGCGTGAAGGTTGGACTCGATGTAGGCGATGGCACGAACGATCGCGTCAGGCTGTTCGGATCGTTTCGATTCTGAAGAGGCCTCTAATAAAAAGCATTCGATCACGCAAGTCCCGAGTTGGCTCAAGAGAGCCTCCGCGTCGGGGCGCTCACTCGATGGGATCGAGAGCCCGAGTTCAATCAGTCTCCGCATACGCGGAGTCAGTTTGTGCACCGGGGGCGTTCCTTGAATCCTTTCGACATCCCGCTGGCTCACAAAGTCGATTCCAAGAGCACACCAACTATGGTGAACGGGCCTTCGTAAATCAAACTTGAAGTGTTCTCGCTCACCGGGTAGGAGCATCGCCACGTGATGCTCCGGAATCTCCAAAACTCGCCGGGTGGAACGTGCTCCGAGTTCCACCCGTGCCGCCCCGTTCAGCATGGCGACCAGTTGGAAATCGTGCTGTATTCGCGGACCACACGTCCCGCCTGGGGAATACCGTGCTTCGCCAAACACGATCGAAGGCGTTGCCGGAGTGAAGTTACTATTGGATAGGTCTAGATTCCTTGCAGGCATAGCGTTTTGATCGATGTGAGACTATCATGCATGATATGGTCTCAGAAAGTTTAACCGCGCGCGCCGAAGCGAGGGTCCTCCCCGCGTGGGACTCTTGGCGGCTTGGCTCGCCGAAGGGCTTCTATCGACTGCCAACATCCGCGGACGCAGTCGCGTTCTATCAGGAGAACGGCTTTCTCGTGATCGAGGATGCGCTCAGTTCGGACGAGGTTCAGGAGCTACGAGAAGAGACGGTGCGCATCTGTCGCGGAGAGCGGGGGATGTTCAACGGCCTCACCCCGCCGCAACCTGGCGAGTCGAGCGACGATATCTTAAAGCGATATCTCTGCATTCATTTCCCGCACAAACTTTCCGAAATCATGTACCGCTATCTGGCTCATCCGGGTTTCGTAGATGTGCTAACCGGAATCATCGGCCCTAATGTGAAGTGCATGCAGTCGATGCTATTTATCAAGTCGGCGGGCAAGCCCGGCCAGGCTTGGCACCAGGACGAAGACTACATTCCGACCCGGGACCGCTCCCTCACCGGAGGCTGGATCGCCCTCGATGACGCCAACGTCGAAAACGGCTGCCTCTGGGTCATTCCCGGTTCCCAAAAGAGAGGCATCCTCTGGGAGCAACACTGGCACGGCGATAAGCGATTCGATTGCGCCCTCGAATCTCACAACTTCCCATACTCCGACAACGACGCGGTACCAGTAGAGGTCAAAGCCGGGTCCATCGTGTTCTTCAACGGCTACTTGCTGCATCGATCCCTCCCAAACTACAAGGAAGTCGGCTTCCGACGTTCGCTGGTAAATCACTACATGAGCGCGGAGTCGTTGCTGCCGTGGGGATCTCAGGCGCTGAGCGAACAACCCGTTGCGACCATGGATGCCCGAGACATCGTCATGATTGCCGGCGAGGATCCGTACGCTTGGAAAGGAATTGTCGACGTAAACCGCGGTCACGTCCGGCCCGACGGGAGTGGTGGTTGCGGGACCAACGAGTACAACTCGATGCCCCTGCAAGATCACTGATCCCAGAGCAGCTAGGTGCTGCGATGCCGGAGGGGTATTGCCGGAAGGTTCAGCCCCTCCGCACTCGAACTCGTAACCTTCAGCAACCGATCCAAAATGACCTTGACCGAACCGGCAAGCGGGAACGCGATGATCATGCCGGGCAGGCCGAAAAGAGCCTCACCACAGAAGATCACGAACAGACTGACGACCGGGCTGAGTCCTACTGAGTTGCCCACCAGTTGCGGATAGATCAGGTGGTCGAAGATCAGGCCGATCGTAAGATAGATCGCCATTACGAGCAGCCCATAGGACCAGGCTGGAGGCAGCCCCGCGAAACTACCCGAAGCGAAAATCACGTTTGAATGGACGTCGCTCAGGCCAACGACGGTCAACACGGTGATGGCCGAGATCACGTTCCCGATGTATGGGATCAGGTAAAGCGCCCCAAAAAGCGCTCCGAGCAGGAACGCGTAGGGGACGTTCAAGACCAACATTACGGTGGTCTGGGCGGCTGAGTAGAGCAACACCACAGTGCTGATTCCACGCAAATATTTGAAGAACACTTGGCCGATGTCGTCGAAGATCTGCATCATGCTCGCCCGAATCGCGGGTGGGATCCAGCGGGGACTTCGGCGTTTGAAGTTCTCCATGTCCATGAGGATCATTAGCGTGAGCAGAGGAGTGAGGAAGACGAAAAGGATCTCGCTTGGAAGATTCGTCAACACCCCGAAGAAAGAGTGGACCGTGCCCTCAATGAACCGGGCGATTTGCCCTTGGTTCGGCTCGACAAACCGCTGGATGAGCCCACGACGAGTGGAAGGGATGTTGAAACGTTCCAGCAACCCCCCATACGACTCCAGAAGTTTGTCGACCTGATCGGTAGCGGTTCCTTCGTCTTGGGCCGACACCAACGGGTTGCCATGAACGAAAAAGTTATCGGTCTGGCTGATGTTTCCGACGCTCTTCGTCAGGTTCTCGGCTCTCAGTGTGAGAGAGGAAATCTGGGTTACCACCGTCGGGGCAACGAGAACGGTCGCGCCTACAACGAACGCTCCAAATATCCCCATCACGATGAGGACGCTAGATCGTCGTGAAAGGCCGCGCATCCGAAGCCTCCGGACGGCTGGTTCCAGAAGCGAGGCAATGATAAATGCGACGACGAAAGGCAGGAGAATTCCCCTAACCAAATAGAGGAACAGAAGGGCGGCCAAAACAAGCACCGCCCATAAGAGAATTCTCCAACCGATCATCCAGTTTCGTTTTGTTAGACGCCGAGTTCTTCAGCGGCGGCATCAACCGCACGCTTAGCCCGCTGCTCAGCGATCCACTCTTCGGTCTTGCCCCGAAGTTCCTTATAACGGTCGGTGAGTTCGCCACGGATCTCTTCGCCCGCCTTCGGTGCCAACAGGATTCCCGCTGCAGCGCCAATAATCGCGCCTAGGCCTACGCCCGCAAGAATGTAAATCAACGCATTGTTGTCGTCGTGGTGGTTGCTCAAAACGAATCTCCTCCTAACTGCTCTCATTCTACGCTCCAACCGAGATTCGGCGCGCGCTAAAAGACTTGAACGGTGCTTTGGGTGCCATGGTTGCACACTGGCACAGACCAACTGAATTGTAAATAGGTTCCTAAGTGTGAACGCGGTTAGAAATGACCCCACCCGCCACCAAGGTTTTGCCCCGATAAGCGACGGCAATCTGCCCAGGAGTGACCGCCCTCACCGGTTTGTCGAACACCAGTCGGGGACGGCAGCCCCCATACAGCGTGGCCGGTTCGGGGGGCATGTTGTAACGAATCTTGGCCAAGACCCGAGATCGTTCGACCTCCGGGACTCCCCAATGAAGGTCATCGAGCTTGACCTCCCCTTGGAGAAGGTCATCGGCTTCTCCGA
>CAIVDU010000051.1 GCA_903904815.1 uncultured Armatimonadota bacterium
ACGCTGGAGTCGATTCCCGCGGAGTTCCTATCGCACAATCCAAGCTCGGAAACGCTCCCGTCGGACCCGGCGGACCCGGACTCCCCACACCCGGCAAATAGACTTTCTGGGATGGGAAAGGACAACCTGTCCCATCCCAACGAATCGAATCAAATCAACGCGCGAAATGCGCCGAGCCATGGTTCGTAACGTTTCCATCTCTCTATAGAGGACGAAAAGAGCGGCTGCCTTACCTGCCAGAAACTTGGGGTCGCCACGCTCTTTGAGTTGAGTTCCGGATGAAGGCAATCTTCAGT
Source organism: uncultured Armatimonadota bacterium (assembly GCA_903904815.1). GTDB lineage: Bacteria > Armatimonadota > Fimbriimonadia > Fimbriimonadales > Fimbriimonadaceae > Fimbriimonas. Next base: position 297 of record CAIVDU010000051.1, read on the forward strand.
CCAATCGAGCCCCAAGAACTCCAGGACTCCTGATACGGATTCCCGACCATTCCGAATGATCTGCTCATACTCAACTTCAAATAGGTTTTCCGCCGGAATGACCCTCTTCCAGTGCTCGTAGAGCCGAAGGTATTCCCGATACGCAAACACAATATTTGCACGGCTACAGCCAAATGGGGGTGGAGTCTGTACGGGAGTCATGTAGATCGACATCGCCGTATCGATCGGGTGCCTCTTCACGTGAATGATCTTGGCGTTCGGATACGCCAAGTGGATCAAGCCAACCGACAAGACGTTCGCCGGATTCTTGTCAATCACATACCGCTTCCCCGGGGCCATCGCCTCTAACTTCGTAAGATACTCGGCGGTTCGAGAAGCGAGTTTCCGACCGTTCAAGGTGCCGAATCGAGGATCGATCAAATCAGACTGAGCACTCGCCCAAAACGCCTGTTCACCTACTCCTCCGACGGCTGGATGGCTCGTCAAAAGTTGCTCCGTGAGAGTGGTTCCAGACCTCATCATCCCCACCACAAACACCGGGACTTCGGACTCGGAACCGAAGCTCCGATTCTTCTCAAGGAACTCGGAAGTAAAAGTCGCAATTTTGGAATCGGATTCCGATCGATACTCAGCTATATCAAATGGCCGAGACAACCAGAGATCACGCGCCAACTCGTTGGCGCGATCATAGGCCTCTAACGCCTGTTCGTAGCTTCCCAAATCGTCCAGCGACTTGCCTATGGCGTATTGAATGTGAATCTCGTCTTCCGGCGGGAGCCCATCCTCAACCAGGCGGCGCATCGTTTCGACGATTGATTGATCGGCATCCTTCACTTTGAGAGCTGAAACAATTCCGAAGTAGGCTAATCCAAAACTTGGGTTCAGCTCGAGTGCCTTTTCAAACTTGGGCCGAGCAAGGTCAAATTTGCCTTGGGACTGCAGAAGGAACCCTTGCTCGGCAAAAACGCTGGCCATTGTGGGTTCCATCGCTTCGGCAAGCCGAAGTTGTTCGTCTGCTTCGGCGAGCTGTAGGGCAACTTTAAACGCCTGAGCGTATTTGATCCGATAGAGTGCGCTGCTTGGGTCAGCTTCCACCACGCGGCGAAAGCAGTCGAGCGCTTCGACCGCATTGCCAAGAACGGTTTCCAGCTCTCCAAGTCGGCAGAGTTCCTCGACACTCGGATCCATCTCCACTGACCTACGAGCTGCGATGACCGCCGCCGAGGTCTGTCCGTTTGCGTGAAGCGCCGAGGCAAGATGAGACTGGAGCGTGGCACTTTGGGGGGAAAGCTTGGAGGCCTGTCGGAACACCTTCGCCGCTTCTGCGAATCGCTTCAAATCGAAAAAACACAGTCCCAGGGTCATCAGGGCATCAGGGCTATTCGGAGCGAGCTTTGCTGACTGCTCAGCCAATGGAAGGGCCGCGTCGACACTTCCTCCGTCCCTCATGAGGACGGCCAACCAATTGAACGCAGGCTGGCAACTTGCGTCGATGCGAATCAGCTCTTGGAACCCTTGAATGGCTTCTTCGGTTCGTCCCTTTGTCGCATACCCAATGGAAACTAAGAGCTTCGCGGGGAGAGATGTGGAGTCTTGGAGAAGAATCGACTGAGCGATTTCGATTACCCGGTCAGTGTCTCCAGCCTGGTGGGCGACCATCGCCTCTTGCATTAGCCCCTGAAAGTCGAATTTCATCACGGAATTCTTTGAGCTAACCTTTTGTTACTCGCTAGCCGCATTTTACAGCCTCTTCCCTTTGCATGCTTCGTAAGCGCGAATTCCGATTCTTCCCCATGACAAGTGTGCAACCCAATGCACTGGGTTGTCTGTATGGTGGGGCAGCAAACTGCCGAGACGCCTTATGTCCACCGAGAAAAGACCCCTTCGTGGACCGCTGTCTGCCCGTTTTATGATTCTCACGAAGGCTCCCAGCGGCGGCTCCAGTTGAATGACATTGCGACTTCGTTGTCCTACCGTGCCACATGACATTTCGTCATTCAGTCCGGCCAACTAACGTTTCGTCAGTAATCTAAACGCACGACCGCGTCCAATCGCAAAAAAGAACAGAAAAATTAAAAATCTATTATGTTTCCTGAAATACTGTTGTACGATCTAATCGATTAGATCGTGGCAACCCTAAAGGACATTGCACAACGTTGTGGTGTGTCTACTGCAACTGTATCGTATGTGGTGAACAACGGCCCTCGAGCCGTGTTGCCAGAGACACGAGGTCGAATTCTGCAGGCCATCGCAGACCTCGACTACCACCCCAATGCCCACGCTCGCGGGTTGCGAGGCATGAAGACCAACACGATCGGAGTGGTCTTCCCCCACGTGGTGAATGTGCCGTTCGAAAACGGATACTTCGGGCCAGTGCTGGCCGGAATCGTCGATGTGGCCACTCAACACGACAAGGCTACGATGCTGTTCACTGCGTGGAACTGGGATGAGGCGAACGCAAGTGCCCCTCGGCTTTGCGACGGTCGGTGCGATGGCTTTCTCGTGGTCGCCCCTCTGAGAGAATCGCAACTCGTGGCTGACCTCCAAGCTCGGCGGGCTCCGGTGGTCGTTATCGGCACTCACCCCGATGGACTTTGTGTCGACACCGTAGACGCAAAGAACGTTGAAGGCGCCCGACTCGCCGTTCGCCATCTTGCTCGTCTCGGTCATCGCAGGATTGCCGCCTTGATTGGCTGGACCCAGCGAACCAGCGCCTCCGAACGCCTCCAGGGCTTCAGGGCCGAACTCGCAGATTTAAACATTCCCGTGGAGGAATCGATGATCCAGGTGTTCCAAGACTGTGTGGGCGCCCCGGTCTCCGAACTCATCTTCAACCTGCTCAGCGGCCCGAACCCGAGACCAACCGGCATCTTCTGCGCCCAGGACGGGATCGCCGAAGAGGTGATTGCCATTGCGAATGAGCTCGGAATCCGAGTTCCGCAGGATCTCTCGGTCGTTGGATTCGATGACATCAGCCGGGCCGCGAGTTTCTCACCTCCACTCACTACAATCCGTCAGCCGATGAGGGAGATCGGCTTCCGGTCCGCCGAGTTGCTTTGCGAACGTATAGAAAACCCCGCTGGCATACCGCGCGATATTTACTTCGATGTTCACCTGATCGAGAGATCCAGCACGGCTCCGCCACCGGGTGGAATCTAGCCGGATTCTCTCTGCTTTCGCCATCTCGTCCCCGATGAATGGGGACCCGTCAATGAGGACAATCATGAAAACTAGCCGTGCATTTACACTTATCGAACTCCTCGTCGTAATCGCAATCATCGCGATCCTTGCCGCCATCCTCTTCCCGGTTTTCGCCCAGGCCAAGGCCGCGGCCAAAGGAACGGCCGACCTGTCGAACATCAAGCAAATCGGGACCGCCATGGCCATTTACACAAATGACAATGACGATCACTACACCTATGGCATCCCAGACAACTGGTCTGGAGCTCCTCAATGGGGCAGCCCGTCACTGAGCTGGACGCTGACTCTTCAGCCCTATTGCAAGTCACTTGCTCTGTTTCGAAGCCCGCTGGACCCTAACACCACCACTGGCAACTGGGGTTCTTGGATCGGAATCGGCGTCTCGTACGGTCTCAACGGCTTTACCGTTCCGAACGCAGCCGCTGCGGTTGATATGGATCCCACCAAAATCTCGCCCGACGCTTGGGAGGGTCGATGCTTCAAGGGCTCGTTCACGAACACCCAGGACTGCACGCTTCGCGGCGTAGCAGCCCCCTATGCGCAAATCTACGGACAGAACGGCGGCGGTGAATTGAACACCGCGTCGCTGACCTCAACCCAGGTGACGAAGCCGGCAGAAACCATCGTGATCACCACCAAGTACAGCGGAGACGCACTGAAGTGGAGCGGAGGCGGAGTCGGAAACATGACCCAATTCCAATGCGGTGGAATCTACGAAGCCGTCCCGACCACCGACGGTTCGAACAGCTACGACCTCGACTGGTGCGGAGGCGGTGAAATCCCCAACGGTCTGATTCCGACGTCGGTATTGGCGCCTCAAGGCCAGACTGGCGCCGTCGGCCAGACGCGACCGGGGCGATCGAACTTCTCCATGGCTGACACCCATGCCAAGTCGCTCGTCATCACTTCCACAAATCCCAACCCAGACAACAAGCCAGGGCTTAACATGTGGGACGCCCTGCGCCCTGGATAAACCAAGAAAGGCCAGTCGGAGTCTCACCCGAGACTTCGACTGGCCCATAACCCAAAGCCTATGAACAACTTCAAAACCAAAGGAGTTCTCGGACTGGGCATCGCATTGTGCCTGGCCCTCGTCGGTTGCAGCCAAGAAACGATGAGCAAGTCCGAAATCGATGCAGCCCTCAAGTCGAAGCCGCCCACCGATGCTCAACGACAGCAGATGGCCAATGGAATGGCCGGAGGAGCCGAAGCAGCCAAGCAGCAAGAACGGGACTGGGCGAAGGCTCACCCCGACAAGGTAGCCGCCGTCAATGCGGCCCGCGCGGCCAGCGGAAAACCACCGCTTGGCGAGTAGAATCGAGTCCTCTTCGGCCTTCCGAAGAGGACTCGCGATCCCTTACTTGTCCGATGGAGAAGACACCTTCGCGGTGACGTAGACGTAATCGGCGATCCCGCGCGAGACCTGAGCTGGACCGTCTGACTGCATCATTACGACCGTAATGCCTTTTCCACCCTTCCGCCGTCCGATGCGATAGTTGATTCCCTGACCGTACATGACGTGCCCGGAACCCGCGATCACCACAAATGCGTCTTTCGCCGTCGTAGGTTTCAGAGCGCGATATTTCAACGCGGTGTCCGCCATCCCTTCATCCCAGAGAACTTGGGCCGCATACATTCGGTCCACGCTCGCCCCCGTCATCGAATGGCCGCCCATAAGCGCATCGAAAACCTTGCGATGACTCACGTTACCTAGAAACAGCTCCGGCGGAAGCTGCAGCTTCGCACTGGTTGGAAGAGCTTCATAGCCTCCTCTGCCAACCGAACGGACCCACTCGCGAGGCACATTCAATCCCACCAGGGGAAGGTGGTTTTCTTTCACCGCCTCGAACACCGGGCGATAGAAATCGAAGGAGTATCCCCACTGGGTTTTCCACTCGCTCTTCTCTAAGAAATCAGGCTCGGACAGCGTGGCTGACGACCAGAGATCGAGCACGTCTTGCTTGGGACGCGTATACATTTCCAATCCCACCGACACGTTCCGACCGTCCGCCACCAGCGCCTTTACGATCGTCGCCTCCATCGCCTGATGGAGCGTCGTCGCATGGTTCTCTCCCAGAAACACGAAAGGCGCCGATTCCGCCGCCTTCGCCACGTCCTCAGCGCTGACCACCTTTCCGGTACGTAAGTCAGTCAAAGACCCCAGAGCAGCGGTGACAACTCCCCGCCTCCCGAGATCAAGCCGATTGGGATCGACGTCGGCGGTCTGAGCAACAACTTTTAGCGCGAGCGCAATGAACATCATAGGGATTCTGCGTTTCCTTGTCCTAGTCCGAAAGGTCGAACCGAAGGACCGTGTCTTCGTCGATTTGAGCGGTCTTCTCCGCGTGATGGCCCTGATACGAGACTTTCACGATCACCCTCTGTCCCACTGGGAGCGCCACCGTGAAAAAGTGGTTCACGTCCGCATTGGGTCCCAGACAGATTCCTGACCCAACCTGAGCGCCGGTCTTGGCATCGAAAACCTGGGCGTCCGCCTTCACCCGCTCACCGAGCCAGGTCACGTCCACCATGAGCCGAGTCGACGCAGTGGCGGCGGTGGCCTTGGCGTAACGATCGGTCACGTTCACCCCGTTGAAAGTAGCGTCGTCGTCCCACGCGGCTGGGAAGTGATCTCCAGTTTGTCGGTAGGTCACTGCGTAGACCGCATTAAGCGGCCGATCCTTGATCGCCTTCGCCGCATCCGCCGCAAACCATGCATGATCGAGACCCTGTGGATCCGGCTCGGCGGCTCCCACAAAGTGCCAGCCGCCGTCCCATATTTCGACCCAAGTGTGATTGCCACCTCTGCCCGGCCACGAGTGAATTCCCGCGATTCGCGCGGGGATGCCGATCGACCGACAGGCATCGACGAGCATGATCGACAAGCCGGTACAAGTCGCAATTCCCTGGGCAATCGTCTCCTTCGGGCTCTGATCAGTCCGAAGCCGTTTGGTGTCGTAAACGACCTTGTAGTCCTTGAACAGAGTCTTGTTGAGCGCGAGCGCCGCTTCCCCAGGGGAATGGGCCGATTGGGACAACGCCAGATACCTGTCATGAAAGACCGATCGCATCGAGTCTCTCGGTTCACTTACGCACGCATGAGGGAGTACCGCGTCGTCGAATACGTCCTCCGGAACCGACTTGAGCCAAGGAACTTCTTTCTTGACCTTGAGCGCGAGGCGGACGTTCTCGGTGATCTCCGCTGGATTGAGCGACAAAAGGTCTCCGTAAGGGAGGTCCGACACCAAATAGCTCACCGCTGGTCGGTCAATCGGAGGAACCGTCTTGAGATACTGAATCCACTTGGCCTCGCGCGTCGGCGCTCGCTTCAAGGAGGCTTCTACCCGCGGCCCCCACCAGTGAGCTTGGATGGCGACGGCAATCAGGGCGGAAATCATGAACCCATTCTATCAGGACCGGGCATCTAAGCGATCCTCGTCGCCAACTTTGGCGGACGAGGATCGACTCCTTACGCGAGTTCGCTGATTTTGATCGGGAACTTGCGGACCTTCTTTCCGGTCGCCGCCGCAATGGCATTGGCCACTGCAGCCGGAACCGATGGGTAGCCGGTCTCACCCATGCCGCCAGAGGCCCCGGTTGACGGAACCACGTGGACTTCCACCACCGGCATGGCGTCCAGAGTCATCCACTTGAAACCGGTCCAAGAGGTCTGAACCACCCCACCCTTATCGATCGTGATCTGAGCCCGCAATGCCGTCGAAAGTCCATCGGTGATCGCGCCCTGAATCTGCGCCTCGACACCCTTTGGATTAATTGCCAGCCCGCAGTCCACTGCGGCTACGACCCGGTGAAGTTTAACCTCGCCATTCACCACGCTGAGTTCGACTACGTGAGCCGCATGCGAACCGTAACCCGAGAAGCAGGCAATGCCCCGCGCATGGCCCTTCGGAAGCGGCTTTCCCCATCCGGCCTTCTCGGCGGCAAGCACCAACACCGTCTTCAATCGCTCATCGTGAATGAGCGCCTTGCGGAACTCGAACGGATCCTTCCCCGCCGCGCGGGCTAATTCGTCGACGAAGCACTCGTTTGCGACGTTGATCAGCGAATGCTCCACGGATCTCCAAGGTCCGGTGCGAACCGGCACACCCGCTCCGCCAAATCGCATCTGCGCATCCGGAATCGTGTATTGGAGCCCGTTCGTTCGGAACTGGGCGCCCGGATTGCCACTCGCCTGAAGCGCCTGATGGCTCCAGACGGTCGGATTTCCCGAGCCATCGAGCGCCGCCTTAAAGGAGTGGTGGCTGGTCGGACGATAGAAGTCGTTCTGCATGTCGTCTTCGCGCGTCCATAGGAGCTTGATCGGCTTCCCTGTCTGCTTGGAAAGTCCAACCGCCTCTTCGATGAAGTCGGTTTGAAGCCTTCGTCCGAACCCACCACCCAGGAGCGTCACGTTCACATTCACATTCGCTGGCGGGACACCCAGAACTCCAGCCGCTGCCCCTTGGGCGCCGTTTGGCACTTGAGTCGGCGCCCACAACGTGCACTGGTCGCCCTTGACGTCGGCCACCGCATTCATTGGCTCCATCGTCGCGTGAGCAAGGAACGGAAAATCGTACGTTGCCTCTACGACCTTCGCGTCGGCTGACACGGGCCGATGATCGATCAGAGTCGCAACAAGCTTCTCGCGGATCGACTTACTCGTGACGTCGACGTTCGGTCCCGGTTTCCAGTCGAGTTTCAGGGCGTCGCGACCGCTTATCGCCGCCCAGGTGTTGCTTGCAATGACCGCCACCCCGTTTCGGAACTTCTGAACGTCCAGAACTCCCGGCACTTTGCGAGCCGCCGTGTCGTCCATCGTATTCAATTCGGCCCCAAAGGCGGGTGGCCGCGCAATCACCGCGTACGCCATGCCAGGCACCTTCACGTCGAGTCCATAAACCGCTTTGCCGGTGACGACATCGAGATTATCCACCCGATTCGTGGGTTTTCCGACAATCTTGAATTGACTGGGGTCCTTCAGCAGAATCCCCGTCGTGGGCATCGGTTGAGCCGCTGCCGCCGCCGTAAGGTCGGCGTAGGCAAGCGTCTTGCCCGTGTCTGGGTGGATGGCGTTTCCAGACTCCGTCTTGACCGAGGCTGGGTCGACACTCCACTGCTTAGCTGCCGCTGCCACCAACATGGCTCTCGCCGTCGCGCCGACTTGGCGCATCGAGTGGTTCATCCCGGTGATGCTGCTGCTTCCTCCGGTTCCCTGCCGACCATATTTACTGCTCGTGTCCGCCTGGATAACCCGGACCTTCTTCCAGTCGACGTCGAGCTCCTCAGCAACCAGCATCGCTAGCGACGTTCGAACGCCCTGTCCCATGTCCGATCGGCAGATGGTCACCGTGACCAATCCGTCGGGATCGATCTTGACGAACGCGCTTGGCTCGAAAACGACGCCAGGCTTCTTTGGATCGGCCGCGCAGGAGATCGTCGGGAAGATCCCGATCGCGAGGCTCGCCCCGACCCCGCCCATCACCTTGAGCATGCTTCGTCGGCTGATATCGTTGCGGTTGCTCACTTAGAACCTCCCGCGGCAACCTTGACCGCCTCTCGGATGCGCTGATACGTTCCACAGCGACAAATGTGATGGGCAAACGTTTCGTCGATGTCCGCATCGGTCGGATGGGGCTTTCGCTTGAGAAGCGCAGCTGCCGCCATGATCTGGCCGGTCTGGCAATAGCCGCACTGAGGGACGTCCTGCTCGACCCATGCCTTTTGCAAGGGATGGCTGCCATCCTTCGAAAGGCCCTCAATGGTCGTGACGCTCTTGTGGCCAATCTCACCCACCGTAATCTGGCAGCTTTGGGTCTCCGCCCCGTCGAGTAGAACCGTGCAGGCGCCACACGCGCCGATTCCGCAACCGTATTTGGAACCGGTCAGATCCATGAGATCGCGCAGAGCCCAAAGAAGGGGCATGTCTGCGACTGCATCGATAGACCGTTGGACGCCGTTGACTTTGATTTTATAGAGAGGCATGGCAAGACTCGCAACTACAGTATAAGTCCCAGGGGGCACAGTTAGGCCCTTGCCAGTTGTAATATAGCCACATGTCTTTGACTCCTCAGGATGAGAGTGCTTTGGCCCAGGGCAGGGCATTCCAATGGCATGAACTTTGCGTGCCAGATTTGGACGCCGCAATCAAGTTTTACTGTGAGGCGCTTGGGTTCGGAACCGCCGAAATGGATATGGGCCCCGCCGGCATCTACCGCATGCTAACCCGGGAGGGACGCCCGATTTGCGGCCTTCAAAGCACGCTGGTCCCACCCGCCGAGGGCCAGCCGCCCCACTGGGCCACCTACCTCTGGGTCGATGACGTCGACGCTCGCCTCGAGAAGTCGCTCGCCTTGGGGGCAAAGCTCGTAGTCCCGGCGACCGACGTGCCAACCGTCGGTCGAATGGCCATGATCCAAGACCCCCAGGGCGCAAATATCTGGCTTTTCAAGGGCGCCTAGGTCTCAACCGTTCTCTCAAGCTTCATTGGCTGATTGGATTCAGGGAATGATTCGAACTTGCAAGGTATCCGATCTCATTTGGAACCTCCATGTCTTCCTGAGCCCGCGAAGGACCCCTCCGCTACTTGAGTCCAACGAGCGCCAAATTTGGAAACTCCGACCGCAGCAGAGAATGTGTAGTCCCGATTCGCTCGGCTTCCCGACCTCGTACGCGCTTCGCGCGCGGGATCCGGAGACAAGCTCGGGACGACGTGGAAATCATATGTGGGGTTAGCTAAGCTACAGGTCAGACCAAGTGTCGCCCCAAAACCCCGAACACTAGTCATCCCCAAGCATAATGTTTCAACATTAAACGATCCAGACCTCATGACATCTGCGCATTACAATCCGTCTCCAACCCTGTCCCTTCGCGAACTGATTGAAGAGTACGCCGCGGATCAAAAGAGCCTGGAGCGCACCCACACCATCCGGCTGTCCGCCACCACCATCGATCGTCTGGACCGCTTCAATCGCGAATGGCTAACTCGTTTGGAATCAGTCGAGTTTGACGGCCTCGATTCGGTCGGCAAGGTCGACTACGTCCTTCTTCACCGACACGTTCGCCACGAGATTCGAGAACTGGAGCTTCGCCGTGCCGAACGGGCAGACGCCATCGCCTTCGTGCCGTTTGCCGACTCAGCGATAGCCCTGGATGAAGAACGAAAGCGGATGTCCGACATCGACCCGAGAGCGGCCGCCGACGCATTGGATCGCCTGGCAACCGAAATTGGATCGGCTCGAAACAACCTAGAGGCCGGCACAAAACCCGTCGAAGTGTCGGGACCGGTTGCGCTCCTTGATAGTCTTCTGGATGCGCTCAAGAACTGGCATGACTTCTATGCCGGATACGACCCCGGATTCAATTGGTGGGTAGACACGCCTTATCAAGCGGCAACCCAAGCGCTAACAGGCTACAAAGAGTTTCTCAAGGAGCAGATCGCCTGGATCGGTCCGAACGAGCCCGATCCAATTGTCGGGAGGCCAGTCGGTCGAGAAGCGTTGATTGAGGCGCTTCGGCACGAGATGATTCCCTACTCGCCAGAAGAGATCGTCGCGATTGGGGAGCGAGAATTTGCCTGGTGCGTCGACCGATTTCGGGAAGCCTCCCGAGAGTTGGGATTCGGCGATGACTACATGGCCGCCATCGAGCACGTCAAAGGCATGCACGTGGAGCCCGGAAAGCAGACGCAACTCGTACGCGATCTCGCCCTAGAAGCCATCGATTACGTCGAAGCCCACGACATGGTGACCGTGCCCGTTCTCGCCAAAGAGACCTGGAGGATGGCCATGATGTCGCCCGAAGTCCAAAAGACCAACCCCTTTTTCCTCGGTGGCGAAGAGATCATCGTGTCGTATCCGACTCATACGATGTCGCATCGGGAAAAGCTCATGAGCATGCGCGGAAACAACGCTCCCTTCTCCCGAGCCACCGTTCAGCACGAACTGATCCCCGGGCATCACCTCCAGATGTACATGGCCGACCGGAGGAAGCCGTACCGACAGATCTTCTCCACCCCCTTTTGGATTGAAGGCTGGACCATCAACTGGGAGATGGTCTTGTGGGACCACGGATTCCCGAAGACTCCCGAACAGCGAATCGGCATGCTCTTCTGGCGCATCCACCGGGCCGCTCGAATCGTCTTCTCGATCAAATTCCAACTCGGTGAGATGACCGCGCAGGAGTGCATTGATATGCTCGTAAACGGAGTGGGACACGAGCGCGCAAACGCCGAGGGCGAAGTACGACGATCGATAAAGGGCGCCTATCCTCCGCTTTACCAAGCGGCCTATATGATCGGCGGAATCCAGTTTCGAGCGATGAGACGAGAACTGGTCGATACCGGCAAAATGACCCTAAAGAAGTTTCACGACGCGGTGATGCAGGAGAACGACATCCCGCCCGCAATTCTTCGTTCAATCCTGCGTGGAGACGAATTCACCCAAGACTTCCAGCCCGATTGGCGATTCGACGAAGTCTGACTTCAACTCAATAGATCCCGCCTTGCACTGGCTTGAAGTGGTTGCCGTAGGCAGACTTGAAGGTCACCGGTATGGTGATCCTTTTGCTGCCGCTCACCGTGTAAAAGACTGAAAAGTGGAGATGGGGACTGCTGGTAAAACCCGTGTTTCCCGAAAGTCCGATCGCATCGCCTTCCTTCACTTCTTGCCCAATCTTCACGAATACACCGTCGTGTTTCAGATGAGCGTATTCGGCGAACGTTCCGTCGTCGTGGCGAATGAGGACGTAGTTAAAGTCCTTTTTGAACTTCTTATTCACCCCGCCAAGCGTGGCATCGGATCGCAAACCGATGACGCGTCCCGCTCGAGCGGCGCACAGTTTCGTCCCAACTGGCATCAGGAAATCGATCGCCTCTTCATCCTGAGACCCCGTTCCATGACTGAACGTGCCGTACGGCCCCTGCGTGACTCGACTCTTAAACCGCAAATAGGGCAAGCGATAAAAGAAGGCTTTCGGCTTGCCAACGAGGTTGTGACCTGACTTCCAAGCAAATTCGTAGTGGTACTTCCACTCGCGGTTCGGATGGATCGGTGAGAGTTCGAAAAGTACATGACTGCCTTCCGATTTGATCACCGTTCGAAAAGGAATCTTCTTGTTGCACCGCATGTTGACAAGCTTCAGCGACACATCAATTGTCACGTCGCTCAGGTTTTTCAAACGTGCAATCAGTTCGACTTTATCACCCTTCTGGCGATCTGAAATGACGCAGTTGGTGTCTTCGGCGAAGGACGTCGCGGTCAGCGCAAGGAGTGAGATCGCGACGAAACTGAAGCGAAAGGCAGGTCTCATGGGGCAGGCGACCGACAACTTTTTCCGGATACTCGTCGGCTTGCAAATACGTTACCTGCTAGGGAATCTGCCTACTCGTAAGCCCTCGACCACTGACTAGTCTTTCAGAACCTGAATCGCTCTCACTTCCGGCTCGTTAGCCGAACCCTTCGTAAAGGTGATCTGGATATTCCCCCGCGATGTCAAAGACTCAATCGGGAAATCTTTCACGAGCAGTTTCCCAGTCCCACCCGCTTCGGCAAAGATATCAAATTCAGTCAGCACCCTTTTGCCATTGATGTCGACATTGAAACGGCGTCCACCTACTCGAAATTGGGACAGATCCATGAAATGGAGGCGCAGAGTGTAGTGATGGCCGGACGGAAGGGGAGGTACTGGGAGCCGATACGTCATTTCGCCATATCGTTCCGAAGCGTACAAGGCCTTTGGCGCCGCCTTGTCGGCGGCTGGGCTCAGGTCGATATCACCCTGTTGGGTGATGCCATTCCCGCCCCGCACGTAGGGTTCGTCGCTTACAAACGATGTCCCCGCCAGGTCATCGTTTCCGCAGATCAGATTGAGCAGCACCCCGGGCGGATTCGGAACCACTGGTGGCGTCGGGATCGGCGCACCCGGCTTCATGGCCAAGTTGTCGACAGTCGAAATACTCCCCGCATCGACTTTGCCAACCTTGACGTTCCAACCGTCCACGGCGATCAAAATAGGCTCCATATGAAAGTCGCGAGACGCTGCTTCCACTGTTACCGTTCGGCTCTCGCCTGGCAGGAGAGAAACGTAGTTGTCGCTGTAGTAGACCGGCAGTACGCGCAACCCCGAATAGCCGCGACGAAGCTGAAGATGCACCGCCAATGCCACGTGGTTCGTAGGGTTGTGGATGTGCACGGCAAACTTCGTCACTCCTGGAATCGAAGCGAGGAGCGAGGTGGAAAAGTGGAGGGGCGCCAACGGAAGGTTTTGCAACTCCGACAATTGGTTGGGTGACTCGGTTGCCGGTTCCCAGTAAAAGTTATCCGAGATCGTCTTGCCGGATGCGTCTTCAAGCCGAAGTTTGAGGAACTGCGCCTTTCCGGAAAAATCCGACCGGTCCAGTCTGAAGGCGTCTTTTACGGAGCTTGCAGGGACGCTTAGCGCCCCACTTCTCGATACTTGTCGAACTCCATCCATTCCATACACCGTGGCGTCCGCATGGAACCTCTTCAGAGGCTTGCCGGAGTTGTTCACCACCTCGACCGCGAGGGTCACCGGATCAAACTGAATATGGATCGGTTCGCACCCCTTCTGAGTACCGAACAGCGCTGAATTGGGTTCCAGGTCGTAGCTGTACAATTGCCACACGAAGCTCGGTTGAGCCGGACTACTCATCCAAAGCAACACGCCGGTCGCCGGGTTGAAAAGCTTGGAATTTCGCCCTTCGAACACTGCTCGGTACCCTTCGTAGTTGGCCAGTTGCGACTTGCGAACGAAGTCCGCCAGGTTCGAAATGGGGCCGTATCGAGCCGCAAGATTTCTCGGGAATCTCTGACCGTCCTGAGCGCCCCGCGTCAGGTCGTGCTCCGCCCAATCGTCGTTCAGGGTCTTCCAATCTGGACTCCAATCTTTCTTCGGCATCATCGCCTGGATCGATTCCAAAGTAGGGATCGAAGCCAGACCGATTTCCGTATGGATACCGTCAGTCGCATTGAAATAGAAGTCGACCGGACGGGTCGCATACGGTCCGCCGCCACCCACGCCGTTGATCGCCGCCGAGTGGGGTTGGTAGAAGCGGCGAGAGTCGAGTCCCGCGATGAGCTTTCGCAGCCCCTCGTTCAGGATCGGAGGAGGATTGGCTTCGTTTCGTCCGCACCAGATGGCAATCGACGGGTGGTTGCGGAACCGGAGCACCTTCTCCCGCGCGTTGGCCATAAACAACTTATTGTCGTTGGGAATCGGGCCGTCGGCCGGGTTCGCCAGCCAAAAATCATCCCAAACCATGATCCCGTACTTGTCGCACAGGTCGTAGAAATCCTCTTCGGTGTCTTGTCCGACCCAGTTGCGAATCATCGTGCAGTGAGCATCCCGATGCATGCGGATCTGAGCCTCGAGGCGCGCGTAGGGGATACGCTTCATCGCCTCGTCCAGACCCCAGTTACCACCCTTGCAGAAGATGGGGACGCCATTGACGATCACCGCCAGATTCTTACTTCCGGGAAGGAAATACAAGTAGGTCTTCACTCCAAACTGGGTGGAACTCTTGTCGGTTATCACCGGACGACCGGGAGTAAAAGCTTCGAATCGCAGTTGCAGGTGATAAAGATTGGGCTGGCCATATCCGTTCGGCCACCAAAGTTTGGGGTGGGACAGAAGCTGCTCTGGCAACTTGATCAAGTCTTCCGAATGGGCGCCCAAGGTCACCGGTTTGCGGAAGATCAGCTCAGTGCCGGGAACTTCGCCGACCAGTTCCCCCATAACCGATCGAGAATCAAGGTTTCGCAGGGTGACTTCCCCCCCAATCTTCGCCGTTTCTCCGTCCGGGCTTAAGAAATCGGTGGTCACGTATGGGTTTTCGATGCGTACGTCTCCGGTTCGATAGCTCTCAACCGTCTGCCAGATTCCCGTGTCCCGGTCGCGGATGCCGGGCATCCAGTCCCATCCAACGGTGGCCACAAAGGTTGGCCCGTCCTGTCCCATCGCTCCGCCGTTCGGTCCGGTGCCATTGGCTACGGTCTGCTCATAAACGTGACCAGGATGGGGCGCTGGATAGACGTGAACCGCAACGACCGCGTCGCTTCCCCCTTCGGTAACCGATGTGACGTCGAATTCGCCGCGCACGAAGGCGCCCTTGATCGGCCCCAGATCGTGCCCATTCACGAACACCTCGGCCAGGTAATTGATACCATTGAATCGAAGCCAGTCATGCTGACCCAGTCCCCGCTTCGCAAGGTGGAAGTTGGCCCGGTACCAGTAACTGTTCCGCGAAAGCTTCTCGGGAATCGTCCGGTTGTTTTCACCAAATAACGGCTCTGGATACACACCCGCCGCCACTAAGCTCGTGAGAACGGTGCCCGGAACCACCGCCTTGAACCACTGCTTCGGTCGAAAACTTGGAAGCGCAACCTGCTCCCCGGGGGCGTCGACTTCCTCGGCATCCTGCAGTTTCCAGCCGACAACGGTGGTGGTATCGGGAACGGGCGCCGCCAAGGCGGCAGCGGCGAGCAGCAGCATGCCAGGCAAAAGGACAAATTGGAGGCTTCTTCGCATCATGTTTCTAACGACACGTTAGTCGTGGTGTGGGAAAGTCTTACCGCATTTTCGATCGCGGATATCGTTCGTGTTTGTCCGGTCTAGGTGGTTTCCCCGATTCTCAGACTGACCGGCAGGATGGTCTGTCGTTCATGAGGTCTGCCTTCGCTCATGGCAATCAGCTTCTGAACCGCCAATCGGGCGAGGTCGTTCAGCGGCGTGCAAACGCTCGTCATGACCTGATCGACGCCGACCGTTTGAATGCAGTCGAAACCGGTCAGGGCAAGATCCTCCGGAATCCTAAGTCCACGGCCGCGAGCGGCAACCCGAATTTCGTGAGCGAGTTCATCGGAACTGCAAACGGCGGCGTCTGGGCGAGGGTCAGACGCGAGGATCTTCTCCAAGGCTTCGTTGCCGCTCTTCACCACATAGGTCGGTACCGGGGTCTCATACATGCGCTGCGACGCGGCCGAGAACTCATCGAGCCGTTGCTTTGCGCTCTCCAGATACGGCGAATCGAACTTGACGTAGGACGGTCGTTTGTATCCTCGCGCCTTAAGGTGCTCCATGACAAGTTGGATGCCCTGGGCGGCGTCCACTGCCACGTAAGGCAGCGGGCTGAAGCAGTCACCGACTTCCACCGCGTTCATCCCGGTCGCCATCAGGCGCTGGGCGATCGGGTCGCTGCCCGAGTTCAGAATCAACACACCATCAACCACGCCACCGGCTTGGCGTGCAAACGCTTCTTCGGTCGAGCAGTCTTCTCGGGCGCAGTGAACGAGCAATTGAAAATCCGCCTCCGACACCGCTCGTTCGATGCTGGCGATCATCATCGCCCAGTAACCGATAGCGACTCCCCACTGGTCCGACCGAAGATAAAGCCCGAACACGCCTGTACGACCGCTTCGGATGGCCCGGATATGCCGGTTCGGGTAGTAGCCGAGCTCCTTCGCCGCTTCCTCAACGCGAAGTCGCGTCGCCTCTTTTATCCCCAGTGACAGCGCTCGGTCATTGAGAATCAGTGTGACCGTGGACGGCGCGACGCCGGCGCGATTGGCGACGTCGGTGCGGGTCGGTCGGTTTCCTCTCATCTGTATCGAAAGGATAGACCCATTGGCCCGAAAAAACCATAAACTCGATACGAAGGAGACAACAGCGACAGCCAAGGAAAAATCGGCTGGAAGCTCGTGCGATATCGCTACACCAACAGCGCAAACGTAGCGTGTGTCGACGGGCATGCCAAATCCATCATCAAGGGAAGTTTGAATTGGTGCAAGAACATGTACACGCCGGGATTTAGCTCCGTCGGTGGCCAGAACGACGATTGGCTTTGGGATCAGGGCAACGCGTGCTATGGCAAGTAGGGCGATCCTCTTGCCTATAGCGCTCACAACGATGTTCGGACTCGCGGGTTGCGGGTCCGATCAGAACTCGCCAGAAATGGGCGCCGTGCCCCCTAAGCCAGATCCAAATGTTGTGAGTAAGATGCCGGAGTCAGTGCGACAACAAATGAGTGCCGCTCCCTCCGCTCAAACCCAAGCAGCCGAGATGGGCCAAATGGCCAAGAACTTGAAATCAAAGACGCCGTGACCAACGTTGGACACAGATGCCGATCATTCCCCCTACTCCCTATCATCAGTCGCTGCCGCTCGCCATTCGGTCGGTAAGTCTAGTACAGTCTCAACCGGTTGAGAACTCTGTCGCCGAATTCGGCATAGCCCTTGAGGCAACGTTTGACAATCCCTTCGACCCGGATGACATTCGCGTCGATGCGACCGTCACAGATCCAAACGGGACAAAGATTTCGGTTCCCGGATTCCTCTACCGGGCTTATGCTCGATCACTGGAAGACGGGAAGGAAGTTCTGCGTCCGATTGGGTCGCCCGAATGGCGCGTCCGAATTCGGCCGGTGACTGCCGGATCGTACTCGATTCGACTTGCCGCAAGGGACCGGACCGGATCTGTCCAGGCTCCCGTCGTCCGTTTTCGTGTTCGCCCGTCCAAGGATCACGGCGCGGTTCGCGTCAGCCCGAGAGATCGTCACTACTTCGAGTTTTCGGACGGACATCCGTTCTTCCCCATTGGTGCCAACATTTGCTGGGGCGGCGATCGGGCCACGTATTCGTACGACGACTGGCTTCCCAAGTACGCCGTGAACGGGGTCAACTACCAACGGCTCTGGTTAGGCCCCGGCGATACCACGTTTGGAATCGAGCCAGCCGGCCCCACTGGAGACGGCAAAGGATTTGGGCAATTCAGTCTCGCCGACGCCTGGCGAATCGACTACGTGCTCGACCTCGCCCGACAAAAAGGCATCTATACGATGCTCACAATCGATTCCTACAACTCCCTCCGGGACAAAGATGCCTGGCCAGCCTGGGAGAAGTCCGCGTTGAACGCGGCTCATGGCGGACCGCTTCAACAGCCTAGTGAGTTCTGGTCAAATCCCGAGGCGCGGCGATGGTATCGAAACAAGCTTCGCTATCTGGTCGCACGCTTCGGCGCAGACAATCACGTTCTATCCTGGGAGTTCTGGAACGAAGTCGACCTAACCCGGGGCTTCGACAAGCAGGCGGTGAGCGACTGGCACCGAGACATGGGCCGAGAGCTACGAAAACTGGATGCGTACCATCACCTGACCACGACCAGTTTCAGCGACAGCAATGGAGTTCCTGTCATCGACAACCTGCCGGAGCTCGATTACGTTCAGACCCACATGTACACCGGCGATCTCGAAGCTCGATCGGCGAGTTATAACGAGTCTAAAGGGGCGCGCAAGACCCATCTGGTCGGTGAGATTGGCGCCGACTGGAAGGGGCCCCGCGCCGAGGACAAACAGGGACTTCAGGTGCACCAATCGATCTGGATCAGCATGGCAACCGTCACCGCGGGAACCGGGATGATGTGGTGGTGGGACAACCTGATCGCCCCGCTCAACCTCTATTCGCTCTACCATCCAGTTGCCAAGTTCGCGGATGGCATTGATTGGCCAGCCGAAGCATTCCGCCCGGCCCAAATTGCGACCGATCCCGGTCTCGACGCATGGGCGATCCAAGGAAAGACGAAGGCGTTGGCTTGGCTCCGTCTCAAGGGTCGGACTTGGGAAAACGTCATCGAGAAACACCAAGCCTTTCCTCCGGTCTCCTCTGCGCTGGTGGTCTTCAAGGACCTCGCGCCCGGACCCTGGCGCATCGAAATCTGGGACACCTGGACCGGTCAGATCATGAAAACTGCAATCAACAAACCGAACTTCGGAACGGTAACGGTCGAGTTGCCGGAGGTTGAATCCGACGTGGCAATTCGCCTCCTCAAGAGCCGGTAGTAACTACCGGCCTGGTCGATCGACCAGCGGATTCGTGTGCTCGCGGCGGACCAAGGCCTTAAACCTGTCCTGAGTCTGTCTGTCCCCAGCGGTCATGAGTTCGTGGGTTAGCCCGATCGTCTTGTAGAGGCGACAGAACCGAATCAGGTGCACGGTTCGGGAATCGGACCCGACCGGGTCCGCTTGTCGGAACTCGTGATACACGTCCTGCATGTCCCCAGCGCCGTGAAGGCCCAGAGTCGCCTTTAGGGCGTCGAGTGCGGCTCGCTGAGCGGGGGTGGCCCAGGTCGATACGTCCTGGTAAGTGTTATCGAAGCAGTCGGCATCCGGGATCTTCACGTACCGTCTCAGGAAAACGTCGGAGGTGCATACCGGGGTGTCGATCGAGTCGTCGTGAATTAGCGTGTAAGCGTACGCTTCATCCATTGTGACCTTGCCGTCATGATCGTAATCGGCTCCGGAGATCCGCTTGCCAAGGCGGTCAAAGCCGCTCAGGGCGGCGAAGAAGTAACCCGTGAAGTCGCGATAGTCGGCCTCGTTCACCTCGGGGGTGCAGCCTGCCGACATCCGTTGAGCGGTTGCTGCGAAGAAACCGCAGATCGGTCGGTCGACCAGTTCTGAGTCAGGTTGCCCGTCCTCAAAAAGGAGATTTCCGAAGGCGCCCGAATAGCATTCGACCATCACTAGCACGATGGGAGTCGTCTTCGGAAATCGCGCAATCGAGGTCGCGAGATCGGTTACCGGAAGTTGGTCGTCTTTCCACGTGCAGTAGTAATTGTCTTGAAAATCACTCTTACGATTCGCTCCTCCATGTCCGGTGAAGTAAATCAGAGCCGGAGTTTCTGGTTTCGCCGACATCGCCTTTGCCATCGAGGCAAGTTCGGTATCTATGGCGGTGTTGCTAGAAGGTCCATCGATGTGAGCGAGCTTCGGTTCGCGGAAATAGTCTTGCTTGTCTCCTTCGCAAAAGACCGACTTCGAACTCCGATCGCCATCGGCAAAGAGCACTCGCCGCGCGCTCTCGGAAGGAAGCAGGAGGTCGACATAGCGAACGTTGCTTTCGATCCCCGCCTGGTTGTACTTCTTGTTCGGCCCGCCCCCGACGATCAGCGTCTCTACGCGCCCATGCAGATTCGCCCGCCCGCCCTGTTCCTGAGGAAGCGTCACTCCCACCGAACAAGCCGCGATCAGCCCCAATAGCAGGAAAGTCGAACCAATGCGCGTCGGTTTCATGGGAACTACATAGGAGTCTCCTTTCTGACGCCCCCAGCCGCGCGAAAGTTGCACATAGCGCCTTGAGGAGCGATGGCTGCGTGCACAGATAAGCTCAAAGACCCTATGCATATGACCAGCGGCTCGCTCACCTGCGGCGAAAAGCACGCGGGAAGACACAAAGGGAAATGAGCGATGACTGGGTACTATTGTGGGCACCCTAGCTACGCGCGGATGATTATAACCGGAAACTAAATGCCCATATTTTGCGCCGTTTTGGGAATTGTCACTCAAGGCAACTCGCTACCCAGGGCTCGGCTCTGGGCCGATACGGGCCGCACTGTCCAGATTTCGGCCAAAGACCTGCCCCCAGTGCTGAGAAAGCTGGTGCTGTCCGATAAGTTTGACGAAGATCGAGCCCTGCAACTCCTGACCGCTTTTCCCCTCGACTGGAAGACCAACGCGGTAGTCCGATACGGCATTCAGATGGACAAGGAAGGTTCATTCGGGACAAAAGCTCTTGGGATTCTTGATTCTTACGCACACTCCGTGTCCGGTTACCCGTACAAGAACGATCACTTTCGAGCATGGTTGTATCGCGACTCCATGGGCCTGTGGCTCGACAGACTACAGCACCCAGTCGACAAATACCCGGGAGCCTTGGGACACTTTCTTAAGCACGAGTTCTATCGGCCGGAAAATCTAACGAACAAATGGGAAGCGTATCTGTTGCTAGATATCTGCCAAGAGCAGGGGGAACTCTCGTTGACGAGAGATTTTTATCGTGAGTGCAAGTCGAATTTTGGTAACAACACGGCGTTCCTTACTTACGGAGTGCGGATATTTTCAACAGGGGGGTTTCCTGCCTCATCTGATACCCCTCCAGAAGCATTAGCGCCCCCGAAACTGAACGTCGCGAGAGAGTTTGCGCTTGCCGCGTGGTCAAGCTCACCCCTCGAGCCAGGGGTGATGTTCCGTGTTGCCACGATTCTTGCTCTGCTTAGAGATCCTCGGGCCCATGCCGCCGCCAAAACCTACCTTAACTTAGATGATGACGCGGATCGGGTCGCGTTATTCAAGCACAAGTACCCGGCTTACAATGAATAACCCAGATCGCTCACGGTGAGGCTGGGACGGGAGCATGGAAGCTTTAAAGTGGGTGAGGCAGTTTCTCCAACCCTGAAATCGTCGACGCGCCTCTTTCAATTGAACCAACATGAACTTAAGGAATGAGTACATGACCGAGATAGAAAAAGTTCAGTACGAACAATGCCTGTATGACTGGCAGCACATTTCCGAAATCTACCGCTCGATTCCTCTGGAACCGGCGGAGGAAGGTCAGTGGTATTCGCTAGAACACACCCAAGATTCCGTGGCGTCATACCGAAAGCGAGATGGTTACTTCCAATTCGTGATTGGAAGTAATCAGTCTTCTCTGTTTGAGGAATTTCACTCGTTCGAGCCCATGCCGACCGACGACGACGCCGAGTGGACGGTTGAGAAACATGGTCCAAACGAATACCCTGTACGAACGGTTTTCAGCCGAACCTTCGGTCCTTCGCCAGCGATTGACCGCGTTGACAAACTGTTGGAGCGGTTCGGGCTATGGCTAGAAAACTGTGACGATCGCTACATTTCCGGGGCTGCCACATTTGGCAGCCTCGTGAACACGGACATGTGGCTCGCCTGCAGGAGGATCGTCATATTAGAACGGTGGTGCCTTGAAATCAACGGGATCGTCAACCAGACCCTCAATGAGTACTGGGGAAGAGTGCGGGAGGAGGTAGAAGAACAGATCCGCACCGAGGGCGAACCCGTTCTCATGTTCCGTCCATCCGGGAGAGGAGCGAAGCGGCGAGAGCCGCTCTCGAGCTCGTAGCTTGGGGAACTCCTTGTGCAGCGACGCATGGCGTATACATGAAATTGAACGTATAATTACATGTAGAGCAAAACATGATCCGAGCAACCGATATTCACTCCGTGACCGACTTCACCCGCAACGCCAAAGCCTATATTCAGCAAATTCGGGAGAGCAAGAGCCCAATGGCTCTCACCGTGAATGGAAACGCCCAGGTTGTGATTCAGGACGCCGAATCTTTTCAGCTCATGGTTGATGAGCTTGAACACAGTCGATTTATTGCTGCCATGCGTGAAAGCGAAGCCGCCGTAAGAAGCGGTCAGGTACAAAACCTCGACGAAGCGTTCTCTCAGGTTCGGGGCGAGGTTGGCCTATAGAATACAGATTGCACGCCCCGCTGTCCGGGACGCCACAAAATACGCGGCATTCATTCGCGATGAACAGAACTCACCGGAAGGCGCTCTCCGATGGCTCGATGGCCTCCATGAAGCCATCAAGGGCCTAGCCAACGCTCCCAACCTCTTCTCCGTTATCCCTGAAGCCGAAGAGCTTGGATATCCCTACCGTTCGTTCTTGTACCATTCGCATCGAGTGGTCTACGCGGTAGAGGACAATGCACAACTCGTTGTGGTTCACCGTGTCTACCACGGCGCGAGACAGCCGCTTTCGGAGACCGATCTCCCTTAATGGAATCGAGCATCTTCCCTTAGCCCTGCCCAACCGATGCCACCGTGTGGCCGTGTCGTGATCTGGAATGGACAACGAACCTGTGCCTGCAGTTTCCAACAATCTCCGCCGCGATTTTCGGGAGGATTTAGAGCCACAAAGGACAGTATCGCTTGGCTCACGCCAAACTCTGACTTATCTAATGAATGCACCCGGCTTTGGCGTCGCAGCACTTTTCGGCGCTTCCCTCGTTTCCGCTCATGCGTCCGTCGTCGACTGGATGCCGTTTCAACCGGGGGCCGCAAAGGCTGCCGTTGTCGGTACCGGCATCGCCCTTACCAACAAAGCCATCCATCTCGACTGGCGACTCGGCGCCCAGCCAAGTCTGTACCTTCGCGACAACTGGACGGCCGAGACACTCAAAAGTTCGGCGGAGCCGTTCGTTCTCACGCTGAGATCTGGTGAGAAGCGGGTCGCGAGTCAGTTCAAAACCGCCGCGCCCATCCGAGTCACCTCGACCAAGGACGGCAAGTCGGCCGAAACCACCCTCACCGATTCAAAAACCGGCCTCAAAGTCGCTTGGAAGATTTCGCTGAGAAACGACTCTAACTACATTCGAACTGAGGTCAGCCTCACGCCGACCACCCAAGACGTCGATGTCGCGAAAGTCGAACTGCTTAATCTAAACGATGCTCATGCAACCGTCTCTGGCAACGTGTCAGGATCGCCCATCGTCGACGGCGAAATCTTCTTCGGCCAAGAGCACCCCATGGCCGTCTCCGAAGTCAAGGACAGCATCGCCAGCAGCGGCGTGATTCGCAAGCTGCCGTTCCATCAGGGTCAGACCACTGTCTACTCCAGCGTTCTCGGAGTCACCCCCGCCGGCCAACTCCGCCGCGGCTTCCTGAGGTACGTCGAGCGAGAGCGAGCACGCGCCTACAAGCCGTTCCTCCACTACAACTCCTGGTACGACCTCGGATACTTCAACCGATACACCTCCGACCAGTGCGTGGAAAGAATCAACACCTACGCCGACGAACTCGGCAAGAAGCGGGGAGTTCAGCTCAGCTCCTTCCTGTTCGACGACGGTTGGGACGATACGAAAACGGTCTGGGAATTCAACTCCGGCTTCCCACAAGGTTTCTATCCCCTTAAGAAAGCGGCGGAAACTGTCGGCGCCGGACCCGGCGCATGGCTTTCCCCATGGGGCGGCTACTCTACTCCGCGGGAAGAGCGACTCAAGACCGGCGCGAAAGCGGGACTCGAGATCGACTCCGAAGGTTATGCCCTCTCCGGTCCCAAGTATTACGATCGATTCCGACAGGTCTGTCTGGACCTCGTCGGCAAATATGGCGTCAACCAGTTCAAGTTTGACGGAACTGGGAGCCCCGACAAGCAATATCCGGGAAGCCACTTCGGCAGCGACTTCGAAGCCGCCATCCAGCTCATCCAAGATCTGCGAGCCGCCAAACCTGGCCTCTTCATCAATCTGACCACCGGCACCTGGCCATCGCCTTTCTGGACTCGCTACGCCGACTCCATCTGGCGCGGTGGCTACGATCACAATTTTGCCGGCGTCGGGACTAACCGAGAAAAGTGGATCACCTACCGCGATGGCGACACCTTCCACGGCGTCGTACAGCGCGGTCCGCTTTATCCGCTGAACTCACTGATGCTCCACGGCCTGATCTACGCTCAGTACGCGAACAACCTGAAGACCGACCCGGGCAACGACTTCCGAAACGAGATCCGGTCGTACTTCGGCAACGGAACCCAGCTTCAGGAGATGTACATCACCCCGACTCTGCTGTCCAAACAGAATTGGGACGACTTGGCCGAGTCGGCCAAGTGGTCGCAGGCAAATGGCGACGTACTCGTGGACACCCACTGGGTCGGCGGCGACCCGCTGAAGCTCGAAGTCTACGGATGGGGCTCGTGGTCGAAGCGAAAGGGCATCCTCGTCCTCCGCAATCCAAACTCGGAACCCCAGGCATTCTCAATTGATCCCCAACTTGTATTTGAACTCCCGAAGGGCGCAAAGGGAACCTACTCCCTGAAGAGCCCATACTCTTCCGACGTGGCGAAGCCAGCGATCGAAGTAAAAGTCGGTGAATCGAAGGTCGTCACCTTAGCCCCGTTTGAGGTGCTGGTCCTCGAAGGAGACGCCAAGTGATTTTCACCCTTCTTGCTCTGGCAGGTCCGGTCCGGATCGCTTTCCTCGGCGCATCTCCGGTGTCGGGCGACCTCGTTTCGCTCATCGGGGAGGGCTATGAGGTCCGCACCTTCAAAACGTTGGCGGAGGTGCAGAGCTTCCACCCTTCGTTCGTGGTCACGACGTCTGGCGCAAGCGGATCGACCGCTGGCATCGACACGTTTGTGCCTAACCTCAAGAAGACGCTTTGCCAGATCACCAGTCTTCCCGGCCACCCGAAGGTGCTGTTATGCCTTCCTCCCTCCGCAGCAGACCAGGACCGACAGGTTCTGCGCCCCCTCACCGTCCAAGCCGCCCGCGAGACCGGTGTCCTCACCATCGACTCGCCGACGGAAGCGTCGATCGGTTACGCCAAGGAGCTGTACAGTCTGGTGGTCGACTGGAAGGCGGCCAAAACGGGCTGGAAGATCGTCTCCGTGGACAGCGAAGAACTGGATGAGGGACCGGCGAAATTCGCCATCGATGGCGATCCCGACACCTATTGGCACACCCAATACTCTCCCACCACCACGAAGTACCCTCATGAGATCGTGGTCGACATGGGAGTATCCAAAGAGATCGGCGGCTTCCGGTGTCTTCCTCGACAAGATGGCGGTTCAAACGGAAGAATCAAGAAGTTTGAATTCGACGTGAGCACGGACGGGATATCCTGGTCCGAACCTGTCGCAAGCGGCTCTCTCAAAAACGGGATGGCGGCGAGCATGGTCTCGTTCAAGTCGGCCGTTCAGGCTCGATACATCCGCCTCAAGGCACTCTCGGAGCAGACCGGCGAGCCGTATGCGTCTATCGCCGAACTGGACGTCTTGCCGGCAAAGTTCGCCACCGGAAACTAACTAAGAGTCCTCGTCCTGAAGCGCCGTCATAGCCTTCAGGATGGCCTCTTCCCCTGCCCCGAGTTGGGTCAGTAGCCGGTTGACGCGTCCATCAGAAACTCTCATGAGTCCCAGCAACAGGTGCTCCGTCCCAATATAGGAGTTGTCCAGCTCCCTGGCGGCGATGTACGCATTGTCGAGAGCCTTTCGACCATCGGGGGACAGTTCCATTTTGTCTTGCTTGCCAACGAGCGTCTTCGGAATGTCCTTTACGATCTCGGTACGGACCGTGTCCATCGAGAGTCCCAATCCGGTGAGGATACGGACCGCGACCGAATTCGGATCGACGATGATCCCGAGCAGCATGTGATCGGGGAATACCGAACTCGAGCCGTAGCGACGCGCCTCGTCGTCGGCATGGTAGACCGCGCGTCGTGTTCTCTCCGTCAGTCGGTTCCACATAGGCTCAATTCAATTGCTGTGCGGATGGTAACACCTTTCCTATCGGACACGGCGGATCAGAGGCTCTGAACACAACTATGCAGCAATTTCGTTGCTTCTTCGGTCGTCAGCGTTCGACCCAACCGCCAATGTTCTTCGAGTCTCGCAGCGGGCAGGCTCTCGTTGAGTTGGCGAAGATACTCATCGTATGGCGCAAGTTCGACTGGGTGGGTACCCCGCGAAACGGATTCGAGCGAACGCTCGGTAAATCCGAACAGTTTCGCGGCCGCTTCGTAATGGCCAGACGCGGTCAGCACAAACGAGGACTGCAGAGCCACCCGCCAGATGACAAGATTCTCCTCGGGAGATAACCGGATCGCCTCCAATAGTCGAAGCAGAGCGCCATTCCAGTCTCCGCAAACCAGGTCAAGCTTCGACAATGCGATGAGGGTCATCGAATAGTGCCAGTGGTGGTCCACTTCTCGAAGCATCTCAAGGGCCTCACCCAACCACTGCCGACCGGCCTCAACCTGCCCCGAGAGCACCGCCAGATTTCCGAGATTGTTGAGGGCTTGACCGATCCGATCTCGACTGTCGGCCTCGCGGGCGTAACTGAGACTCAGTTCGTATTCTCGCCGAGCATCCTCCCACCGAAGCTGTTCGACAGAGGCGTTGCCGATGGCCAACCAACACCGGGCAATCGCGACCCGATCGCCGAGTCGCTCCGCGAGCTCCAAGTTATCTTTGAGCAGCGAGACGGCCCGCTCGTAGTCGCCGACCCGATGCGACTCCATCTGAAGCCCGAATCGAGCGTCCAGAACGTACGGATCCTCTTGATCCTCTCCAAAGCCGTGCAGGGCTGACTCGAACTGCTGAACCGCCCAACCGTAGTCACCCAAAAGCCATGCAAGACGTCCGGCGCAAGCTTGCGCTCGTGCCAGGTAGGTGACGGCAACGTCCGATTCGCCAAACCGGAACAGCTCAGCAAACCAGGTGAGTCCCTCGCGGGCGCGCCCCTTCGATTCCCAATAAGGAGTAAGCGCCACTGCGAGGCGAAGCGCCCGCTCCACGACCTCACTCTTTTGCAGCCATCTCAGGGCGGCGATCAAGTTCGGATACTCCCGATCCATATCCGAAGACAAACCCCGTTCGGCGAGTAGCAGGAAGTGGTCGGCATGAAGCCAGCCGCACTCGTCCAAAAGATCTGCCGGCGCCTGACTCTGGGCAAAAGCCTTCACGATCTCCAGCATCGAGAATCGTGCCACCTCGATCCCTGCCATCGAAACCAGTGACCTCTCAACCAGGATGTCCAGCGCGGTGAGATGATCCATTCCATCGCAAAGATGCCCGAGCGCATCTGCCGTGAACCCACCCTGAAAGAAAGAGCTCCGCACGAACACTTCGCGCTGGGTAGGGGAAAGCATCCCAATGCTCGCATCCAGCGCGGCGCGCATCGAACGATGCCGGGGGCTGATGTCCTTACGTCGACTCTCGAGAAGATCGAACCTGCTCGATACCTGCTCCAACATCTGACTGGGCGTCAACGTCCTCGCCCAAGTAGCGGCAAGCTCCAACGAGAGCGGCAGCCCCTCCAGGCGTTGGCAGAGCGCGATGACGCTCTCGGCGGTGCGCTCGGTCAACTGAAAATCCGGCCGAACGAGCTGAGCGCGAGACACGAACAAGGCAACCGCCGGATTCACCGCGAGTTCCTGAATGGTAGCCCCGAGTGCCGAATCGGGAGGCGGGAGCGGAGACAGCGGCATCTGCACCTCGCCTTCCATCGCCAACGCTTGGCAGGATGTGACCAGGCATTGGACCTCCGGAGTTTTGTCCAACAGCGTGCCGATCTCATCCTCAATCCCCGGGATCAAATGCTCCAGCCCGTCCAAAAGCAGAAGGATCTGAGACTTCTCAGAAAGCACCTTGATCACGGTCTCCCAACCCGGCTCGGCCTGCGGCGCGAGCACTCGGGATACCTCGACCGCGAATTGGTCTGGAGACTTGGCCGATGTGAATGAGACAAAGAAAATGCTTCCGCTGAACCGATCCTGGAGTCTGAGCGCGCTCTCAGTGGCCAGTCGAGTTTTCCCGCTACCGCCCAGACCTAGGAGCGAAATCAATCGATCGCCGCGAAGGATCGCGGTTTGAATCGCGGCAATCTCAGCTTCCCGTCCGAAAAACCGCGTGATTGCCCGGGGAACGAGGACTTCGGCCGACTGAGTCTCGATCCCGGAAACGCGGTTGGGTGACGAGACCTTCGGAAGCGCTTCAACACTCGATTGCCTTGCTTCCCGCTCGGCGCGCCGTTGGAGTTGGTACGCCTGTTCCGGAATGGCCTCCGTGCACCGCACTAACTCCTCGAACTGACGAAGGGCCGACTTGGGCCGATCTGCCCTCAAGTACAAGTCCATCAACGTGCAGTGAGTATTGGCATCCTGCACATCCAGCTTGAGCCGCTGGATCGCAAAAGGGATCGCCTCGTCCGGCTCGCCACTCTTGGAATACAGCTTGACCAGAGTCTCGAGCGCCTCGGAATACTGATCAGACAGCTGCATCCTTTGCGGCATCAGCCAGTCCTCATAGTAGCCGTCCAGCAAGTCGCCGCGGTAGAGGCTAATCGCCGTCTTGAGCAGTCGAATCTTCTTCGCTCGATCACCACAATTCCCGGACTGCGTAATGGCGGTTTGAAACTCTTGGACGTCCGTGGTAACTGTCTCACCATTAATCGTCAATTGGTGATGATCTGCGATCAGGACCGGAGTGGCCCCGCCCTCTGGCGGATGAAGTTGGCGGCGCAGAGATGACACAGCTTGGTTCAAGCGGTTTCGGATCGCGACCGGCTCACCTCCTGGCCAAAGAAGCTCGGCTACCGCTTCCCGGCTGTGGCGACGCCCAGGGTGAAGGGCCAGATAAGACAGTAGCGCACCCGTCTTAATGGTTTGGAAACGCTCAATTTGCCGATTCTGGACAGAGACCCGAAGGCTCCCCAGCATCTCGATTCGGCATGCGTATACCACCGCCTCCTATTGTGCCACTGGAATTTCAGGTTCGGAACAAAGGAATTTCTCGCCAAGCCTGATCAATCGAGTGACCAACCGAAATATTTTTTCTTTGCCCCTCGTTCTGCTCAAAGTCGCGCAGACTCGTCCCGATTCGGCGCACTTTTCACTCAGTACTCCCGTCCAGACTGTGGTAATTCACCGTGCCTCCCAAGATCCCGCAGTTCACTCGGGCGATTCAGAAAGGGCGGGTGGGTTAAACTCTGTTTATCTCTTCGCGCGACGACGCTGTTTCCGACGAGGTCCTTGGTCAAATCTGGATGATGAGCGTTGGAATAGTGGAGAGGTGGATGCTTGACTAAGCTTCGTAAGCTATCCGACAGTCTCGATCGCTTTTTTTTGGCGAGATCCCATAACGCGATTCTGCTCATTTGCCTCGCGCTTTCTCTGCTAATCGGCGTGATTGACTACCGCGGATCCACTGGGCTCCTGATCGTCTACCTCGCTCCCATCGCCTTGTCCGCCTGGTACGGCGGTATCCGCGTCGCAACAGTCATCTCGATCTATTGCGCGATCGCCTGGTTCTTTGCTGGCCAGATTGCGGTCAGTTTCGCAACGGTGAATTGGCTGGTGCTCTCCAGTTCCTTCGCCCGATTGGCCATCTTCCTGGTGCTCGCTCAAGTCATCTCCAAGTTACGCGAGTCCTCCAGGCAGCAGCATGAACTGACCCAATTTATCGTTCACGACCTTCGCTCACCCATTTCCAGCGCGATCACCGGCCTCCTTACGCTCCAGCAGACCGCCTCCAACCTGGACGAACTCGAACAGGAGATGGTGTCGCTTGCGCTCGTATCAAACCAACGAGCGTTGACCCTCGTCAACTCAATGCTAGACGTCGCGAAACTGGAGACCGGAAAGATGGTGGTTCGACTAGAGCCAACATCGATCGCCGAACTGGTCGAGGATGCGTTTCAGCAAGTTGCCCTTTGGGCGAACGCAGAAGAGATTCGATTGGTCTCCGACGTTCAGACCCCGAATGCCGTGCTTGACCCAGACCTCACGCTTCGGGTTCTGGTCAATCTCCTATCAAACGCTCTTAAGTTCAGCCCCCCGCAAAGTGAGGTTCAAGTAACCGTTCACACCGGCTTCGCGGGAGGTGTGCGATTTTGTGTCGAAGATCAAGGCCCTGGCATTCCTCCCGAATATGTCCACACGATTTTTGAACCGTTCGGCCAGGTGAAAGGAACCAAGGGAGGCACCGGACTCGGCCTCACCTTCTGCCGGCTGGCAATTCAGACGCAGGGCGGAAAGATCTGGGCAGAAAGCACGCTCGGGAAGGGAACAAAAATGAATTTCACGCTCCCCTCCCACGACTCTAAAATCCGATCGACGCCGAAAGGTGATGACGATTCGATCGCCGAACCCCAGCATCAAGTACGACCGGCCGCCTCATTTGAGAATCGCCCGGCCTCAGAAGATTCGGTCTCTCAACCGTTATAACCCTCAGGGGTACTGTTGGGTCGTTCTGACCTATCACAATGAGGCTGTGATCGCATCAAAGAATCTGTGGGTAGAGATCGGCCTCAAAGGAGTTCTGGCCGCCGTTGATGAACTCAACGACGACCAGGTCATTGCGCTTTCCGAGCAGTTCGGGACCCACAACTATCATCCTTTGCCGATCAATATCGTACGGGGCGACGGGCCCTGGGTCGTGGATGGTCAGGGCAAGCATTATCTGGACTGCGTCGGCGCCTACTCTGCCGTTGCCCACGGTCACCTCAATAAGGCGGTCACTGAAACTCTTCTCCGCCAACTTGAGAGAGTGGCCCTCACCAGTCGAGCCTTCTACAACAGTGAACTGGCCCTATTCTTGATGGGGCTCGCCCAGTACTGCGACCTAGACATGGTGTGCCCCATGAACACCGGCGCGGAAGCCGTTGAGACCTGCATCAAGCTCGCCCGAAAGTGGGGCTACACAGTCAAGGGCATCCCAGATAATCAGGCGGAAATCATCGTCTGCGCCGACAACTTCCACGGGCGAACCACCACCATCGTGGGATTTAGCACCGAAGAAGGCTACAAGAAAGGTTTTGGTCCCTTCACCCCTGGCTTCAAAATCATCCCCTTCGGCGATATCGAGGCCCTTCGCAACGCGATCACTCCCAACACCGCCGCCTTCATGGCGGAGCCGATTCAAGCAGAGGGCGGGATCATCATCCCACCCGACGGTTACCTCAGCCAGGTCCGGCAGCTCTGCAGCGACAACAACGTGCTCCTCATCTGGGACGAAGTTCAGACCGGCTTCTGTCGAACGGGAAAGAGGTTTGCCTGGATGCACGAAGACGCCAAACCGGACATCATGGCGGTCGGCAAGCCGCTCGGGGGCGGAGTCTTGCCAGTTTCGGCGGCCGTGGGCCGCAAGGAAGTCATGCAGGTCTTCCAACCTGGCGACCACGGAAGCACGTTCGGAGGAAACCCCCTTGGTGCAGTGGTGGCTCTCGCCGCTCTGGCCGAGATGGAAAACCTCAAGCTTGCCGAGCGCAGTGCCGAACTAGGAGCTTACGTTGTGGATCGCCTTCGCGCACTGAATTCCCCGCTTATTCATGAGATTCGGGGGCGAGGCCTCCTCATCGGCGTCGAAGTGAATCCTGGAGTGGACACCAAGCGACTGTCGGCGACTTTCGTTTCGCATGGAATTCTCACGAAAGAAACCAGACATCGGACCTTCCGGCTCGCGCCACCGCTCATCATCGATCAAGCGCTGGCGGACGAAATCGTGCACCGAGTAGGAAAAAGTTTAAAGGAGTCGGAATGAGCGAACTGAAGGGAAAGACAATAGCCATCTTGGGATGCGGGGCGATGGGCAGCGCCTTAGGACGCGGTCTCGTGCAGGCGAAAGCCGCCGAGCCCCAGTCGATCGTGTTTAGCGACCCTCATTCAGCGCACCTGTACGCGCTGAAGCAACAGTTGGGAGTCCGCTCAGAAGAAACGAATCACGAGGCGGTTCGAAACGCCGATGTCATCGTCGTCGCGGTAAAGCCTTTCAACGTACGAGCCGTGCTGGACGAGATTCACGACTATGTTTCCGTCGATCAGCTGGTCATCTCGATCGCGGCCGGAATTCGGATCAGCGACATGGAGAGCGCCCTTCGACAAGGCGTACCTGTCGTTCGCGCCATGCCTAATAGCGCCGCCCAGGTCAACGAAGGAGCCTGTGCGCTAAGCCCGGGAACCCATGCGACCCCCGAACACCTGAATGCGGCGACCACCATTTTCGCTTCCGTCGGCATGGCGGTCCAAGTACCCGAGCACCTGCTCGATGCCGTGACCGCACTCTCGGGCAGTGGTCCGGCTTACGTGTATCTCATGATCGAGGCCCTCGTCGATGGTGGAGTAAAAGTCGGTCTACCGAGAGATATCGCCCACCAACTCGCCGTTCAGACGGTTTTAGGCTCAGCGCGAATGGTGTTTGAAACCGGCAAGCATCCCGCTCAGTTGAAGGACATGGTCGCCACCCCTGGTGGCACGACGATAACGGCGCTTGCCGCGCTGGAGCAGGCGGGAGTAAGAGCCGCGCTGATCGACGCGGTTGAGAAGGCTTGCAACCGAGCTAAAGAGCTCGGCAAGAGTTAGCCAAAGCCTGATGGCCGCCGATCCGCTGAAGGCTGATCGGCGGCGCATCCATCCCCTACCCGCCGAGGCTGAGGTCGTGGCTCCCCGCAATCGATCTCCCGAGAATGGCGGTAGGTATGCCGTGGAGCGGGTACTCAATCGTCCCGTTCGCTACCGATCTCGGCGCCCACCCGGTCAGGCCGGTGTGCGGAGCGCGCACGCATTCGGCGGAGTCCGCGTCCCATACCACCAAGTCGTGCACAAACCCTTTCACCGAGACTTTTAAGACTCCTGCTTCGATCTCATGACGAAGTTTGACCACCCCAAATTCGGTTTCCTTAGGCTCGGCGAGCAGTTGCCATCTCTCGGTGCGAAGATCGCCGTTGAAGATGAGTCGCAGAGCGGTCCTCTTCGGATCGAACGACGTTAGCCCAATCTCTCCGACGACCTTCCGCTGATTAGCGTCCAACTCCACGTTGATCGACTCAGAGGCGACGCGACCTCCGGTGACGGTATCGATCAGTTCGACAAGAACTGAGCCCTTCACCGCGTCCGGACCATCGTTCAGCAACCAGATCGACGCTGTGCCCTCGGAAATGACGGCACTAAGCAAATGATGGGCGTAAAGCCTGGACAACTCGTGACCAGCTGGCTTTAGCAGCCGATTGTAGTCCTCCATCGCCCAGCCCTGGACCGGCCAACAATCGTTGATCTGCCAGATGAGCGCGCCTCGGCAATACTCCGTGCGTCGATAGTGCTCGACTCCGTATCGCATCGCATCACGTTGATTGAGCTGAGAGTAATAGACCCAATCTTCGAGGGTTTCACATTTGGGATAGTGGATCTCCACGTAGCCGTGAAAGGTGTCATGCCCCTTTCCGGTCTTGTCATGCCATTGGACGGCCGGCGTGTGAGGACCCCAATCGTTTGGCCCCAGGGCTCGCTTCCAAGCATCCATTGAGCAGGAAGACGCAAAGCCAAACTCACTGCTAAATCGAGTTTCGGACTTCGTGTAAGCCGCCCAGTCCCCTTCCCCATGCCACACGCTCCAATAGTGAGAGTCGCCGAATCGCGCCCCATCCTCGGATATCGTAGGATCCTCCGATTCCACTCCAATGGGGCTAGTCTCGATATAGGGAGTCGCCGAATCCCACTTCCGAACCGCCTCCGGGAGAGCTTCTTTGAAGATTCGATCACCAAAGTAGCGCTCAGGCGCTTTGTCAGCCCCTCCCCATTTGCCAGTCCACAAAGCGGTGATTTCGTTGTTTCCACACCAAAGCGCGAGGCAAGCGCGGTCTCTTAGGCGAAGGACTTGGACCTCTGCCTCCGCCTTTGCGATCGCTAGATGGGCATCCGATTCCGGATAGTAGCTGCAGGCGTACGGAAAGTCTTGCCATACCATCAGGCCGGCCGCATCGCAAGCATCATAGAAAGCTTCGCTCTCGTAAAAGCCTCCTCCCCAAACGCGGAGCATATTCATCCCAAGGTCTGGATACCGTGACAGCCGGCTTTTGAGTTCGTCGGGAGCGATCCGCGTGACAAAAGAGTCATCGGGAATCCAGTTCGCTCCGCGCGACCACACCGGTCGACCATTCACCAGGAACTCGAACGACCTTCCCCACTGATCCCTTTCCCGAATCAACTCGATCGTTCTAAGACCGATCTTCTTCTGTACCCGGTGTCCCGAGTCCAAGCTGGCGGATGCATCGATGAGATGCTGCTCACCTTCACCGGCGGGCCACCAAAGGTTGGGCTCCAGCTCAAATTCGCGAGCTTCTCCCGGCCCGCTTCTTTGCCCGCCCACCTCCAGCGTCAGTTCGCCGTCTCCTTCCGTGACAACATCTGCCCAGACCCGGAACTTCCCGTTGGGAAGCCGCTCCTGG
This sequence comes from uncultured Armatimonadota bacterium, assembly GCA_903904815.1. Classification (GTDB taxonomy): domain Bacteria; phylum Armatimonadota; class Fimbriimonadia; order Fimbriimonadales; family Fimbriimonadaceae; genus Fimbriimonas. The sequence goes on from CAIVDU010000051.1 coordinate 35,040, forward strand.
AGAAAGCTGGCTCGCTGAATCCGCGATTGAAATTCGAGCAATGAAACATGCCCCCAAATCCCGCAGGAGACCAAGCGGGGCCCCCAGTCCCATCCCGACATGTACTGCGCCTTTCGGACAAAGGCTCTTTCATCAAACCACTGGGTGTCCCACTTGATGCCTTCGGACTCAAAGTAAGCTCGGCGTCGATCGATACCCGTCTTGACCGGTGACTCGAAGTCGACCCGAAGTTCGTTCAGCCCCGTTTCCAGAAGTGTGGTCACGTCGATCTCGACTGGCGTGAACATGTTGTCGGAGTGCCCGATAACCTGTCCGTTGAGGCGAATCGTTGCGATCGTGTCCAAACCTTCAAAACGCAGCACCCTGAGGGGCAGTGCGCTGTCTGCCTTCCAAGAAAAAGTCGTTCGGTACGACCACCGACTTGAATCAATCCACGCGAGACCAGGCTCGTAAAGTCGGTAGAACGGGTCGGGAATGATTCCGTTTTCGATCAGGTCAAGGTGAACGTGACCGGGGACATTCGCGGGAAGCCAGCCAAGTCGCTGGAGTTGAGGCTGATGAAAATCCGGTGCTTCGTCTGGACAGCAAAACTGCCAACCTGAATCGAGAGAAATTGTGCGCATGTCTTGGTTCAATTTAGGGTTCTTGCACCCGGTATTCGTTTGTCGGTACTTTGGCGGACCATTTCACTTGGTCAGCAGACGCAAAGAAACACTTACCGGCATCTGACCCAGTCAGACGGGATTATGGCAAGAAATAACGCTTTCTAACAAGGTGTTAGCTCGACATTTTCATCCCTAACCTTAAGCAGTTCTGTCCTTCCCAGAATTTGGATCTCGACTTCCGCGGAATACTGCCTATGAGGCCAACAACACTATATCCGCACGCTTCAGGATCAACAAAGTAGACTCTAAGTACGAAACCACCAGGCATATTCGCTGGGTCGTGCGTACGCTATCGGCTGCTAACCGGTAAACGTTCATCCAAGCTCTTAGGACCCATGCCCCATCACCCCTCAATAAATGCAGGATTTCGCGCGAAATGAGTGGCGTTCAGCACTTTATCGTTCAAATCGTGAAAAACCGATCCACAATCTCCATGACATGCTGAGGGGGTCGATTCTGAGAGGTGCTATAGCGTTCGGCGCGTTGTTCTGCGCTGCCCAGATGATTTCGGCCCAAACCACGCCGCTCCCGCCCGGGACCGTGATCGATCACTCTCTCGCATCCACTCAGAAATTTATCGGATCTCCTTCCATTTCGATCCAGCCGGACGGCACCTACGTAGCCACCCACGACGAATTTGGACCGGGATCAACCGAATACATGCAAGGAATCACTCATGTATTCCAATCGAAAGACCGCGGGGTTTCGTGGCGAGAAGTAACGCGCATCAATGCCTTTTGGGGCACCCTCTTTCAAAGCAACGGAATCCTATATCTCATTGGAACCAATCGTAATAGCGGTTGGGTGCAAATCGTAAAGTCTTCGGACAACGGGGTCACTTGGACAAGACCCACCAGCACGAGCCGAGGTGTGCTGCTTCCAGAAGGCAAGTATCAGCTCGGCCCCGGAGCGGTTTTGATCTCAGGTGGACGCGTTTGGAAGGCGGTTGAAGATATCGACCCCAACAATTGGAGCTTCGGCTATCGAGCGATGGTCATGTCCGCCCCGGTCGGAAGCGACCTGCTTCAGGCGTCTAATTGGAAAATTTCAAACAGAGTCCCCGGCGTGAGCACCATGTACAACTCCAAGTTTGGTGGTTGGCTTGAAGGAAACGTCGTCGCTTCTCCCTCCGGCGGGATTGTAGACATCCTTCGCGTGACCGTCTCCAACTACGAAGAGATTGTGGCAACGCTCAACTCCACTCCAAACGGAGCAACTCTCTCCTATGACAAGTCGAAACTCTTCTCGATCATGCCCGGAGGGTGCAAGAAGTTTACGATCCGATACGACACCGTCAGTCACAAGTATTGGACTCTAGCGAATCGAGTGGCTCCTTCAAATCGGAAGCGAGACCCGATCGCCATGCGGAATGAACTAGACCTCATGTGGTCCACGGACCTCGTGAACTGGACCACGGCCGGCGCCTTGGATTACCACGCCGACTACCTTTATCACGGGTTTCAGTATGCCGACTGGCAATTCGACGGCAATGACCTGGTCGCGGTGGTGAGAGTCGCCTTCGACGACGAAAGTGGTGGCGCCGCCACATTCCACGACGCGAACTTCCTTACATTTCAGCGGATCGCAAACTTTCGCTCCTGGACCGGAGCAATGCACAACACATCCCCTTAGGGCGGTGTCTCGTATTCGGTCAGTTGGGACAGCTTGCCGTGATCGTAAGACCACAATCCAACACACTTTCCCGCAGTTGTCGTGCCACCCACGATGATCTGCATGAGCTTGTCGTCGTCTAAGCACGCGACTGAAAGTATGCGCGGCCAGCCGTCTCGGCAGAGTTCAAAGACTTGGGGCGACTTGGATGGGGCACACATGAACGCAATTCCAACCGAGTGTGTCTTCGTCTCGCCTGAGACGTCCACGAGAATCTCTTCGTGACCAGTCCCGTCGAGATCGACGGAATAGACCTGCGGTTCTTTGATCGAAGTCAACAAATAACCCCGACGCCGAAAGAGATCCATCGCCATCTGTTTACCTTTGGCGCGCAATTCTGGCCGACGTCGCAATCGCCGAGGATAATGAGGTTCCACGCACCAACTCATCACCTCGTCGAAGTCCTCACAGGCGACCATCCACGAAGCCGTTTTGCTACTCCAAGGTTCGACGAAAGCAGTCGACCGGAATTTGACGGAACTGAGACCGAGGCCCGCTAGCTCTAGTTGCTCCCTTGGGAACTCCGTATCACGCGTGGGCGCGCCCCAACCACCGCGCTTTCGAATCGCAAAGATGGTGTCTTGGAATGACAAAAAGGAAAAAGCACGCGTTTGGGCTCTAAGGGTAGAGGCCAAAACGAAACTAAGCATCGACAACATGAGCGGTTAAACACCAATTTACGCTACCCAAGGGCCGGGCGAACACTCGATCACATAACAACCGCTAAAGAGGGACACATCTCCATGGGCAGCCGTCCCCCTAGCAGTGAACTCAGTTCCCAGTTGGCGACTTCATGACCGCCTGAACTGCTCGCTCGATCTGAAGATCCCGTCCAAGCATCCACGTATTCGGATCAAACCAGACGGCGAAGTCGGGCCTTCGTCCGTTGTTCTCTAGGTTCTCGCCAGTGATCGCGTAAGCGCCTATCGCGGGCATTCGAATCGATCCGCCGTCCCAAAGACTGTACAGTCCAGTTCCGATCACGTACCCAGGCGTTCGTTCCCCGATAATCGGACCGCGTTTGAGCGCACGAAATCCTTCGGCCATCACTTCTGCATTTGAGAAGCTGGCCGAGTTAACCAAGAGCGCGGTCGGAATCTCCACTGCATCACCTCGGAGGATGTTCTCACTTAGCCGCACCCCCTCGTCTCCTCGAGTGGTCCTCACCAACCAGGGCGTTTTGAGAAGCGTGTTCAACATATCGACCGCGGTGGATCCCCCCCCATTGAAACGGCAATCGATAAGGAGCGCCTTTCGTCCCTGTGCCTCCGTGTGGATCTCACGCAAAAAGCGATCCAAACTGGGTTTATCCATGGCGCGAACGTGGAGGTAACCAACCTGTCCCCCGCTGGCCGCATCCACCAGTGCCCGCTCTCTTCGAACCCAAGCCTCGTACTCCAAATCGGTCAAGGCGGTGGGAGGTAATGGCCGAATGTCGACCGTGCGCTCTGCACCATCGCGTTCGATCTTCAGCACCACGTGCTTGCCCGCTTTGTGATTCAACAGCGCGAAGATCGGCGTCTGATTCGAGGGTTCGTCGCCATCGACACTGAGAATGCGGTCACCTACCAAAAGCAGGGAAGCTGGATTGTCAGCAGGTGAGTTCGGAATGACCCTACTAACCGAGTAAACACCACGAGCATCCAGGACTCGTGGATCGAACTCGACTCCAAGCAGCGCGTTACTTTCCGAAGTAACCCCAGGAATCTCGACCGGAGGAGGGGTGGATCCAAGGTGGGAGGAGTCGAGTTCTTCCATCATCTCGCCCATAAGGGCGTAGAAATCCGCTCGATCGTAGGTGTAAGGCACAATCTTGGCAAACTTGTCGCGAATCGCAGCCCAGTCCTTTCCGTTGTGTTGGGCATCGTAATAGAGTCGATCCATCGCCCACCAAATATCGTCGAACAGGGCCAACTCTTCCGCTCGCGAATCCACCGTGAATTCGGCATCGAACGGAATCGGACCACCTCCCGGTTCCTTAAGGCCAATCGCGAAAAGCTTGCCTTTCTGAAGGACGTAAAGCTTAGAACCCGAATTGGATAACCATAAGCCGGACGTCGCTCCCGTAAATCCTGGGACGGGAGCAGCCACTCCAGATGAGACATTCACGGAAACGAGTTGTCCATCCGTATTCGTCCAGATGGTTTTGCTATCGGGCGAAGCGAGCGCGTCTTCCGCGCCATGAATCGTCAGCCTACGTAATCGCTCTTCGATGTTCGGCTCATAGACCTCGACCTTCGGCTCTCCCTTAATGGGAGGCTTGGGGGCGTCGATCTTTTCGAGGTCGTCTTCGGCAAAGGTTGGTTCGGGCGGCCAAAGATCCACCACGAATAAATCGGGATCACCGTATTCGGGTGAAGTGAAGTAAACACCCTTCCCGTTTGGCAAGAACCGCGGAGTAGAAGCGTTGCCGATTTGGGGACGATAGACCAACTTGGCAATCGTGACCATTTTGGCCGTTTCGATCTGTACAAGTACCACCTCGGTTCGTCGGCCGCGAATCAACGTGGAAGCGATCCAACGACTGTCCGCAGACCACGAAAATGGGCACGGACCGTCGATCGCATCGCGATAGTTCCCTTTCAAAATCAGTTTCGGGGTACCCCCAGCCGCCGGCACGACCAGAATTTGGTCGTCACCGCGCTGAAAGGCAACCAGTTTCCCGTCCGGGGACACCGTGGGGTGGAAAACATCGCTGTCCGGGTCGGTATAGAAAGGCTTCGAAACGCCGTCCACATTAACCGATCGCAGTTCTCGCTTCGAAGCCGGACCGGCTGCCGTGAACAGAACCGTTCGGGAGTCAAGCCAAGAAGGTTGGAAGGCTAACCCGACATGCTTCAGGAGCCGTCTGGTGGTGCCGCCCTTTTCCGGAATAAGGAACAGGTCTCCCCGAGCAACGAAGGCGGCCCGCTTTTGATCGGGAGACACCGCGAAATCCGTCGCTCCCGAAGTCAGAGAGATGGGAAGGGATTCGTTTGCTCGAGCGTCCGCGGGGACTTCCACGCCAATCCGCCTCTCGATCGCATTGAACGTATCGAGCACAAAAAGCTCCGATTCAAACTCATACGCCACGAACCGACCATCCCGGCTGACGCTAGGGTTGCGACATGTACCGTTCGTGTGGTGTGTCAGCGCGTGCGAATAGCTCCCATCCGGCCGCATTCGCCATACATTGGGCCAGCCGTTTTCGTTACAGATGTAGGTGAGTGCCCCATCATTCTCCGTCTGAGGGGACAAGAAAGTGGTCTCGTAAGGGGTCAGACGCCGATGGTTTGTCAGTGGCACCGTGTTGTCGGCACACCAAAGCGTGGGAAGCGCGCTGCTGTGAATGCTGGACTTTTGCCACGCCGACTCTCGATAGGCCCCGCGATTGTAAAAGACCGTCTTCCCATCGGGCGAAAGAGAGGGGAGGTAAGCCGACTCAAACGGGTGATTAGTCAGTCGCACCAGGGGACCGCCGGTCACGCGCACTCGAAACACGTCGCCTCTCCCCCACGCGTAGCTCGTCCCGTAGATGTACTGTCCATCCGGCGAAACCGCCGACGGATAGGTCGGCGCGCTTTCGTAAGTGAGGCGCTTCAATTCAGATCCGTCCGCCCGCATCGAGAACAAGTTGTAGTTCCCAAATCGGTTTGAAGCAAAAACGATATGGCTTCCATCAGGAAACCACTTGGGTCGCGTGTCCATGGCCGGATGCACAGTCAGGCGCGTCGCCTTCCCGCCGTCACGCGGAACAGTCCAGATGTCTCCCTGCCAAGAAAAGGCGACCGTACTTCCATCTGGGGAAATCGCGGGTTGCGTTATACGCTTAATGGGCTCGGCATGTGCCGAGGCCACTAAACACAGGGCAGCCAAAGTCGAAGCAAGGGAGCTGAGTCGAGCCGATCTCACCTAGCGGATTTACCCGACCCGGAAGTCCGAACGCGCCGTGCCACGCCTAAATAGGCCAAACGAGCGTTTCAACGGCCCAAGCCGGCCCCTAAAGAGCTTCAAGCGGACGATGTCGCTAAACTTTTTGGCTCAAAAACGTCACTTACTGAAAACGCCCGTGGGAATGTCCACCACTTCTCCAATCAATTTCGTGGAGACCTGCTTGGACGGATTGAGTCGGTAGATAGCCTCCGGGCGCGTCAAACGAACTGCCACAACATCCTTCACGGAAGCGACTGAAGACACCTGATCTCCGTAGCCATGAGTGCCCTTTTGACTCGACCAATAGGCAATCGCAGGCTGTCCGGACGCATCCTGCGTCCATCCCAGAAAAACAACGCTATGGCCCAACCCGCTCTTCCAGGAGATGTTCATGAAGTCCCCGGGAAGGGCATCACTCGGACGAATCCTGACTCCCATGTGGGCGTACTCGACCAGGGCAAAGTAGGTCCCTGGGCCGTCCGCGTTCCACAGACCCCACATCTTGACTCCATCCTCCCGTCTGCTCCCGTCCGGTTCCTGCATGCGAACGGCTTCGAAACGATCGTCGGATAGATTGTCATTACGTCCGCTAAGAACCTGCCCCAAGGCTTCGATCAGGGCCGCGTAGCTGGAACCGCTGCAGTAGCTCGTGGTTCTCGAGGCCCGCAAAAGAGGGCGTCCAAGTAATTTCAAGTCGTATCCCACCGGCGATTCTGCCGGAATAGCGTGGACTCCTATGAAATATCCCCCTCCATCCGGCGCCGTCGCCTGAACTCGATCCACTCCCGCTAGCACTGCTCGGTTTAGCGCTGGCGCATTTTCCCCAAACAGTTCCAAATGCCGACAGTGGTGCGGCCCCGCCACCAGCTGACTGGGATCAAGCACGTACCATTTGGAATGGCCAGCTAAAAGCATTGCCGACAGTAAGGTAACCATTTCTCTCATTCTACAGACCTGCGCAGAGCTCGGCGACATGCTTCAAAGCTGTTTTCTTGACCGTTGTCGAGTTGGGGTGGAATATCTTCGGCTTTCATCACGTCATACTCCTGGATTAGGTTTCCTCTAATGAGCGCACTACTTTACGCTTACGCATTGCTGGCGATGGCCCCCTCGCACGCCCCAGTAACTCTGAACGTCAATCTCTCCCCTGGAGCAACCATCTCAGGTGAACGAACGATTAAGGTGACGGTGATTGCAAACAACCCGGTAACTCAGGTTGAGTTCTATGTGGGAACTGATTTGCGAGACAACGCCACCAGTACGCCCTACCTCTTCAAGTTCGACAGCCTGCCGGAGGCAGATGGAGATCTAAAACTTCGCTTCAAGGCATACACCACTGAAGGTGAGACTGGCGAAAAGACGATTCTCGTTCATGTAGACAATGGCATTGGCAAGGGGGCCGATTTCCATGTGCAGAAAGGTCTGGCCCAACTGGCCGTGAGCGACTGGAAATCAGCGGAGACGCAAGGTCGAATAGCCCTTAAGATCGATCCTAAATCCAATGCCGCCCGCATCGTTTTGACTCGATCCTATCTCGGTCAGCGAGTCTTCGATAAGGCTCAGAAATATGCCGAAGATGCGGTCGCCCAGGATCCAAATGATGTGCAAGCACTCAACCTGCTTGCGGGTGTGAACATCGAGTTAGCACTCGGCGTGGTGACGAAGGAAGGCGGAGACCGAAAGGACACCATCAACAGCGTTCGCGAGGCACTCAAAAATGCCGTCACGAGTCGACGCAAGGTGCTCGACAACGCGGTTTCTGCCCTAGCCGCCCCGACCGACGAGGCAAGCGCAATTAAGTTTTCTGACGTTGCCATCGCTGCCGGACGATACAACCTCGTCGACCAGACATTGAGACCACGAGTCGACGCCGGGAACAGCTCACTCGCCGTGTACAAGCGACTGGCCTATGCGATGATTCGGCTGAGCCGATACAAGGAGGCCATCGACATCCTCCAACGTGGACAGTTTCTTGAATCAACCGACGCGGATGCAAACGCGATCCTCGCCGTAGCCTATGCCGAAGGAAACGACGTGGCCGACTCAGACGCCGCTCTGGCCCGAGCCAAAAAGGCGTCGGCCAGCAGTCCTGCGGCAAGAACGGCGGAAGCTTATATCGCGCTCAAATTCGCCCGGGTTTCTGCAGGCACGAAGGAAACCCTTCCGCTGAACTACGACGACGCAAGCGGGACAGAGTCCGATCAGAAAAAACGCGCAAGAGCGGCGCTAGCCAAGGCACTTTCCGGCTTGCTGGATGACATGGGCGAGCGAACCGAGACCAACTACTTTGCTCAATCCCTTGAGAACAAATTGGAAGACTACGACAAGGCAAATCGCTACTTCCAAGACGCGATCCTCACAGAACCGGCCAATTCGGACGCGTTTCTTGAGCAAGGCAATCGGTCCATTGCTCTCAGCTATCGCGGCAAACTCGCCAAGGATGCGCTTCAGCAGCAATACGATGCCGCCGACACGATGTTCCAAACCGCTTTAGCCGCTTCTCCGTCCTCTGCCGCCGCGCTGACTGGCCTCGCGGCGGTCAATTCCATCGAGGGCAACGCATCGCAAGCGGTGACTTGGGCAGAAGCCGCTGTTGCCGCCGACAAGAACTACGCCGCAGCTTACGCGGTACTTTGCTCAGCCTACAATCTTCAATCGAAGGCCCAGCGCACTCTCGCTGACGAGCTGAGAAAGAAGAATCTGGACTTCGGCACCGATCCAGCCACGCGCCAGGCCAATGAAATCAAGGCTCGTTCCTTCGAAACGGCAGCCACGAAGTTCTCGGTCAAGGCTCAAGAGTCTGCTCGCCAAGCCGCTGCCCTTGATCCTCGGATCCAAGGCTACGACTTCAATAGCCCTGCGGCGAGTTGGAGATACTTCTACGCCGGGGGACGATCTCCGGTAATCACTCCTCCAGCCAACTAGTCGCTGGAAACGAGCAAGATCAATGGCCGGACCTGCGCAAGCGGGTCCGGCTTTTTTGTGCTCCATCACATGGAAATGCTGATAGTTTTCGGGCAAACCTGCACCGACGCCTTCTTATTCGAACACCTAATGCCAACAACAATACCGGGACGCGTGGTTCGTTCTCTATTTTTATGAAGGCCGTTAGCTACATCGCACTCGCAGGCGCCCTTGCCTATTCGCCTGCCTCTGCCCAGCAAGCTCAAGGCCCTACTCCATCGAAAGATCTCGGCTCTCTTGGTCTTGAAGAGTTGATGAAGGTTCAGGTCACAACCGCCTCCAAGCAGGCGGAAAACCTTTCGCAGGTCCCTGCAGCGGTTTATGTCATCTCTGCTGAGCAGATCAGACGGTCTGGAGCAACCGCAATTCCAGAACTTCTTCGCGTAGTCCCGGGCGTTCAAGTCCAACAAATCAGCCCTAGCGAATGGAGTGTCGGAATTCGCGGAATGGGGAATCGGTTCTCGAACAAACTTTTGGTAATGGTCGACGGTCGGACCGTCTACAGCCCAACGTTTTCTGGCGTCTATTGGGATGCCCAAGACCTCGACTTGAGCCTGATTGAACGCATCGAAGTCATCCGGGGCCCGGGCGGAACGCTGTGGGGAACGAACGCCGTTAACGGCATCATCAACATCATTACCAAGGCCACGTCAAAGACGCTGGGCAACACTTTCAGCGTGAGAAGTTCCACCACGTCACCGTACGGAATCTCTGCCACCCACGGAGACGCGATCCCCGGTGGCGCCTACCGATTTGACCTCCAGGCATTCAAGCAGAACAGTCTCACGACACTCAACGGAACGGACGGGCACAACGATTGGGACAGCCTGAGTGCGGGATTTCGAACGGACTGGGTGCAAGAGGGCAACTCCTTCAGTCTCAATGGCCGAGCAAACAGTTCCCATCAGGGCGAGGAACTTGTCTACCCGACACTCGCCGCACCTTACGGACAACTTGCCTACGCCCGTTACACCACTTCCGAATACAACCTGATTGGCAAGTGGGAAAGGATGGAGGGCGCGGGTAAAGGCACTTCGCTTCAGATGACGCTCGACCACTTCGACCGGGGGATGCCGGAGGTCCAAGACAGAAGGACAACCATCACCGCCGACCTTCAGAAGCCGGTCACGATTGCCCGGGATAACCACATGATTCTTGGCTTAGGCTATCAGCGGTCTGAGCTTAATTCGATTTCCACGAACTACCTTTCGATTACGCCAGCGCGGCAAAGAACACAGCTCTATAGCGCCTTTGTCCACGACGAACAAGTCCTGAGTCGAACGACAAAGCTGAGCCTCGGCACCAAGCTAGAACACAACGACTTCACTGGCTGGGAATATCAGCCGAGTGCTCGCCTTACCTACTCACCATCCGAGAGGCAAACGTTTTGGGGCTCAGTCTCTCGCGCCGTTCGAATCCCCGCGACCAGTGAATCAGGTACATCGACCTTTCTGGCCGCGGCTCCTGGACCCGGTGGATTGCCCGTCAAGCTACTCCTCGTCGGCAATAGCGATTACGATTCCGAGGACCTTTTCGCCAGCGAAATCGGCTGGAGAATCAGCCCAACAAACTCCACGTTTTTCGACATCGCGACCTTCTACAATCGCTACACGAATTTAAGGGGAGGAGCGACAACCTCCTTTACGTTGGAATCATCTCCCTTCCCATACGGATTGGAAACAGTCCAACAAGTCAACGGCTACTCCGCCGTCACCGCGGGCGCTGAACTCGCTGCTCACGCTACCGTTTCCGACCACTGGCGTCTTGACGGCTCGTATGCGTTTTACACCGAGAGCTACCACCTCTCTGACCCGAGCGGAGGCACATTAGGCGTCGCTGCTGCTGGAGCTTATTTTGCTCCTCGCCATCAATTCACGGTGCAATCTCAACTCGACTTGCCACACCGTTGTGAACTAGACCTCACCGGCTATTACGTGGGGGCTCTTGGCGGTGCGAATAGCGTTTCGCCCTATGCACGCCTCGACCTCCGATTTGGCTGGCATCCGTCCAAGTCCATCGAGGCAAGTTTTGGGATTACCAATCTCGCCACTACAAGCCACTTCGAGGCCTATGACACGCTCTACGGCCAATCGTCATTGGCTCGCCGGAGCGCGTTCGTAAAGTTGGACTTTCATTTTTAAGCTAATGACAGTTTCTCGTCGATCCATAGTCGGTGGCCTGCTGATCCAAGCCTGCGCAGTTCTTTTCTGCAGCGTGGTGTCGGGGACGGCATCCGCCGGCTTGCGTCGGCAAGAATCTGAACTCGGAGTCAAGGCCGCCTTCGTCTATAACTTCACGAAATTCGTTACCTGGCCCGCTTCGGCCTTTTCAAGTTCCTCGGCGCCGTTCGTGATGGGAATCGTAGGCGAGGACGCGATTCAAGCGCCACTTGAAGCCATCGTCAGGAACAAGCAAGTTGCCGGTCGATCGATCGTAATTCGGCACATTGGCTGGTCTGATGTCGAGACGTGCAACCTGCTCTTCATTCCAAACGACGAGAGCGCGAGAGCGACTCAATTGGCGAAGCTCAAAGGTCGCAACATCTTGATCGTGAGCGAATCTCCGGGCATGATCCGCAAGGGCGCTTCCATCAATCTCTTCATCGAGCAAGAACGCGTTTTATTCGAGATTTCAGGGTCGGCGTCTAAAGACACCGGACTCACCATAAGCTCGCACCTCATGTCCCTCGCAAGGACGCCCCACTAACCATGGATCACTTCCAGAGCATCCCACTGTTTGGAACCGGGGACAAGCACAACAGAATGTTCAGACATAGGAAATCCTTGGGTTTATGTTGCTTCGTAGCGGTTTTTGGGCTTCCCTCCGCCGCGTTTGCGCAAGCGCCCTCGGAACCACAACGTCATGACCTAGGCTCGATGGATCTAGACCAACTGATGAAGGTTCAGGTGGTCACCGCCTCGAAGCATTCGCAAGCGCTTTCCGAAGTACCCTCGGCAATCTTTGTCGTCACCCACGACGCGATTCGACGTTCCGGGGCCAGAAACATTCCCGAAGCATTGCGCATCGTTCCTGGAGTCCAAGTTGCCCAGCTGGATGCGAGCAAATACGTCGTGAGCATTCGTGGGATGGGAAGTCGCTTCGCTGACAAACTGTTGGTGCTCATCGATGGAAGAAGCGTCTACACCTCCCTGTTTTCCGGCGTCTATTGGGACGCCCAGGACCTGGACCTCGAACTTGTCGACCGAATTGAAGTGATCCGTGGCCCAGGAGGATCGCTTTGGGGCTCGAACGCGGTCAACGGCATCATCAACATCATCACCAAGACCTCAAAGGAGACGCTAGGATCACGGGTCAGCGCCCGAACGTCGACATCGGAACCGTACAGTCTCGCTACAAGCTCAGGCATCGAGGTCCCACACGGAGCCATTCGGATCTCCGCCAAAGGCGCCCATAGCGAGGAACTCACGACGACTGTCCCTTCCCCAGGCGTGGACGCATGGAATCACGGACGCGTAGGACTCCGAGGAGATTGGGACTTCGTCAGCAGCAGCCTGTCAGTAACTTCTGACGCCAGTAGCGCGCGACAAGGTCAAACAAATCTCTTCCCAAGTGTCACGCCACCCTACTCAGCTCTCATCGGCGACCGGTACAACACCTCGGACTGGAATTTCCAAGCGAAATGGGAGCAGACCGTCGGGGCTGCGAAAGGAAGATCGCTTCGAGTTTCATTCGATCACTACGACCGCCAGACGACGGCTCTGGGCGAGCGGGACACTTCAGCGACCCTCGATTTCCAGGAACCCATCTCCGTGTCTCCACGCTTGCACTTGATATGGGGTGCGGGCTACAAAACGGAACAGAACACCGTATTCAACAGCCCGTACGTCACGGCGGCTGTTCCTACGAGAACACTCACCACGTTCGGTGGATTCTTCCAGAGCGAGTTCAACCTGTCCGCGAAGGCTCATCTCTCAATTGGCTCGAAATTCGAGCACAACAGCTATACCGGGTGGGAAGTCCAGCCAAGCGCCAAGCTTCTTTACCAATCGAATCCCACCAATACGTTCTGGGCGTCGATCACTCGAGCGGTTCAAACGCCTTCCAGAGTGGACACGGATCTGATACTTCTCGCTGGCTCAGGAGCCGGGCCTGGGGGCGTTCCCGTGGTCGGACTCGTGCAAGGCAATCCTAACTTCCTATCCGAGGTCGTCATCTCTCACGAGCTCGGATGGCGCTACCAACCATCCGCCGCGTCATTCGTGGACGTCGCGGCGTTTTACAACCAATACGCAAATCTTAGGAGTGGAGTAAACACTGGAACCCAGGTTATCGGACTGCCACCATCTCAAATCGACCAACTCGAAATGATGTCCAATGGTGCTTCGGCGGAGACTGGAGGGTTAGAGATCGCCGCCCACCAAACTCTATCAACCAGTTGGCGACTCGAAGAAACCTACTCGCTCTACTCCGAGCAGTACGACGGTGGCCCGGGAAACACGATTAGCAACGCAGATCTGTCCAAGGGCGCCACTCCCCGACATCAGGCATCGCTTCGTTCCGAATGGGACCTCAGCTCTAAGTTTCAATTCAATCTCGGCAGTTATTACGTCAGTCAACTTTCAACCGGCGGCGTGGCCCCCTATCTTCGGTTGGACTTACTCGCTTCTTGGAAGCCAAACTCCCGAACGGAGTTCAGCTTCGGAGTCCATAACCTAACCAATGCAGAACACACGGAAGCGGCAGTGAACCTCTACGATGTGGCCTCCCAGATTCCACGCGCGGCTTTCGCTAAGGTGACGATTCACTTCTAACGATCTGTCGAAGCAACTCAGTAGCTCAATCCGTGGATTTGACTTTCCTGCGCAAATTGAGTGCGAACATGACCGCAATGTTCGGTTTTAGCTACGGAGATGGACCAAGAGAACCAACTCTTTATTAGCGGACAGCGTGCCGTAAAACTCCACCCATGTTACGCAACGCGTCCATCAGTCTAAAGCTCACCGTGTTAATGGCGCTCGCCAGCACGTTCGCGTTGCTGCTTGCAAGCGTTGGATTCCTCTATTACGACCTCAGCGCGTTTCGGTCTTCGTTGTCCTCGGGCTTGGCAACCCAGGCGCGCGTGATCGGCGCAAATTGCAACGCGCCACTCACATTCAAGGATGCCACCGCCGCAACCGAGATCTTAAGCTCCTTGAGGGCCCAGGATGATGTGCGAGTTGCCGCTCTTTTCTCTCCAAACGGAAAGCTCTTTGCCCAGTGGGGGCGCTCACCTGGCGACCTGAAGCACCTTCCAACGAGGCCCCAGGCGGATAGCACTCAGTCCGGCGACAACCACCTGAGCGTCTTTTACACGATCCATGAGAACAAAGAGATCATCGGGATCCTGTACATCGAATCGACGTTGGAATCGTGGCATCAACGGCGAAATCAGTACACCAACATTGTCGGCCTCCTGATCCTGGCCGGCGTATTGTTGGCCGTGATGGTTGGATCACGACTCCAACGCATTATCTCAAAGCCAATTCAACACTTGGCAGATAGTATGCAGAGGGTCGCTAAAGAACAGAATTACGGCTACCGGGTGACCGCGATTACCGGCGGCGAGATCGGTGAGCTCACCTCCGGTTTCAACTCAATGCTTGTTGAACTAGAAGCTCATCGTAACGAGCTTCGGATGGCGAACGAGGAGCTTGAATCCCGAGTCCAACTCCGCACGATCGAGCTAAAGCAGGAGATCGTCGAGAGAATCTCGGCCGAAAAGAGCCTGGAGCAAAGCAGGCAAACCCTGGAAGAGTTCTTCGAGAACGCGAGTATTGGCCTTCTCCTTATCGGCCCCGATGGCACGATTTTACGAGCCAATCGAATGGAACTCGAAACGATGGGCTACTCCGCTGAGGAGTACGTCGGCAAGGACTACTTTACATTCAACACGGACCCTGAAACGAGTCGAGAGCTGCTTCACCTCGTTGCCAATGGCAAATCGCTGGACTCTTACGAGACGCAGGTGAAATGTGCCGACGGCACGATCAAGACGATCAACCTAAGTTGCAATGCTCTCAAGAACGAGAGAGATGACGTCGTCCACGCGCGCTGTTTTACGAGGGACATCACCGCTCTCAAAGAAGCGGAAGCCGCTGAACGAGCCAGGCTCGAAGCTGAGCGTGCAAGCTCGGCAAAGAGCGAGTTCTTGTCACGAATGAGTCACGAGCTTAGGACGCCGATGAACGCGATCCTGGGTTTTGCTCAGCTCCTTCAAATGGACGAGCTTGAGGATGAACAGCAAGAGTCCGTTGGCCAGATCCGGACTGCCGGCGAGCACCTTCTGCGCCTCATCAATGAAGTTCTCGATATCTCGCGCATCGAGGCGGGCGCCTTGAGCATCTCCCTGGAACCTGTTTGCTTCCAAGAGGTTGCCAGCGAAGTGAAGTCGTTGATTCAACCACTCGCGAATCAACGGCAGATCGCCGTCAGCCTCCAAGTATCGGAAGTCGATGCGACCCACGTCCTAGCCGACCGACAGCGGCTGTGTCAGGTCATTTTAAACCTCGTATCGAACGCGGTGAAGTACAACCGGCGAGGCGGAACTGTCTCGATCTGCGGAGAGTCCTTGGCGGATTCCAGCCTGCGAATCAAGGTCACCGATACCGGCAGCGGTATCCCAGAATCGCGTGTACACCAGATATTCCAGCCGTTTGAACGCCTTGGAGCAGAGGAGACTGGGATCGAAGGAACGGGCCTGGGGCTGGCTCTTTCCAAGCGCCTCGTCGAGGCGATGGGTGGTTCCATCGGCTTCACCACGGGCAACGACGGAACCACATTCTACGTCGACCTTCCCCTGACTGCGAGTCCGCTCTTGTCGATCGGGCACGCGGCTTTTGAACCGATCGCCGAAATGAAAGATTTCGAAGCGCGACCGAAGTCGGTTCTCTTAATCGAGGATAACCTTTCGAACGTTCGCCTGATGGAAAAGATCCTAAGTGGACGCCCTCACGTGAAACTGGTGGTCGCTATGCAAGGAACCCTTGGGTTCGACCTGGCTGTCGAGCACCTGCCAGACATGATCTTCTTGGATCTTAACCTTCCGGATTGTCACGGATTCGATTTGCTAAAGCGCCTGAAGGCGCTCAAAGAAACGACCGATATTCCAGTAGTGGTCGTCAGCGCAGATGCTACGCAAGCACAGGTTTCCAAGCTCCTCCAGGCAGGAGCCATCAAATATCTTACCAAGCCGTTGAATGTCAGGGAACTCTTGTCCACCCTGGACGAGATCCTAGCCGAAGAGGTGCAAAGAGTTGCCTAAACTATCCGACGAAGAGTTATTTTCCTCGAAGATTCTGTTAGCGGACGACAATCCGGTCAACGTCACTCTTCTAGAAAGACTGCTCACAAAGAGCGGTTATACCAATATCGTCGGCGTGACTTCGTCCCTCAAAGCCGAAGAGATCTGCCTCACCGATCCCCCTGATCTGCTGATTTTGGATCTCCACATGCCAGTCAAAGACGGGTACGGAGTCTTGGAGTCCCTTCGGACCCACGGCATGATCGACACCTACCTGCCTATCCTCGTTTTTACTGCCGACGTAACTCCGGAGGCGCGGCGCCGGGCTTTGACCCTCGGAGCAAGCGACTTCCTCACGAAACCAGGGGATGCGCTTGAAATATCACTCCGAGTAAGAAACTTTCTCCAAATGCGTTTCCTCTACCGCCAGCTTGAGACGCAAAATCAGGAACTCGAAGAAAGAGTCGCCGAGCGAACTCGGAGCCTTCAAGAAGCGCAACTCGAAATTGTCGCCCGGCTTGCCCTCGTAGGCGACTACCGCGACGACGATACCGGCGACCACTGTCGCCGCGTTGCCGAAATGTCTTACGAACTGGCGATTCGGATCGGAGTCAAACCACTTGAGGCCGAACTTATCCGCCTGGCTGCTCCCCTTCACGATATCGGAAAGGTTGGCATTCCCGACGGAATCATTCGGAAACCCGCGAGATTGACGCCCGAAGAGTTTCAGGAAATCAAGACGCACACCACCATCGGAGCCAGCATCCTCGAGGGTAGCCGTAGCGACGTGCTGCGCATGGCTTATACGATTGCAATCAGCCACCATGAACGATGGGATGGCCGGGGATATCCGAACGGACTCTCAGGCGAGAACATCCCACTTCCGGGTCGAATCGTTTCGGTAGCAGACGTGTTCGATGCTCTCTCAAGCCCACGCCCGTACAAAGAGCGATGGCCACTGGAGCGAACGCTTGCAGAAATCGCAGCTGGAGCAGGCAGCCAGTTTGACCCACAAGTGGTCGAAGCCCTGAAGTCGTTGCTTCAAGAAGACGAAGTCTGGAAAGTCGCCTAAAGCAGAATGCGCGCGCGACGGCTCAGCGAGATGGCGGATTCATTGGAACAGCAGTGGCAATCGCCGGAGTTCGGTGCAGGTCAAAGTCACAGGGTAGCTAGGCTTCCGCGACTCCGTTTGCGATTCCGTCCGGCATAGCATAGATTTTGGAGGTCGTGAACATCCAATCTGGAACAGGTCGCTCGCCGCAATAGCCCCGGGGGCATCTCTGGCGGCCGAATCACCAAGACCCAGCCCGATTGGAGATTCAAGTGAAATTCGACCCGGTCCGATAGGGGAACGGATTCGCCTTATCCAGGTGCCTTGGGCAATTCTGGTAGCCTAGGCTCCATGGGTACGACAAGGAACCTCATCCGAGTCGCGAGCGCGAAGTGCCGGCAAACGGCTCTTCTCGTGCTGGCGACGTTCATCGGGTGGACGTCTGCGGCCCAGCTTCTGGCATGCACTCCTGCTGGAGTGCACTGTCCGACCGCCCCGATTCAATCGGTGTCAAAGTCCGTGAAATCGTGTTGTGGTAGCGTGGTCAGATTGACCTCGCGAAAACCGCAACTCGGTGACAAGGGATTCGTTCAGTGCCGGTGCGCGGAGAAACGATCCACGCAACAGCAAGTGAGTCTCGATCAAGGCGCGATCCATATCGAGATGCTCGCTGCCGAACCTTTCGTCCTCACGATTCCACTCCTCTCTCCAGAAGCTTACGTGACGTCTACTGACTCGGCACGCACCGTCCGGCTGCCGCTCACCCCCCTCGTCCCGCCTCCATCCATCGCATAGGGTCCCCGCCTTCTATCCAACTCGTCCCATTCGGACGCGACCCCAAAGTCCCTAGGAGGGCTTCCCATGCGAACCAAAGCTTTCACGCTCATTGAGCTGCTCGTCGTCATCGCGATCATCGCCATCTTGGCCGCAATCCTCTTCCCCGTCTTTTCACAGGCCAAAGCAGCCGCCAAGAAAGTCTCCTGCCTGAGTAACGGCCGTCAGATCGGTCTGGCCTTGACGATCTACATCGGAGATTACGACGATCGCTATCCTCAAGAGCATCCCGCCACCACCGATCCTACCGTCGATGACAACAACGCCCAGTTAGAGAGCATCGATTACGGATCACCGTTTGACAAGATCCTGCCGTACGTTGCGTCGAAAGACTCCTCGAGCACTCAACTCTACGTATGCCCTTCAGATTCGGATCCGCACGGGCTGAAGGTGCTGGACACCTCGGGCAACTGCATCGGGCAGAGCGCCCCTCCACCCGGTCCTCTCAGCAGTTTCCTTCTCAACGCCTACTATCTGTTTGGCGCGACTTCGAGCGACATCGCCGTACCCGCTCAGTCCATCTACATATCAGAACGCCGAGGGAATTTCTGCGATGTTCACTACCACCCCTGGTTAGGAGAAACCGAGAGTCCGGCAAACGCGGCAGACACGACGAACCCGATTGCGATCTCATCAGATCGGCACGTGAACGGGTCGAATCACATCTACTCGGAAGGGCACGCCAAGTGGCGCGCATTCTCCCAGGCGCGGGCGCCCTTCACTGGCCATACGCTGTATGGCGAGTTCCAGGCCTTCTAACCCACACACCCAGTTCAGTTCTCTCGCATCTACTTGATGCGAGAGAACTGGTCGGTCGCCATCGGAGCCGGTCGAGGAACCTGAGAAGTCGGGAAGATGAACTTGCCCGCTTCAGAAGACTCTTGGAACGAGAGCATGACATCGAGGACGTGGTAAGCCAGCGCACCAGAAGCTCGGTTCCCACCGCCATTTCGAATCGCATCTGCCATATCGAGCACGCCCACTCCTCGAGAGTTGGCCTCGAAGCCATGCTCCAGCGTGACCTCGGTCCACTCGGACTCGCCGGCCTTCTTGATGAGCACCGGACCGCCGAAATTATTCGGGTCAGGAACCTTCAGCGTGCCTTCCGATCCAAAAACCGTGATCGGATTCTTGCCCCACTCGGAGTACACGTCGAAACTGGTCGTGAGTTCCGCGATCGCCCCATTCTCCATGTCCATCACGCCCGCGAGGTGAGTCGGAGTCTCTACGACAATGCGGTCCTCGACCGTGACTTCATCGGCAGGCTTGCCGTAATACTTTTCGTTCGTCTTCGCGATCGGTCGTTCCGGGAAACTCACTCGAACCGACCCAGCGACTCGCTTGACGCTCCCAAGAAGATTTACGAGGGCGGTCAAATAATACGGCCCCATGTCGAGCATTGGACCACCGCCCGGCTTGAAGAAGAATTCCGGCGCCGGATGCCAGTTCTCTGGTCCACGGCTGAGCATGGCAGCCTGAGCAGCCACTGGAGCTCCGATGGCGCCTTCGTCAATCAACTTGCGACAAGTCTGAATTCCCGCCCCGAGGAATGTGTCTGGAGCGCATCCGACGAGAAGTCCCTTCTCGACTGAGACCTTCAAAAGTGCCTGAGCCTCTGCCCGAGTTGCCGAGAGCGGCTTCTCGTTATAGACGTGCTTGCCCGCCTGCAGCGCCTGAAGCGCCACCGGTCCGTGCGCCCGGGGAATCGTCAAATTGAGCACCAACTCGACGTCCGGATGAGCAATCAGCGCATCCGGGGTGAGAGCGTTAGGAACTCCGTACTTCTCTGCCGACGCTTTCGCTCGGTCGAGATCGAGGTCGGCACATGCGATCACCTCGGTCCCTGCATAGGCCCCGAGATTCTCGAAATAAATACCACTAATGTTGCCGCAACCGATAACTCCAATTCGCAAGGGGACCATGAGAACGCGTAGTTTACCGATGTCTTCCGGCCACTTGTCAGTCCCTTAACTCCGCGTTAGGCGCAGGATTCAACATTTGAAGAAATCAATCGTTGATTTCCAGAAGGGCACTGCATCTGTTTGGGTTTCAAGTGATTGGTGGCTAGTGATTGGAGTGGCCAGTGGCTTGTGGTCGGTGGCCTTTGGTTGGGGTCGAGTGAGACCCATTGACTCCATCTGTCCAGGGTGGACCACCGACCACTAATCACCCGCTACTTGCCCGGCTCGCCGCCCGCAGCGGTGGGAGGGCCGTTCTGCGTCCCTCCTGTCGGAAGTTGAATCCCATTGGGATCAGGCTTCATCGTCGCCGCCCGTTTCGCCGCCAAATCTTTGGGACTCAGGGAGTCCCCCGCTGTATCGGCGGAGCTCCCACAACCCATGATGCAGGCGACGGCAACAAGCCCAAGAAGAGCTAGTTTCCGCTCCAAAATGGCCCCCAGAATTGGAACAGGTCTCGGTTATTCATTGCCGAGCACCAGTCTGTGTAGTTCGTGGCTTCCGAGGCGCTCGGATTGTTGACATAGGTCTTCACGAACTTCTCCTTGCCAAACTTTCCAGCGTGTCCGTCGGAGAATCCACCGATGAACTTTTGGCCGTATTCCTTCCGAGCGTCATAGACCAACTGGTTCCAGTCAAAACCGTTTGCGTAGGCATCGGCGACCGGCCAAGCCGCATCGTAAGCAATGAACCGAGTCCAAGACCAGTTGGGGATCGATCCGTATCGGGTCGGGGTGATCGCCAATCGAGTCGCAGGTTGCTCAATTGCCGTGAGGCTGCGATTCGCACTGTAGGAAGAGCCGTAGTTGGTGCAGCTCGATCCACTGTAGGTCTGTCGCGAGTAACCGTCGGTATTCAGCGAGAAGTTCGTGATCCATGCCCAACTGTAAGAGTAATAGGAGCTCGAGTAGTACGGGTCTTGATAGTATTTGGTGTAATCCGTAATCTCTGGAACGACCTTGTCGAAGAAGATGCTGTTGTTCTTGACGTAAGGGTAGATGCGACCCACCCACGTATTGTTGTAGTGGTAGGGATCGGTGTCACCGGCGATGGACCCGTCACTGTATCCGTATTCGAATACGGCCATGTCATCGAAGTCGTTCGAGTACATCTGGAGACCCAGAGCCATCTGCTTCATTCCGGAGATCGAAGCGGTGACCTTCGCGGCAGCCTTAGCTTGGGCGAAAACGGGGAAAAGAATGGCGGCGAGGATTGCAATGATGGCGATGACCACCAGTAGTTCAATAAGGGTAAACGCTTTTCTCATGATGGATTCCTGAAGAGCTCTTGAAGGCGCCTGTGTAGTTGGCGCGCCCGACCTCGTTCAGGCGAGAAGACGCGACCACGAGCACAGGGCGCTATGGCTGACCTAAGCCAAAGGCGACTTGCGTGGAGCGTCATCGTTACCTGCGATGAACGTCAAAATTATGTCACGGTGAACCTAAAACCGCGCGAAAATTAAGGCAGCTTAACACTGAAAGGACCCATCACCTTTCTCGGTACCATGACGTCGTGAAAGGATTTGCTCACCTTGACGGACTCACGCGCTCGATCCGTCTGGTCCACTTCACCGATCCTCACATCCAGCCAGAGCGAGGGGCCGTCGAGGGAGTTCAAAGGGCACTTCGCGCAATTCAGGCCCTGTCCCCAGACGTCGATGGCCTGCTTCTTGGGGGTGACGTGGTGATGAACTCGGTGGGGGTAAGAATCGAACGCGCGCAGGAACAGTGGGACCTCTGGGACCATGTCATCGCCGACCACGCCGACCTTCCGATCGCCCCCTGCATTGGAAACCAAGACTGTTGGGGATGGAACCGTAAGTCAAGCGGCTGTAACGGAAGCGAACCGCTGTTCGGAAAGAAAATGGCGATGCATCGACTCGGAATGCCCGCACCCTACTATCGGCTGCAAGTAGGGATCTGGCGCATTCTGGTTCTCGACAGCCTGCAACAGGGTGGCAGCCACGGATACACCGCCCGACTCGATCCCGAACAACGAAAATGGCTCGCCAGCGAACTGGCCGACAACACCACCAGCCCGACGCTCGTCATGAGCCACGTTCCTTTGGTGGCCGGCCCCGCCGACTTCTTCTCATCCCGCGTAGAGGCCCCAAATGAGCGAGGAGATTGGCTCTACCCCGGCCAGCACCTCCATGCCGACAGCTTCGAGATTCTTGAGCTATTTCGCCGACATCCAAATGTCAAGGTCTGCGTCGCTGGCCACATCCACTGCCGACAGCGCATCGAGTTTCGTGGGGTCACCTACCTGCACAGTCCCGCCGTGTGCGGTGAATGGTGGCGCGGCGACTATCTCGGCTTCGGATCGGGTTTCACCGTGCTCGACCTAGAACCAGATGGCGCCTTTCAGGCCACCGGAGTCGATGTCTCTGCCGAGTTGCGCCCTTCCAGCACTTGAACCGCCTTGCGAAGCGTCTCGAGGAACAGGTCGACTTCCTCGGCAGTGACACTGAGGTTAGGTCGGGTTCGGATGGAACGGCTCCCGGCTCCCAGAAGCAACAGACCAAACTGATCGCGAGCAATCTCGACCAGCTTCGCCTTCAATTCCGCCGTGCGAACCGAGAAGCCCTGGTAGAGACCGAGACCCCGCACATTGAACAACAGTTCGGGGAAGTCGGCCACGATTTGGCGGAGTCCCGCCGCGAGTTGTTCTCCCTTTACCGCTGCTGCCGCAATCAGCCCCTCGCTCTCCACAATGTGCATCTCTTGGACGACTCGCACCATATCTGCGAGGCTGCCACCCCACGTGCTGTCGAGCACTCCGATGTCATCGAGGGGTTCGTACATGTAAACCACCCCGTTGCCAAACTTCTTGCCCGTCGCCACCGCGAACGGGGGATAGGGAAGGTTGAAGTGGTCGAGAGCAAACATCTTGCCGGTCGCCCCCAATCCCGTCTGGACTTCGTCGAAGGCGAGGAAGACGTCGTACTTGTGAGCCAACTCAGAGAGACCCCGAAAAAACTCGGGAAGCGCTGCTCGGTGCCCACCTGCGCCCTGAATGGGCTCCACAATGATGCCGACGGTCTCCTCCGCCATCAGCGAAAGCACCGATTCGGCCTGTTCCAAGGCTCGATTCACCAGCCGCAGATTCTCATCGCTCCCCAACGAGTCATCGTAAGCCGGGAACGCGAGTTTTACGTTCCCGCCTGCCGTAAGCCCAAGAAAGTCTCGGGTGGCCACCGGATCAATGGTCTGCGTCACACCGAGTGCAAACACGGTGCGACCGTGGAACGCCTTATCGAAATAGAGGAACCTCCGGTTCCCCGTCGGAAGACCCTTGTTCATCCTCTTCTGGTTGAACTTGGCAACCAGGTATTTCATCATGTTCTCGACTGCTTCCGCCCCCGAGTTCACCGCGTAGATCTCAAGTTGCGGGTTGCGCATGATCTCCGGCGAGACCCGGTAGAGCATCCGATAGTAAGCCAAACACTCTTCAGTGAGGAAGTCAGGATTCGCGACCTTGTTGTTCGCCGCCAGCACCAGACGCTGCTTGTACTCTTCCGTGTAAAGCCCGGGATGGTTGTGGCCAATGAGCTTTGAACCGTAGTAGCCTGCCCAGTCGAATAGCCGCTGCCCGTCCACCGTCACCAGCCACATCCCTTCGCACTTGGCAAGATCCAGCGCAAAGGGATATGGCGTCGCAATGACGTACCTGTTCAACTCGTCGAGCATTTTCGCCGAGATCGGCCCAGGAAACGGGATGGAGGACATGCCTCCATTCAACCCCAAGCCTAGCCGTGAACTCGCAGGGCGTACTACTTGGACTTAAGCAGATCCCGGATTTCCGTGAGCAGAACTTCTTCCTTGGTCGGCTCAGGAGGAGCGACTGGCTCAGCCGCTTTCTCTTTCCGCATCTTGTTGACTGCCTTAACGATCAGGAACAGAACCAGTGCAACCAGAAGGAAGTTGATGACGGCATTGAGGAATACGCCGTAATTGAGCGTGACCGCTCCAGCCTTCTGGGCAAGTTCGACCGTCGTGTACGGGCCCGCATCCTTTTCACCTGGCTTCAGGACCAGAAAAAGGTTGTCGAAGTTGGCCTTTCCGGCTATACCGAAAATCGGCGTCAAGATGTCCTTCACGAAGGAAGTGACGATCGCCGTGAAGGCGGCGCCAATGATGATGCCAATGGCGAGGTCAATGACGTTGCCTTTCGAAATAAAATCGCGGAACTCTTTCAGCATAGGGCCACCGTAGGTCGCACTCATAATATCCCGCTTCACTCATGCGCCGTCAGCTACGGCAACCCGCAATCAGCCGATCTGCTTCTTACGGAGCTTGTCCAGCGCAACCGCAAGCACGATAATCACACCGGTCACGATCTGCTGAACCCAGTTGTCGAGGCCCACCTGCGAAGCGCCTGCCCGAAGAGTCGCCATGATGAGCGCACCCAAGATCGTGCCAAGGATCGAACCCTCGCCACCGGTAAGGCTCGCTCCGCCGATAACGACAGCTGCGATCGCGTCCAGTTCAAGGCCGTTCGCAACGGTAGGGTCACCAACCGTCAGACGAGAGAAAAGCATCAGTCCGGCGAGACCAGCGAACGCGCCGCTGATGACATACACCAGCATCGTCACCCGCTCAACTGGGACACCACAGAGACGGGCTGCGTGCTCGTTGGAGCCGATGGCAATCACATGGCGACCGAATCGGGTGTACCGCAGACTGAGCGCGGCGAGCACCGCTAATACGATGGTGAGCCAAACGCCGATGGGGAGCAACTTCCACTTTTCGTCCGGTCCAAGCACCGCCAGAAGGTTGTTCAGCCATGAGTCGGGCGGATTGATCGTCTGCTCATGCGCGACACCAGTGGCAACGCCTCGGATGATCAACATCGTTCCCAACGTGACGATGAACGGACCCACCTTCAGCCTCGTGATCAACAGACCGTTTAAGAGACCGGCGATGGCTCCCGCAAGCACGCCACCAAGCAACGCTAACGCTGGCGAGTAATGCCGTTGGAGGATCCAAGCAATCGCGACGCCCGAAAACGCGGCCGTGGAACCAACCGAGAGGTCGATGCCCGCATTCACAATCACATAGGTCATTCCCAACGAAACGAGAGCCACGATCGCGCTTTGACGGGCCAGCGTCTCCAGGTTCGAAACGGTTGGGAAGCTCTTGGGCTGCAGAACGCTGAAAACCACAAAGATCACAACCAGCGCGACCACGAGGCCGACGAGGTTAAAAACTGAACGGGGAACTCTCTTCATGCTCCTACCGCCTCATGCATCAGACTTTCTTGATCCACTTCTTCCACTCGCCTCGGCTTACCGAGAACGCCTTTTCTCATGACGGCGATTCGATCGCACGTCCCCAATAGCTCTGGCAAGTAGCTACTCACCATCAAAATTGCCTTTCCAGAGAGCGCGGCCTCATCGATCAGCCGATAGATGCCCTCTTTGCTGCCCACGTCGATACCACGTGTTGGCTCGTCCAACATCAGCACGTCCACTCCGTGGTGGAGCATTCTCGCGATCGCCACCTTCTGCTGATTCCCGCCGCTGAGATCCCCGACCCGCTGTTCTGGACCTTGGCAACGAATGCCCAACCTCTCGATCCAGGTTTGTGATGACTGATTGATCCGCGCCGGATTGACGACTCCGCGCGGCAGGGTCGTGAACGTAATGTTGTCGGCGATCGAAAGATTTAGGGCAAGCCCTTCCTCCTTTCTATTCTCACTTAACAGACCCATCCCTTCCGCCCACCTTCTGGCCGGAGATGCCGGGCCCTGGTAAACGCCCAATTGCACGTCGCCACTCTTGATTGGGTCCAGACCGAAGAGCGTCCGAAGTAGTTCGCTTCTCCCCGAGCCGTTGAGTCCGGCAATGCCCAATACTTCGCCGCGATAAAGGCTAAAGCTTGCGTCGTCTGGCCGTGTGTAGCCCGCGAGCGACTTCACATCCAACACAACTTCCGATGGGTGGCGAACCGACCGGGGATACATCTCTTCAATGCCTCGGCCGACCATCATCGTCACGATCGTCTCATCGGTGACGCCGTCCATGCTTCGCGTGCCCACCAGTTGACCATCTCTCAAGACCGTCATTCGATCTGCCAGTTCGTGAAGTTCGTCGAGAAAGTGAGAGATGTAAAGAACGGCATGTCCGTCGCTTCGAAGCTTCTTGACCACATCAAAGAGCTGCTGCACATCCGCTTCGGTCAAGCTACTGGTCGGCTCGTCCAGCACCACGACCCGGGAACCCACCGCCACCGCTCGAGCGATTTCGATGAGTTGGCGCACCGCAAGCGGAAACTGCTGGGCAGGAACCTCGAGGTCTAGGTCCTCCTGACCAAGTCGAGCAAGCGCCGCCTTCACTCGCCGCTTCGCCTCGGTCCGCTTGATGATTCCGAACCGCGCTTCCTCCATTCCGAGAAGGACATTGTCGACAATCGGCAAATGGCCCGCGATTGACAATTCCTGATGGATCATGGCGACGCCGGCTTTACGCCCGTCGGCAGGATTCTTTGGATTGTACGGCTCGCCTCCCAGCGTCATCGTGCCGTCGTCGGCCCGGATCGCCCCGGCGAGAATGCGCATCAGAGTGCTTTTGCCGGATCCGTTCTCGCCAACGAGCGCGTGAACTTCACCTTCGGCAACGCCGAGATCCACGCAGTTAAGGGCGATGGTCGCGCCGAAGCGCTTCCCAATTCCACGCATTTGGAGAAAATCGGTCATTGAAACTTAAGCTTCCGTCGCTAGGGCAATTGTGATAACGTTAGCACAATCGATTTCTGCCCCCAGTTTGCACTGTAGGCGGGCCGGATAGCCCGCAGGGCCGTGGTCAATTCTATTTGCGCGTCGGATCATCATCGGCCGGTGCAGTGGGTTGCGACCGATAGAATACGCCCTGGCACCTTAAAAATGGAGGGGGGAATCGTCCCGCAAATCGGATTTTTCTGATTTTGGTCCGATCTTGGGCGATATTGACGGTCCAAATTTTTGTTTTGGACTGGTTTTACGATTAACTGCACCTGTCGAACAGGTCGATCCCACCGAGTATGCTTCGCCGATGCGACGCATTTGCCTCCTGATCTCGATGCTTGGCCTCTCCGCGGCCGCCATGGCCGACAACTCTTGGGCAAGTGTGACTTCGTCGTCCGGCACCGTGGCCTACCTCGGACTGGGGCTCGGACTCACTTATTTCCGTGACGGGGATTTCAAAATGGATCACACCCTGCGTGTCGCCGATTCCTGTCTCTCCGCATTCGCCATCACGGAAGTAATGAAGGCAGTGATCCATTCGCCCGGCCCAGATGGTCAGTCACGAAACAGTTTCCCAAGCACCCACACCGGCGTCTCGTTCGCAATGGCGTCCATGATGAGCCACTATCATCCGAAAGAAGCACCCCTCTGGTACGCCGGAGCGGCCGCGATAGGATACTCCCGCATTACTCTGCAAGCCCACCGCCCAATCGATGTTTTGGCGGGCGCCGCGATTGGCTATGGCGTCTCATGGTTCGAGCTTCGGTCAAAGAAAGGCTTCTTGATCTCCCCGTTCGTGGCCCCCACTGATCACGGCTTAATCTTGTCCCTCCACGGAACCTGGTAGAACTATTCGCAAGTAGAGTCGGCAAAGTTGTCGTTCCTGCGATAACATAACTAACGGGAGTGGGACGACAATGGAGACGGTAAACCAACCTTCGAAGGAAAAAGTCGATTGCCTTGCGCTTGTGGAGGAAGAGATTGCCACCGCAAGAAAAGAACGACGACCGATGTCGCGTCAGGCCCTCGCCACCTTGGTGCACAAGCGCACGAATATGCCGCTCAAGGATGCGGTCTCGATAGTCGAAGCCTTCTGCGACGAAAAGGAACCGGGCGTTCCCGAATACCTTGAGTCCGAATTCGTGATCGGCTGGCTGAAAGTGCTCGCCGTGCTTCAGGTCATCGTAGGCGGCGTCTTCTTCTACTACGCGTCTCGTGCCCACCAGCGCGCGGAACCGATCTGGGTCTACCTCGTCCTTGGCACCGTTTTCGTGGGCGTCGCTGTTCTCTCTTGGGTGAAGAGCCTCGAGCAGGAAATCCACAAGAAGTAGGCCGTTAGCAACCTTTCTGATTGACGAAGCTGTGGAGTTCGTCGGGAGTGGCAATCACCACCGTGGGTTGCGCCATTTTGACAAACTCCTCGAAACTGACTTCGTTCACCTGACCGGTTTCGCGAAATTCATCGTACAACGCCCTTAGGACCGTGACCTGGGTCGGCAGTGATTCGTAAGCGTCCACCCACAAGCCGGGAGCGTTTTCCTGACTCACGTAGGCTACCGCCGCAACGTAAGGGGTTACATTCTCCGATTCGGTGTCGAGCAGGCCCTCGGTGTGCCAACTCCCGTCGAAGACCTTTAGGCCATCCCCCTCTAACGCCAATCTGGATTCGGCAACGCTTTGAGGCATGATGCTGACAATCATCGTCTGTCGATCTGTGGACGCCGCCGTCGCAAGCGTCGCGTTGCCGCGTGACGTCACGAACACCTCGTCGAGTTTGATGACTCGCTTAACGGTGGAGGCGAATTGCTCGAAAGGGATTTGCAGGATCATAGCGAACGATCCACTCTATCTCATCTATCATCGATTTCGTATGCTCTCGGGCGTGACGGGTGAGCGGGTTCGTAGGGATAATAGGACTTCCGAGGCTCGACACCGATGTCCGATACTATTCAGACGCTCCTTCAAGAAAACCGACACTTCAGCCCTTCGCCCGAATTCGTGGCGCAGGCTAACGCCAGCGACGTTTCCATTTACGAAAGCGCCGCCGCCGACCCGATCGGCTTCTGGGAGGGTTGGGCTCAGAGACTCGACTGGTTCGAGCCTTGGCATACCGTGTGCGATTTCCAGCCGCCTCACGCCAAGTGGTTCCTCGGAGGAAAGCTAAACGCAGCTTTTAACTGTGTCGACCGTCACGCGGCGGCCACTCCCGATCGCCGGGCGATCGTATTCGAAGGCGAGCCGGGGGACACTCGCACCCTAACTTACGCGCAGCTAAAGGATGAAGTTAGCCAGGTCGCCAATGCTCTGAAAGAGTTGGGCGTCACGAAGGGCGATCGCGTCTCGATCTATATGCCGATGATCGCCGAACTCGCGATCGCGATGCTGGCCTGTGCCCGGATCGGCGCTGGCCACACTGTGGTCTTCGGCGGATTCAGCGCCGAGTCGCTCCAGGAGCGGACGAACGATGCCAAGGCGAAGGTGATCATCACCGCCGATGGCGGTTGGCGGCGCGGCAATGTCGTCCCTCTCCTCAAGATCGTAGAGGATGCGCTCGATTTGGGATGCCCTCAGGTCGAGAAAGTGCTCGTGTTCGAGCGAATCGGCGAGAAGGCCGGAGCGGATCTCGCTGTATCGCGCCATTCCCACCTACTAGAGTCGTGGACCGAGGTCGTCGGAAGACAGTCGAACGACTGTCCCTGCGAGGTCATGGACAGCGAGGATCTCCTGTTCATCCTGTACACGTCCGGTTCGACCGGAAAGCCCAAAGGCATCGTTCACACGACCGGGGGCTACCTGACGGGAACGTTTGCGACGACCAAACTCGTCTTCGACCTGAAAGAAGACGACCTGCATTTCTGCACTGCCGACTGTGGATGGGTTACCGGCCACAGCTACGTGGTTTACGGCCCGCTTGCCAACGGTGGCACGGTCTTGATGTACGAGGGGGCGCCCGATACCCCCGACAAGGATCGCTTCTGGAAGATCATCGAAAAGCACAAAGCGACGATCCTTTACACCGCGCCGACGGCCATTCGAGCCTTCATGAAATGGGGGCTTGAGTATCCGCAGCGGTGCGACCTCAGCAGTCTCCGGTTACTCGGCAGTGTGGGCGAGCCAATCAATCCGGAGGCGTGGATTTGGTATCAAGAACACATTGGCGGGGGCCGATGTCCGGTGGTGGACACCTGGTGGCAGACCGAGACCGGGGCCATCATGATCACCGCCCTGCCCGGCATCACCCCGACCAAGCCCGGAAGCGCCACTTGGCCCTTCCCCGGCATCAAGATCAGCGTTGTCGGAGAAGAAGGTGTGGGAGTCACCGTGGCCGGTCCCCAATCGACCCACGGAGTGCCGGGGGTTGGCGGCTACCTCGTGATCGAGCACCCTTGGCCCTCGATGACCCGAGGCATCTACAACGACCCGGATCGATATGAGAAGACCTACTGGAGCAAGTTCCCCGGCAAGTACTTCGCCGGAGACGGTGTCAAACTCGACGACGAAGGCTACCTCTGGCTCCTCGGCCGTGTGGACGACATCATGCTGGTCGCCGGCCACAACATCAGCACCATGGAAGTCGAATCGGCCCTCGTGAGCCACCCTTCGGTCGCGGAAGCCGCCGTCATCGGAAAGTCCCACGAACTCAAAGGCCAAGCCATCTCCGCCTTCGTAATCCTGAGAGGCGGCTTCGAGCCGACCGACGGCCTCGTAGACGAACTGAAGAAACACGTCGCCCACAAGATCGGCGCCATCGCCAGACCCGACGACATCTTCATCTCCGCCGAACTCCCCAAGACCAGAAGCGGAAAAATCATGCGCCGACTCCTCCGCGACGTAGCCGAAGGCCGCGCCCTAGGCGACACGACAACCCTGGCAGACCCCACCGTCGTCAGCAGTCTGAAGACGCAGTACGAAGACAAGGAAAGCTAAAAAGCAGGAAATGCTGAGAACCTTACAATTGCCACGGTATTGGAAAACGTTACATTGGCACTAACCCATGTGGACCGCTGCGGTTGGAGAGTGCTGCGTTGTTAGTTACAAATTCTTTGCTAAAGCTGCAAACCATGTGGAGTGCGAGGGCTTGACCGCGCTTTGACCAGCACGGCTTGACGTGTGTGGAGAATTTGAAGCAGTCGTAGGTTCAAATGGGGAGCTAAACGCCATCTCTGGCCACGCGACATGTGCGTCAAGCCGCACTGATCAGATCGGCGTCAAGCCGCCGCAGTCCACATAGCGAGTAAATACTTGCCCAAGTCCCCGACGCAACACCCGTCAAGCCACAGCACTCAACGCGTTTTAATGCATTAGCAGTTTATACTCAACAAAATGCCTCCTGGGCGAGTCCTAGCGGATCAGCGGACTGGAGCCCACTGCTACTGATCCGACCCCATCCACCAACGAGCAGGCTTCCGCAAGAGACTCAGATCGTGGCGGATGCCGTTGGCGTAGTTGTCCGGGTGGTTGGATTGGGCGGCAAAGCCGGTGTCGTTCTCGGAAAATTGAGGGTCGGAATCGAACCGTGGGAGGCCTACAGCGTCCACCAAGAGCGGGATGTCCTCTGCCCCGGCCGGGGCGTTTGAAAGTCGATCTCTCCCGAGGAGCATCTTGGGCGGCCACTCCATTGATACCGACGAGCGAGCGAGGAAATGATAGCTGGTGAGCAGATGGCGCTGCCCTAGCCACAAGACGTTCTTCCCGCGCTGTGGGTCCACCGGGCAGAACCAAACTTCACTGTTCTTCACGTAGGGGTCCAGAGCATGCTTCAAGACCCCTGGAGAAGCGGCGAGGTCGGCTGCTGACACGAGGTCCGGGTGGTTTCGGTAGAAAGTTTCGGCGGTCGTCGCTGGAGGGACCCAACCCTCGTGATCGTTTGCGTAGAGGACGATTGCAAGGCCGAGATTGTGCAATCGCTCTTGGCACGAAGAGTGCCCCGCTTGGATCTTCACCGCTCGGGCAACCGCGAACAGCAGACCGGCGAGCACCGCGATAATCGCGGTCACCGTCAACAATTCGACCAGCGTGAACCCTTTTCGCCGCACCTTGGCAAGACGGTTGAAGATGGTGGAGTCGTTCGCGAGGGTGTGGCGACCATAGTAGTTCGTCACCCAGTGATTGCGCACCGCCCTTCGGGCGTCACGACGGCCCGTAGGCGAAGAATGATCAGAGTATCGCAAAAGTCTCGGAGGACGTAATGGGCACCCTCGCCCGCAGCGAAGTCTCCGGATCCCGCCAGAGGGAAATGAGCGAATGCGAATCGGGACGTGCGCGGGAGAGGGGAGGGAGGGCCAAATCGAACCCGCGAGCGAAGCGAAGTCCACTGATTTCCAGCATTTTATGAGATCGCAGACTTTTGCGATACTCTGTGATTCGTGTTTCCGCAGTCCAGTTCCCAACATGGAATCACCGCCATACGGACCCTTCCTGCCTACACGATTATTAAGGATCCAGGAACGCTAGGACACCGGTCGGGAAGTTCCTCATCCGTCGAGCCGAGATCTTCGTCAGCGATCCCCGGGCGCAGATTTTCGCGAATAAATTAGCCAAGCTGCCGCGATCACGAAACAGGCGACATCGATTACTTCGTATGTTGCCGGTTCAAACCACGCCCCCAAGCCAAAGAATGAGAGCCTATCCGGATCAACTCTTTCGACATGCCCTCCAAGGTAGACCAGGAGTCCCAGAAGGGCCCAAGCGTTTGCGCAAATGATACATATGGCCTTCATTTTTGGCCCATCATACTTTATGCAAGGTCTCCTTTGGTGCCAATTGAGAAAGCTTGGTAACTGGCCGTGGGGTCTCATTAACGGCAAAGTTCCGCGTTGCCCAGCGAAATCCGAGTCGCAATAGCCTCCCCAAAAATACATCAGCCTTCTGCTTACGAAGGCTAGGAATTGGCTTGCTACGGAACCGACGAGAGTAGCGCGGCGTGCGAGTTGAACAGCGAACTCAGTCCGCCTACCAACTCAAGGCACTGGCACAACGACCCTTCCGGACTGCAAACTGCCCACTGCAAACTTGGTTACGAGCTCGGCTTCTTCCCCACCGCAATCACGCTGCTACCCCACGGCAGGTTGGTGCGGGCGATGAGCCAGGCTTCGGTCTCTTGAAAACCGATAAGCAGTCGGTTAAGCCAGTTGGGAACCGACACCAGCGACGCCTTGGCTGGTCCCTTCTTTCGCTTTTCGAAGATTCGCCAGATCACCACGATGGGGAACAGGAAAAAGACCGAGTAGCAGGCTTTAGTTACTTGGAAGCCCGCCTGCTCTAGCCTGGAACGTATCTCGGATCGGCGGTAGCGACGGTGATGCATCAGGGCGATGTCGTGAGGACCCCAGAGGCTTTTGAAGGCAGGGACGCTAAGCACGACGTATCCGCCGGGCCTAATCACACGGTACGCCTCGGCGAAGGCGGCGACGTCGTTCTCAATGTGCTCAAAGATATCGAGGCCGATCACCGCGTCGATCGTGTTCGACTGAATAGGAAGGCAAATGCCATCGCCCTGTACGGTCTCATCGAGACCTCTTTGACGACAGAATCCGAGCGCGTGCGGGCTCATGTCGACCCCGATGGGTTCTGCCCACTGGCCTAGCTCTCGCAACACGACTCCGGTTCCACACCCTAGGTCGAGAACTCTGGGGCGATCCTCCAAGCGAGGAGCTAACGCGCGTTTCAGAAGCCCTAACGCAAGCCGGCGACGCCCGACAAACCACCAGTAGTGGTCCTCAAGCGAGAACATCTTGCCGTATTCGTCAGGATTCACTCCGCACCAGGCGCGCGCGCCGACCTTTCAGCCGCAGCTTGACAAGGTCCCTCAACATTCGAGGGCCATCTCGAAGCAACACGACCTTGGATCCTTCCTGGTGGGACCAGCGGATGGGGACCTCGTCGATCCGATAGCCGAGGTCGCGGGCGATCATCAGGGACTCGAAATCGAACGAAAATCCGTCTAGTTTGCAGCGAGAGAAGACTTCCTGCGAAGCCGCCTGGGTGAAAAGCTTAAAGCCGCACTGGGTGTCATCGATCCCCCGAATCGCCAGAAGCTGAACCGCGTGATTAAAGAGTCGGCCCAACAGTTCTCGATAGAGCGGTTGCCGACGCTCCAGCTTGCTGTCGTGGAGCGGCCGGCTGCCAATCGCGACGTGAGCGCCATCTGTCATGTGTTGGAGCAGCTTCTCGGTCTCTTCCTGGGGCGTCGCCAAGTCGGCGTCGCAAAAGAGAACGAGATCTCCCTCGGCAGCGAGCATGCCTTGCCTGACCGCATAGCCCTTTCCTTTGTTCGGCTGGTACTCCACGACCGAAAAGTGCGGATGCGTTTTCGCGAATTCGCGCACAAGTTCCGCCGTCTTGTCTTTGCTTCCGTCGCTCACGACGACTACATCAAAGGGGTAGTTCTGGGCCGAGTAGTACTCGTGAAGACGCGCTAGGGTGCGGGGAAGCCGCTCTTCCTCGTTATAGGCGGGTACGACAACGCTCAGATGCGGCACAGACAAAACAACTCTGAGTTTACCGTTGGAGGTTCCCTGAAACTACGGAGACAATGCGGGTTTGCGTTCGAGTCCGCATTCAGGGCAAGGCTAGTGGCTCAGTTCGACCACCGCTTCGATCGCGTCGGTCGCTTCCTGGATGCCGATTCCCGTTCGCTGCTGAAGCAAGTGAGCCGCCACCAGCTTGTGCTCTGGACCTGCTTCGGCGAGGGCTTGCCTAGCCGCTTCGTATGTGGAAACTGGCGGATTGGGAGGAGTCTGCCGAACCGACGATTGCTCTCGATACACGTTATCGACCAAGGCTTTCGCCTCCGCAAGGCCCAGTCCCGTTTTTTCTCGAACAGTGGCAATCGCGCTCAGCTTGGCGTCGCCGTGGTAGTCCCGGGCAGCACGCGCGATGTCGATGAAAGACTGAGGATTCACGGGGGCGAGACTCGCAAGGACCTCAGGCGAACGCTCGCCGTAGATCACTTTGACCAGAGTCTTTGCATCCCGACGTCGCAACCCCAATTGGTGGTGCATAGCGTCGATAGCATGGTCTCGATGGTCCGGTCCGTGCTCAGCACAGATCTCCCTTGCGGCCTGCATCGTCGTCGGGGATGCGGGGTCAGAAAGTTGTCCTTGGACGAACAACTCCTTGCGCCTCTGTCTAGCGATCCAATTCTCAAACTCTTCCTCACCCATCGGCGTTCGAGAAATCAGGAATTCCCAGCCTTCCTTGAGCGCACCCAGGGCCATGAAGCCACACGGCCAAATCGCCCACATGCTCCAGATGCCATGAAAGCCCGAAGTCAGGTAGTTGATTCCAAATAGCGTAATGGACGTTCCTACCAGCGACGTAGTGCTACCGAAGAATTTCCGGCGCGTGGCCACAAGGTACTGCTCGCGAAGCTCCACTTTCTCATGCTTCGAGCGGAGTTCCTTCTCAGCCGCAAGAACGTCGGCCGGATCAATTCCCATTTCTGCGGCAGCTTCAATAAGTCGGTCACGGGACATGCCTCCCTCCGAGGTTGCCTTTCGAGTCGCCAGTCTTAGAATCTCCTGGGCCTCCTCTTCGCTGTAGTAACCGTCCGCCATTTCCACTTCATGTTACGGTAGAACTCGCCCCCGGGTTTTGGTTTCTGGGGCGTTTGAACTCGATTTGGTCTAGATTCGATCTTGATTTTTGATCGACTGACCTAATTTCCAATACATATATCAAAAAAAGATATATGTCGTGATATGATCGACTCATGGCATTTCGCGGAGACCTTGAAAGTCTGATCTTGGGAGTCCTCCAAGAGGGGGACCTGCACGGATACGAGATCGCAAAGAAGATTCGCTCGATGAGTAACTCGCTTCTCTCGTATGGTGAGGGGCAGTTGTATCCCGCCCTCCACGCGCTCGAGGCGAACGGCGCGATCGAGGCCCAATGGGTAAGCCAAGAAGGAAAACCAGCTCGCCGGGTCTACACGCTCACCGACGCAGGACGAGCCACGCTCATCGAGAAGCGGAGTGAGTGGAATCAGTTTGCGGAGAGTGTGAACTCGATGATGAGCCCTCGGCTCAACTGGCGGGTGAACCGTGGCTAGCCGCTGGTTTTGGCTGCTGGTGGGAAGCATGGCAGCCTTTTCGGTGATGCCAGGGCTGCAGAACTTCTGCAACGGTTACCAGCCTTTCCGCTCGTATGAAATCAGCAGACTCATGATTATAGCTCCAGGAGTCGGAGCACTTTTCGCGATTTGGAACCTGAAACGACCTTTGTGGCTGGCGGCAATCGGAGCTTCCCTTGCTGGGTCACTTCTGGGATTGTCGCTGACGATCTCGGCCTTCTCTCCAACCCACAATTGGCTGGGGGACACGTTCATGCATGGGAGAACCAGCCACATGACAAGGTTTGATCACTCGCCGTTCGACGTCCAACTTACTGAAGACCTTGGCTACCTTCGAAGGGGAGCAGAGGCAGCAAGACTGGGGCATCCCCTTGTGGCACCCGAGGGGGGGTTCTTAGCCCCAATGGAGTCCAAACAGACGTTGGCCTACTTCTCGAATCTCAGATTCGTAAGTGTCCCGTCGTCCGCTTTCATGGAAGCGAAGTGGCTGCAAGAATTGAACGCAAAGACGGCCCTCAAACTGGAAGTTGAAAGCAATCCTCACCACTTTAACCTAGATCCGATAGCCGGCGCCCAACGATGGATTGGATATTCCCTCCTGGGGGCATTGATGATCAGCAGTATCGGACTGCTTCGCCGACGATTTGAGTTGTCAAGAGGTGTTGCCTAGCATGGACAATCCCCGACTCGGCACAGACGAAAAGCCCCGCGACCCTCGGATCGAACAGTTCCTCATAACAATTCGCGCCGAGATGTCCGGACTCTCCGGCCCCGCCGCCATCAACGAACGGGTCCATGAGGTTCAGCTTCACCTCGAACAATCGATCGAAGAGTTCGTGGAACTCGGGGTGGCCGACCCGGTTGCGGCAGCGCTCGAAGCTTTTGGAACCGTCGACACATACGGAGACTCGGTCAAGAAGGCGGGAGATGGCATCCTTCTCCGAGACTCACATCAACAAGTCCTAAAGTGGGTGACCGCGCTTGTCCTCATCCCGATCTGCGCCGACCTCGCGATGGACTTCTCCTCGTGGTTTACCAGCGATTCCCAACTGTTCCTTCTCGGCATTCCCTTTTGCGCCTACGTGTTGGGGAGAATCCTGGTCGCCTCTACTCACTCACGAAAGTTCCTTTTCATTCCCATCACGGGGATCGTGGCGATGGGATTTGTCTGGTTCATCGTTCTGGGCGGATTCTCTCGAGGCGCGTTGGGAGATTCGATGACTGAGCCGCGTGGGACGGCTTCGAGGTCCGTATCCAGCCTCCAGCTGTTCTCGCTCTCCAACCAACTCCTCCAAGCAAAGGGACTTCGCGAAGGCTATTCGGTCTTTCGCTCGGACCACCCCACGGCTGGAGTGGGAGAGTTTCGTGTTGCCCAGGGTTACCTGACACCTGAGCAAGTCGACTCCAAGTATCGGACCGGCTGGTATTCAACCGTGTCGATCGGGGCTTCGATGGTTCCGGTCAGCAACTACTCAGAGGCACGGCTGGGCTGGATGAAGATGGGGCCAAAGGCGATTCAGTGGGCGGATGAGGCGGTC
Source organism: uncultured Armatimonadota bacterium (assembly GCA_903904815.1). Taxonomy (GTDB): domain Bacteria; phylum Armatimonadota; class Fimbriimonadia; order Fimbriimonadales; family Fimbriimonadaceae; genus Fimbriimonas. The sequence goes on from CAIVDU010000051.1 coordinate 72,669, forward strand.
GCGTCCACTCGACGACAGATCGAGGAGCAGAGCCGCGTTGCCAACTCAAGTTGGCTCTCTTCGGTCCAGGCAGATCTCCCGTTTAAGATTCCCAGCGGGATTTTCGTTTGGTTCAGCATCATCACCATTCATGCGTTGGGAATGGGCTACGGCGTCGTTCGCCGCCGTTCCGGACGTCGCCCTACAGCTGCCGCGTGATGGCGCCGTTCTGGGTCCAAGAGTGATGAATGACTGCGCCCTAAGAGTCCCACCGCGACTCTTGGTCCTGAAAGGATCGTACAGGGTAGCCGGTGCGTCGACTCCGGTCGACCACCGGAGCCCGTTCCCGGATTCTTTTCGATCCCCGAAGAGGGGTCGACGCGTTGGTCGGCGTCGATTCCCGGGGTCTGCGACCCCGCGCTCTCCTATTTGACCCCTCCGGATTCAAATATCGGACCTAGGATCTCGCATGGACCCTGTCCTCTAGGTGCTGGGGTAAACGTCACCCCACCTCACGGCTGACGCCATAGCCAGCGCAGGGCGTCGGGGAGGATCGCGCGACCATGCGCGTCGCTGTGGAAGCCCTGGCCGCCCACAAACTGGTAGTCATAGCCTTTGAAAGCCAGCGCGCGAGCCATCTGCTGGTTGGCCAGCCACCAGCTTCCGAACTGGTTGTCGAGGTCGTTCGCGCCATCTTGGAGGAAGACGCGAATCGGTTTCTTTTCAGACAGGCGAATCAGGAACGGATAGTTGTGACCACCTTCCTTCAAGGACGGACCATGAGCGATGTCGGTGAAGCTTCCCACCCAAGACATCACCTTCCCGAAAGCTTCCGGGTGTTCCCAGGCGGCGGTGAAAGCACAGATTCCTCCGCTACTCAGGCCAGCCAGGGCTCGGCTACCCGGGTCGGTCTTGAGCTTCTGGATCTTATCGACTTCGGGGAGAATCTCATTCAGCAAGAACTGGCAGTAATCCCCGGAGAGGGTGTCGTACTCTCGGCTTCGGTCAGATTTGCCGTCGGCGAGGGAGCCGGGGGCAATGAAGACGGCCACCATTTTGGGAATCTCTTGACGGGCGATCAAATTGTCGAGCGTGTTTGGGATGTAGTCCTTGGCGAACTGTCCGTCCTGGAAGATCATGACGGGGAGCGGCTCGGTCGGCTTGGCCCCAGCTGGAAGGTAGATCCACCAGTCACGGGTCGTATTTGCGAACACGTTGCTGGTCTGCTTCGTCTGCTGAGTCACCCCCCCATGGGCTACGGCCGGATCGAAATCGTTGTCGGGATTTGGGTTGTACACCTCGAGGTTGTGCCAACCACCGATCGGCTTTCCCGACACCGAGAACTCCCATCGGAATCCGGTTCCCTCGGCAAAGTCAGTCGATGCCGCGTAGAGGTCCGATTCGCCGACGCGGCGCATCTTGATGGAGGCCCCCCGGTCTTCCCGAACGATCTGAGGAGGCTCCGACGCGCCGGGGGCGCGCACGGCCCAAGCCACGTCGAGGCCGTTCGTCTTGATGCCATTTCCTTCGCCCAGGCTCTTCTCTCCAAACCATTGCACGACGCGCCGTTCCAACCCGGGCTGCTGCACCGGTTTGAGGAGCTCGACTCTGAGTTCGACCGGATTACGGAATCCTTCCTGGGCCAACGCGAGCATCGTAAAGAGAGTTGAGACCATGTTCAAGAGTTAAACAGGTTTAGAGAAGAGAACGTTCAACTCACACATGCGTAGACTGTCCACGTGAGAGTTGGAATTGTCGGTGCGGGCCTCGCGGGGCTCTCGTGTGGTCGGTCCCTTAAAGCGCAAGGCGTCGAGGCGGTCCTGTTCGAGAAGAGCCGGGGCGTAGGTGGACGAGTTGCGACTAGGCGCATCGACGATTATATCTTCGATACCGGAGCCACCAGCCTCGCGCCCCATGGCATGGCGATCGACAACGTGCTCCTCCATGAGTTGGACACGTCCGAATTGGTCGCCATCGACAAACGCATCGACACGCATGCTGGGCTACGCGTATCGATGGGAGATTCAAGGCGGCTCACCCCCCGCTTCACATACTTAAAGGGCGTCAACACTCTCGCCAAGCTTCTCGCGAAGGATTTGACGATTCACCGCGAGGTCGCCATCGAGTCAATCGAGCGAACGCCGGCAGGCTATCGTTTGAATGGCGAGGCTTTCGATGCGGTGGTCGTGACTGCGCCAGTTCCTCAGGCCGGACTGCTGCTGTGGGGACTTCAAGAAGACCGACCGATCGCCAATGCCTCGTACCGCCCCTGCCTCAGCGTGCTTCTGGGCTATAACGTTCCGACCCCCGAGCGCCCTTACTGGGCACTTTTGGACCCAGAGCAGCGTCACCCATTGAACTGGCTGAGTGTCGAGAGCGCGAAGTGTCCGGGCAGAGCGCCGGTGGGATGCTCGGCGTTCGTTGCCCAGCTTGGCCCTCGATTCTCGCTCGAGCACTACGAGCGGCCGAACGAGGAGATAGTCGCGACCACCGCCGGCTTCCTCGCCCAGTTGTACGGTGAAGAGTTCCGACATCCAGCGGTTGGCGATGTCAAGCGCTGGAAGTATTCGCAGCCGGACACGATTGCCGATTTCGATGCGGTCAATCCCCCTGGTTCGACTTTGATTCTTGCCAGTGACGGCGTAACCGGTGGTCATACGGAATCGGCGTTTCAGGCCGGGGTTCGCGCCGCCGACCTCCTTTTGGGGCATGCTTAGAGTCATGAGAACACTGTTGTTCGCAGGTTTAGTTGCTGCTTCGGCTCTCGCATCCGCGCAGACGGTGACCCTGGTCGGAACTTTTGGCGGACGCGAGGTTGGCGCCGCCACATTTACGATCGAAGCCCAGCCGGATCACAGCTATCTCCAGACTTTCACTCTCAAGATCGACCTGAATGGCACAAAGATTGAGAACCGATCGGCATCTAGGATTGCTCCGACTGGACAGACCCTTTCCGAGGAAGACAAAGAGACCTTGAACGGAACCATCCGAAAGGACCTGTCCATTATTTACAGTCCCGTCGGCGCGAGTGTCGTGGATCGCCTTGCTGGCAAGACGAAGTCCTACCCAATCCCGGCCGGCGCGAATGCCAAGGACCTGAGCGCTCTCTGGTTCGTGACCCTCAAACCGAAGCTCGGAGCGAAGCTCGTCGCGACCACGTTCTCCGTCGACCAGATGGCCTGGCAGAAGGCTACTACGACCTACGTTTCGGACCAGAAGGTGAAGGTTGGCGGAAAGTTGGTGAAGGGTCACCAGATGATGCATGTGAGCCCGGGGCCCACGCTTCTCATGGTGATTGATGACCATGGCTTGCCACTGGAGTTCAATTTGCCCGGGGTTACGGACATGCATTTCCGGCGCTCGTAGTTGTCTGAGTTAGTGGACTCTTTTGATTCGATTTGCGTCATCCTTAGGGACATGCGAAGTCTGTTCCTTATCGCCCTTGCCGCTGCCTCTGTTTCCACGTTTGCCGAGACGGCGACTCTGGTGGGCACTTTCGGCAAGACCGAGGTCGGGACGGGGACGTTCACGATCACCCCTCAGCGGGACCGGACTATGACCGAGAACACCGTTTTCAAGATCGCCTTGAACGGGCAGAAGATCGAAGTTCAGTCGACCGTCCACATCAGCCAGGAAGGCATGACCCTTCGGGCGGATCAGAAAGAGGTCGTCAACGGCGCCGTCCAAAAGGACGTCTCGATTCAGTACACGCTCAAAGCAGCGATCGTGACCAACAAAGCGACCGGCGAAAAGAAGACCTACCCGATTCCGGTCGGGGCCAAAACGACGGATCCTAGCGGCCTCTGGTTCGTGACTTCGAAGCCAAAGATTGGCGCCAAGTCGGTTGCGACCGCCTTCTCCGTCGACCTCTTCGCCTGGCGAAAGACGGTCCGCGTCTACGTTGGAGACCAGCCGTTCACGCTCGACGGAAAGAAAATCGTCGGTCACCAATTGAAAGACGATAGCGACGGCCACACGGTCCTGGCGCTCGTTGACGATCATGGGCTTCCGCTCGATTTGGATCTCGCCGGGTTCCACTTCACTCGAAAGTAATCCATGACCGCCCTTCGCAGAATCAGTCCCCTTTTCCTTGCTTGGGCAGCGGTGTTCGTGGCGCCGGCGGCAGAGGTACACATGCAGATCACGAAAGACGCGAAGCTGCTGGGCTACGCCACGCTGGGTCAGCATATCAATGCAGAAGGCGGAAAGACGGTCGAGATGCGAATGGAGGTCAATCGAAATTCGGGAGCTCCGCTGAAACTTCACCAGCTCTCCATCTACGATTCGACCGGCCACCCGCAAAGGATGGTGCTGGAGATCGTGGGGAGTGAGCGCACCGAGACCATCGCTGCGTTTGACGGCGCGGGCGCTCGCGTCTCCAAGATGGTTCACGGTCTGGCCAAGAACTCGCGGGTCAACCGGGCCGCCAACGCGCCGTGGGGGGACGCCTCCGAATTCTGGTTTCTGCGGGATCACCCGAAGAAGGGCGACCACTTTATGACTCTCCATTTCTCGATGGATCGCCTCGATTGGGAGCTCACCGAAATCACCTATCTGGGCATGCGCGAAGTGACGGTGGGTTCTAAAAAGGTGCAGGCGAACGCCGTTCAGTCCGACACTGAAGGAAGGTTTTCCACGGCTTATCTCGACGAGGTCGGTAACCCAATCCGTTTGGAAACCGACGGCGGTGTCACGATGGCTGTCATCGCTTCCGGCGCCAAGAAGTCCGGCCCAAACGGGTAAACCCTTCGAGATGAGTACGGATAGTCCGGTTCGCGTAGTGATTGTCGGCGCAGCCGGGAGAATGGGAAAGGAAGCCCTTAAGGCGTTGAACGCGCCTCCTGAGATTGAGATCGTGGGCGCGGTGGTGCGGAGCCAGGCTGGCGTCTCGGCACAGGCTTTGGCGGGGCCGACGGCGGTGGACCTGGTCCTGGAGTCAGACCTTGCTGCGGTCCTCGCACGGACGAAGCCCGACGTGTTGGTCGACCTGTCCCACCACTCGGTAGCGGTGTCCAACGCGAGGCTTGCCACCGAAGTGGGTACTCACGTGGTCATTGGCTGTACCGGCATGGAGGCCTCGGAGCTGAGCACGATCGACGAGCTGGTGACCTCAGCCGGAGTGGCGGCGATTTATGCGCCGAACTTCGCGATCGGCGCGATCCTGATGATGCGCTTCGCGGAAATTGCCGCTAAGTGGATTCCGGATGTCGAGATCATCGAGATGCACCACGACCGAAAGGAGGATGCGCCCAGCGGAACGGCGATGCATACCGCCGATTTGATCATTGCAGCGCGAACGGGTACCCCAACGGAGAAGCCGAAGACGCTTTACAAGCTTGAAGGAGCGCGCGGCGGTGAGAAGGAGGGCGTACACGTCCACTCAGTACGACTGCCTGGGCTCCTTGCCCACCAGCAAGTGATCTTCGGAGCTCCGGGCGAGGTCCTGACGATCCGCCACGACGCGATGGATCGTTCGGTCTACATGGGCGGGCTCAAACTTTGTGTGCGCCGCGTGTCGGGCCTTCGCGGACTCGTAATCGGGCTAGACAAACTACTGTTCGAGTAGGAGTTACCAGTTCCGATTCTTCCAGTCTTCGGGCGTGAGCGCGAAGACTTGTATGTTTCGGGGGTTCCCTTCGGGGTCCGCAATCGAGTTACGCAGGATGCCCTCCTCAACGAAACCGAGTCGCTTGGGGATGGCTTTGCTTCGTTCATTTTCGACCACGACGCGAATGAAGACGCGGTTGGCATTCAAAGAGTCGAAGCAAAGCGTGGTGAGCAGGCGAACCGCCTCGGTGATGTAACCGTGGCCGGTCTGAGACACGCGGACCCAGTACCCAATCTCGAACGATCGGACGTCCCAGTCGATGCGATGGAGTCCGCAGCCGCCGAGAAACCGGCCGGAGGATTTGTTCCAGATACCCATCGGCAGGTCCTCGCGCAGGTCCCAACGAGCGCTCCAGCGCCGCACGAACTTCTCGGATGACTCGGGAGAGTCGTGTACTGGACCCCAAGGCAGCCAAGGGGCGATATGTTCCAGCGACTCTTGGGTCGCTTCGTAGAGGGCAGGGCCATCGCCGGCGCGCCAGGGTCTCACGACTACCCGATCACCGACGAGGGCCTGCGGGAGTTCTATTAATAGAGGATCAACGGCGGGCACTATTGCAATAATACCGAACGGATGTACCGTAAAAATACGAGGGCGATTTCTCGTGAGTCCTAGCGAGTCCTAGGCCGAGAAAGGGTAAATCGCCGTCTTTGGCAGCGTTCAGGTCTGCCTCCGGTAAACTCATCCTCCCCTATGGACCTGAAAAGCACCCTCAATCTCCCGGAAGCGGATTCGACTATCCCGATGAAGGCAAACCTGCCTGTCATGGAGCCGTCGATTCAATCGATTTGGGAAGAAGGGAGCATTTATCATCAGATTCAAGCGGCTCGAAAGGACGCGCCGGTCTACGTTTTGCACGACGGCCCGCCCTATACGAACTCGCCGATCCATCTCGGAACGGCGCTGAACAAGATCTTGAAAGACTTCGTGGTCAAGTCTCGGACCATGATGGGCATGCGCTGCCCCTATGTGCCGGGCTACGACAATCACGGTCTGCCGATCGAGCAGACGGTCATGAAGAAGTTTCAGGAGAAGAAGATCACTCCGACCGTCCTGGAACTGCGCAAGGCGTGCCGCGAGCATGCCCGTGAGTACATCGACGTCCAAAACAAACAGTTCAAGCGACTTGGCGTGTTCGGCCTTTGGGAAGATCCGTACTACACGATGGACTACCGCTTCGAGGCGGAGATCGTGCGAGTGTTCGGCCGCCTCTCGGCAGGTGGACACATCTACAAGGGACTCAGGCCGACTCTTTGGAGCCCGACGTCGCGGACGGCTTTGGCAGATACGGAGATCGTTTACCACGATCACGTGTCGAAAGCGATCTACGTTCGATTCCCGTTCCGTAAGGATCCCAACCAGATCTTCACGAAGTTTTCGAACCTGTACACGATCATCTGGACCACCACGCCCTGGACAATTCCGGCGAACCTCGCGGTAGCTTTCCACCCTGGCTTCGAATACTCGGTAGTCAAGGTTGGCGAGGATCACTACCTCCTCCTGAGTGATCTCGTGGAGAAGGTGGCAGCCGAACTTGGATGGAGCGAGTACGTCGAAGTCTCACGGCTCGACGGCATCAATCTGGAACACGTCGAGTTCTCCCACCCGATCTTCGATCGCCCGTCGGTCGCGGTCATGGCTGAGTACGTCACCACCGGTGATGGCACCGGCGTCGTGCACACTGCTCCGAGCCATGGTCGAGATGACTTCTACACCGGCCAGAAATATCACCTTCCAGTTCCCAACACGGTGGATGAGCGTGGAGTTCTGACCGCCGAAGCCGGCGAGTTCGAAGGTACCTACTACCGAGACTGCGATACGGTCGTGGTTAATCGGCTGCAAGAGGTCGGCGCCCTGCTTAAGGTGAGCGACTACTCTCACTCGTACCCGTATGCTGAGCGAGACGGACAACCGGTCATCTTCCGAGCCACTGAGCAGTGGTTCGTAGCACTGGATCCGATTCGCGGTGAGTTGTTGGATCAGATCAAGACGGTCCAGTGGTTCCCGGCGGCTGGCTTCAATCGTATCGATTCGATGGTCCGAAACAGACCTGACTGGTGCATCTCGCGACAGCGGCCTTGGGGTGTCGGGATCCCGGTTTTCTACGGCCTACCTTCAAGAACTCCCGTTCTCGATCCAGTAGCGATCGAGGCGGTGGCCAAGCTCGTCGAGCAGGAAGCGTCGGACGCCTGGTTCGAAAAGGACGCCAAGGACATCCTGCCGGCGGGATACGTTCACCCCCAAACGGGAGAGACCGAATTCACGAAGGAGACCGACGTTCTCGATGTCTGGTTCGACTCTGGCTCCACTTCGCTTTGCGTGCTGGAGGGCAATGTTCGATCCGCCTGGAAGGAGCATTGGCCAGCCGACCTCTATCTTGAGGGATCGGACCAGCACCGAGGTTGGTTCAACTCTTCGCTCATCATCGGCGCCTGCGTTCGCGGAGCTGCGCCGTACAAGGCAGTTCTGACTCACGGCTTTGTGACCGACGAGAAGGGACTGAAGATGTCGAAGCGACTCGGAAACGTGGTCGATCCTGAGAAAGCTTGCGACACGCATGGCGCGGACATTCTGCGCTACTGGGTGGCGAGCGTCGACTACACGAACGACGTCCCTTGTTCCGATGCGCTGCTCAAGCAGTTCGGCGAGAACTACCGAAACGTGCGAAACACGCTTCGGTTCCTGCTCGGTAATTTGAGCGGGTTCACGTTGGATAAGGCGACGCCGGAGATGCTTCCCCTAGACGAATGGGTCGTGGAACAGACCGACCTTCTGGTCAACGACTGCGTTGACGCTTACGAGAAGTTCGACTTTGGTGGCGTCGTAAATTCTGTCCACAACTTCTGCCGTGAGGAGCTCTCCAAGTTCTTCCTGGACGTAGTGAAGGACAGGATGTACTGCGAGGCGGCGGATTCTTACGAGCGACGCAGTGGCCAGACCGCCTGCTACCACGTTTTGACCAAGCTGGTCAAGCTGGTCGCCCCGATCCTTTCTCACACGGCGGAAGAGACGTGGACCAAGATCCACGAGGTCGTCGGTCTCGGCACTCCGAGCACGATTCACGCGGCGATCTTCGAGGGTCCGGATGCGGACCGACTGTTGGAGATCGAGGGTAGCGCGCTGCAAGTTCGCTTTGCCACCCTGCGGGGAGTGCGAGAGGAAGTGTTGGCCGCGTTCGAGAAGTTCAAGGGAACGGATGACGTGAAGAACTCCCAGCAGGTGGTAGTGAAGATCTCGGAGTCGGGTGAAAGGCTCGAAGTGCTCCGCACTTTCTCGACCGGAGAGCTTGCGACGATCCTGATGGTGAGTTGGGTTGAACTCAACGAAGGTGAATCTTCGATCACTTTCAGCAAGAGTGAATTCTTGGAATGCAAGCGCTCTCGGCTGAGGCGTCCGGACGTGCAGGTGGTTCAGATCGACGGCGAGGACGTCGCGCTTACCGCCCGCGACCGCGCAGTGCTGGGAGTGGCATGAGCCGCAAGCAGATCACCTTCTGGCTCGTGTTCATTGGCATGCTGGTGCTCGACCAGTGGGTCAAGGCATGGATTCGAGGTGCTCTGCCTCAACACGGCTCCTTCGGGGGGCGACCCTTTCCCGGGGTGTTCGAACTAACCCTCATCTACAACGAGGGTATCGCGTTTGGCATGCTAAAGGGAGCGGGGCCCCTGTTGGCGCCGATCGCGGTATTGATTGCCGCCGGCGCGACCTGGTACTCGATTCGACACCCGAAAGAGTCTTGGTGGACGCACATTGCGATGGGTCTGCTCGCCTCTGGAGCACTCGGCAATCTTTACGACCGAGTGGTAAACCACCAGGTGACCGACATGTTTTGGTTCCGGCTGATCAACTTCCCGGTCTTCAACGTGGCTGATTCTTGCATCACGGTCGCGACTGGGTTGCTGATCCTCGGATGGTGGGGCGAAGCGGCGAAGCAGAAGACGCCCGAGGCAAACGCGGTGGACACTGAGTCGGTAACCCCCTAGTCACCGGGTCCAAATACCCCCTTGCCTTCCATCGATCGTGATATCGCGCTACAGTGAATTCAATATGCGCGGTAGATCTCCTTTCGGCAATCCTCTCCTTTGGATCGTGGCGGCTTTCGTTCTTCCGGAAGTGGTGAAGAAGTGTAAGCCGTTTGCGAAGGTAGTCGGCGATACGCTCGTTGGCGCAGGAGAAGTTTTCCGTAAGGCCGCCGAGGAGACGCCGAAGCAAGAGGCGGCTCCGGCCAACGCAGAGAATCCCGCTTCGGCTGAGGTCGCGCCGGAGTCCGCTCCCGCCGATTCGGCTGAGCACACTGAGCCGACTGAAGTCGTTGAGCCTAGTTCGGCTCATGGCGAACCTGGCCCAGAGTCAGCCTAGAGTTCAACCCACCGCTCGCAATAGTTGGACGCGCATCCCGTCCACTTGAGGTCCCTCCTCGAGGAGTGACATGGGATCCAGCTTGGCGAGGATCGCTTCGGTGAACGCGATTCCGTTAACGGGCGCCACCTTTTCCACGTGAGCCGCGACGTCGATCACGTGCGAGAACTGGACTTTCTTGAGATCGGCATAGACCTGACCGAGATGAAGGGCGACGCGCAAGCGGAACTTGCCGGCGAGGCGATTCCCGGTGGCGTTGAAGCGATCGAGGTCGCCGAGGATTTGCTTGGCGGCGGTCACTGAATGTTCTGGATTCCCGAAGGCGGCGATCACACCATCGCCTGCGGTTGCCTCGATGCGTCCCCCGTGAGTGGATACGATTTCGGCGATCCAGGACTGATACGATCCGAAGCTGTATTCGGCGATGAGGGCTTCCTCGCCTTGTTTGAGCGCAGTGCTTCCGGCTACGTCGACGACTAAGATTGCGACGTCAGTAGGCGTGGCGGCTAATCGCCACTGGACATCCAGCAACTCCGAGAGGAGCGCATTGTAGTCGTTGGCTTCGAGCAGTTTCTGGCTGAGCCAGGAGCGGTGCATTTGAAAGCCCACGAACGTGAGGCTGGTAATGACGACATACCAGATCAGGTTGACCGCCGAAAGCACGAAGGACTGACTCAGCGCGGCCTGCATCCGATCGGTACCGTTGGGCATGAACGGCATCCCCAGGAAGCCGCCAAGGATACTGCCCAGACAGATCCAGAGGACTGCGCGGTAGCGGGTTACGCTTGCCGCGAGACAGACCAGCGCGAGGAGCGAGCACATCAGGATAAGCGTCGAGCCCAAAAGGTAGGCAGAGGGAGGCAGTGCAGCGTTACCCTTGGTCGTGGCGCCGGTGGAATCGATCTTTACCTGGACGGGGTTCAGGGGATCGTAGTGATAATGCTGAGCGAGTAAGGCCACCGCAACTCCCAACACGGCAGAGACGGTGAATGAGATCAGGAAGGGATATCGGCGCAGAAACAGGGTCAGTTTCCTTTCCGGCTTTGCCAAGTTCTTTGCTTCGGCCAGCGCAGACTGAAGCTGAAAATAGCGAGCAAGCAGTTGCTGTCTCGTCTGCTCTCGCTCGATCATTCGCTTTCGACGCTGAAACCCGATGCCGCCAAGCAACACGAAGACCTCACCTATCGCGACGTAGATGAGACCCAAAAAGAAGGCGCTCACAAAGAAGAGCACTTTCATCTGGCCCGGTCCAAACGAATTCACCGCTCGCTGGGGAACCTGCTGGAACACCAATATGAGCAGCATCGCCGCCAAGCCACCGGCCAAGATCACATACCGCGACTTCCGCGTGGCGTAAAAGACGGTTGGCGGGATCCACAGCATGAGGACACCGGCGCCGGTGATGGTTCTGGCAAGGGCTTTGGGAATTGCGTCACGAAACCCAGGAAGCAGCAGAAGAAAGAACGGAAGGCAGGCCAGGATAATGGACGCAATCGGTTGGGCCGTAACGAGCCCGAACAGTTTCAACCAAAGACTTTTGAATTTAGCCCGTATCTCGGCCAGCCACGTCTCGGCGGCTTTCCCGGTCTTTGGCGTCGCGGTGGCGAGGAGCCGCTCGACGGCCTCGACGGGGAGTCCGAATTGAACTGAGAGCGCCTGGGGATCGAGTCTTCCTCCATCCGAGTTTGCCCTCACATACTCGAAGAGATCGCCGGCCCGTGAGAGTCGATCCGCGGGTTCCGATCCAGGGCCAGGGTCATTCATGGTTCCAGTGACATCCGCCATTCCGATCGTCGCGAAATTCTCGTCATCCGCGACAACCAGGATAATGCATTTCTATCGACCCGGAGGGTCCCCTCTTTGAGATTAATGCTCTCTTTGGACGACGCGGAAGGCTTCGGCGAGAGGGACGTTCGCCAGGGCGCCATCGGCGGCCGCGCGGTTACGAAGCATGTCCTCGATGAACCGGAGTTTGCGACCGGTGAATTGACTCTCGTGGACCGCGATGAGCTTTCGCTTCTCCGGCCAGATGTCGGTGATGTCCACCGCGAAGTTCGGGGCCCGGGTGGAGAACTGGACCAGCCACTCGACGTCGGGCAGTTCCTTGACTGCTTCGGCAGTGGCTTCCCCGGTTCGGAGATGGTCCGCGTGTTGGACTTTCGGGGGATACAGGGGATCGAACGAGAAGACGTATTCGGGTCCAAAGCTGGCGATCGCGTCTCGAATCTGACGCACCAGCTCAGGTCCGCCCTTGAGTCGTCCGTCGGGGTAGCCGAGGAAGGTGACCTCGTCGCATCCGTACATTCGGGCGCTCTCGATCTGCTCGCGGCGTCTCACGACGCGGTTCTTCTCCGCATCAACCCGGGGGTAGTAGCCTTTGTCGCCGTCAGTGGTGACGACAAGCGCAATGCGGGCTCCGTACTCCTTGAGCCGAGCGAGGGTGCCTCCGAGATAGAACTCAGCATCGTCGGGGTGAGCGATGACGACAACCACTGAACTGTATTCGGAGAACAGATATTCGGCGGCAGGGTCCAAAGGAGGATCGTCGTCGGGGACAGGTCGCTCGAAGAACTGGTACCGCTGGGGTTGCCAACGATAAAACGCGACCGCTCCCAGTGCGGCCACGCCGGTCAACGCGGCAAATCGCTTCAGCCCTCTTCCCATGAGTTCAAGTTACCTCGCGAGCGACCGGGAGTCGGTCGACCTGCGGTCGAGGAGTGTTGGAGAGATGTGTCCGGACATGGATTCTGGGTTCGTTTGGCAATGAGTTCGCAGTTGGCTGTTTCCAGTTTGCAGTCCGGACGGAGACTCTGGGTTCGTTTCGCAGTAAGTGATCTGCGGCCCCTGGCCGCGGAGTATTGGAGTGACAGAGTAATGGAGTGTCGCGTCCGGAATACGAGCATCTGGGTTCGTTTCGCAGTAAGTATGTTGCATCAAACCGGTAGGCTAGAGTTTGCGTCCGCTGTTTAGTTTTCAATGTGCTGCCCGCCGATCATTCGAACGGCGGGTTAGTTAACGGAGCACTAAAGTGCGCCTTTGTGGTTTTCCTCTGGCAGACCGAATTGGATAGCTCGAATCGGGAGCGGTTACATCAGGGAGGCGGATGGCAGGGCTTGTTTGGATTCGGATTGCCTTCGGCGTAGATCGTCGAGGGCTTTGTACAGGGTGCGCTCGATGTTGACTTGGTATCGACTGAGAACGGCGAAGCGGTCGTGCATGCCGTTGTAGGTGAAGGCGTGGTGGAGTCGTGAGCCTTTTTCTAGGTTGTCGCGCATGAAGTCGGCTTCGACGTCGAGGAAGAGTCGTAGTCGCCATGCGCTTCGGACGACGATTTCGGCGAGGGTTTCTTGGACCTCGTCTTCCGGGTTGAGGGCTTTGAGCATCGACTCGTGGTAGCGAAGATATTCGGATTCCTCTTCGGGATCGATGACGACGCTCCGGCGGGCGGTTAGACCGTGCTTGCGGGCGTTCTGGCTACTTCTTTCCTTGCCTTCGGGGGTTACGGGGCCATGACTCTTTGCGCCATTTATACGGCTGTTCACGGTTCGGATCGATACGGGTTCGAAGTCTTTGACGGGTTCACGATAGTCCATAGGTTCTCCAGGCGAGGTGGTTTCGTTCATTATAGTAGACGAAGATCTACATTTTGTTCACGAGAAACAGAATATTGCGCACGAGATCGCAATTTCCGTATGCTTTGCGGATAATTTACGGATTTTCCTTTTTGCTGACTTGGTTTCGCGGCGCGCTTTCTAAGCAAATAGCTTTATGCGACCGCCCTTCAGGGGGCGGGTCGTACGAGGCGCCCAGTCCGGTGGTCGACCGGAGTCGACGCACCGGCTCCCTTATGAGACCCCTCCGGGGTCGTGGGACCGACTTCGGCGACGGATAGGTGGCGAGGCTAGCCCTGGAGGGCCATTTAAGTTCGCGAGTAAAGAGATCCCGAAGCGTTGCTGATTCCGAAGGTTTTGGAGCCACTGACTACGGCGGGGTCTCAGACCCCGAGATCGGTGGTGGCCTGCGCCCAGACCCCAGAAGCGGTGGTCGCGGAACGGGTTTCCCGCGCTTGCGCGTAGAATCTCCTCCTATGGATTCAACGTTGGGAGGATGGGACGAGTCGGCGAAGGCTTGGATTGAGGGGCAGGGGGAACTGGGAGACTACTCTCGCCGGATGATTCTTGATCCTTGCGTGGACCAGATACTGAGTGATGTCGCGGGGCGATCGGTTCTCGATGTCGGATGTGGAGAGGGGCGGTATTGTCGGAAGCTCGCGGCCCGTGGGGCCGTCGTCACCGGGATCGATCCGGTTCAGGAGTTCATCGATGTTGCTTCGCAGCGGTTGCCGTCCGGCACGTTTGTCACGGCATTTGCCGAGTCGCTTCCCTTCCCGGATGGTTCATTTGACACCGTTCTCAGCTATTTGACGATCATCGATTTCCCAGACTACGTGGGGGCGATTCGGGAGATGGCGCGAGTGATGCGGCCGAGTGGGAAGATCGTGGTGGTCACGGTGTCCAACCTGGCATCTACAACTGACGGATGGGTGAAAGACGCTTCCGGGGCGAAGCTGTACCGAACGGTTGACCGGTACATGGAGGAGTTCTCGATGGATCTGGAGTGGAGTGGCATCAAGATCGTAAACTACCACCGCCCGCTCAGCGCGATCCTTGGGGTGTTTTTCGATTGCGGTCTGGTCATGGACCGATTCATCGAGCCGCTGCCGCCGGTAGGCGATCCGTGGTATGCGGACGAGTTCCGGGTGCCTACGTTTCAGGTGATGACGTTCCGGGCTGGGTAGATTTTGGCGGAAGTCAGTTCGACTTTCCGTGCGAGGGTTGCCAAACTTTCCTGGTCCTGGATTCGGAGTTGGCACGTGTACCGTCCTGTCGTCTGATTCCTGGGCTTTGCAAGACAATCTTTAATAATTTAGGCGTTGTTTGAGTCGCGAGGAAGTGATCGCGCTAAGGTGACTTCATTGCGCGCGCGCTCGAACACGTCGGCAAGGAATTCGTCGGAATACCCCTGTTCTTCTGCATGTTTATGCAGCGGCGCAAGGATATTCGCTAGAACTGCTCCACGCTCCCTTGCGGCTCGCGCTCTGTCTTCGCGAATTAGGTTCCTGAGATATTCGGCCTGCCCCTTGAAATGAAGTGCTTTTGCCCGGCCCGCCACGAATTGAACCGTGCTCTCATCTACTCCCGTTATTTTCAATGTTGCCATGATCGTTCCTTTCGCCCATGTATTGTACGACAATCTAGGCCCTTTCAAGGCCCATTGTGGACCCTCTTTCCACTTCCAGGAGAAACGTATTTCCTAGGCGAGCCTTCTGGAGGTTCGTAGCGCTGAGGTTTGCTCGGGAGAGGTTTACGCGCTCTAGGTCGATGCCTTGGAGATCGGCGCCTGCGAAGTTGGCGTCGGAGAGGTCGATTTTGAGGTTCGGGTTTCGCTGGCGGAACTCGTTCCATTCTTTGACCTCACCGCGATGCAGTCCCTCAATCCGGGCGATCAGCTGGCCGGTTGGATCGACGTCGGTTCCTGGTTCGGAAGTCGTTATGATGTACAGGTTATGGTATCACCGGGCGTGAGGTGGTTGGCGTCGTGGGGCTGTCGAAGGCAGGAACCATCCAGTAAAATACGGGGAAAGGAGCCAGACGCCATGCTAAAGAACATCCCGCCCGGTCTAGAGCACATTATGAGCATCCACCCCGAAATTCTTGGCGGCGAGCCGTGCTTCAACGGCACCAGGGTACCGCTCGAAACGGTCGTCGACAATCTTGCCGCCGGTGTGAGTGTCGACCGCATCCTGCGGAATTACCGCACCCTTACTCAGGAACACGTCGATGCCGTGTTGCACTGGGAACACGCGCTCGCATACAAAGCCGCCGGTCTCGAGTTACACGCCTCGTGAAATTACTGTTCGACGAGATGATGCCTGACGAGCTTGCGGCCCTGATCGTCGGGCATGAAGTTCAGCACGTCATCGACTTGGGCTGGCGACACGTTACGAACGGAAAACTCCTAGTCTTAAGCAAATCAAACGGATTCGACGTATTCATCACCGAGGATGGGAACCTGCCCTACCAGCAAAACTTGGTAGGCAAAAAAATCTCTGTCCTCGTGCTTAGACCCGAGACCCAAACTTTGCCATCGTTACTCGCGCTCGCTCCAGCCATCCTTCGAAGCCTTACTAACTTGGAGCCCGGAAGCGTTATCCGCGTCTCGGCGTAGAGCCAAAAATTTTGTGGAGGAGATGGGATTCGTCCCGATTCGCTACGCTCATTCCCCTCACGGCGTTCGGCGGGATGTCGCTTCGCTCCAAACCCAAAATTGGTGGAGGAGATGGGATTCGTCCCGATTCGCTACGCTCATTCCCCTCACGGCGTTCGGCGGGATGTCGCTTCGCTCCAAACCCAAAATTGGTGGAGGAGATGGGATTCGAACCCACGACCTCTGCAGTGCGATTGCAGCGCTCTCCCAACTGAGCTACACCCCCGATTCCGTTTTTCGATGATACCTTCGGCGGCGGGTTAATGGCGTGTGGCTATTTCCATGCGGATTTGAGTTCGTAGACGGTAAGGGATTTTAGGGTTATGGGGGCTCCTTCGGCGTTGATGCTTAGGCCAGGCTTGTTGGGGAGGGCGTAGCGGGTGCAGGAGATTTCGCCTTGGTTGACGAAGGTCTCGAGGGAGCCTCGGTCTAGGAGGATTTCGATGGACTCTACTTTGCCTTGGGTCGTGCCTTGGCGGTCGCCGGAATGGATGGTCTTGCTTGTGAACTCGACGGGGACGCCTCTCAAGGAGAAGTGGAGGGTGGCGCCCTTGGGGATGGCGACTTCGGCTTTGATGTGAAAGAGATCACCGGTCGTAGCGAGGGGGAGGACTTTGCCGGGTTGCAGGATCTGGTTCGTCCAGGTCTGATGGGCCTTGTGGAGCTTGGCGATCTCACTAATTGGATTGCGGTAGATGCGCGGGCCGGCCGGAGTCGATTTGAGGGTGAGGACGCAGGGGAAGGAGATTTCCTGGTTGAAGGGCATGTCCGGGAAGTCGGCGCCGCGCATCCAGGCGGCTTGAATGCGGCGACCGTCTCCGGTTTCCACGTTCGACCAGGTTTGGGTCGCGTAGAAGTTGGGACCGATATCGCAGGCGTTTCTCGGCGTTTCCTCGGTGAACTTCTTGCCGTCGAACGTGCCGACTGAGTAGTTTCCGTTACCTTGGATCAGAACCCACTTCTTCTGGTCAGGGTTGCCGTCGAGAGGTAATTCGAAGAAATCGGGGCACTCATAGCTGTCGGGGATTGGGTTGTGTTCGTTCTGCCAATCGAGCAGATTCGGCGAGGTGAAGACGTGATACTGACCGGAGCCGTACATCATCATCACCCAGTGCTTTCCGGGCGCGTACCAGAAGACCTTCGGGTCGCGCTC
The DNA here is from genome assembly GCA_903904815.1 of uncultured Armatimonadota bacterium. GTDB lineage: Bacteria > Armatimonadota > Fimbriimonadia > Fimbriimonadales > Fimbriimonadaceae > Fimbriimonas. The sequence continues at coordinate 90,035 of CAIVDU010000051.1, forward strand.
CGGGAAGACCATGAGCGGATTCTTCTCGTAGAACTTCCAGGTTCGGCCGTGATCCAGGCTGTAACAGCAGCACTGAGTCTGGTTGTCGGCGCGAGACCAAAAGGCGATCATCGCGGGGTGGGCTTTGTCTTTGGCTAGCCCAGAAGTGTTTTCGTAATCGACGACGCAGGTTCCGGATTGGGTGCCGCTTTCCAGGCTCTCCTCCCAGAAGGCGGGCTCGAGTTCCTTCCAGTGGATCAGGTCTTTGCTGACCGCATGCAGCCAACACTTGTACCAACGCTGAGCGAAGAGGTGGTATTCGCCATCGTAGAAGATGAGGCCATTGAGGTCGTTGATCCAGCCTTCTTCCTTGGGGCCGGGATTCAGGCGATCCATCGTCCACTGCCTTGCGGTGAAGTGGAATTGGGGGCGAAGGGTCTCTTCGTAAAGGGGTTGAGTTACCACGGGTAGTTGCTCCGGCGCGTCGGTTTGAACGATGTGATCCACGTTGATATGTCCCCAGTCTCCACTTGCGTCGTCGACGGCTCGGACCTGGGCGGTCTGGCCCCGAAACTTGCGGACGTCCCAGCTTTGGGGCATAAGGTGGTCGCTATTCCTTCCGGTGGCGCTGCGAACAACCTTTCCGTTGATAAGGAGGTCCAGGCAGGTGCGTCGCTCGTAGCGGCCGCCGCCGATACGGAAAGCGATGTAGCCTCTTGAGATCTTGAATGCGGGCGAGGTGAGGGTTCCGGTGGGCTTGTCGTCCTCGATTTCGCTGCTGATCACGGCGTCATCGGCGGCGTTTAAAATCTCCAGTTTTGGCAGTAGTTTGCCGGAGGCGGGGCCCAGACTAAAGGCGGTTCCGGTGGCGGTCCAGTCGCCGTAAGTGTTGGGCTGGAATTCGCCGATGTTGAGGTCGGCGGAGTGGGCTTGGGCGAGAGCGAGAGCGAGTAGTGCGGCGTGCAAGGTGGTGATTCACCTTATCAGGAATGGCCCGTTATTGGCGACCGCCCGTATTTATTGCGGGGGACGGCGAGTCGGGTGCCAACCGGAAGTCGTCCACCTGGTGACACTCGTGCTCAGCAGGCCGGGACACGAATCATTCCCGGGCTACCCAGACAATCTTAAAACCCAGAGCAAGCCACCAAATACGGCGCCAAACAATTTGATTTCGGGGTGTCGCTTCGCGACGCAGGTTCAAATTGACCCTCTCCCCACCCTCTCCCGCGTGCGTCCCGATTCGCGGACGCTCATTTCCCTTCGGCGGGATCCGGAGACTTCGCTGCGGGAGAGGGGCAGTGAGACTACGTTGGGGTTTTGTGATTGTCTCTACCGGTTTTTTGTGGTTTGAGGGTTTGACTCGTGCTCAGCAGGCCGGGACACGAATCATTCCCGGGCTACCGGTTTTTTTGTGGGTTGCGGGTTTGACTCGTGCTCAGCAGGCCGGGACACGAATCATTCCCGGGCTACGTATGCAAGAGTTCGTTGGATCGCGTGAGAATCGTCAGCACTGACAGGAGTTCTTCTGAGTTTTCGGCTCGTTTAATTTCGTCGAAGTAGGGGAAGTTGCCGTGGTTGGAAGCGATTCGGAGCCATTGTTTCAGGCGCTTGACGGTCATGGCTGGGGAGGAGCCGAAGTAGGAGTCGGTGTAGGCGATCAGGCGGCGGAGGAGGGGGATCCAGTCGGACATTTCTCGGATCTCGAAGGACGGCTTACCGGCCGAGATGCCTAGTTCTTGGGCGATCTGAAAGGACAGGGCGGGGTTAGCGAGTGCGCCTCGGCCGATCATAAAATGGATACAGCCGGTCTCTTCCTGACAGCGACGGAAATCGTCGAGGTTCCAGATGTCGCCGTTTGCGACCACGGGGATGTTGACTAGTTCGCGGACTTCGCCGATCGATTTCCAGAACACCGGAGGTTCGTAGTTCTGCACTCTGGTTCGAGCGTGAATGGTGATCCAGGTCGCACCACCCTCGGCGGCCATTCGGGCGTTCTCTTTTACGGGCTCGATGGAGTCCCATCCGAGTCGGAGTTTTGCGGAGACGGGAATGCTGATGGGCACCGCTGTCCGCACGGCCCTCACGATGTCTCGAAGCCGGCAAGGGTGCTTCAAAAGAGACGCCCCCCCATCGTTTCGATTGACGGTAGGCGCGGGACATCCGAAGTTGATGTCGATCGCCTTCGCGCCGGCTCGAACGGCTTTAGTGGCAGACTGGGCCATCCGCTCGGGGTCGCCTCCCAAAATCTGGACTTGGACGGGGAGGCCGGTTGGAGTCCGACCACCATTCTCCAACTCGGGAACTTCTCGCAGGAACATCCGGGAAGGGAGAACGGAGATGCTCACCCGAAGGAACTCAGAGACCGCATAGGAGAACGCGCCAATTTCACCTTGGAGCGCTCGCATGGGGGCATCGGTGATGCCGTCCATGGGGGCCAGAACCAGCGCGGGGATGTCCGCCTTTACCAAGAACACGCCTCACTCCGGGCATCGATTGCCGCGAGTCTTACCGACGTATCCCAGATTTTCGATGGTTGAACTCGCATGCCCAGTTCATTGAACCTTTCTCAACGAGTCGATTGCCTCGATTTGAGTTGAGCCAGTCGGATCGTGCGGCCAAATGGCGCCTAGAATGAGGTTGTCAGGGGATTTAGGGTCTTTAAGTTCATCGCGATGTGGATCTGGCTTGTGGTAGGCGTGGGCTTTCTGATCGCCTGTATTTTGGAACCCCTAAACGGACCTCATCGGGGAATACTCCATTCGGGGGCACTCATTTGTTTCTTGTTAGCCCGCCTTCTCTATCGTTTGAGATTGTCACATCGCCGATCCGATCTCCGGTAGATTCGAGCAGTGACTCCGCTCCTGTCTCTCATCGCAATGATGGCGCTGCAAAGCGCGCCGCAGACGCCCACTGCGCCTCCCTATGCTCAGGACATTGCCGCCTTCAAGCAGGCTGATCGACAATCGCCCCCGGCGATGGGGCAGATCTTGTTCATCGGGAGTTCGTCGTTCACCCGTTGGACAGATGCCCAGAGCTACTTCCCTACGCATCCAATTTTGAACCGGGCGTTTGGTGGTTCGACGTTGCTGGATGTGACCCGATATGTCGCCGACGTGGTCTTCCCTTATCAGCCGAAGCAGATTGTCATCTATTGTGGCGAGAACGATTTTGCGGCCGATTCCAAGTTGACGGCGCAGGATGCGGTGGCGCGGTTTAAGACATTGTTTGGGTTGATTCGACGTCAGTTGCGCCGAGTGCCCATCGCCTACGTTTCGATGAAACCGAGTCCCAGTCGATGGAATCTCGCGCCGAAGTTTATCGAGGCGAACCGGGGCATCCAGGAGTTCCTCGCACACCAGCGGGGAACGAAGTTCGTAGACGTGTGGGGCGCGATGTTGAATGAGCAGGGCCAACCGAAACCAGAGATTTTTGGTCCCGATCGATTGCACATGAACGCGAGTGGGTATCGAATTTGGGCGCCGTTGATTGAGCCGGTGCTTGTGCGTTAGCGCCGACGGTAGTGACCCCTCCGGGGTCTTAGAATTCCCCATAGGGTCACAGTACGTGATCCCGGACATTGCCGGAGGGCTCTGAGACCGCCCATCGGGGGCCAGGGGCAAGGTGTGGCCCAGTGAGACGAGAAAGGTTGATGCAAATCGATTGATTAGCCCCAGCGGAACCGCGACCAGAGATCGCGGCTTCATTTGATTGGTCGAACTTCAGTGGGATTTCCACTGATTTCCAGGGTTTCACCCTGAGCTAATTTTGGTCGCCGCTTTGGGGCAGGCGGCCGACCCTCCAGCATCATTTTTCAATTGGCTCAATGCTGATTTGTTGGGCGTCGATTCGGCCTTCGGTTAGGACGAAGGCGATGGCGCCGTCTTGGAGTTCGTCGTCGGTGGCTTCTAGGATCGTGGCTCCGTTGAGTTCGCCTCGAAGGTGGTTGCCACTCACCTGGAGATGGAATCGGATCTTCTCGTCAAACTCCCAGGCGAACGGTGCGCGGGCGAGAACGGCGACGTCTCCTAAGGACTTGATGAGTTGGGCTTCGCCCTCTCGCGTGACTCTCAGGGCGTAGTAACGCTGCATGCCTTGGACGCGGACGGCGATGCCAGCGTTTTCGACGAGGCAGACTTGAATTTCGGATTCGACGGCGAGGTCTTGCCATTCTCGGCAGCCATGAATGAGGAGCCCAGTGCCTTCATTTTGAGACAATCGGAACGGGCCACCCCAGGTTCCGAATTCGCTCACACCGTTGACCCAAGCGTCTCGCCATACGACGCCCTCCGGCGTCTTCCCGAGGTGGACGTGGGGGACGCCGTCCCAGGTGAGCCACTCCAGTTCGAGTTCGTCGCCAACATTCCCTTCCACGTAAAGTCCGACCTCGGAGATGGGGTAGCCGCCAAGATCGGGGACGCAGTATTCGACGGCGGTCACGCCAGCCGGTTCAACATGATGCCACTCCGAATTGAGAATCTGTGGTTCGTCGCCACCGGCAAACGCGCCAATTCGAATGGCCACGGAAGCGGAGTTGGTCGCTCCACGAATCTGGGCTCGGACTGTCTGACCGGGCGACAGGGTGGGGCATGCAACCAAACCGTAGCCTCCAGCGCGACGATCTTCCGCAGACGGAAATGTGGGTGTCATCACACATCCGTTCGAGTCGGTAAGCGTAAGTTTCAGGCGGCGATCGGTGTTCGAGACTCGGATTCCGTCTCCCGCAAAACCTTGAACCGAACCCGGAAAGTCGAACGTAAACCGTAGGTTTGAGTGTGGGTTTTCACTGGGTTCGTCGTGGAGCCCGAACGCGGTCTGGACGATGGCTTTCGTTTCGCGGACCGCATCGGTCACGCATCGCCCGCCATCGGCGGTGGGGAGGTAAATACGGTCTCTTACGGGACCTCGCCAGTCGTAGCCGGCATCGATTCCCGCCAGCCCGCCCATCACGCCTAGGATGCTTCCGACATTGGCGGAGTTGCAGTCGGTATCCCAACCGCAGGTGTTGGCGATCATGAGGGATCGGGAGAAGTCTCCGCCGCCAAAGAGGAGGGCAAGGATGACGATTCCGTGGTTGGGAACGACGTGGCATCCTCCGCCGTATTGTTCGTAGCCGTACTTCCGCTTGAGTTTCTGGAATGCAGACCGCCACTCAATTCCGGATTCGCGCCAGGTTCGAATTTCGCCGACCATGTTGGCGATGGTCGATTCGGCGGGGATCAGCGGCAAGGCGCCATCCAGCAAAGATTCGACGTCCTCATGAACGAACGCGAGAGCGGTCATGGCGGCGATCAGTTGAGCGGCATAGACGGCTTCTCCGTCGTGGCTCACGGACCCTGCTCGTCGCGCGTAGTCGGCGGCCGACTCTGGATCGCCAGGGTGGATCAATCCCCAACCTTCGATGAAAATCTGGGCTCCAATCTGTTCGGCGACCGTCTTTCCGTTCAGCGCGATCGAGCCGCTCAGGGGGGCGGAAATACCGTGCTTGAGGCGGAGATAGGCGGTGTGTTCGGTGGAAGTTCCCATTCCTCCCCACCAAAGAATGGTTCGGCCCTCGATGATGTAGTTCATCCAGGAATCTCCGATCATCGCCGGAGTCAGTTCGGGCGAGTACTCGGAATCGACCACCGCCCTCAGAAACGTGAACGTGCCGGTGATATCGTCGTCGGGCACCACGAGTTGGCATCCCCGTTCTTCGTGGAGATAGTGATCGACTTCGCCGATCTCTTTTTCGATATGCTCGTGGGGCCAACCTTCGATGGGACGGCCCAGATAGACCCCGATGATCTTTCCGAGCACGCCGGCATACACTTGCTCGGCATAGTTACTATTGTGAATGTAGCTGTTCATTTCGAACTCGTGTTTCCTTGCTTCAGGATTGCGCATTGAAAGACTTTCGCGCCGGGTCTGGGCGAAGCCATGGGCTCCTGTCCGGGGCGCTCGTTGTTCAAGTTTGAGCTACCCGGATACCGCGACCCCAGGAACCAGCGGCTACATGGGGTTAGTTGGGGTCGAGTGCTCGGTTTTAAGCACAATCGAGTACTCGATTGCAGGATCGAAGCAGGATCACCGATAATGCCTACCGTGATTCGCGCTAGGAGGCTGTTCTCTTAGACGCTGAGAAGGCGGGGCCGACCCAATGCCAACAAATACTCTTACGAGCCAAGGCGACGGAGCCGCAATGTTCCAAGTGAATGAAGACTTGCAGATCACTTGGGCGGGCGAGTCTTTTCTCGGGGCTCTGGGTTATGGCGCACTCGCTTTAGTCGGTGAGCGCTTGAGCCGTGTTTTTGGCGACCCAGATGGGATTGAGGCACATCGATTTTTCTTGGCGGTACAAGAACGCCAAACGGCTCGCATTGAAACCTGGCTAATCAAGTCCGATGGCACTCCCGTTTGGGGGACGCTCTCGTGTGAGCCGGTGATCCAGAGGGAAGGAACCTATTCGCACACAAGTGGAGTTCTGTCTCTTCCCTCGACACGCCGGCCGGCGGAAGAAGCGTCAGATTCTCTCGCCAGGCAATTCTTGCTTGCGACTGAGCTTTCAAACACCGGGTTGTTCGATTGGGACACGCGGACCAACGAAGTTCGCTACTCGAAGATCTGGAAACGGCAGCTCGGCTACGAAGAGCACGAACTTCGCGACCATTTTGAAGAGTGGTACAGCCGTCTCCACCCGGACGACCTTGCGACAACAATGAGCCGGGTTGAGGCTTATTTGAGTAACCCTAGTGAGTCCTACGAAGGCGAATTTCGCATGCGCCACAAGAATGGGGAATATCGTTGGATTCGGGCACAGGGCTCTCTCGTGATGTCAGAAGACGGCACCCCACTTCGCATGATGGGATGTCACATCGATATTACGGAGCGCAAGGTGGCGGATGCGGCGTTCAAAGAGAGCCAGCTGCGTATGCAGGCGCTGTTCGAGCATGCCCTAAACGGGATCTTGATGATGGACGACACGGGTCGCTACGTCGAGGCGAATCCGGCTGCGTGCAAAATCCTTGGATACGATCGCGAAGAACTCTTGAAGATGACGGCAGTAGACGTGTTTCAGGACGGTCGGCCATCCGAAGTTTATCTGAAGGGGTGGCAGCGGTTTCTCCAGGGAGATTCTCCGCGCGGCATCCTTGCCTTACATAAGCGGGATGGCTCGATGATAACGGTCGAATATAGTGCGGTCTCCCATGTCCTGCCGGGGATCCACCTGTCCATCCTTTCGGATGTCACTGAAAAACAGGCCACGGAAGACGCGCTCAAGCTGGCTCGTTTCACTCTGGATCATGCGACGATCGCGGTGTTTTGGATCCGGACGGATGGAAGCTTTATCGACTTCAACGAAGAAGCGTGTCGGTCGTTGGGCTACTCCCGGGAGGAGATGCTCCGACTCGACGTCGCCGACATCGATCCAAACCATCCCAAAGAAACTTGGCCTGTCCACTGGGAGGCACTTCGAGAAGCAGGCTCTTTGACTTTCCAGAGCGTTCAGCGTCGGAAAGATGGGTCGCTAGTGGATGTCGAGATCAGCGCCCACTATCTTCAGTTCGGGGATATTGAACTGAATTGCGCGTTTGTTCGTGACATCACCGACATTCAGAGGGCGGCCCAGGAGCGCGCGGGGCTGGAGAGCCAGCTTCGCGAAGCGCAGAAGATGGAGGCGATCGGGACGCTCGCGGGCGGGATTGCCCATGACTTCAACAACATTCTTGGTGCGATCATCGGCAACCTGGATTTGGCAAGGCAGGATGTTGGCGATGATAGTCCGGCACAGGTGAGTCTGTCTGAAATCAATCGCGCGGCTGTTCGGGCCAAGGGTCTCGTGCAGCAGATTCTCACGTTCAGCCGTCGGCAACCGAACGAATTTGCCGTCCTGGACTTAGTTCCACTGGTCTCGGAAGGCATCGGAATGCTGCGAGCGATCTTCCCTTCGGGCATTACGATCTCGGCCGACCTAGGCGCCGAAAGTATCCTGGCGAATGTCGACTCGACCCAGATCAATCAGATTCTCATGAATCTGTGCACCAACGCCTGGCACGCGATGCAGTCGGCCACGGGGATCATCCGAATCTCTTTGTCCCAGGCTGAAGTCAACCCAGAGATCCTCCCTAAAGCCAAGAACCTGCCAAGCGGTCGTTATGCTTTGCTTCGGGTTGCGGACCAAGGCATTGGAATTCCGGCGGAAGCAATCGACCGCATCTTTGAACCCTTCTACACCACGAAGGCGATCGGACACGGAACCGGACTGGGGCTATCCGTCGTGCATGGAATCGTAAAGGAGCACGGAGGCGCTGTTTTTGTTGAAAGCGAAGCGGGGCTCGGCACGATTTTTGATGTCTATTTGCCGCTCGTAGAGGAGCCTGACATGGACCGAGGAGCCAAATCTGCGAGTATGTCTGGTTCGTCTGGCGGTGGCCAGCACATCCTTTACGTTGACGACGAAGAGGCGATGGTGTTCATGATGCGCAGGGCGCTGGAGCGAAAGGGGTACCGGGTCAGCGCGTTCGAACATCCTCATGATGCTTTGGAGGCCTTTCGTGACGATCCTTACTCCTTCGACGTAGTTGTCACTGATCAGAACATGCCAGGGGCATCTGGTCTCGATGTGACCCGAAAGATTCGCGAGATGAGGCCAGAAATGCCGATAGCAATCATTTCTGGATTCGTTTCCGACGACTTGGTTCGTCAAGCGAACGCAGTTGGGGTCACCGAGCTCCTGTACAAACCGAACTCAGTACAGGAGCTTTGCGACGCGATCCGAAAGCTTGTAGGCTAAGCGTCAGTAAACCGGCCAGGAATCGGTTCGAAAAGGAAACGCGGGAAGTCCAGCCCCGTTGTATAGGGTGATGTCGGGATTGTCGGCCCAGGCATACCGCGCGGCGACCGGGGTAGGAACTTCAGGGCAGCTCAACTCGACGTCATTTCCGACA
>CAIVDU010000052.1 GCA_903904815.1 uncultured Armatimonadota bacterium
TTGGTGCCGTATTTGGTGGCTTGCTCTGGGTTTTAAGATTGTCTGCGTAGGCGGCGAATCATCCGTGTCGCCGCCGTCCGTCACCCAACCTGTAGGCGCCATCCGTCCGACCAAAGGCCGCCGGTCGTAATGGGCTAGCCAGCTAACCGACTCCGGTCGGTCTACTCTCGTCATCATCAGAATTCGGAAGGCGCGAAATCAAATCCTCTTCGCACGAAAAATTCGCTGCACAATTACGCTGTTGACGAAGCTCTTACCTTAACGTGCAAGCTCCGAAGTTGACGTTGAATCGTTCACACCACAGTGAAACCGACCGATACATCGACAGGTCCGCGTTTGAGGGCAGATCGTAGTTTTGGTCGCCCTGGTTGCCCTTCATTTTTCCGAGGTTGATGAAACCGGCGTGGCGGACCACATCGTCACTTGAGGCGTCGGGCGCCGCGACGAGGTAGACGTGGACATCGGGTCCATCCGAGGTCGAGAACTGGGTGAATCGAAGTACTCTCCGGCCATCAAGCTCATAGATCATCGCCTGGCCCGCCGTCTGGTGTGCGATCCCTTTAAAGCTGCCAGTCAGGAGCTTTTGAGCGTGGGTGAGACTGAGATTCTCATTGACGCGCGTATTCAAGAGCAGCAGTTCGGGGCGGAACAGATACCAACCCACGCCAACCGCAAGCATCGAAATGGCGCCCAGGGTGCGTCGCGCGAACCTCCACCTCTTGACCGACTCCGCGCCACGGTCACGTCTCCCAACCGGGAGGAAGTAGTAGAGCAGGAGTACCCCGTAGATAACGAGACTAGTGGACACGCTCCAGAAACAGATCAGCGACGTGAGAGTCGCGGTGACCGGAGCAAGAAGAATTCGAAAGCTGACTTCTTCCCAATACGGTCGGGAAAGGTCCTCAACCATCAGTTTCGGGTGGGCAAGGGCATAGATCCATTGGAGATACAAAAGCCATCCGACGATCGCTAAATTGATGCCAAACAGCACCGGCACGATTTCTGCGCGAGGAAACTGGTCGACAAGCTGGACGCTAAAAGGAAGCACCGAAATAAACAGGAAGAAAAGGATGTTCAGCCAAAGGAGCGTCCCGTCGACCACGCGCACCACATGAAAAACCATGTGGTGAAGGATCCAATAGACGCCCAGGCCGATAAACGCCACCGAATAAGTGAGAAGCGCCGGCCAAAGCGCATAGATGGCTGATGCGACTTCAACATTTGGCGCCGTCGGAGGCAAGGTCGGGAGCTTGAAACTTAAGACCAGAATCGTCATCGCGATGGCGAAGACCCCATCGCTGAGAGCCTCACTTCGGTTTTTGCCGAGATCAAAAGGGTTGGTGTTCGGCATGCGTGACGCTATTCTCGCATGCGTACTCCCACTCCCGTATTGGAAAGTTCAGTTCTGGTGAGTTGTGTGGCAGAATCTTGCAGTTATTGCCTTCCGCGCCGTGGCTCCAAAGGTGGCCGCCGCCGTTCTGCGGAAGGGATTCTCTGTGAGGGCTCGCCGAAAAACTGGGTCGGGGTAGGGCCCGCACCAGAGCCCCCGGGAAATAATCTCGCAAATCCACCGACCCCCGAAGAGCGGTCGCGGATCGGGAGCCTTGAGGCTCGACACGTCTTGAAAATCTGGAGCCAGGCACTTATGATGTGTAGATCACAACGCCTGATTCTATCAGCGGAGAATTCACCCAGGTCGATGAGTATTGAATTGTTCAGCACGCCTAATCCGCACGAGCATGAAAGGTTAACTCGCAATATCCTATGTATTGTTCTGTAATTTATCGCGAAGTCCGCCCGGCGGAGACCGAGGTTATTCCGTGCAACTGAGTAAAGACGAGTTTGACTACCTGAGAGAGACGCTCGAAGACGCGACTTCGAACAGTGTAAAGCAGTTTTCAATTCACATCCTCGTGCTCTTTGTTCTGCTCGCCGTCACGTGGAACACCTTTAGCAATTGGGATGATAGTTATCTTTCTTCCGAGCGCTCAGCGAAGATGGTCTTGGATTCTCTTTACCCACTAGACGCGAAAGAGGTTCAAAATTCTCCTAGTGGCTCACTGAGTCCAGTGAAGTCAAGTGAAAGTAGTAAGAGCGTTAGAGACTCTTTGCTAATTGTGCCACCCAACCACACATTTAGGGAACTGGCCGACGAATACGAACGACAAGCACAAATATGGGTCACGAGTCCAGCCAATACCCAGATTCAAACGGCGCAAGGTCGCCTTAAATACTGGCGCAGAGGGAGAGACCTTTTGCAAAGCCACTAGGGCCCTTTTTACAACCTTTCGAACGAGGTCGAGCGGAGGTCTGTGCGTGGGATTCTTGACGAAAACATCAAGGAACATACAAGTGCATCTGGCAATGCAAACCATTTCCACATCCCTTTGCTCGAAGAGTCGTTTAACGAGAACGATAGAGGAATCGTCTTTGGCTTAGCGTTCTGCATTACCATGTGTGGGATTCTGTACGCCGTTGCAAAAGAACACCAAATCACGCGCACCCTAGTAAGCGTGAAAGATCGCACCCCGCAAACCTTCATCATTCAGATGCTTAGTTTGCGACATTACGCATTCCCTTCGTCCAGTGGCAACGGATTGCTAGGAGTTATTTGGAAAACGATTCCGCTTGTGATTTGTGTCTTAGGCCTACTCGCTCCTTGCGTGATACAAGGGTATTTGTGTTGGCAGCAGATGAATGAAGGATGGCTGGCTCAGGTAGACGATAGGGCCGTGTCAGTCATTATGCTGACGAGCCGCGTATGCCTGATCGTGCTGCTGTTTCTCGCCGCGGCATGCTTCACCTTCTTCGCAAAGACGGTCAATCTGTGGCAGTCAGAACTTCAGGGCCTCCAAGACGCGGTATGATTGCTCCCCGCCTTCTCCCGCGCCGTCACTATTGATCGCTTGACCTACCAACCCTGCCAGGGCCAAACCGCCTTCTTGTTCCCCGTGGAACTAGACGGAGGCGCAAACAAGGTTCTCACTAACTGAGTTCGTCGGCGATCCGCCTCCTCCTGAACCTCAAGCGTTGAAATGAGCATGATCGCCTCCGGCGACATCGGGGTCACCTGATGAGCCACTTCTGCCTCGTGGATCAGTTCGTCAAGGCGCTCCAGCGCAAGGCCCTGAGGTTTCAGTTCGATCACGTGAAAAACACGAACGTGCTCGACGCAAACGGTTCAAATCCCGCCCTGCCACGCGTCGATAGCCACACAGCGAGCATGACGGTTCAACTTTCGAACATGGAGATCCGTGAGCTGACGCGGTTTGAGACGAACGTGAAACTGGGAGCACCGGAAAAGCGGTGGGGCGGAATACCCCTCCTCAACAGCATCTACCCGCTCTCCGAACTGCCGCTGATCGGATGGTTCAGCCGAACAAACGGGCGAGACGCCGTATCCCAGACGAGCGTGATCTTCGCCCAAAACGCCATGTATCCCACCATCGGCGATCTCAGTCAACTCCTGGGTTCCGCCTTCGGCGTCCCGCCGACGTCAGCCAGATAGGGCATCCACTCCTAGCCCCAACGGGGCGACCTAGATTAGCGAAGGGCGTAGCCCTGGTAATCAATAGAAAACCCTTCGCGACTACGACCACCCAAACGTAGCCGCGGCTGCCAGCCGCGGTTCCTCTGGAGCCAATCAATCGACGGACGCATCAACCTGACCGAACCCTCCCAAGGGCCACCCTACCCATCGCTCCGCTATTCCTCCACTCCACCAAATCCGATGCTTTGACGGAGACCCATGGACGCGGTTTACGACAATTCGAACCCTCATTTGCGCGGAAGGCAACCTTTTACAAATGAATTGCTCAGGGTTGCCTGGCGTACGGCGGCTAGAATTGAGCACAGAGTATTTGTCCCGCTCATCCATGACCTTGGACGCGATTGCCGTCGAGAGTGGCAATGGCGATAGGTATTTGCTCTCGAAGGCGCTCCACCATTCGTTTGGGGTGTGGCCAGCGGAATGGCGGTCGGCGGCATTGGACAAGTCAAAACCATGAGAGTTGAGTTTTTTAAGTCGCTTTGGGGGTTCGAAGCCATGGAGCCCGCTCAGTTTATCGATAAAGCCCAGAAAGCCGGATACCACGGATTCGAGTCACCGATGGTTCTGTCAAAGGCCGACATTCAGTCGAGCCAACTGCTCTACATAGCCCAAGGGTTCTGTGAGACCGTCGAATCAGTACAGAGCTCCATTGATCAGGCAACCGAACTTGGAGCCATCCTTTTGAACCTCCACGTAGGCAAGGATTACTGGTCCGAAGACCACACCTACCGGTTCCTAGAGGGAAGCTGCCGGGCGGTGGAACAGTGCCCAATTCCTGTCACCTTTGAGACGCATCGAGGACGCCTGTTCTATTCCGCCCAATCCACTTCCCGCATCCTCTCGCAATTTCCCCAAATCCGCTTGACCGCTGACTTCAGCCATTGGACGTGCGTTTCCGAATCGATGCTGCAAGACCAAGCGGCGGAGCTTGAGGAGGCAATGCAAAGGACCATCTACATCCACGCACGGGTCGGTCACGAGGAGGGCCCTCAAGTTTCCGATCCCCGTGAGGAGGCTTGGGCTAGCCACGTGGAACGGTTTGAAACGTGGTGGAGCCGCATCGCCGAGATCCAACGGAATGCGGGTGCCGAGGTTTTGCGCATCGATCCCGAATACGGTCCGCCCAATTACATGACGATCGACCCCCGAACCAATGAACCCATTGCCGATCTCTGGGACGTCTGCCTGGCCATGAGAGATCGTCTGGAATCCTTTTTCGCAGGTTAATGACGAACCCTTGCCGCTAGTGCAAATCCCCATATGTGGTCCGCTTTTGTACCTACGATCGACGATCGAAAACAGAGCCCTCTCCCGCAGCGACACCACATTAACCTTAAAGCTGAGAGGACAAATGTGGGTTATCACGCACCCCCGCGTTGAGGTGTCCGAACGACCAATATCGACATTCGTAGCACCAGCGCAGCCATTTCTTGTCTCCGCCAAAAGCTGAGATAATCCCCACTATGTTTTGGGCTTTTGCTCTGGCTCTCAAAGGCGCTCATTCCGCCACCGAAGTCCACCCTTGGGAGAGTCGAGTTTTTTATCAAATCTTCCCCCGTAGCTATCGCGACAGCGATGGCGACCTCGTGGGCGACTTCAAAGGAATCGAGGAAGGGCTTCCGACCATCCAAAAGCTCGGCTGCACCGCCATCCTCATCAACCCCATTCAGGCGTCCCCCTACTATCACAACTACTTTGCCACCGACTTCTTTGCACCAGATCGAGCGTTTGGGGCACTCTCAGACTTCGATCACTTAGTGGCCAAGGCGCATAAAATGGGTGTCAAGGTCGTCCTGGATATGGAGCCGCAATATGTTGCGACCGGGCATAAGTGGTACCAGGCTGCTCTTCGGCATCCCGGTTCACCAGAAGGCAAGCATTTGACGACTCCTCCGAGTCCTGCAACCGCCAGCGTCTACTGGTATACGCATCGCCCAGTCGAAATCTCCTCGGTAAGGCTGAACCAGCCAGAGGTCGTCAAAGAACTAAAGAGCGTTTTTCGATTTTGGTCGTCGCACGGCGTGGACGGTTACCGCATCGACCACATGATGGATGACCTGGATTTTAAAGGAGAAAGCGCCCAGCTCTATCGCCGTCTTTGGACTCCGATCGAGGCCGATATCAAGAGCCGATATCCCGGTTCGTTTTTTGTTGGGGAGCAGGCAGACTGGCTCTCGTATCGGAGCGTCGTCGATATGTTCGCGAGTACGCCGACGGATGCCACTTTCAATTTCCGACTTCAAAGTGCCCTCGTAACCCTCAAGAAGGGAATTGTCGCAAAAGGTCTGGAGGACTACCGCTGGTTTACAAAAGAGGGCCGTTTCCAGCTCAACTTCCTAGAAAATCATGACATGGATCGCTTTGCCAGCGAAGAGACGAACCCTCTGAGGCAGCGGGCGGCAGCCGCGATCTTCCTCCTCGCCAAGGGCGCCCCCATCATCTACTACGGCCAAGAGTTGGGCATGAAGGGCGAGCAGGGTCGGTGGGGAAGTGATGGCAACGACGTGCCGGTGAGGCTGGCTTATCGATGGGGCAAGGCCTTGGATACGCCGGGAACGGCACGCTGGTACAAGGGCACGTGGCCGTGGGCAAACACGCCATTTGAGAAGAATAATGACGGTAGCAGCCTGGAAGAACAGGAGAATGTCCCCAATTCGCTATTTAACTGGTATCGAAGGCTCATCGCGATTCGCAGGGCCAACCCTGCCCTCTCGACCGGAACCCAGGATATCTTCGAACTCAATTCGGAAACCGTCCTCGCCTTTCGTCGCCAATCGGCACACCAGTCCATGGTGATCTTGGTGAATTTGTCGGAGTCATCAACCGATCTCACCCCCGAAACCTTGCCCTCCGGATCGAACCTCTTGGTCGAAGGAAAAGAACCTGCTGCAAATATGGCTCACTTCGAGCCTTGGCAAGTCAAAGTAATCGCCGAGGGCACAAGGGGCTCTGCCAGCAAGGGTTGACAGCTTTTCAATCAACTGAGCTACGGCGGGCAATCGAATAAAAAAAGCACTTGGCATTGCCAAGTGCTTTTTTATTCGATTGGTGGAGGCAAGGGGGTTCGAACCCCTGACCTCTTCCATGCCATGGAAGCGCTCTCCCAACTGAGCTATGCCCCCAACCGAGGAAATAATATACCTGAGAATGAGGCGGTTCGCAACGGGTCCGGGACCGGTTCCACGGGGAGATTTCGACGGACACGAAATCCGAACAGGATAAACGCAGTTTTATGCATCAGCACTTAATTCATGGGTGATACAATGCTCGCTGTACGTGGGCAGTGTGAGATCAGCGCCCTGAAATCACCTGCCTTTCGTATCCCAATCGGCATTGACAACTGGGCCTATCGACCAGCTTGCGGCACTTACGGCGCAAGGCGAGGTCTAATCTTGGGATGCATCCTGCGCTCACCGCGATTCGAGACGCCACCATCGGGACCCCGTACGAGGGAGACCTGTTTCTCGTGGGCGGTGCCGCGCGCGATGAACTTCTAGGCATCCCCCACGAAGCAGATTTTGATCTTGTCACCACCGGATCCGCGCCAAACCTCGCCCGCTATCTCTTTGATAGCGGCGTAAGTTCGATCGCCCCGGTGACCTACGAGCGGTTCGGAACCGCCATGGTCCAAGTGGCCGGTGTCCAAATCGAACTGGTGACTGCGCGGCGCGAGAGCTACGACGAAAACTCGCGCAAGCCAAGCGTCGAGCCAGCGACGCTTGAGGAGGACGCACGCCGTCGAGACTTCACCGTGAACACCCTCATGAAGAGCGTTCACGACGAGGAACTTCGCGACCCACTTGGCACTGGCCTCACGGATCTGCAACACAAGATCCTTCGGACACCCTTGGATCCCATCGCGACTTTCCACGATGACCCGCTGAGGATGCTAAGAGCCGTTCGCTTCCGATGGAAGCTCGGCTTCCTGCCGGCCGATGGTCTCTACGAAGCGATCCGAACCACCCGAGAACGACTTCGCATTATCAGCCTCGAAAGGGTCAGAGATGAGTTCGTCAAGATGCTCGCCCAGCCAACCGCCGCAGACGCCCTTCAGGACCTGATGGATCTCGGTCTGTTCGAGATCTTCCTCCCCGAGTTCCTACCCATGATCGGTTGCGAGCAAGGGAAGTACCATCACCTCGACGTGTGGAACCACAGCCTCCTGGTGCTCCGCAACGCCGGCGCGGGAGACCTGATTCTCAGCCTTGCCGCGCTGTTCCACGACGTGGGAAAGCCACCCACCCGCTTCGTCGACGATGAAGGCAACACTCGCTTCTTCGGCCACGAGCACGTGGGAGCAGACATGGTCCAGGACATCCTTCGTCGCCTCAAGTTCCCTCAGCGGGACATCGATGAAGTGGCTCTGCTGGTCAAGAACCACATGCGTCTCGGAAGCGCCCCGAAATTCTCGTCCGCGGCAGCAAGACGTTTGCTCCGAGATATGGATGGGGAAGTCGAACGCCTCTTGAGCCTGGTCGAAGCCGATGCTAACGGTTTGAAAGCAGGCGTCCGCGTGATGGATCTGACTCCCATTCGAGAGCGACTCGCCAACGTCTCCGTCGCCACCCCGGTCGCCACGCTCCAAAGCCCACTCACCGGCGAAGAGATCATGGAGATCACCGGACTCGCGGCGGGACCTGCGGTCGGAAAAATCAAAACCCTCCTGACCGAAAAAGTGCTCGATGGCGACCTCCTCCCGGAGGACAAGGAAGCGGCGATAGAGATCGTGAGCGCGTTGACCTAGTCGTTACCGGCGAACGATGCGGGAATCAATAGCCAACGCCAAAGCGGAGGGATCTTGGCCACCTCCTCACGCGCCACCTGCCAGAACCGAACGTCTTGCGGCACGTTAGACCTCCACTCACCGAACCGAGCGACAGGGAGCTCCACAGGCGTGGCCTTGGATTGGTTTAGCATCTCCGACGCCGCCTGCCCTTAAGGCGCTCCGTCGCCCGCCGTAAGGTGAACCAGACGGCCACTGGGAACCAAGTGCAAATCGCTCCATGAGACAGTCCAAATAGGGCAGGCACGATTGGAAGCGCTAAGACAACCGGACCTACGAGATAGCGCCACCACCAGGGAAAGCTTGCCCACTGATCCCGGATCGCCGGCCAAACACTCGGACTAGTGGCAACTACCGCCGGTTGTCGCCACACCGCGAATCGCACGATCGACGTCCCTTCCCTGTTGTCCGGACTGGGATAATTAAGGTTGTCGGCGGACCTACTTTCGTTCGCTGTTTCCGCCACCCACGAATTATAAACCAGCCAACAACCTCACCAGCCCCCACCCTCGCGGGTCAGTGCGCTTAGGCTCTCCTGCTTCCGCTTCACCGTCACCCGTAAGTTGATCGCGAAGAAGGTGGCAACCGCAAGTAACGAGGCGATCGCCCAACGCTGCACCATCGGGTGGTCCATACCAGATCGCCCCAACGAATCCAGTTTCACCACGATCGGGACCAACGCGACAAAGAAAAGGGAAGTGTTCGTGACCACCGGATCTCGCAGCACTTTCAGCAGCGAACTCCGGGACGGCCGGGTAGGAGGTAGCACTTCCATCGCCCCCGGCTTCACGCGAGACCCCGCCCACAGCCTCAGGGCATCCACCAAGGCCACCAGATCCGTGGAAGGCGACAACGCCCGAAACCGGATGGTGTACACGAGGCCATGCCGAAAGAACTCAAGCTTCGTGGTGAGCAGAAAGGAGTGGGCAGGCTGACGCGCCACTCGAGGGGAAAAGCTGAAGGTGGCTCGCTCGCTGGTGAAGTAGAGCGAGCCATCGACGATGGAAAGGAGCCCGGCGTCGCTGTCGAATTCGAAACGGTCGCAGGAGAGAAATATTTCGACCGGAATCTGGCGCTGCGAGCCGTCCTCGGCCATTTCCTGGATCGATTTCAAGAGTTGGGCATCGCGGGCCTTGCCTGGATTTAAAAGGAATCCCAAAAAGGCAAAGAGCATCGCCATCCCCAGCAAGGCCAAGGCTCCTCCCGTCGAGACCGTCACGAGGGAGCAGAGCAGGAAGCCGGCTGCCAGTTTCTTCGGCCAGTGGATCGTCTTGAGAACTTCGAATATTGTCGGAAGAATTTTGGTCGGTGGCCCGGCCTCCTCCCGCCACTCCGAATATCTCACCGCCATCGGCGTGTTCAGAATCGGGATCTCAGGAGTCGGAAGCGCGGCCGCGCTTGCCGGCGGGGTTGTATCGGATACGGGATTGGCTTGATCGACCTTCCGAACCTGAAACTCGTGATACACATGCCCATTCTATGCCCGGAACGCGCACCCAGGTAGCCTTTTGGCATGAGCGACTTCTTCGCGACCTGGGATTTAATCCGAAAGCGATTCATCGGCGAGTTTGCCGGACTTACTGAAGACCAACTGAACTGGAGAATCCACCCCAACGCCCTCACCATCGGCGAAAGTGCCCTGCACGTCTATGGGGTCGAAGTTTCCTTTCTTTCCCAGCTGTTGGGAACCGAACTGGATGAGTTTGGAATCAGGGTAAAGGCTTCTTCGGTAGATGGAGTGGTCAACGAGAATCCGTTCCCGTTCAGCGCCGACGAAATCACCCAGGATGTGATCGCGAAGGCGCAGCAGCTTGCCTACTCACTAGTCGAGCCGGTCATCACCAACCTCACCGAAGAGATTCGAGCGAAATCCCTCAAAAGCGCCCTCGGCCCCATCATCGACGGAACCGGCGCCATGGCCCGCTTGGCATACCACCCCGGATATCACCAAGGACAGGTCTACCTGATCAAGACCAGCCCCGATTTCCCAAGAGCATAACGGTGCAGCGTCGGCAGTTGGCGGTTCACGACCTCCGACCGCCGGCCATATAAACACTATCCCAATCGGAAGCTGGCGTAGAGGATGCCATTACCCTCCGAAGAGGTCTCTCGGACCCTGGCGGGCAGGGAGTTTGCCTGAGTAGCGGGCCCATCATCAAATGTCCAGATTGCATTCTTGCTGACAAAACTGGTGAGCACCCGTCATGTTGAGCGGAGCGAAACACCCCCTCCTGCAGTGAAAGTTTTTTGTTGCGAGATCGTGAGGCTCAACTAGAGGAGGGGGTCCTTCGTTTCACTCAGGATGACCTCGAAGTTTGGATGTGTGGCACCAAATGTACGAGCCCGACGGAATGCTCATTGTCAGAGATTCCCACCGATCACCAACCACTGGCCACTAACCACTAACCTCACATTTGCCCAATGGCGCGGCGCAACTGCGCTCTCGCTTGCTGAACGTTCGTCTGAGCGCTCACCAGGGAACTCTGGGCTTGCACTAAAGTGGTCTGGGCAGTGGTGACTTCAATGAAGATCGCCACGCCTGCCTTGAACCTGCCCTGCGCCAGACGAACCCCTTCGAGCGCGTTCTTGACCGTCGCGTCGGCGATCAACACCTGTTGCTCCGCGCTCTTCAGGTTCACAAACGCGCTTGCGACGTCACTGATTGCCGTCTGCGTGACCGTATCGAGCTGAGACTGGGCGGTTTGAATGTCTGCTTGAGCCACTTTGACCGATCCTGCCGCTGCCCCGGCGTCGAATAGGTTCCAGGAAACCGACAGACCGACACTTCCAGTAGAAGACCCAAAGGGCTGGTCGGAGCCTCGCGTACTGCCCTGTACGGACAGATTCAAGGAAGGCGCGTTCGCTGTCCTGGCTGCCGAGAGCTCGTAACCGGCCGCATGAAGACTCTCGATCAGTTGGAGAATGTCCGGACGCTGCTTAAGGGCTTGCCCCACCAGCGCATTCACGTCGGTGCTCGGAGGAGCCGGCTCTTCAGAGGTCGATGCCGTGATCGGAGTTCGAGGGTCAACCCCAATCGCAATCGCCAGATTGATCCGCGCAATCAATGCCGTCTGCCGAGAAAGATTTAGCGCCTCTTGCGCGCTTCCAACCGCGCTCGTGGCCGTGACCACGTTCGCGGGTGCGCCGAGGCCTGCCTTTAACTGTGCGGTGGCGAGGTCCAACTCAGCCTGAGTATTGGTGACGTTTGCCTCTTGAACCGCTACGAGAGCTTGGTCGAGCACATAGGTGTAGTAAGCCTGCTTCACCGCATACACAAGGTTCAATTGGGCGAGCGTTAGGCCATGACCTGCTGCCTTTTCCTGCGCATCCGCCTGACGCACAAGGTTGCGAGTGTGGTTGAAGTCAAAGAGAAGCTGACGCAGGGTCACCGACGATCCGAGGCCAGCGTAGGTACCGGTCTGCGTAGATGCCGAACTGCTCGTCGTCGTTGTGCCAGAGGTAGTCGAAGAGTTCGTCGAGGAGGCAGGGAAGGAGAAAACACCTTGGTCCACCACGATCTGTCGACCGTAAGTCGCCGACAGTCCCAGGGTAGGCAACAGCCCCGCTTTCACAATCTGAAGCCGTCCACGA
The DNA here is from genome assembly GCA_903904815.1 of uncultured Armatimonadota bacterium. Lineage (GTDB taxonomy): Bacteria > Armatimonadota > Fimbriimonadia > Fimbriimonadales > Fimbriimonadaceae > Fimbriimonas. The sequence continues at coordinate 11,925 of CAIVDU010000052.1, forward strand.
GAAGCCAAAAGCTGGGCCTGGGCCAGCCGTAAGGTTGGCTGAACGCGCAGGGCAAGTTTCGCCGCTTCGTCGGCGGTCAGGGGCCTGTCTGCGTCGTTAGCGGGACCGGCGGGCAAGTTGATCTGACTTGGCGCGGGTACTGCGGTGACGTTCGGCATTACCGGCGGTGTCTGGGTCGGCGAAGCGGCCGGGGGCTCAACCTGAGCTTGCTGTGCAGCGCACATTGCCGGGAGCAACAGAATCGGGAGGAGCGAGCTTTTCATACGGCGTCTTCGGTGAGCAAATGTGCGGGAGGCGGAGGCAGTTGTCTTTCGACTTCCGCCGCGAGTTCGGGTGAGTCCATTCCTATGAAAGTGTGGGGTTCGCACACCGCCAAGAGCGCTTCGAGGCTGTCGATGATCGCTTGCTGCTTTTCATCATCCAGAGCGGCCAGAGCCATGCGAGCCGATCTCACCCGCGAAGCATGGCGTCGATGCATGAGCATGTATCCGCTGTGGCTCAGCCGCAGGTGACGCACCCTTCGGTCATCCGTGTCCTCTGACCTCTCAAGCAGTCCCATGGTTTCAAGGCGATTGCAAACCTGGGTAATTGCACTTACCGATAGCGACAACTGGGAGCCTAAGTCGGAAGGTGTGCTCGGTCCGCCATAGAGCATTCTCATGACTCGAATTTGGCCCACCGGCAACTCGATCCACTGATCATCGTTCGTGTAGTGGAAAAGGTCTCGAATGAGCCGCGGAACCAGCGCTTCCAATTTGATCGCCCTCTCGATGGCTTTATCCACGCAGGTCGACCTCTTCCGGCGTCGCCGGAGTCCCCGACGTCGTCGGTTCTCCTGGATCGGCCTTTCGCTCCACGGCGCTCACACTCGGTCCAAGGGCAACCGCAGGGGCGAGATCCCGATCGTCTTTGCGGAACCGCTTGGCGATGTCGTCGAAGAACGTGTAGACGATCGGCACGATGAACAGCGTCATCAGAGTCGAAGTCGAGAGCCCACCCACGACCGCAGTCGCGAGAGGAGCCTGGGTTTCCGAACCCCGACCAAGTCCAAGCGCCAGGGGCAACATGCCGAGGATCGCCGCCGAGGACGTCATCAGAATCGGACGCAGTCGAGTCGGAGAAGCCGTCAGGATCGCCTCATCTCGGCTTAAGCCTCGTCCCCGGAGGGTATTCGTGTAGTCCACTAGCAAGATTCCGTTCTTAACCACGATTCCGATGAGCATCAGAATACCGATGAAGGCGGTGAGGCCGAAGGCCTTGCCGCTGAGGAACATTGCAAGGATGACGCCGACCGCGCACAGGGGCACCGACGTCAACACGATCAACGGATAGATGAACGACTCGAACTGCGACGCGAGCAGCATGTAAATGAGCGAAATCGCAAGGAATACCGCGAGCCCGAGACCAGCGAACTCGTCTCCCTGTCGCTTCTGGTTCAAGCCGAAGTCCCAATAGGTTCCCGTATCAAACTGAATCCCTTTCAGCGCCTTCTCAACGTCCGCCTGGACTTCACTGGAACTTCTCCCTTGGACGCGGCCCGACACCGAAATGTATCGCTGGCGATTGAGACGATCAATCTCGTTCGGGCCCAGAACATATTCGTGACTCGCAACCTGACCCAAAGTCACCGGCGCCGGAGCTTTAGTCGTAGCGGCGGTGGCAGCTGTTGTAGTGCCCTTCGTTCCTAACGTCGGAGTGATTGGCAAAGCCGTTAGCGAATCGACCGTCTTTCGGCGATCGATAGGCATCTGGACGTAGATCGGATACTGGAATCCGTTCTCTTGGTAGTAGCTAGAAAGCGCACCCGTCGTCGCTCCTTGAAGCTCGTTCGCAATGTCGGAGAAACCAATGCCGAGTTGGGCCGCCTTCACTCGGTCCACATTCCAGTGAAGTTCCGGAGTGGCCTCTTGGACGCCCAGATCAACTGCTTCCAGGCCCGGTACTTGCCTCATCGCCGCCAGCACTTCTCTCGCCTTCGCGGTGATGACCGTGTAGTCCTGACCGAAGACGTCCACTTCCATGTTAGTGGCGCCGCCAGTGAGGGTCTGGGTCACGAGGTCGTAGGGCGTGATCAGGGCACGAACTCCCGGGATCTGGTTCAACGACTTCTGCATAGACCGGATGGCCTCGTCGGTCGACTTCTTACGGTTGTCCTTAAGAGTTACCGTCGCACCACCCTGGTAGGTGATAGCGGTTGACGAAGCGCCCCGGAAGCTGATGTTAGTTCCGGACGCGGCGAACACGGTCTGGGTGTCTTTGTCAGCCATGATAGCCGCTTCCATCTTCTTGACTGCTTCGTCGGTGGAAGTGTAAGCGCTGCCTACTGGAAGCTTAAGGTTGACGCTGTAGTTACCGCTGTCCGTCTGGGGCAGCATTTCACTTCCGATCAGCGGCACCAGGAGGAAGGAAAGTGCGGTGACCGCTATCGAACCACCCACAACGAGCGCCCGGTGGCCAAGCGCCCATTTGAGACCGTTGTGATACGACTTATCGAGCGCCTCGAACTGGCGACCGCAGTAATCGAATACCCGCGTAAGAGGGCCCGTCTTCTTTCCTCTCTTCGCCCGCAACTCCGGATGCGCCTCCTCCTCGACTTCCTCTTCGTCAATCAGGCGCGAAGCCAGCATCGGCACGACGGTGGTCGCATCGAGGAGTGAGATCGCTATCGAGAAGATGACCACGAGCGCGAACTGGGAATACATCTGTCCAGCCTGTCCTCGGATGAGGAGCAGGGGAAGGAACACGACCATGATCGTTAGCGTCGATGCCACGACGGCCGAGATGATCTCCTGAGTGCCGGTCACCGCCGCCTCGGCGGCCCGTCGTTTGTCGCGTTCGATGTGGCGGAAGATGTTTTCCAACACCACGACCGCGTCATCGACAATGAGTCCGGTAGAAAGCGCCAGGCCGCTCAACGAAATCGTGTTGAGCGAGAACCCCATGAAGTAGAACAAGGCAAAAGTCGAGACGACCGAGATGGGAATCGACAGCGCCACCACCATGGTGCTGCGAAAGTTTCGCAGGAACATCATGAGGATCAGAACCGCCAAGCCGCCGCCGATGATGGCGGTGTTCTTCATGTCGTCGATAGAGTGCTGCACAAACCCCGCCTGCTCATAGGCGAGGTTAAATTTGAGCATCGGATACTCTTTAAGGACCGTTTTGAGGCGCTCCTGAATGGCTTGTGCTGTGGTAACCGTGTTTGCGCCGCTCTGTTTCGTGATCGATACACCGACCGCCGGCTGCTGGTTGAGGCGCGTCGAAATTCGCTGCTCCTGGGCGTAATCGACGATCTTTGCCACCATGCCGAGGGACACAACCTGGCCATTAAACGAGCCAATCGGCATGGAAGCCATTTCTGCTGGGGTCTTAAAGTAGCCGACCGCCCGAATCGTATATTCGGTGTTGCCCTGCTTCGCGATGCCCGCCGGAAGACTGATGTTTTCCTGGACCAGTCGATTCTCGACCTGGTTCAGCGAGATTCCGTACGCTTTGCTCTTGTCCGGATCGACGTTGACCACGATCGCGCGCTGCAATCCGCCTGTGTCGGTTACCGCCGCAACTCCATCCGCCGAAGTCAGCAGGGGGCTCACTTCGTTGTCAAGAATCGTTCTCAGCTTAACCGGGTCTTTCACGCCGGTGACGGCGTAAATCATGATGGGCAGGGAAGAGGGATCGTACTTGAAGACCTGGGGTTGCGACAGCGTCGGGTCGTTCGGGAACGCGTTTCTCGCCCTTTGCACGAGTTGGAGAACGTCCACCGTGGCCGCATTGATGTCGGTTCCCCAGTTGAACTGGATCGTAACGCGACTATTTCCCTGAGTGCTTTGGGAGTTGATGCTGTAGATATTGTTGGCCGAGGACACCGCCTGTTCGATGGGACGCGTGATCTGCGTCTCCATCTCTTCTGGGGCGACGTTTGGCCACTGCGTCGAAACATTGAGCGTCGGGATGGAGACGCTCGGCAAAAGGTCGATCGGAATCTTCGTCAGACAGACGGCGCCCAGAAGCACGAGCGCCGCGATTCGCATCGTAACCGCAACCGGGCGCTCAACCGAAAACTTGGCGATGTTCACGAACCACCTCCTGCTGCGCCGGAGGCATTCGGCTGTCCGCCTCCTCCACTGGCGCCTTGTCCGCCCTTCTTACCCTTGCCTTTTCCTGTCCCGGATGTGACTTTTTGTCCTTCTCGAACGGCCGCGTAGGACTGAACGACGACCCGCTGGCCCTCTTCCACTCCACTCAGAATCTGGATTCCTGTAGCGTCCTCTACGCCTCTCTGGACCGGGACAATGTGAGCGGTGCTCGTCGAGTCAACGACGGTGACCGTATCCGGCTGTCCGTTGGCTCCCGCTTTGACCGCTTCTCGAGGGACCACGACGTCGGCGTCAACCGATCCCGTGATGATCGAGACCGTGGCAAACATTCCCGGCCGAATCGATTGATCTGTGTTATCGAGCTGAACATAGATCATGAACTGCCGATTGGTCGAGTCCGCCGACGGGTTGAGCCGACTGATCTTGCCCATGAACTTCCGACCCGGAAGCGCGTCAAACTGGATGTCCGCGTCCATTCCGACGTGAACTACTGAACTCTGCTCAACCGGCAAGGGAGCCGCGACGTATAACCACTTGAGATACTGGACCTCGAGAATCGCCGTGCCAGGATTGGCGATCGCCCCCGGGTCCGCCGTACGCGAAGTGACCGTCCCGTCTATCGGCGAGCGGAGTACTGTGTTGTTGAGCCGAGCCTGGGCCTGAACGAGACCTGCCTTGGCTGCGTCGACTTGCGACTGAAGGGCTCTGAGGTTCTCCACGTAAGCGGGGATCTGCGATTTATTCGCGGCCGCGTTCTTCAAGGAAGCCTTAGATTGAGTTACCAGCGCCTTAGCCGCCTGCACGTCTGCTTTCCCCTTAAGCTTGGTAATGGAAGCTTGGTTTTGGGTCGAACTAAGGATAGAGTTGGCCGAACTGAGGGCTGACTGAGCCGAACTGAGGGCCTTCTCGGACACATTCACCTGAGCTTGCTGAACCTCGTAGGCGGTCCGGGCGTCGTCCACATCCTGGGCCGCGACAAACCCTTGCTTGTAAAGGGCGTAAGTGCGGTTGTATTTCGACTGGCTGTTGTCTAGGCTAGCATGCGCGCTCCGCAACTGGGCTTGGGCACTTTGCACCGCCGCTTCGGCCGCGTTCACTTTCGCTTGAGCGTCGGCGACCGAAGAATCAGCCGCCGCAGCCAAGGCATTGTAGTTTGCCGCGCTTTGGTTGTATTCAGCTTCTGTGCTCGCTAGACTCGCCGTCTGCTGAAGGATCTGAGCATAGACGCCGGTGTTCGTCGAACCTTGCGTGAGTTTGGCCTGTGTGAACCTCTGCTGAGCTTCGGCGAGGGCGGCTTCCGCCTGGACGACTTGACCCTTAATCTCATCACTGTCGACTCTTGCCACGATCTGACCGGTCTTGACTGCGTCACCTTCACGCAGAGTCAAGTACTGAATGATGCCGGTGGTCTTAGGGGAGATCTTGACGTCGAACGGGGACTGCACGCTGCCGACGGTCTGGATGACCTGCTTGATTTGTCGGCCATTGGCTTTGGCGAGGACCACGTTGGCCGGGGCGTTTTTCCGCTGAGCCGCACTCTGACCCAATTGCGCCACGGAAGCCACCTTGGTTTTGTATCTCCAAAAGATCACGCCCCCAAGGGCCAAAACCACGATTCCAATCCCAACAAGCCTCTTCATGCAGTCATAAATCCTTTAGCCCACTAAAAAGTTAAGCAGCCTAAAGGATATACGCGCATTTATCCTATTTGATCAGTCGACCTTAAGAATCTTTTTCTGGCGCGAAGACCTTAACGTAAATCGGTCCATCGCTCAGGCCGCCTACACAGAATTAGGACGTAGTTAGATCGACAAAGTTCATCATTTCTTCAACTAGGACGACTCGATGGTCTGAGCGCCAAGCGCGACGAACTCTCGGTATCCCACGATTCGGTCGGAAACCCGAGTAGGGCGTCCGGCTTTGATTGAAAGTCGGGCCAGGGAAGCCATATTTCCTCCGGGGCCGATGTGAACGAAATCCAATCGTCGCGAAAGGCAGGCCACTAGCCGATCCCGAACTTTGTTGTTGATGCCGATAAAGTCGGCATCGGGTCGGAATGGGCTGACCACCAAGTCCGTGCTCGGGTCGAACTGGTATCGCCAAAGCCTTGCCGCGCGAAAAGCCTCGTCTTTAAGGTCCTCCCCCAAGACCTTAAACAGTCCTCGATCAAGGCACAGAATCCTCGGTGAGCCCCATCGGAGGGGGACGACTGCCGATCTTTGGTATTCGGGGCGGTCGTGACCAGCCACCAAAACCTCCGAATTCAGCACCCCTTCCTCCGTCAGTTTCTCGATCGTGTCAAGATCGGCGGGTCGACTGTTTCGAGAGGCGAGCACGCAGAACGTGCGTGACTCCAGCAGCTTGGTGTTTCCATACAAGAAGAGCAAACCAGGCGGATCTGGGTCCATCTCCTCGACGAGGGTCGGATAGTGGGCATCGGCGCCAGTTACGAGGTGGACCCCCAAAGCGTTAAGCCGGTGTTCGAGATGCTTAATCTCTTGCGCCTGAGCCGGAGGGGCACTTGACAGAAAATGAGCGGATTTTGCCGAGAGTCGATATTCCTCTCGCAACGATTCCTCGGAGAGCGCCAGAAACTCCTCGGGCGTTCGCCCAAGAAGGCTGTTTCTGGCGATGACGCGAGTCACTGACCGGCCGCCCATGCCTGGTGTCATGGCGAGCAAGAGCCGGAACGACCGCGGACTCAAACTCATGGCGCAGCCGCCAAGAGTTGAGATGCGTTCAGAAGAATTTTCACCGCCTTTTCACCCGACCGGTTCATCTCATCCACGACCTCTTCGTGGTTCAGTTCGTCGGACGTCATGCCTGCCGCCAAGTTGGTCACGATGGCCAGACAGCCGTACTCAATTTCGGCTTCCCGCATCGTGATCGCTTCGGACGCGGCGGTCATTCCCACCAAATCGCCTCCTAGCGCCCGGAAGGTGTCGATCTCTTGAGGTGTTTCGTAGCGAGGTCCGTTCGAGGACAAATAGACACCCTCAGGTTGGATCGCGAGGTCGAGGGTTTGCCCAGAACGGAGAATCGCGTCGCGAACCGCTTTGGAAAACGGCTCGGAGAAATCTCGATGGACCACCGTCCGATCAAAGAGGGTGATATTGCGATAAGTGAAGTCGAGGAAGTCGCTGCATGCGACGAGCGTTCCCGGACCCCACTCCGATCGGACACTTCCCACGGCAGCCGTGGACAGACAGTGCTTGATCCCGAGAGCCTTAAGCGCTAGCGCCATCGCCCGGTAGTTGACGTGATGGGGTGGAACCTTGTGACCGGACGAGTGGCGGCTTAGGAGAAACAGCCGAACGCCATTGTGAGTGAGGAGCCGCCCACGAATCATGCCGTCTTCGGTCGGAACATGTACGGGGACTCCGCCAAGGGCGGCCAACTTGTCCCCCACTCCCGTTCCTCCTATCACTCCCACATCGGCACGCATGGCACGGCAGTATAACTCTGGGTCCGACCCGGAGAGTAGGCCCCGTGGGCAATGGGAGCAAATTACGTCATCCGGCGATCAGAATGAGGTTGAGAATGACCCTACGCGAAGTGCTCCACGCCCATATTCCCACCCTGACCAGGGAAAGCACCGTTCGAGACGCGGTGGATAAGATGGACGTCTATCAGTTTCCCGCACTGGTCGTATTGGACGCCGACCAACACCCGATAGGCGTTCTCACTGAAGGCGACCTCTGCCGGGCCGTCTCCAAACGAGACAGTCTGACGAGCATGTCCTCAGAGCCAGCCCATATCTATATGAGTGTCGACCCAACCACCATGGGTGTCGATGAAGAAATCGGAGAAGCGTTCCACCGAATGCTCAATAGCGGCCTCACCATTCTCCCCGTCGTCGACGACCAGAAACTAGCCGGAATCGTCCTAAGAGTCGACCTCATGCAAGCCATGCTCCTAGACGTCACCGCCTAACCCGTCCCCCGCCCAGACCCAGGGTAGCCGCAGGTTCCTGCATGTGGATTCCAGAATTCGCAGAGCGGGCCAGCGAGGGCCGTGGACAGGACAGAGTATCGCAAAAGTCTCGGAGGTCCTAATGAGCGCCCTCGCCCGCAGCGAAGTCTCCGGATCCCGAGTGCGAAGCGCGTGCGTAGTAAGGAAGCGAAGCGGGACGTACGCGGGAGAGCGGGGAGTAATGCTGTTCCGTTAAGCCAGTGCCGTACGAGTTGGACCCCTCGCCCGCAGCGACGCAGGAGCGTACGCGGGAGAGGGGCACAGGGGAGAGGGTCAAATCGAACCTAAAGAAGTCCATCAAAATAGAAATGGAACTCCAGCTAAACCGTATTGGGGAGGGCCAAATCGAGCCTGCGAGCGAAGCGAAGTCCATTTATCTCGAGCATTTCAATAGATCGCATTAGGAGCCAACGCCTACGTTCGGATACTAACTCTTTCTACCCTGTACCTCACGATGGCCCGTCACATAACATCCGCGCCGCCGCCCCGAATCCACCGCACCGCGGCCCCCTGGCCGCAAACGCCGAAGGCCCGAGAATCCGACAAAAACAACCCCGAATCCGCTAACAAATCCCCCTTTGTCCAAGTAGAGTTCGAACATGATTGAAGAAGGCGTCCCGTTTCCCGACTTTTCGCTGCCCGACCAGGACGGCAACCTCGTCACTCTTGCCGACCTGAAGGGCGGCAAGGCAATCATCTACTTCTATCCTAAGGACGACACGCCCGGCTGTACTGTCGAGGCCTGTGAGTTTAGAGATTCCGCACCCAACATTCCCGGTGCTCGGGTCATCGGCGTAAGCCCAGACTCCACCAAAGCGCACCGAAAGTTTATCGACAAGTTCTCGCTTAACTTCACGCTGCTCGCGGACACGGAGCAGGCACTGTCTTCCGCAGCTGGCGTTTGGGTGGAAAAGTCGATGTACGGAAAGAAGTACATGGGTGTTGACCGAACTACCTTCGTGCTCGATGAGACAGGGACGGTGCTGAAAGTCTTCCGCAAGGTTAAGCCACAGGGCCACGCTCAGGAAGTCTTGGCCGCTATTAAGTAGAGGGCCAGCCGGTCCTGACGTGGCCCAGGAGTCCCGACGGTAAACTCTGGCTCCATGGCCGACAAAATCTCCGCGCCGAAAGTGCGCTCTATGAAAGGCAAACGTGTCGTATGCATCACCGCATACGACACTCCTTTCGCAAACCTTGCGGACGAAGCCGGAGTCGACTTGATTCTTGTCGGTGATAGCCTCGGAAATGTCGTTCTGGGCTACGAGAACACGATCCCCGTTACGCTCGAGGAGATGATCCACCATACGCGTGCGGTCCGGCGCGGAGTTCGTCGGGCTCTGCTGGTAGCGGACCTCCCGTTTGGTACCTATCAGGCCTCTGTGTCACAAGCCGTCGAATCGTCGGTGGCACTCGTAAAGGCAGGGGCTGAAGCGATTAAACTTGAAGGAGTCTATCTCGAGGCGATCGAGGCCATCATCAAAGCCGGAATCCCCGTGATGGGGCACCTGGGATTTACTCCCCAGTCCCTTAATGCATTTGGTGGATTCAGAGTGCAGGGAAAGGGGGATTCCGGAGAGATAGTCCTACAGGATGCCAAGGAACTAGACCGCGTAGGAGTATTTTCGACGGTACTTGAGTTGATTCCGGCTAAATTGGCCGAGTCGATCACCGCCCAAGTTTCTTATCCGACCATCGGAATTGGCGCAGGCGCTGGATGTGACGGAGAGATTCAGGTCATGCACGATGTGCTTGGAATTACCGGCGAACCTTTAAAGCACGCAAAGGCGTTTACCCCTGGACGACAACTATTGCTTAAGGCCATGCAGGAATTTGCCGAGGAAGTGCGTGCAGGCACGTTCCCGGGTCCGGAGAACGCCTTTTGAAGATCGTGCGATCAATTGCCGAGTTGAAGCGGGACCACTCGGTGAGCCTCGGGTTCGTTCCCACCATGGGAGCCTTTCATGAAGGGCATCTTTCCCTCATGCGAGTGGCAAAAAGCCACCACGATGTCGCTGCCGTTTCGCTGTTTGTCAATCCGACCCAGTTTGGACAAGGAGAAGACTTCGAGCGGTACCCTCGCAATTTAGACAGGGACGCGGAGATGGCGGAGTCTGCTGGCGTGGATATCCTTTTCGCCCCCGACGTTTCCCAGATGTATCCACGAAAGACCACGGAGATTCAGGTTTCCGGAGTTACCGAACGATGGGAGGGTGGCCATCGTCCCGGACATTTTACTGGTGTGGCAACGGTGGTTGCCAAGCTATTCAACATTGTGCAGCCTACCGCCGCTTACTTCGGGCAGAAAGACCTCCAGCAGTGCTTGGTGATACAGCGAATGGTGGCCGACCTAAACCTGCCAGTCGAGCTTAAGTTTGAGGAGACGGTAAGGGAGTCAGATGGTCTTGCGATGTCAAGTCGCAATGTCTATTTATCAGATTCAAATCGTGCGATTGCTCCGAACCTTTACCAGGAACTAAAGAATATCCGCGATGGGGTTCTCGTGAAATCCGCTTCCGTTGACTCTCTTCTATCGAGTGCAATTAACCGCTTGAATGCGGTTGGTTTCACGGTGGACTACCTAGAGTTAGTGGATTTAGACACGATGGCCCCTATTCGGGACTTAGAGCAGGATGCCGCGATAATTGTTGCGGCAAGGCTCGGTAGTACGAGGTTGATCGACAACCTAAGAATCTTGTTGAATTCTTTGTAAGACGTAATCAAGGAACATCTCTAAACCGATATGGGTATATTAAGAGGTATCCAGAGAGAGTCTCCGTATGAGTAAAACCGTTCAAAACGTCAAGAATTCACTTAAGTTCAAGGCACAGGAGAAAGAGGGAGTCCTCTCGATCAAGGTAGGCGTTCGCAAGTATGCCCTCCCGGTTAAGGCGCGCATTTTAAATAATGGCGATTACCTCTTTCTCTCGTTCCCGGCTTCTTCTGAGCTGTACAAAGTCGACGCTCATCAGCTGCATCCTCTCGCTAAGGACGAGGAAGCAGGAGATGCGTTCAACGTACTGAATCCCGGCCGACGCACTCGCCGTCGCCGCTCTGGAGAACTCGTCCTTCCTAGCGACCTTGCAGAAGCACTCAAGGCTCTCCCTGCAGGAACAAAGCTCGGCTACGGTCCCGACGGAACTCCAAAGCTCGTACGTTCAAGAAATCGCAGCCCAAAGGGCGCCTAATTTCGACTTAGAGGTGGGCCGACCTTGCGTCGGCCCTTCCTTATGTATCACTATCTAAGCCTAGCGCCGGCGTAGCTCATCGGTAGAGCAGCTGTTTTGTAAACAGCGGGTAGCGGGTTCGATTCCTGTCGCCGGCTCCAGTATCAACCACCCCCCTGCCCCGATCGGGGCAACCTAAATGAGCCAAGGGTGCAACCCTGGTAATCGTCATCCGTCCCCATAAATCCCCCTGACCCCGGAGGGGTCAAAGACAATAGCGCGGGGTCGCAGACCCCGGGTACGGACACCACCCGTCGTAACGACCCCCGAAGCGAGGGAGCAACGCTGGTAATCGTCATCCGTCCCCATAAATCCCCCTGACCCCGGAGGGGCGAAAGAGAATAGCGCGGGGTCGCAGACCCCGGGTACGGACACCACCCGTCGTAACGACCCCCGAAGCGAGGGAGCAACGCTGGTAATCGTCATCCGTCCCCATAAA
>CAIVDU010000053.1 GCA_903904815.1 uncultured Armatimonadota bacterium
GCCAACTCCGGGAGGTCCCCACAGAATGACCGAGCCCAACCGATCCGCCTCCACTGCCCGCCGAAAGGCCGCTCCGGAAGCGACGAGGTGTTGCTGACCAAAGAACTCGTCGAAGTTTCGAGGTCGCATGCGTGCCGCGAGGGGCGCGTCGGAGAATGCTTCAGGCATTGGTTTCAGTCTACGCTCTGTGTGAAGTTCGTCGGCTAGACGCCGTTGATTCGTGTAGTTGTCATCCGCCGTTCGATCCCTAATATCGAATGCCATCGAGATCCTCTGAGAGGTTCTCCCGCGCCTTCTAGAACAGGGCGGTCGAATCTTTGCATGGATACTTCTTAAGCAGAGCACGGCAGAGTTCGTGATACGACCTTATCGCAACCGTGGCGTCTCGCCCGGTGGCGAGGCTCGCTTTACCGTTTCGAATCTTCGCAGGATGAAACTCCGCTTTTGAGACAGCTCGGTCTTTATAGAAGAGGGTGAACAATCCAGTGTTGGCCGGCAAGGCGGACACTAGATTGCCGGTGGAGTAAAAGATAGGTTTGCCGCGGTAAAGCTCAGCGCCTTCCAGAACGTGAGGATGGTGCCCCCACACCACGTCGGCGCCCGCGTCGATGAGCGCGCGCCCCAGAGCGACCTGATAGCCGTTCGGCGTCGCCTTTCGCTCGACTCCCCAGTGGATTCCCACAACGAGGACGTCGCAGCCGATGTGAGCCTGTTGAATGCGATGCGATAGTTTGAGAAGGGACAACTTAGTGAGCGCCCCGCCAAAGTTCAACACGGCGATGCCTGGTTCTGAACTGGTTGCCGGAGAAGTTTTCCGGAGTGCCGCCGTCGTTGCGAAGGCCATTACCGAGACCAAGCCGATGGATGGGCGTCCGGGAATTGACTTTGTCACGGTCTTCTCGGCATCGCGTACGTTCGATCCGGCCCCGGTGTGGAGTATTCCGATCGAGTCAAGAATCTGACTTTCCTGCTCAATCCCGGCTGCCCCGTAGTCCATGCAATGGTTGTTCGCCTGGGTCACGAAAGTGAGTCCTGAATTGACCAGGCTCAGCTTATGTTTAGGATCCGCTCGCAAGATGAATTGCGATCGCGCCTTCAGCTCCTTCGCCGACTTCCGTTCAGTTTTTTTTCCCTTATCAGTAATCGGAACCTCAAGATTTGCCATTGACTCCGAACTGGATCGCAACAGAGCAGACACCGCGTTAAGCGCTTTGGATTCCGGTCTCACTCCGTTGAACATCAGGTCTCCACCCAAAGTCAATGTCCAATCTTGGGAGAGTCCAACCGCAAGTAAAAGAGGAATCATAGGGGGCCGAGTCGCCGAATGTGGCTCAACAAATCCAGTATCTCACGAACCTTCCTTTGAACGCGAACCCATGCTTCATTGCGGAGCACCGTCGAATTACGGGCTAGCACGACTCCGTATTTGCGTCAGAAATTTAATGCAATTAAACGTCACAAGACAGTCCCAAAAATCACGTTCTTAACCTAAGCGACTAGTAAACCTCTCGGGTCACCTTGAAATTCGCTTGAATCGGCGTCCAACAACGGTCCTTCAAATCGTAAAAGCGACGCCGATTCATTCCTATGCCTTGGCTTTCTTCAGTTGCGTTCTTGACTTCGGTAGCGGTCACCGCGAGTCCCACTCCCGCCGCCCAAGCAGGACCATTCTTCAATATGATGAGAGTTTTGAAAGCGGGCGAGGTCGACCAGTATTCATTGTCGATGTCTGGGATCGTGCAGGTTGAGGCGCCGAGTTGCGGGAAGAAAGAGGCGTCATTCGAAACTTCTGCCGGCTCTCGATTTGAAGTCCTCAGTGTTCGATCAAGCTCCGGGTTAGCCAAAGTCAGGCAGGTCGTGACGCTGGATCCCAAATTGATCGAGAAACTGAAGGCAAAGGGATGGAGTGACTTCGACAGATCCGTTCTCGATTGCACTGGAACGATGGATGCCCGGTCGAGGGTTACACTGTCGCCGTTCGGCAAATTTCTTGCTTCACGCCGCGCACCAAGTAGTCTCGGGCAAGTGAGTGGAGACTGTATTCCCCTGCCGTCTAAGCCGGTCCGCGTGGGGGATACCTGGCAGGTGGCGATGCCATTTTCCTCGGTTTTTGGCACCCAGCATCCCGTTTGGAAGTCAACTCTACTTGGCTCTGGCGTGCTAAATGGCCGCCCTATCTGGTTGATCAAGACATCCACTCACGTGGCGCTCAAGACCGATTCGGACAAGCTCGCTCTCATTGGCGCGCCAAGCGCTGTCTCGGCAAAGACCGATGGTGAGCTCTGGACTTTGGATGGTTTTGCCGACACTTCCGGAGTCGGTTCGGTGGATCAGGAATCCGGAAAGACAGTTCGCCTTGATCTCAATGTCACCCTCTCTTTCACCGCGGCATCCGGCAAGGAAAAGGGCACGGTTACGCTTACAATGAATCAACTTAAGCAGATGACCAGTTCCTGAACTCTTGAGAAGCAGTTGACGCATTCTGAACAGCGGCGTATCCTCGCCGTGACCCATGTGCAAATCCCACTTTTCCGCGCTCTCGATCGTTGCCGCTCTGGCGCTGAACTCGGTTGCGAATGCCAGCCAATCGCCTGAAATTCATTCATTCGACGACGCTTTTCGGGCCCTTTCCCGCCGAAGTCTGAGTCCCCAAGACGTCCAATCGCTCTCAAAGTGGGTGGGTGAGAGAGATCTGGCATCCGGAAATCCCAGGAGCGAGGATCTTCGGTTCATCTTTGCGATCCAAGTTCCTGGCCCAGAGATGCGGGTGGTAGCCACCAGCGACGATGGAAAATGGACACTCTCACTCAGGCGCCTGGCAAGGACTAACGTCTACGCTGCTGAAACGACTCTGCCCGAACTCACCGGGTTTCGCTGGAGCTACCGAATCGGCTCGGAGAGAAAGGGAGGCGGAGAGCTTGAAGCCTATACCCATCCGAAGGAGACTCGAGCCCAGCCCGGGGTTCCCAAAGGCACGCTTGAAGAGCAAGAGCTCTTTAAGAGCAAGGTATTCGAAGGCACGACACGTCACTGGTGGATTTACGTGCCCAAGCAGTACGATGGGTCAAAACCGGCCTGTCTCTTTGTGGTTCAGGATGGGCAATGGGCTCGCGGTTCGTGGACTACGGTTCTTGACAACATGATCGCCGAGAAGCAGATCCCCATCTCCATCGCGGTCTTTATCACTCCAGGCACAATTAAAACGGATATCGATAACCGATCTGTCGAGTACGACACCGTTTCAGATCGTTACGTCACGATGCTGGCCGACGAGATTCTTCCTCAGGTGACGAAGCGTTACAACATCCGACCCGACGCCCGGGGTCACGTTATCGCTGGCGGTTCCTCCGGCGGCATCTGTTCATTCAATGCGGCGTGGTACCGACCGGATCTATTCCACAAAGTCATCTCTTGGATCGGCAGCTTTACCAATCTCCAAGGAGGTGCGACCGGTGTCGCAGGGGGAAACACCTATCCAGCGATCATTCGGGCTTTGAGGGGTTGGGACGAGAAGGGTGAACCTAAGCCCCTGCGCGTGTTCCTACAGGACGGACGGAACGACGTGAACAACAAAGCAGGGAACTGGCCGCTGGCAAACCAGGAGATGGCCAGCGCCCTTGAGTTTGGCCACTACGACTACCGATTCGAACTCGGCAACGGGTTTCACTCGGACAAATACGGTCGCGCGCTCCTTCCCGATACCCTTCGCTGGCTGTTTCGAGACGAAGAGAAGTAGGGGTTGGAGCCTACATAGGGCCAAGTGCCCAGACGGCAGACATCGCATTGCGCGAGGATGTCGCTCGGGCTGAATTTTTCGGACGGCCAACTGCTCACCGCGAACTGGCAACAGCCTTCGGAGATAGAATAGGTCCCGGGCATGGTCCGCTTGCCCGGAGACCGAACATCCGAGACCCTCAAATCGCTGCCTTCACTTCTGCAATAAACGCCTTTCGGCAAGGCAACCATCCGCTCGCCGAGAGCATCCTGAGTACGATCCTCGCCCAAGGCGGCGACCACGTCGAAGCGCACTTCTTACTAGGAATCATCCTTGGCATGGCGAAGCGCTGGTCGGAAGCGGCGCCCCACTTAGCCGCCGTCATTCAAGTTCAGCCCCGAAGAGACGAAGCGATCTACTGGCTCGCCGTCTCGAAGAAGAACCTGAATCAGTTTTCGGAAGCGATCACTCTTTGCGAGCGGGCACTGGAAATTAACCCGCGGAACCCGATCGTGTGGAACGAACTCGGACTGTGTCGCATGACACAGAACCAGCCCGAGCCAGCGGCGGAGGCATTCACCCTCGCCCTAAGGTCGGACCCGTCTTCCGGCTTCTACCAGCACAACCTCGGCATGGCGCTCGCTCGGATGGATCGCATCTACAAAGCGCGGGATGCGTTTCGCGAGGCGATTCGCCTCAACCTGAATTATGTGGGCTCCTATCTGGAGTTAGCCGGAGTCCTTGAGACCTTGGCGGCACGTGACGAAGCGATCTCCATGTTGAGAGCCGCCCTCGTCCGCCACCCGGGAGAGTCTCAACTCAGGATCGCCTTGGCGTCGGCGCTCACTTATAACGGAGAACTAGAAGAAGCCGAATCGATCTACCGAAAAACGATGGAGCAGGATCCGGTTACCGGAAACTCGGTGGGCCTTTGGCTTCAACAAGAGGGACGTTTCCCCGAGTCCATCGACTGTTTCATGACCTCATTGAAGGCAGATCCGGTTCAAGGCGTCGCGTACTACGGTCTCGTGGAAGCGAAGGCGTTCGACATCGAGGGTAGATCGATCATCGACGTCGCCTCTCCTATCGTTGACTCACCCGAACTTGACCTGAAAGGGAAGACGTATCTCTGTTACGCGCTCGCCAAAGCCCATGAGAAACTACGAAACGATGAGCAGGCAATGGCCTACTTCGACATGGCGAATCAGTCGGCATTCCTTCTTTACAACGAGGGGAGGCCGTTCGATAAACAGGACCTCGTCGATCAGAACAGCCGCCGTATTGCCCAGTACGATGCCAGGGAGATTAAGCGAGAGCATCTGGGAGCTTCCCAAAGCGATCGGCCAATCTTCATCGTCGGCATGATCCGATCTGGTACGACTCTTCTTGACCAGATTATTGCGAGTCATCCACTGGTGAACTCGGCCGGCGAACCCGTCTTTTGGATGCGAGAAGCGGACAGAGTCAGGAGGTTACCCAGCCAGAACCTCACCGAAGGGGAACGTGAGGACATTGCAAACCGATACCTTCAGGCCCTAGATGGGGCCGCCGGAACCTCCCTCCGTACGAGCGACAAGATGCCGCTGAACTACTCGCATGTAGGTCTGATTCACGCCACGTTCCCGAAGGCCAAAATCGTCCACTTGCGACGGAGTCCGCTGGATACTTGTCTTTCCATCTACACGACGTTTTTGGGGCACGGACCGAACTTCGCCTACAACCAAGATCACATCGTTTTCAACTACCTTCAATACCTGCGGGTGATGGCGCACTGGCGGTCGGTGATGCCGCAAGGTTCCTTCCTGGAAGTCAACTACGAGGACTTGGTCTCCGACCGCGAAACGGTGGCAAGAAGAGTCATCGCATTCTGCGAACTGGAGTGGAACGATGCCTGTCTGCACCACGAAACAAACGAATCTTCAATCCGCACTCCGAGTAAGTGGCAGGCGCGGCAGCCGGTATACAAGAGCTCCGTCGAGCGCTGGAAGCGGTTCGAGCCTTGGCTCGGGGAGCTTCTCGAGCTGCGAGGTGTCGTCCACCCTGACCCTCGTCACTAAAATGCGACTCTCAGGATCCGGTCTCCGGGTTTAGTTTCATTTTAGAGCCGTGTTGGATGCTTCGTGCGGAAGTTCGTCTACTTCCAATTTGTTTAGCTTCATCGATTTCCCCGGAAAGCCTTATGAAACGCACCCGCAAAGCCTTTACGCTCATTGAACTGCTGGTTGTGATCGCCATCATCGCGATCCTCGCCGCAATTCTTTTCCCTGTGTTCGCCCAAGCCAAAGAAGCAGCAAAGAAGACCGTGTGTCTCTCTCAGGCTAAGCAGACGGGCTTGTCGGCAATGATGTACGCGAACGACAATGATAACGTCTACGTTCCGGCCAGCTATGGTAGCTATGACCCGAGCGTGTACGCACCTTGGTTCGGTTCCGGTGGCGGCGGACTGATTTATTGGAACATGCTCATCCAGCCTTACATCAAGAGCATGGATCTGTTGGTTTGCCCGGATAAGGACTACACCAACTTTGGATATGCGGCATGGATCAACGGCGTGGCTCCCGATCCTGGCAACAATACGTCGGATCCCAAGGGCATGCTCCGAGTCAGCTGGACTTGGAACAACCTCATCACCTGGACCTATGGCCATCAGGTTGATCCGGCGTTCAATGCGACTGGCAAGACGGGCTACGTGGCGAACAACGACCCTTATGCCTACTGGAACGGTGATCCGGTTCCGGAGTCGATGATCGAAGTGCCTTCGACCGCAATCTGGATTGCGGAGGGCGATTGGACCGACCTTTCCGGCGACGACAGGAACACCGACTATGGTTGGACCCGACTGAAGGCTAGCCAGAATAAGAGCGTCAACGTCTCGGCTGGCGGAATCACTTGCCCTGGATACTACGTTAGAGCCCGCCACATGGGTGGATTCAACGCAGTCTATGGCGATGGTCACGGCAAGTACAACAAGTGGAACAGCACGAAGCCTTCGAGCTGGTCGATTCAAGAAAGTCAATGAAATCGACGGCTCGTATTGCCTTCATTGGGTTTGTCCTGTCAATCCTCGGCGGCTGTTCTGGGGGAGCGACGGCGTCACACGACGTCCCGCCTCCCGATGACCTTCCGAAGCTGAAGGTGCCCGCCTTCGTGCATAAAAAGACGACGAACCCTTGACCGGGAGTAACCTTCCAGTCATGAGTCGTCTGTCAAACGAGCCCGGGACTGTAGATCTCGTAGAGACACTGCACACCCGGGCTTTAGACAAGCTCTCAAAAGGGCTTGCGTCGGAGGCAGAATCCATCTGCCTCCGAGCACTTGAACTTTCTCCCCATAACGTGGGCGTTCTAAACGTTCTAGGGCAGAGCTTCCTAGCTCAGCGCAAGCCTTCCGAAGCGGCATCGGCGTTCGGAAAGGCGGTCGAGCTACAACCTGAGCTAGCAAATCTGCACTTCAACGTGGCACTCGCTTTCCAAGCCGAGGGGAGGCTGGCGGATGCCATCGGAGAGATCAAGCAAGCGATCTCCCTGGACCCGTCTGTTCCCGCGCTCCACTCTAAATTGGGTCAGCTTCTGTGCGCGGTGGAGCAAAATGACGAAGCGGTTACTGTCCTGCGCCACGCGCTCTCCCTTGACCCTAGCTCCGTACCCACAAAAATCAATTTGAGCCAGGCTCTGATCGAATCGGGGCGAGTCTCCGAGGCCGAGCAGACGGCGAAGTCCATTCTGACAAAGAATCCGCGTGACCCCATCGCTCAACGGCTGATGGGTCGGATCCATCAGCTCAACGGCCGTTTCGAAGAGGCTTCCGCCTGCTTCCAGTCCGCGATCGCGCTCCAACCCACTCAGGCGGCCGCTTACTTCGCCCTCGCTTATTCTAAGAAGGTTTCTCGATCGGAGAGTCATCTCATCGAGAGGATGTCGAGGTTGCTGCTTCTCCCTCAACTTCCCGAGTCGGATTCCGGTCTGCTGCGTTATGCGCTCGGAAAGGCCTATGACGACCTTGGGGAGTACGACTCCGCCATCGCTCATTTCGAGATGGCGAATGAGATCGCCCTACGTTCGCGAACTGCCTCAGGACGACCTTATGACCCGGCGTTTGCGTCGGCGCGTGTGGACATGCTCATCGAGCGATTCGGCGTTGAAGAGTTCGAGAAGCCCCTCCCCGAGGCCTCGATATCCGAAAGGCCAGTCTTTATCGTGGGGATGATTCGATCCGGGACCACCTTGGTCGAGCAGATCCTTTCAGGGCATCCTGAAATTGCCACCGCCGGCGAGTTGCCTTTTTGGTTGCGAGAAGAGCCTCGTGTTATGGAGTCTCTCTTTGGCCCCCAAGACTCCTCGACACAATCGATCGAGTCGTGGACAACCCAATACGACGCGGTGCTCAACGGCGTGTCTTCAGAACCCTCTCGAGTTACCGACAAGATGCCCTTGAACTATTGGGCTCTGGGGATGATCCACCGCCTCTATCCCAATGCGAGAATCATCCACTGCCGACGCGATCCGATCGATACGTGTTTGTCGGTCTATCTCACTCCGTATCGGGGAGGACCGGAGTTTGGCCACGATCGGACGAACATTGCCCATGCCTATCGCGAATATAGGCGGCTGATGGACCACTGGAGATCGGTGATCGCGCCCTCCCAGCTTCTGGAAGTCGATTATGAGGACCTTGTCTCCGACCGAGAGTCAGGCACGAGAAAGATGATCGAGTTCTTGGGACTGCCTTGGAGCGAAGAATGTCTTCAAACTTCGCCGTCCGCTCGTCTTGTGAGTACACCCAGCCAGTGGCAGGTGCGCCAGCCGATCTACCGGTCTTCGGTAGGGCGATGGCGCAACTACGAGCACCATCTAGGAGAACTCAAAACTGCCGTAACGTGATCGTCGGCAGACCGTCAAGAGGGCAATGAAGCCGATTCTGATCCTCGCATCGATCCTCTCTCTTTGCACCCTTGGTACGTCGAGTCTTCAAGAGCCGCCAAGAAAGTTTCCGGTTATGAGCGCGGATCCATACCTAATCAAGACGCTCCTAGAGGGTGGCCAGGCAGATGCTCCCGAGATGAGCACTCTTTGGCTTTTGCGGGGCATGCCGCGAAATACCGGCGCCGGGGGAAAGGGCCTGCTGGACGGTGGTCATCTGATCGTGAACCCGACCGACAACGCGCTCTGGTGGTTTCCCGACCTCAAGACGGAGGCGTTCACTGAGGCCGTACTGGGATAACCGTCGAGCCCGAAGCTCTCAAGAATCCCTCACCCAAGTCGACTTTCCAAACGTGGATTGCGTCGTATAGCTGAAGGTCGACGTTCAGGTCAACCACGGGATTGAGAGTTTGGAGTAGCGCCTTGCGTGAGAGTTCGTCGGTCGGCTGGCCATCGAACAGGATCGTGGCGTCGTCCAGAGCGAGCTTGGTTCCGTCCAGAATTACCAGTTTGGCGTCGACCGTAAAGTCGGTATCGAAAATCAAGAACTGCCCGTGCCCGCTGACATGGATTCGGCCCTGGGAGATCTTGATCGACGCCTTCTTGATGTCGTGGAATTTGGTGAGGACGAAGGCCTCTAAGTCGCGGTCGCGAATTGTGACCGCCCCTGTCCCGGATCCACTCGTGCTGAGTCGAATCTCTCGTTTGCGTAGGGCGAGACCGAGGTCGAATCGGCAGTCGGGAATGGACGCCTCGAGCCGATCCATGTGAAGTCCACGTAGGTAGAAGTCCTTCAAGTCCATCCGCAGTAACCGCAATTTTCCGTCCTTCGGGCGCTCCGGTTCGGTGAAAAGCGGAAGTCCAGGGGTGGAGAATTGGCTGCCACGGATGACGACTTCCCGGATGTCGCCCTGGAGCAGTCCTAAATCGAGCCCCGTACGCACCGAGATGGTTGCGTGGTCTCCGGAAAGTTTTGCCTTGACGTGATGGGCCGCGTCGTGTTCGAATCCATGGACACCTAGTTCGCCAAAGCCGAACAGGCCCACAAATACCCCTAGAATTGGCAGGATCAAACTGTCACCGATCCGCGGTTTAAAACGTACATCATAATGATTGTCACCATTCACGCCTTTTTAAGGCGAGCCCGATCCTGCGGGTGAGCGCATGTCCTGCGCACTCAGGAGCCTAGCCTATGTCGGAACTCTTAAACCACGTCAGCCAAGAGGTCGTGGCCGAATTTGATCGCCTCCGTGAAGATTGCGGAATCGTGGAACTGAGCGAGTTCTCACTTGTGACCCTCACTGGCGAGGATCGGAAAGGGTGGTTACAGGGCCAAGCCACAAATAATCTGCGAAGCATGGATCATGGCGCTTCTAGCTCCTTTTGTCTGTGCGAACCCACTGGGCAGATCGTGAGCGTTTGCGACCTGTGGTCCGTTCATGAACGGTTTCTGATGACATTGCCAACGAACACCCTTTCGGGATTCCTAGAGCGTGTCGAACAAATGGTGGTTCTGGAGGACGTCGTTGCGGAGGACGTTTCCGATAAGTACCGTCTGGTAAGCGTCCAGGGCCCGAAGGCAACCGCAATGCTGACCCAACAGATGACCTTGCCCAGCCTGGATGGCGGCTCGGTCGAGTTTGCCGGGGCAGAGGTTTTCGTTCTCCGATCCAATCGTACGGGCATGGGGGGCTGGGACGTGTGGATCCCGATCGCGGCAAAGAAGGCGATCAAAAAGCTTTGCGATCTATTCGATCCGATCGGCGCGGATGCCTACAATATCGCCCGGCTAGAGGCAGGCTCTCCTCGGTCGGGGCACGACTACACGCGAAAGACCCTGCCCCCCGAGCTTGGTCCGGCTTTCGACGCGAAGCACGTCAGCTATTCGAAGGGGTGCTATACCGGCCAGGAAGTCCTGATGCGCCTCCACAGCCGTGGCCATGCGAATCGATCGTGGGTTGGACTACTGTCAGAAGGCCCGCTTGAAGAGGGAGCGACGATTTCACACCCGGCGCGGGCCGAAGCGGGCGTTGTGACCAGCGCCGCCTTCTCGCCCGATTACGGCCACATCGCCGCCGCCATGCTAAGAATCGAAGTCGCCGTCGGTGGGGAATTCGTCAGCGTCAACACATCCCATGGCCCGGTCCGTGCCGAAATTCGCCCCATGCCAATTCTACGTTTCGACTAGTCCCAAAGGGACTTTTTTACTTACCCTGACCGGCAAGGCCGGCGATGGCGGCGACCAGGCCGACAACCGAGGTCAACAAAATTACGCCGTCCGGATAGAAATCGCCACCCTTCTTGATGAAGTTCATTCCGAATCGGCCGAGAATCGCGAGGGCGACCAGGAGGACGATTCCGTAGCCGACTCTTGGGTGCTGCTTCGCTAAGAATCCACCGAGAATCACGAGCGCGCCAAAAATTCCCGCGGAGATAAGGGAGGCGACGCTGTGCTTGTTTACAAATCCGGCGACGCCAAGCAAAATCGTAACGGCGCCATAAGCGAAAACAAGAAGAACTGTCCAGGGCATAGGGAAGATCTTACCCCTCTTAAAGAAAATGGGCCCCCGGGCGTGCTTGAAACCGGGAGCCGATGCCACTTCC
The DNA here is from genome assembly GCA_903904815.1 of uncultured Armatimonadota bacterium. Classification (GTDB taxonomy): domain Bacteria; phylum Armatimonadota; class Fimbriimonadia; order Fimbriimonadales; family Fimbriimonadaceae; genus Fimbriimonas. Next base: position 11,239 of record CAIVDU010000053.1, read on the forward strand.
TACTACTGTAGGCAAACGGCCTCTCGTGGAAAATCCCGAGAGCGCCTTATTAGGGTTTAAATTGTTCTTAGTGAGATGAACGCGCCGATTGCTCGAAGGTTCACCTTTCCTGAGACCTTTTTAAGGGTACCCGCTGGAACCCTTGATCGTAGTGTAAAAAACACTATAAGTAAAGGCCATTAGGACTTTGGAGCTAGCCAGAACTTTGATTCATTCCATCTCGCTTATTGCGAAACTTCCAGAAACCCTCGTTTCAGACTAGACACAGAATTGACGGCCAGACATAGTTTCAAAGTTCGTCCAATGTGAACGAAAATTTCATCTTTAAGAAATGAGGACTCCGTCCGATGCCGCAGGGCTGCAAAAGCCGTAAAGAAGAGCTACTTCATTCCGGGAAGAGGCCTGCCAACATTGCCGGTGGGATACTCGATACCCAGGAGGTGAGCCAGGGTCGACGCGATGTCCGATGTGTGCACGGTGTCGAAGTACCTCCCGGGTTTGACGCCTTTTGCGTGGACGAGGATCGGCACGTGGGTGTCATAGGCCCACAACGAACCGTGTCCAGTACCGCCGCCACCGCCAAAGTAGGCGCCCGGGGCCTCGAACACCATCACGTCGCCACCGCGATCCGTTCCGAATCCATTGCTCACAAGAGTCATGACGTCGAGGGCGGGAAGCTCCCCTTTCAGGATCTGGGAACGGGTGTAAGCCGCGAAAACTCCGGGAATTGTGCTCGCCGCCTGGGCGGCCGCTGTCTCGAGAGCAGGAATGGACAGACCCTTCTCCTGAGCCAAACGGCGATTCAGGTAGAGGTTCTGCTCGTACAGACCGTCACCGAGAACCCACTCACCCGGTCCAAAAGTCTTGGTCAGGCTTTCATCGATCACCTGCTTGAAGTTCGCGGTGACTCTTATCGATCCCGTTCGAAATCGATCGGCCGACTCTTCGACGACGGGAAGGACGCCGTGATCGGCAGTGACGACGAGGGCCACGTTATCGATCCCGATGCGTCGGTCCAGGGAGTTGATCAGGCCGCTCAGAAGCCGGTCGGTTCTGACGGTGATGTCCATCACTTCCGGGCTGTCCGGTCCGTAGGGGTGGCCAACATAGTCGTTGGTAGCCAGGTTGACGACCAAGACGTCAGGGACATCGTGGGCGCCTAGCTTCTCGCTATCCAGAGCGCGTTCGATGGTGTCGAACACATACTCCTGCCCAAAGCTGGTGCGAGTGAAGCCGTCGTAATTCTGTTTGCCTGACTTGGTCGCCGATTCCGTGCTGTGGGAGAAGAGCTTTCCGTTTTCCGCCGGCTTCTCGTTCGGATTGCGTCGGGTTAAGGAGTAGGCTTCGGGAGCGAGGAGGGGCTCCCAGAGACTTCCGAACTTCTTTTGGGGGACTTTCTCGGAGTTGAGCGCAGCGACCCATTCCGGCAGTTGCTTGCTGGGGGCATAAAACGAGCTTGTGACCCAGTTGCCAGTGCCGCTATCGAACCAGATCACCGTGTCGGCTGCATGACCTGCCATCAGAATCGCTGCCCGATCCTTGAACGAGATCCCGACCACTTTGGACCGGCCCCCCGTCGCAAGCTTCAGTTCATCGCCAATTGTGGTGACGCGGAGATTTCGCGGGCTCATCGGCTTGCTGGTTCCTCCCACTGTTTCAACCGAGGCATCGTCCACGCAGTACACCCCTTTACCGGTCTCACGATTGAACCAGTCGTTTCCGATGATGCCGTCGTAGGCAGGCTCGGAGCCGGTCATCAGCGTGGCGTGACCAGGACCAGTCGCGGTTGGGATGTGATTGTGGTGAGCGTCGAGATACCAGGATCCAGTTTCGGTAAGGTACTTGAAACCACCGAGTGTCTTGCCCGACTTGGTCGGAAGGAAGTAGGGGCTATATCGTTCGACGTAGTCGGCTCTGAACTGATCGATGCTGATCAGCACCACGAGTTTGGGAGGGTGGTTGCCGATCAATTGGCCGTGGGCGACCGAAATGGAGGCCAAGGCGGCCAGGGCGGTAGTGGGTCTCACGGGCGAGGAGAATACCGCCGCGAATGTTAAGAAAGTGTTGGTTTAGCCTCGAATTGTCGGAGGAGTTCGGTGGGCGCTTTGCAACGCCAGGCTTCGATGATCAGTCCCTCCAACTCGTCGAGTTCCACTTTGGCAAGCCTCACGAGGACTGCGCAGTATCCGTTGTAGTGGGGCTCTGTGAAGTACTTCTCCGGGTCGGAGTCGATGATCATGTCCTTTATCGTGAGGTTGCTGACGACCACGGCGATCACCTCGTCATTGATCACTCTTGGTTTCTTCGGATGGACCTTCTCGAGCCACGCCCATAGGAATCCTTTCGCCTTTCCTTTATGAGTCACCGAGAACCCAAACCGCCCTTCACCCTCGACCGCGCCCGGGAGTCGGGAAGCAATCCGCCGAACGTCATCATGTGTCGCCATAGATTCACCTACCCACGAACCATCAACCCCGGTAGCGGGTTGCGGGCCATTTCAATTCGCAAAAGTCCGTTGAAATCAGGCCCCACCTCTCCCAAGCTCCGCCACTAAAGGCCCCTACAGAGTTCCCCGAACCGCCTGCTCTCGCTCGATCGCTTCGAAAAGTGCCTTGAAGTTTCCTTTCCCGAAGCTCGTCGCTCCCTTGCGGTGAATGATTTCGTAGAACAGGGTCGGACGGTCGGTGACCGGTTTGGTAAAAATCTGGAGCAGATATCCTTCGTCGTCTCGGTCCACCAGGATGCCGAGTTGCGCCAGCTCGTCGATGTTCTCCTCAATGGTTCCGACTCGGGCAGGGAGGGCGTCGTAGTAGGCCTGGGGAACCGAGAGGAACTGCATGCCGCGAGCCCGAAGACGGCTTACCGTGTACACGATGTCGTCCGTTCGCAGCGCGACGTGCTGGACGCCAGCGCCACCGAAGAACTCGAGGTACTCGTCGATCTGCGACTTCTTCTTGCCTTCCGCCGGTTCATTGATCGGGAATTTGACCCGACCGTTGCCATTCGCCATCACCTTGGACATCAGAGCCGTGAACTCGGTGGAGATGTCCTTGTCGTCAAACGTGATGACGTTCTTGAATCCGAGGACCTGCTCGTACCAGTCGACCCAATAGTTCATCTGACCTAGTTCGACGTTGCCGACGCAGTGGTCGACCTCGACGATGCCGATCGAGTCGCCCGGCTCGTTTCGTCGCTCGAAGTGGGGAAGGAAGTGGCCGGAGAACTTATCGCGATTGATGAACGTGTGGAGAGTGTCACCGTAGATATGGATCGAGGCGATTCGGACTTCACCGTTCTCATCGGACAGGGTGTACGGCTCGTGGGCAGGCACGGCGCCACGCCGCACCGACTCGTGAAACGCCCAGTCCACGTCATCGACTTCGAATGCGATGTCTTGAACGAAGTCGCCATGTTGGGCGATCTTCTCGGACATCGGATGCCCAGGCCGCAGGGCAGCCGTGAAGAGCAATTTGACGTCGTTCTGTTCCAGCAGATAATCGACTTCGTGCTTGAGTCCAGTCTCCAGGCCATGGTAGCCGGTGATCGAGAAACCGAAGACGTGCTGGTAATAGAAGGCCGCCTGGCGGGCGTTGCCCACATAGTGGCGGATGTGATCGACTTTGCGGATGGGGAAGTTGTCCTGCGACATTGCGTGTAAACCTCGTACTGTTACCTATTATAGGCGCTCGCCCCCGCATCCACACCCCCCGTGTCCCGTCCCGACCGGTTTCCAAATTTCCAAAATCGGGTGGTATAATTTGCCGTCTTGCCGATGTAGCTCAGTGGTAGAGCAGCTGTTTCGTAAACAGCAGGTCGCGGGTTCGATTCCCTTCATCGGCTCCAGTTTCCCGACCTTTTTAGGTTCAAGCGGCTCCCTCTCGGGGCCTTTTCTTTGCCTCATGAAATGAGCCGGTACAAAAACGGCACAAAACTGGTGTCCACTCCTGTCCATCAATCGGGCGAATTTAGGGAATATCAGCTACGAAAGTGGGTCTCCGGACGACCGCCGAGTTCCGCCTCGAGCATCTTCGCGAACACGCTTCCGTCGATCGCGTCCCAGCGCCGCACGCCTACATCGATGATGACGTACGAGCCGGGATATTCCATAGTCACGCCGCCCGGTAGGTCGAGCTCTCCGACGTCCATCAGCCGCCAATAGAGCTCAGGCGTCAGAGTGATGCGCGGAAGGTTGGTGCCCTCGGCCGAGACGCATTGAATCTCGATCGCGCCATTGTGGAGTCGCAAGAATAGCCAGTTCGTCCCGTTGAGCTGCGTCCGTTGCACCGCACAAGGATAAACAAAAAGAGCCCCCAACTCATCGGAATATCCGAAGAGTTGGGGAAGAGTCGATCAGCTCTCTAATGACCTAGCCCGCGCCAGCCCAGAACGGGCTAACGTTGGAGCTTGAGATCACGAGAGTAGATGGCATAGATGTCTGTCCGGTTGTGCTATGTGTGGCGTAGGTGAGAGTCCCTGCTGACTGGCCGTAATTGTAAGCCGCCGCGCCTGCGCCGGACTTAAAAGGAGAAATGCACGTACTGCCATTGCAAACCCAGCCAATCCAATACGTTTGACCCTGGACCACGTTAACCGTAGCGTTCAACGCCGCTTGCTTTGCCCCAGACGACGCCCATGCCGACGTTTGATCTACGGAAGACTGCAACAAATTCAGATTTTTGTCGTAAATCCCCATCAGGTTTTGCCCTGATGTGAGACCAGAACCACCAGCGTTGAGCACAAGGTCCAAATGCGAGATTGAGCCCGTATAGTTCGAGACCATCCGCCGCAAATAGACGGTCCCTAAGGTGAGTGCTCCCGAACCGTTGATCGAATCGAGTGGGAATGACCACCATTGGAGACCGTGGCCGTTTGCGGGCCAGTCACCAAGGACCACGTTTGGCGCGGTAAGTGACTCAGCAGCGATATAGCCCGGCCAGAACGCGCCAGTTGCCGCGTGGTTGTTTGTAAAGCCGCCGCCGCCGCTCGTGTGGAATGTATAGCTGTCCGATGATGTCGGAGTGCCAGTCCACAGAGGCGAAGCAGATGTGGCAGTCCCTAATGATGACGCAGAGACGAATACTTGGGAACGAATGTCGTTGTAACCCGCCGAGTTGTCGAAGTTGACTGCGAGACAGCCTGAAGGGTTGCCACTGCTGTAGAGTTGCATAGGCCCCTCCCAGTCGACATGTCCAGCCGCGAGGCCCCAGGCAGTAGATCCAATTCTAAGAGCGGTGAAGTTACTGTTGTTTCCGAAGTTGTCGTCTAACCCGGCTTTCCACTCGAAAAGGGCACCGGTGCGGTACCACACGCCGCCAGTGCCGTTGTCAGCAGTGTCGTTCGTCCCATGAAATTCGCAGTCGGCGATGAGATTCCAACTATCCGCGTGACCCCAATAGTGATCTCCACTAGAGATCGTCGCTGCGCCAGTGTTTTGGCTACTCGCGCCGACGTAGACGTTCGGGACATTGCTCCACGTGAGCTGGTTGCAAGGCCCAACAATGTTGTGAGACCACTGGGAGTCGTGTGGTCCAAGCCAACAGATCCCGCACCAACCAGCGCTATAGATATGATTTAGGGTGATCAGCGACTCTTGGCCGCCTGTGGTGTTTGTCGTTGCCGATCTGCCCCACTCGGAGTAGATTCCGTCCATGGCTGCGTTGACAATCACGCAGTTGATGATCTTGTACTGGTAGCCGTAGATGGAGATGCAGTCGCCGGAGTGCGGATAGGTCGCCGTGAGTGATCCACCGGTGAGGGAGGACGTCGTGACTCCGATCGGTGGGAACCAAGTAGTCGCCAGGGACCCGGAATAGGTAGCAACGATGGGCGTCGTGTTGAGCGGGCCGCCAGTTAGGGTGATGTTTCCGGAACCGATTGGGGCAAGTGCTCGGAGGTCGGTCTGAAGCGTCGAGGCCGATACCGTGTACGCTTCGCTTCCGGTCACGATCCCCGTCGAGATCAGATCGAGAGTGAACGTGCCACCCGTAGCTGCCGACGTGAGCGTCTGAGCTATCGCTCCGGGAGTCGACTGGTTCGCTCGGTTTCCATCGATTGTGAGATTCCGAATCTCAAATCGATTTGCACCGCCCGACGAGTTGGTCCCAGTCAGGGCGTCGAACTGATAGGTTTTGAAGGCTTGGCAGTTGGCACCATTCGCGACCTTGATCGTGGATGATCCACCCGTAACGCCCGCATAAACGACGTTGGAGTAGATCGTGATCGGTTGCGTAGTAAGGAACGTCCCGGCCGGTGCGAACCACATTCCAGAGCCGGCCGCATTCAGCGCCGTATCCGCAGCAGCCATCGCTACGGTGTCGTCGGTCGAGCCGTCACCCTTCGCCCCAAAGTCTCGAACGTTGAACTCGCCACGCTGAGCCCGAGCGTAGGCGAACACCGACATCGTGTCTGCCGCGCCGGTTAGCAGGGGCAACGCCGCGAGAAGCATCCATGGCCTGAACGGCACGCCCTGACGTTTCTCTCGCAAGATGAACGGGCCAAACACGATCAGACCCACGAAAAGACCGACTGCAAAGCCGACCTCGCGGACCCTGAGCCCATCGAGGTGTCTTCCGTGCATCCCCAAGAGCACACAGAATGCCGTAATCAGGCATAAAGCCGCGAGCTTAGCCAAAGGTAAAAGCTTAACCACCGTAGACCTCCAAACCGAGACCGGTTCCAGACGAAGCGAGAGTCAGCGTTCCGCTCGTGGTCGACCAGGCGTACCATAAGCCGGTCGCGTTGGCGATCCAGTCCTCGCCAAAGGACCGCGTGTTCTCGATCGGCGATGTCAAGATCCCGAACGAAACCATGCATTGAGCGATGGGCGCCGTGCCATTCGATGGGAGGCTTGAGGCGTCGAAGATCATCAGATAAAGGGTCGTCGACGATGCGTTGTCTCCGATGATTCGGGAGAGAAGATGAGCGCCGGAAGCGACCGAGCCGTTTGTGGCTCCCGCTGCGGCGCCGAGAAGGGTGAGTGGCTTCCCGATTTTAAGTTTGCCGTTAGAAACTGCCGCCGATTCCGCCGACGAGCCGGATCCACCTTGACCGACGGAAAAGAACACCACGGGAGAACCAGAGGTGTAAGCAGTGCACACGAGGTAGGCATATCCAGGCCCGTAGACCGTGGTCGACCACGCCCCGTTCGCGTTGGCCGCGATACCTGTCGACCCAACAGTGAGCGAGTTGGCGATCGATGCGCTGGGCCATGTCCGAAGGGTTCCATTTGTGCCCTGATAAGCGACCTGGAGAGCGAACTGCCCCGCATAAGTGCCGTCGATGTCTATCGTCAGAATATTGGGCCCCGGAGCGAGCTTCACAGACCGGAAGGCCCGCGAATCGAGACCTGCCGGCGTGGTGGCCACGCTCGCGGTTTGAATCAATACCTGCCCGGCGCTCAAGGCGCATAGCGAAAAGAGAAGCGACAGAAGGACTGCCGCCCTGTTGATCAATTTCATAGGGTTCTCCTGAGTTGGTCGGTCCGCTATGCCGCGAACTATTGAGCGAGATCGATCGTGTCGCCCACGGGAGGAACCACGATCGGAGGCTGAGGATTGCCCTCAGAAAAGTAGGTTTCTACTTGCATAGTCTTGAATGGCTGCACGTCGGAAAATTCGAAGTCGGGAGCGGTCTGATCGATGTAGTGGATGTCGTATTCCACCACCCAACAAAGACCGTTGAAGTGCCTTTTGTCGTCGTAGTAGATTTGACCGCGGCTGTATCGGCACCACTCGACGAGCCCCTCTTCGCGACCTCCGAGGTACTCGTCGTTTCGGAAAGTGTCGTAAATTACGTCGGCTATGAGATCGATCTGGTTTCCGGCATCATCCCCTGCCACCTGAATCTCGATTTGCACCTTTGGGCGCCGACGGTCTTCGGTGACGTCGAGGACCTCGCAAGTCTCCTCGGACAAATAAAGCATGAGCGCCGGGAGTTCGTCCTCTTGGATTGGTCCAAACCGGTCGACAAAAACTCGGTCATCAACCAATGTCGGAAACACTCCGTCGGCGTTCGGAAGACGAAGCTTGTCGGCCATGTAGGCTTTAATGGCCCCGCGCGTGGTTCTGCCGTGCATTAGCTATGCGCCGCCCTTAGCCACTTGACTGGATTGCCGGTCATCCAGTCGTTGATATAGATCCCCGCCGGGCCCGCGCTGCTGTTGATGTCCAAGAACTGAACGACGTGAGTCCCCGCCGAAAGGACCATCGCGTACGACGAAGTCCCCTCGCCCGCGCCGCTCCATGTGTTCTTCAGCGCCCCATCGAGATACAGCGCGACGTTGTTGTCGTAGAACGCCGCAACCACGCTGACGGTGCAAGCGGCATCCGCCCGAACCACCATCGAATACAGCGTCGAATCGTTTGCACCGCCCGAGTCCCTCGCCTCGACGATTTCGCCGCCGGTCGTCGGACACTGGCCGAGCGAGACGTAGGTCCCCGCGAGGAACGCTGAGAGAGTGGAGTAGGCGTTGTTTGGCGAGAAGTCCCGCTTGTAGCCTTTCGAAGAAGCCGCGATGAGCGCCTGAATCGCCGTCAAGACCTGCGTGGAATCCGCCTTGTCGAGCGCGGCACCCGTCGAAGTCGCCACGTTAACTAGCTCCGTCTGGATCGCGTTCAACCACTGATCAGAAACCACCGTCGCCGGGACTCCGGTCGCCGGATCCCCGTTCGTGAACATGCCCGCGACATTCCCGGACGAATCGATTTTGAACATAGAGTTTTCCTAGAGGTATACAAATCCGACCACGGTCTGCGCAGGTCGGTAGAGTTCGAGAAGATATTCGAGGAGCGGATCCGGGCCCGCTTCGTTTGGCATGTTTACTTGCCAATAGAACACCCACGCGACGCCGTACAAGGGCGTCCCGCAGAGACTTCCCGCATGAAAGGGTTGATATCCGTCAGTGATCGAAGCGCCGACGTGCCCGTGAGCCTCAACGATCTGAAGGAAGTAGGCCTTTGACTGCCCGCCCTGAGCGATCAGCGCGGCGACTACGTCGGCTTGCCGCTGCGCCGTGGTTCCCGCCAGGTCGAAACCAGGATAGGGAAGCCCGACCAGCGTCTCGTAATCGGGCAGAAGTTGAACCGCCGAGGAGGGAATCACTTCTACGGTAAGGCCATCGTCTCCGGAAGCCGCATCCGTAATCCGGTAGACCTCTCCCGCGAACGATCCGACGAGCGCCCGAAGGTTTTCGCCCTGCCAAACCGGGCCCTTCGGAAGCAGAGTAAGAATCTGCTTCGCATAAGCGGCTAGGTCCATGTGATCATCCCCAGGGCCGCGATTTCGCTTGTCGTCAGGTCGACGTTGGCGTTCGGAATCGTGAGCGTGTGGTCGACAATTCCGGGAACGCTTGCGATCGCCTCATTAATCTGTGAGAGATAGAGTGTCGACCCCGGCGCGCCATTGGTCGAGAAGAAGTCCGTCAGAGACGCCGTGACCGCTGCCTTCAGCGCCACAGTGCTCGGATTGAGATGGATAGTGCAATCGACAGAGACCAGCGTCGGCGCGAAGCAAATCACCTGAGCGGTCACCGGCGCGAGCGTGTCGATGTAGTTTTGCATCGCCGTGACTTCGCCGCCACTCGGAACGGGACCGCCCGAAACTGAGAAGGTAAGACCGACGGTACCGGCTCCGGAGTAAGACGGGTAGCACCACGCATTGACCGCCGCGACGGTCGGACATGCCAGCATCCATTCAATGTAGTCGGCTTGGCTTCCGCCCTGTGGAGGGCTCTGGATCCGCTTTAGAAGGCGAGTGCGGAGCGTGTCGTCCGTTTCCGCATCGTTGCCCGCGAGAAGCCCGGTCGACTGAACCACTCCCTGAGATTGGACGCCCGCCACGGGCTGAAGAAGGTTGATCACCTGCCCATTGGCGAGAGTTCCGATCGAGCCAGGCGTGAGCGCCGTGAGCGTAAGAGTGGCGACTCCCATCGCGATTGTCTCGTCGGCTGCGCTTGAGTATTCCGTTCCGCCCGCCGCGACGAAGACCGTCCCGGCCGGAAGGGTGACCCCGTTGGTTCCCGTGACTTGGACCTCGCCGCCGGCATAGCTCGCGGGCGTCCTGTAGATCCCGTAAACCGCCGCCCAGCGCTCAAGGTATTCCGCCTCGGCGGTATCTGGCATGACCTGCTGGGCGATGAATTGGAGATACCCCCAAAGGAGATGGCAACTCGCCGCGAAAACCCGCGCGAGCACCATCAGGACCGAATTGGAGAGGAGAGGCGCTGTCGCCGAGACTCCGCCCTGGATATCGCCCGAGATGCGAGTTATGAGCGTCGAGAGTGTTGGACGTGTAATCGGCATACTTCAATGTCCTGGTAAACTTTTGCCTCATCATGGCCAGGAGGTTCGAGACCTCTACCCCGCGTGAAAGAGTCGACCGGTCGGCACCATGAGAATCTCTTGTCAGTGATTGAGAACTGTCTAAGCGCGGGACTTAACCTATTTGAGCCCAGTTGAGGGCGTATCGAAACGTAGACTTCGTGTTGTCCGGCTTCGCGATCTCGATCGTGATTGAGATCGCGTAAAGCTGAATTCGGGCGACGGTTGCGCTCACGCTTGCCGCGACGCCATCGCTCACGAGCCAGGCGAGCGAGTCTTCCGCCCAGACCTTCGCGTTCGCGAGAGCCTCGTCGGTCGCTTTCCCGTTGATGAGTTGCCACAGGAGGCTGCCGACTTGCCCAAACTCGTCTCCCCACCATCCGCGAAGGTCGGTCGTGTCTCGAGCGCTCTCCGGATCGGCCCGCGCGTCAGTGAAAAGCGAGATGTAAATCGCGGTGTCTAGCCCGGAATCCAAAGACACATCCCGCGCCACCGTTCCCGCCCCTGCTGGAATAGGAGTGAGGGCAATGTCGAAGATAGGCATCCCGGAAACCGGATCGTTCTGGGCGAAAATGGCGATATCTGGCATGGCGTTCGTTTAAGGCACGTCGAGAGGAGTTCCGCCAACAGTCACGCTGTCGTCGATCGCGACGTTCCCCGTCACGTGGAGATTGCCGTTGATGGTAGTCGGACCGGCCAGGTAGATCGAACCGCCCTCAATGGTCACGGTTCCCCCGGCGATGATGCGGATGGAACCATCCGCATAGAGCACGATCTTCGTCCCGGCTCCGTCGTAGATCGCCACCTGTCCAGCGGCAAGCGGGTGAGGCCTCGACTTGTCGTCGACGCCTAGAATCACCTGATGGTCGGGATTACTGCCGATCTGGGCGATCACCACTTCGGAGCCGTTCGGAGCGAAAGACGTGAACCCGTATTGCCCGATTCGCTCGCATCCGTCTAGGGTCTCGCCCTCAAGGCGGGTCACCTGTAGCTGCTGGAGGTCCTGAGAGTCGTCGGTGGCGGCGAGAGTGCCCCTCATGAGCATCGATCGAACTCTCCGCTCTAATGGGCCGATCACCCTCTTTAAGTGGTCGATCATCAGTAATCCTCGCTCAAATATTGCTTGTCGCTGTTGATCTCGGCATTAATTTCAGCCTGAGAGACGCCCCGGCCCTTCGATCGGCCGCGCCTAGCCCTTCGGTCAAGCTTGACAATATCCTTCTCGGATTTGAGCTCTGCCTCGCTCGTATAGGCGTCCGGTCTAACGAGCTTGAGCGTGGTGGTCTGACCTGTCGAAGAAGATTCCGAAAAGGAAACCTCGCCGACGAGGAAGTCCTCGAAGAGCCCGAGACTTAGTGAAGTGACGCTTACGATGCGGTTCGTCTGCCAAAGGCTTCCGTCGCTCTGCCTGAATCCCACGACGGTCACGCTCGCCGATCGCGCTTTAGCCGCCCTCGCGCGGGCTTCCCACTGGGCCCGACCGTTCACGTACTCAGACGTCGCCTTCTGCTCGGCGTTGATCATGAGCGGGCGATATCTCGGAACTCCCGCGTCGTGGTAAGTGCCTTTTAATCCGTTGTTGCCCTGTCCTCCGCACTGCCCTTCCACCGTGTAGTCGGAAAACCGCTCCACGCTCGAGGCGTCCGACTCTCCAGAAAGCAGATTTACGCCCTCGGCGATGGAGTCGAACGCGCGTTTCTCGCCGCTACGCGTGATGGCGAGTCGGCCACTGAAAGCGCTCGTGACAAGGAAGTTTTTCGCGATCGCCGCTCGGCTGATCGTTTCGTGAACCTTTTCCCCTGGGAGGACAGTGAAAACCGAGATCACTGGGCCCGTGTCCTGATCCGTCACGACTTTTACGCCAAAGGGAGCCGCTAGAATTTGGGCGAGGTCCTCAAGCTTCTTATTCTTGAACGTGCCCGGGCGAGCCATGACCGAGCAGTCGACGAGGTCCGCCGTGCGGTCGCGCCCGGAGACCCTCATGCCATGCGAAGTGGCATCGATCGAGAAACTGACTTTGTCGACATAACCGTCGATGATCAGGTCTGAGCCGATGTAAACGCGGACCTCATCAAAGTCGAAGATTGGCCACGGCTCGGAGTTTGCTTCCCACCGGTCGAAAACAGATACTTCAAAGGAAGCGGCTGCGGTCTCCATAGAGCGGGAAATCTTGACCTCTTCCCACCCGACGTATTCAATCCCGTTGACCTCGAGCGCAACGTCTGAAGATCCCCGCGAAGCCTTTCGCGTGACCTTGCTCGCCGATATCATTTGATCGGGGATTACGAGCTGCTCGCCCGTGGCAAGCGCGGAAGGGCTCCCCGACTTGATCCTGCTCTTATTGATCTGAAAGAGAGTCGCTGCTGGCGCCGCGCTCCCGAGAAACTTAATCGAGATCCCTGAAAGGGTCTCGCCTGGCTGAACGGTATAGATCATCGCAGGAAAAGCACCTTAGCATTGGTCGCCGCCGGCATAAACCAGGGATTGCGAGCGGAGTTAAGGTCGATTAGGCGCTGCTCGTCGCTGGATCCGCTCATCAGATCATGAGCTAGGACAAGCGAAGGAAGCGGAGACGCCACCTTTACGCTCACCACGTTCGGAAGTGCTTGGTCGGGGCTTGGAATAGCCGTGAGGGACTGCGCCCTAAGATCCTGGAGATAGCCGAAGAGCGTGCTCTCCGTCACTTGGTTCATCGCCACGTCGAACATCTCCGAAAGAGCGGTTCGAACTGCGATCGCTTCATCGTACGTCGAGAAGTCGGCGTCGACCGCGCTGGATGCCGCGCTGCCCACCACGGCGGTATAAACCGCGTCTTGATAGAGTGAGGCGTTCGCGGCCATCGTGACGCCTATCGCCGTTGCAGGGAAGTGCAGTCCCGCGAAGAGAGCCGCCGCGTCCCCCAAGAGCCTCTGATAAGCGAAGAACGCCTGCAGTGACGTCATTCCGAGGCTTGAAAGGCGAAATACGACGTCCGCCGTCGAATAGCAAAGGAGATCCGGCGTTGTAATGAGCCCGGTGAGCGCATTCGAGTCGCTCGTATAAGCGCTCATCAACTGGATCGCTTGGGCGGTCGCGGTATTCGAGTTGAGCCCGCTCGGAAGGGCCGCGCGCTTCGCCTGAGTTTGAACTAGCGCTGCAGTGCTCGCGACGACTGAGCCGAGCGAGGCGCTTGCCCGGTTCTGGCTCGTATTGATCGCGATGGCGTTCGAGGCCGCCTGAAGGCTTGCCGCCGTGGAAGCGCTTGAAACCGTCGCGCTTGCGCTAGTCACCGCGGCCGGAAATTCTAGCTTGCCTGGTTGGATGAACGTGACGGCAAACTTGGCGACTCGCTGAGAGTCATACGACTCGCTGAGCGAATATTCCCCGACTTGGAGAGTGACGCGCCCGAGATATGGATGGAGGAGCACTCCGGGGCCCTTTTGCTCAAGCGCTGCGATCAGCGCGTTTCGCCCTGTGAAGTCGTCGCCGATCACGAACAGATCTAGCGAAAACGTCCGAGATTTGAGACCGAGATCCTCAGCGTACGGATTGTCCTTCCCTGAAAACTCGTGGAGCGCCACTCGTCGACCGCCGGACATCGAATGAGACGGAAGACCGAAGGCGACCCCGCGAAAGGAGCCTTTCAGAAGCTTAGGGGTTGCCATGGCTTAATGAAATCCCGATTGTGTCCCAAGTTGGACATGGAGGAGGTCGTACGGGTCGTATGTCTTGACCTTTAGACCTCGGTCGTGGCTCACGTGGATTCGGCCGTTGATGGTTGTCGAGGCATCCTGAGCGCCGCCCAGCATTCCCGGTAGAACCATGGAACTCGCTGGGCGGAAAGCCGAGGACGCCGCCGACTGCGAAGACCCGCTTTGACCTGATGCGCCGCCGAACCCTAGGTAGTTTCCGACCTTCCGGAAGATGTCAAGGAATGCGCCCCACTTGTCTTCGACCCACTGAAAGAGACCGCTCCAGATATCCTGCCAAACGACGGTTAGAATTGCCTTCAGGCCTCCAAAAGCGATCTTGATCTTTCCCCATAGGCTTACGAAGAACTTGGAAACGATCGGCCAAACCTTTGCGAGCCATGTGAAAAGCCCCGAGATAAGATTGATGATCGTATTGAGAGTCCATCCGATTATCTTGCCAAGCACCCTGAAGACGGGCCCGAGCACATTGATGAGAAACGGAGCAAGCTTCCCGATGAGCCACCCGAGAAGAGGGGCGAGGACACTATCCCAGAGCGGAACAAGAATCTTATGCCATAGGTTCGCCAGCGCGTCGATGATGGGCGCGAAAGCTTCTGCGAGCGCCTTTAGGCCTGGCTGAGCGTTGACCCAAAGATCGACGAGCCATTTGCCAATTTGGCCCGCCGCCTTAAAGATGAAACTCGCGATCGAGCTAAAAAGTGGAATGATCGGGCCAAGCACCCGCATGATGAGCGGACGAAGCGAGTCGAACGTCTTGGTGAACCCGCCAATGTTGGCGCCGCTGAACCCCTGTCCAAAACTAGCGGAGAGTCTCGATCCGACAGCATTGAGGGCGTTTCCCCCACGTGCGAGTAATTTCGGGAAGTTGTCGGCGAACTCGCTGAGGACTGGGACCGAAGCCGCGAGGGCTTTCCGCCAAACCTGCCGAATGGGTGAAAGGGCGGCGCCGAGCTTCTCTTTGATCTTCTCGAAGACGTTCTTCGCCTGTTGATCCTGTCCCTTGTCGTCGAGCAGTTGCTTCCCGGCCAAACCGCCCGATTTGCTCTCGATTCCCTTGATCAGAACGGCGGTCTTTTGTGATGCCGTTCCGTGCTTGAGAATTGCTTCCTGAGCGGCAGAGAACACCACGCCGGCGCGCCTGAGCGCTCCCACGTTGCCCGAGTAGGCCTTTCCGAGGAGCTTCGCCCCTGCGATCGCATCTTCGTTCGTGGCCCCGATGCCGTTTTGCATCGCGAGATAGTCGGCCATGGCCGGAAGCATCGCCCTGACCTGCTTTCCGTTCATCCCGAAGGCGGAAAGCTGACTCGCCGCCATCTCGAAAATCGTATGCTTGTAGGCGGTTTTGCCCTCAAGCTTTTCGGCGAGTTCGTTGACCTCTTCGACGTCGGCCTTCGTGTTGCCCTTGACGTGAAGCATCATGTTGGCGAGACGGGTTTGAGCCGCTGCGGCTTCGTCGCTCGCCTCGGTGAGCTTCTTAAACCCTTCGACCGCCCCTTCAATCCCGATCGAGACCCCCGCGATCTCAGGAACGAACTCAAACGCCTTCTCAAAGCCTTCCTTTAGAAACCCGCCAATTCCATGAGAGTGATGCTTCGCATGCTCCTTAGCGTGGTGAGCGGCGTTCTTCGAAGAGTGGTTCGCTGCCTCCTCGCCCTGAGCGGCCATCTTTCGGATCGACGCCGTGATGCCCTTCGCGGGGCCGGTCACTTTGTCGATCGCCTGGATGACCATTGCGATCTCGAATTTCTTCATGGTTTCCTGCGGGACTCTAGGACTGAAAGATAGTGCTCATGCCACTGACCGTAATCAGTGATCGTAAAGGCGTTGATCTCGCTCGGTGGCCACCTGTATAGGTAGACCATGTTCGCGAGATCAGATAGGTCGACTACAAAAAAGCGCCGATTACCTCGCCGAGGAGAGTAAGGTCGGACGCCGGCATGTTGTTGATTTCAGCGTTCGGGATTCCGCAAACCGCGCCGAGAAGGCATATCGACTTTTCGATATCGCCCTTGTATTTGTCCGTGAGCCGGATATCGCCGACGGTTGGCTCTTTGATGCGGAGTACGTCGGTGAGTTCGAGGTCTTTTCCTGCCTTGATCGGCTTTCGAAGCTTCACGAAAATCGCTTCTGCGGTGATTGCTACCCTCTTATTGTTGGCGAACTTGAAGGTCTTCGGGGTTTCTCCACCCTCTTCGCCCATGTTGAGCGTAAGCGTGAAAAGGTCATCCCATGCCGCTTCGACTTCCTCGACTGTCGTGAGCTGCTGAACGCCTGCGGGAATGTTCACGCGGTCACTCCCAACACTTCCGCCGGCCATGGCGACTCGAACTTGACTTTCATCGCGCCCTCGCCCGTGGTTCCCTCGCCGTCCGCCGCGTAGTAGGCCTCACGGAGCACCACGCTCTTATTGTTTGGAAGTTCGAGGATGATCGTCGCACTCGTGACTCCGGTCAAAGCGACCACGTCAAGGTCGCTCGTGTCGGTGACCTCGCCCTCGATGAAGGAGACCTGCGGCATCTCCTTAAAGCCATGGACGTAGCCCGCGCCGATCACTGCCTCGCGCTTGTTTTGGCCCAGATTGTAGGTGTAATCACCCTTGGCCCGAATCTCCGAGCCGTCGACGGTCACGCGGATAATTCCGCCAACTCTTGATGCCATATCTTTCAAATCTCCTTAAAACGGAGCGGGGCGTCCGGGGATTTCCCCGAACGCCCCGCAAGTTGGACTCTTTGTCTCCGGCTTAGCCGAGAAGGTATTGGATCAGAACGCCGACGACCTGGAGCGAGCTCACAAGCGATGGAGCCATGAATACGTCGACCCTCGTCGAGTCGCCCGTATTGCGAACGACCGAGAGAGACGCGGCGAACCCATCGACGTTGTCGACGAGCCCCAGACTCTCCCATAGCCGAGCCCGAACGATAATCTCGCCCTTTAGGACTGAAGGCGTCACAATCGGCTGCCCGACTCCGAACCGAGTTCCGTCGTTTGCCAGCTTCGACCGTGGATACTTGCCCTGGATGTAAGCGCGAAGATCGGCCCGAATCCAAGAGAGCGTCAGAGGCGAATTAAGATCAAGGTAAGCGGGTGTCGGTGTGCCGTTCGCATCCTTCTGATAGGTCGTGATGAGCCTTTGAATCCGGACCGTCCCGCCAGAATCGACGATAGTCGTCGCAATTCCGTCGTAAAGGAGCGCATTGGCCATGGGCTGCGTCCACTGAGACACCAGTGGCGGAGCCTGGATTCCAACGAGCGGAAGCGTGTTGAATGGCCTCGCGGGATCGATCGCCGCCGCTGCGGAAACCTGACCGGCTGCCGCCGCCGCCCATGCATAGTTCGCACTCGGCGAGTTGTTATATCCGATGACACAAAGGCACTGGCTGTTTAGCGCGGTGCCGTAGGTCGCGAGCGTCCCTTGAGATCCTTGCAGGGCCGTGATCGCAAACCCTTCGGTTTGGACCATCGCTCCCCATCGCCGAATCAGTTCGGTGTTAAGCGCTCCCACGCTCGTGTTGTCGGTGTAGGGCAACACGTAGAACTGATATTGCGAGTTGATGATGTTCGCGATCAGAGTCGTGAGAACTGGGTTCGTGGCGCCGCTCGTCGCTGATGCGATGGCGACCGCGAGGTTCACCGGCTGCGCGTCGGTAGGCGCATAGTTCAGCCTGACATCGATGCCGGTCGTCCAAGCACCTTTACCCTTCGAGGTGAGGGTGACCACGCCGGCGGCTGCGTTTGCGGTGACCGGGCACCCATAAACGTTGTTGACTGCGTTCGCGATCGCGGTCGCAACCTGAGAAACAGTCATCCCCTGGGTGATTCCGACCCCGTAGTAAACGCCGTTGATATAGAGCGCGAGTGTTCCGTTCTGGATCGTTCCGCTTGGGATCGTACACGTCAGCGTCCAGGTCGAGGTCGACGCGCCGCCGGCATCCGGGACGGGAACAACAAAGACAGGGGTGTCGACGTTGTTCGCGAACCATGCGATCGCCATCTCATGGAGAAGCGATCCATTTCCGAACTGGGCCGCAACTTGAGAAGCACTGAACACCTGAACCGGCACGTTCGGAACGACCGTGCCGATCGTGTTGTCGTACGACCCGATCAAAAGTGCAGGGGAATTCCGCTGAAGACCGCCGCCCGTCGCGTTGGTAGGGTCGATCTCGATCGCGACGAAGGGCGTTCGAAGATTGGCGCTCACCTGGGTAAAAGCAACCTGGGCCTGTGGCGTAGAACCGCCGTCAGGCATTGGAACGGTGTCAATAAGTGGTGCCTGTGGCATTACTCCTCACTCCTTGTTTTCGAAGGCTTCGGCGCGGTCGCCGGTGCTTCTTGGTCGACGAGAACGACGTCGCCTTCAGTAAGCGCGCGCTCCCAATAGGAAGACCATTCAACCAAGGCGCCCTCTTGAGGGAGTTCCTTGAATTGCTGATCGGGACGCCGAACCTTTCGCCCCGGCGCGGGCTTTACTTCTTTGGTGATCATGTGTTTTCGCTCTCATCGAACCGGGTCGAGGTAGAGAATGAGTTGGCCCAGACCGTCGTATTCCCAGTCTGATTTCCGAACCTTATAAGAGGAGCCCCGGACCTGGACCTGCAATCCTGGCCGGCGCAAATCGAAGTCGGTCGATGTCTCGGCGACAGTTATTCGTGCCGCTTCGTTGATGACATGCGACTGGCTTTCCGGGTCGAAATGCGCTGAGGCGGCATCGAAAAGACCCGTCAGCGTCACGGAAGTCGTTCCGTCCGAGAACGTCACGACTTCCGAATATTCGGCGCCACAGATCATCTCGAAGTCGCTTTGAACTTGCCCGAGAAAGCCAGGAAGCATGTCGATTTAGCTCTCTCGCTCGGCTCGCTTGGCTTCGATCGCCGCCACGAGGTCGGTTTGAGTGTTTGGCACTGGAGAGATACCGAGAGACTTGGCGAGGGCCTTCATCTGATTGAATGAGAGCGTTCCCAGGTCCGGGATCTCGACGTCCGAATCGGTGGATTCCTTCACAGGAGCCAGCGGGGTTGCGGGTTCTGCTTTTGGCTTGACTTCCTGGGCTTTTGGCGCTGGAGTCGGGGCCTTCACAGGAGTCGGCGGGGTTGCGGGTTCGGTATCGTCGACGACCTTCGGAACATAGCCCCTGGCCTTTGCGAGAGCGATAAGCTCATCGACAGATTGAGGGCGAACGCCCCCGATAACAAGATGTTTTTGCGGTTGTGAATTAAGACCGTCGAGGGCCGCTTGATATTCCTCGTCGGTGATTTCGGGTGTGTATTGGTCGGTGATCATTCGTCAGGTCTCCAAAAATGACCAGGGCTCCCGGCATCGGCCGAGAGCCCTAATCGTCGCTAGATCAGATCAGGCTAGATCCTAGGGGATTCCTGTCGGATACGAGCTAGTGGTCGCCTTCACGAGAGTGAGCGGGCGAGTGCAGTAGCAGAGCGGGTTGGACTCCGTCAGGAGCTCAAGCCCTCGGCCCATTCTCATGGGTTCGCCGACTGCATAGCGGGGAAGCCCGATCGTGTTCGCCGTGCTCCAGAAGTTTCCTGGGGCAAACACCGTTCGGAAGAGGTTCGGAACTCCGACAGGGAAGAAGTGAGCCTCTCCCGCCGGAATGAAGTCCGAAGTCACTCCACCGATGTAGTTCTCGAACGTGATGCCCGCGAACTCGAATCCAGACCGGTTATCGCTTCGAGCGAAGTCACCGTACTGGCCACCTCCGCCGCTAGAGCGATCCTGCCAGAGTCGGTAGGCTGCGACGACGTCGGGGTGAGCGACGAAGGCGTCGAACCAGTCCTTGCCGCAGAAGCAATGGATTCGCTGATACATCATTGCGCCGAGGGCGACTTTGATGGCGCGGACCACTTTCAAGCAAAGGTGCTTCATATCCTGGTTGGCATCGCCTAGCAGGAAGTCGAAACTCGTTTGCGAGATCCCGAACTCGGTGAACAAGTTGTAGATCACCGTCGAGCCGTCAGCGTCGTAGATCACGCCCGTAAGCGCGCCGACCGACTGGTACTCGAGCGTCGCATCGTGACTCATGGCCATTCCCATAAGTCGGCGTTGAACGACCGCCTGGGCCGAGACCAACTCGTTTGCCGAACCGAACAGGCGAACACCCTGAATCTCTTCCGGGTGGATCGTGTCGGCGAGCTGAAGGTGAGGGACCTTCAGACTCCGCATAACGCGCTTACCCTCACGGTAGTTCGTGGCAGGGGCGCCGCGCTTCGTGTTGGGGATCAGCGAGAAGTTGATCGCGTCTAGTTCGATGTCGAGGGTGGTCGTCGGGATTCCCTCGTTGGCGAAAATTCCAAGCGCGCGGGCCTGGGTCGGCATGTAAGGAATCTGAAGGATCGAATCCGTCAGAGCTTCCATGCCGAACGCGGGGTTCGTAAAAATTCCGTTGAGCATTTCTTAGAAACCGGTCCTTGCGATGAGGTTCTTCTTCGCGAGTGCTGCGTTTGCCTGGAGGATGTGCCCCGCATCCATGGCGCCGTAATTCACCTTGTTCACGTTGAACTCGGCGAGCCGGGTGACCGCGACGGTCGCAGTTGCGCCCGCCGTGGCGTCGGTCTTGACCCCGAGGATCGCAACTGCGTCGCCGCCCACCGCTGCGGCATAGGTCGAAGCGCCTTCGGTCACGACGATGTCGAATTCGTCTCCAGCTACGGCGCCCGTTCCGCCTACCGTGATGGTGAAGCTGAGTCTCTGCTGAAGGTTAGCGACTGCGCCAGTCGCGTAGGAGCCGAGGAACCCGCCGGCGGGCGAGAACACTTCGAAGTGAGTCGCATCGATGAAGACACACCGGTAGAGACCCGCTTCCGCCAATGATCCGACCGTGATCGCGCCGATCGTTGGGTTACCGGTATTGCCGGCGGCGTTGGTGCCCGCTGCGGTTCCGACGAAGGTCTTCGCGAGGATCGCGCCGGCGACAAGATTCTGGCCACTGGCCAGAACGATGTTGTCGGTCTGGATCGGGTCCCTGTTATTAACCAGAAACTCGAAATCGTAATAGCCTTCTGTTAGGTTGGGCAACTTACTTCGCTCCTTGCGCCGAAGCGCCGTTCATGCGGGCATAGACCGCGTTCGTGTCGATCGTCGGGGCCTTACCGGTAGGCTTCACGCCTTCTGGTGGAACCTCTGGGTCTTCCACTTCGATCCCGCCATCTTCTGCCCGGGCGGAAGCGATCGCCTTGAGCTTGTTGCCTTGAGCCTCAAGAATGACCATCGCGAGGTCGCCGGCGGTTGAGTTACCGTCCGCGAGTGCTGCGTCGATTTGCGCTGAAGCGACGGCGCGGTTTGCCGCCGTGTTGATCTTCAGAATTCCTTGAATTCGTGCCCGCTCTTTCAGGGCTGCACTCGCCGCGATCTCCGCAGCGGCTGCTGGGTGTTCGGCCAAAATCTGTTGAGCCGTTAGATTCATCAGTCCTCCCTCGGCTGTCGCGCGAGTGGTTGTGAGTTGAGGCGCTCCCTTCGGAAGCGTCCCGGTTGTCGATGAACTCGCCGGCCCCGCGAGTTTTTGGGCCGCGAGGATAGCGTCCTCGAGCGTCCCAATTCTGTCGGCCAGGCCCGCGCTTACCGCGCTCGCGCCCATCAGGACGCCGCCTTGACCAAAATCTGCTTCGACCTTGTCGGTCGTCACTCCCCTGAACTTCGCGACCGCCGCGACGAAGATGTCGCCGTACTGGTTCACGAGCGCCTGTATGTCGGCTTTCCCGGCTTCTGATCCCGGATCCATACGCTTCTTAGGTGCCACAGAGGAAACGAACTCAAAGGTACGGATTCCCGCCGCCTTCTCGGCTTCGGAGTCGTCGACATAGGTCATGACGATCCCGATTGAGCCAATTACCGCCGTTTGGCTTGCGATGATCTCGCTTGCCGCGCACTCCAGCCAGTAAGCCGCCGAGCATCCATTGCCGCGCGTAAAGGCGACAATGGGCTTAGTCGCGCTCATGAGGCGAATACGGTCGGCTGCGTCCGCGATTCCGTTGACCTCTCCGCCTGGTGAATCCACGTCGATGACGATCGAGGTTACGGAGTCGTCACAGAACGCATCCTCCATCGAAGCCATGAAGGATTCGAGGCTTGTTCCTCCGAACATCCAGTCGCAGACGCCCGTGTATTGCGTGATCGGTCCGGAGAGCGGAATAACCGCCGTGATTTTATCGCAATCATCGTCCGTCTTGGTCCAAGCGAACTGAGATGCCGGAGCATCGGAGTCGGCTTGCGGCTTATGCTCGGAGAAAATCTCTCGAGGCGACCGCCCTTCCATCGCGCGAAGAACTTCGAGCATGTCGGAGCGAAGCCCGATGATTTGGCCGCCTGGCAGGAACCAGGGCGCGCTCGTCGAGACCCGTGTTTGGGCCGTCTTGCTGTTTTTCATGGGTTCTATTCCGGGAACACGCTGATGTTCTGGGTAGGCGTTGGAGTGACCGCCACGATGCCGCACTCGGCGATAACTTCGTTCTCGCGCTTTCTCTGGTAGAGGTTTTCTGCCCAGTCGCCGCCGTTGTAGCCTTCCGTTTCCTCTGCGAGAGTCGTAAGAAGCGCTTCCATGCGAGTCTTCGCGGCGTTCGCTTCCTTCACTGGGTCGAGCTGTAGCGGCGTCGGTCCGTACCATGCCGATTGGCTATAAGCACGCTGAATCTCGATATCGTCGAAGAAGCCGGGAGCCTGGATGACCCCGCTCGCGATCATCTCGCTAAGCCATTCGACATAGATCGGCTGAAGGAACTCCGATACGAACCAGCCTCGCTCAACCTTGAAGACTTCCCACGCTTGCATGATCGCCGCGCGAGAGGCACTATAGGAGCTCGTGAACTGCTTCGTCAGGACTTCGTAAGGGATGTTGAGAGCCATCCCGATTTGCCGGATGATCTCAGTAATGAACGGGCCGAAGTTCGCGTTCGGTCTGCCCGGGTTCGCGGTTTGGACCTCTTCGCCATCATTGAGGTCGATGATCGCGCCGCTCTGCAGGCTGATATCGGGAGACTCGCCCAGCGGCGCGCCTCTGCCGTCTCCGTCACCAATTCCACCCAAAGGATCACCGTCCGGATCCTTATGCTTGATGAAGACCGTGAACATGCCGCTCACCACGGCCGCGGTGAGTTCCGCGTCGGAGTAACGCGAGATCTGCTTCAACATCTCCAGAATTGGAGACAAGAACGGGATACCTCGGCGCTGCCCGGGGCGATCCTCCTCATAGAAGTGGATGACCTGCCGGCGGCCGCTTTTCGGGCCGTAAGCCTGAACACGCTTCCATTCCCGGTTCAACTCAAAGTAGGGGCTCGGAACCGTGGTTTCGATATGGTAGGCGATTGGCTCGCCCCAGACACCCGTCTCTACTCCGTCCCAGAGGGATCCGACTATCGGCTTCGTTCGCTCGGTCAGAACTCCGTTGACTTTGTCGTATGGAGTTGAGACGCGGTCAGCCTCGATAAGCTGAACTCTAAGGTTACAGATCGTTCCCTTTCGCGGAATGATCGGAAGGAGCGCGAAGATTTCTCCCGTGTGCTTGGCCGACTTGTAGGCGATGCTCTGAAGCCGATAGAACGTATTGCGCCGGCGGGCGTCCGCGTCCGTGCTGTTGGCCCAAGCCCTAAAGAGTCGCTCGGTCGTTCGCTCCCACTCGGTCGCCGCCTGATCGTTAGCATCGAAGCCTAGGAACTTTCGATCGATGCGGCAATGAAGCTCAAGCCCCGAGCCGATGACGCTCGTGAGCATCGTATTGACGGCGCTGCGGGCGATAGGTTGGTTTCGGTAAGCATCGCGCGAACGGGCGACAAGCTCTGCCCTCTCGAGCAGGATTTCATCGTCTGGATTGCGCGCCGCCCAGGGGTTCCATCCTCGCATTGCTCGGCGAGAAGGCGATGCGCCATTATTCGCCGTGTCGAATCCGCGCGATGCTGCGCCGGTGCCAAACGTGCCTTCAACCTTCGGGGCGCTCTGAACCGCTTTCGATGGCTTCGCCGAAGCCTTTCGCTGGGCTTTCCTTCGCTGCGATCTGTTCAACTGAACCTCGGGTATCGAACGCGCCGAGCGCCTGGCGTCAAGCTGCGGACCTTCGCTTCCCAATAGTTGAGCTGCGTCTGGATCTCTTTGATGTCAGCGCGGACCAGCTTTCGCATGGACGCCCCGTTGGTGATGGTGTATTCCTGGGCGGTCGTCAGCGCGATCGATGCCGCGAGCCATGCGTCCCGCTGGGCGATCGCTTGGGCGAGGGTGATGCCGTTAGGGTTGTAGCTCATGTTCAAATTCCTTTCGATCGGTAGCGACGGCGCTCAGGTCTAGCAACAGGACCGGCCGGAACTCTCGCCGATGGCTCGGAGGTCGGGGCGGACCTGATCGTGCCGAGCGAGAGTTCGAGGCGGTCCCATTGCGGGCCCTTGAAGCGGTCTATTTGTAAAATTGAAGCCGCCGCGCGGGCGTAGATTCGGCAGTCGAGAGCCTCGTTTCGCTCCCGGTTTTTCTTCCATTCGCCTCGAACCTGATGCGTCGAGCGGGATTCCGTGGTGATGTAGTCTTCGCCCGTGAGCTGCTTGAAATACTCTTCGCCGTAGTCCGGGAAGTGGCAGAAGCCAGGAGGTACGGGAGTTCCCGCCTCATGAGTCAGCCGCAACCACCCATAGAGTTCATGCTTCAGAACCGAGACGCCCACCGGGTACCGCTTCAGCGCTCTTTTGATCTTCCGACCGCTCGCCGTGGTGACATCGACGGGCCTCGGTTGGCTGTAGATCTGGGTCCTGCTGTCCTCTCCCTTGATCACCGCGAGTTTCGTGTCCGAGAACTCGCGGGCGAAATTGTAAACGTTGGTCGTCGCGTATCCGCAGTCGATGGCGACTAGGTTTATGGAGAGCATCGCTCCGGTCGGATGAACGAAGCTCGAAGACATGAACTCCCTGAGCCCTTGCCACGCTTCCGAGTTGAGATCGGATGTGTCGCCCGTGAAGGTGTAGTAATCAATGGACCAGGATTCTTTTCCTCGGCCCCATCCGACCACTTCCGCCTCGATTCGGTCCTTCTGAACGTCGACGCCGGCGGTGAGAAGGAGGACACCCTCGGGGATCGTTCCGACTTCGTATTCGCCGCGCCGATAAAAAAGCTTCTCCCACTCTGGGCGCTCTCCCTTCTCCGCATAGGACTCGCCGAGAACTGTGTTTGTCCACGCCCGAAGCTTTTGCGGGTCGCCCTGAGCCTCGTGGTGCTCGCTCATGCAAGTTCCCCAGCTCAGCATGCCAACAGGGCTATAGAGGCCCGAGAGGTGAAACCCGATCCGCCTCGGCGATGAAGCTTCGCGCTCCGGTCGCCACTCTCCTCGAGGGAGCATGTCGACCTTGTGGTGGTTCTGGATCTCGCCGGCGCAATGGATGCACTCATACCAAGCGATATCCGGTCGCCCCTTCTCATGCCTCATCTGTTCCCAGACGAGGACCTGATAAACGCCACAGAACGGGCACGGCACGTAGTAGCGCCGCATGTCCGTCGTAGCGTAAAGCCTTTCGATTCGGCTCGCACCCTTAACCGTGGGAGTCGAAACCGCCGCGATCTTTCGCCGGGTGCCGAAGGTTCGCGTTCGTGCTTCGGCGAGTGTCACCGGGTCGCCCTGTTGATTCGCGTTCCCTGGGTACTCGTCGACCTCGTCGAGGCCCAGATTGCAAACCGGTTTGGAGCGGAGCGCGGAGGTGCTGTTCGATGCCGCGAAGCTGAGGAAGCCGCCAGGGAACTCCTTCAGGAACGTGTTGTTCGCTCCGTCCTTCGGGCCTCCGTCGCTGATCTTGTCTCCGACACACGGGGTCGATTCGAAGAACGGGTCGATTCGGATCCGGACGTTCGACTTAATGTCGTTTTCGGTCGGCCAGACGATCATCGTCGGAGCCGGAACCCGGTCGATCACATAGCCGAGCCAGTTGAGAACGCACTCGGTACCGCCGATCTGGGCGCCCTTCATGAAGACCACCCACTCATATGGGCTATCCGCGCTCAGGGCGTCCATGATGTCGCGAAGGTAAGGCGTCCGCTCAGTCCGCCACGGACCAGGCTCCGCCGCTGCCTTCGCCGAGAGCATTCGGTTCTCGTCGGCCCACTCGCTTACCGTGAGGTCCGAGAGTGGAACGATTGAACCGCGCCCGATAGAGTAAAGCCAATCACGAACTTCCTCCTCGGTGCTATCCGCGTTCACCGGATTCTTCTGCGCGACCAATTTTCTCCAGGGCGACCCGCGACTCTCGGCGCCATAGCTTGTGAATGATCTCGCGAGCCGTTTCGAGGTCGAGAGCGTTTCCGGTTAGCTTCGCGACCTCTGCCGCGAGTTCGCTCGCCACGCGATCGGGAATCGTCATGATCGACTCACGAACGTCGATCGCGAACTGAGCCATCGCGCTTCGAACATGAGCCGAGCGAACGACTTCGCCTAAGGCTTCCTGAAGTTCAAGCTCTTTGAGACCGGCGGTCGCGACTTCCTTTCGAGTCTTCGCGGCCCGGAAGGATTCCGAATTCTCTTCGTCCTCCTCGGCGGGATCATAAGCGCCCTCGGAGATATGGCGAAGAAGATCATGGTCGCGAACTTTGCTCGGATCCCGAAATCCGTTCCACGCTTTCGACTGCGTGACCCAGTTGATTTTCTTGTCCGACTCGCGCCGGCTAATTCTCCCACTCGCTAGGGCCTTAGTGATCGCATTCGGGTTTACCTTGCAGCGCTTGGCGAATTCCCGGAGCGAAATCCACTCTTCTTGCGCTCCCATTCGTACCTCATCGGCCCGTACACCCCGTACACCCTAAAAATTTCGGAGCGCTAGTCATAAGTCGCAAGGGCGAGCCCACTCGTTTGCCCCCCTTTGCTGGGAGGACCCGAGAGGCCCTAGGATTCCCCCACTGTGGGCCTTGGCTCGCCTTGCTACCTGCGTGACGCCATGGCTTCGTCTAGCGCCTTCACGAAGTTCCTATGTAGCTCAACGCTTGCGACCTGTGAGGCGGGCGTATAGAACCAATGCCGTCCTTTGACGTGCAAAGTCTCCCGCGTTAGTCGGTAGAGTCGCTTCACTTTCCGACCTTTGCCGGTTCGAATGTAGACTCCAACGCCATCATGCTCACGAAGCAGAAAAGGCTTAGGCTTTTGGCGACTGCCTTTACTTGCCCCCCTTGTTCGGCCCCCCATCGGAATGGTCGAATTTCCTAGGAGGATTTTCCCTGGCCACTTGGACCGGGGCACAAGCTTCGTTTCGTTGGCCCTGATCCCCTTGGGGATCGAGAAGGCTTTCGATGCCGGCGTCTTGCTTCCACCGTCTTCCTGGATAACCAGATAAGGCGAGATTGAGCCGACGATGGCCTTCGATTCTGGCCAATCCCGCTTCTCGGCGCGGATCGTGCGGATGCTGTTCTTCGTAAACTGGTTACGCAAAATGAAGTGCCGAGGCAATTCCTTTTGAACTGCCTCGGCTGCTTGTTTGGCCGTTCGAGTCAACGCGACCGCCGTTGCGTACGGGACTTGCTCCCGCATCGCCTTACTGAACTGCTTCAGCGAGCGGTCGTCGATCGTTACTCTAAACGCCATGATGGTTTATGCCAGAGACAGGATTTGCACCTGCCTTCAGAGCGGCAAGGACGAAACTCTGCGGTCCGTGACCCTGGCAAGTCGTGGTTACTTGAAGATCCCCGAAAGGAATCCCGACGTCACCGAAGCCGAGCCGAAGAACACGGCATGAGGCTTCTCGCCGGTAAAGATCGCAGGTCCACCGGCGGCGGAAAGCGTCAAGCCCTTGAGCGAGATGCCAAACAGTTTCCCGTTCGCGTCCCAGCTTGCTTTTAGACCCTGCCCGATTCCGAGACCGCCGGAACCGACATAAGAGCCGGTGAAGGTGAAGGTCGAGACCGACCATGCCGGCGCGAACGCGAGTCCGTGAACCGAGCCCTCCGTAAACGACGCCAGCGCGAACGGCTTGCCCGCTTTCACGTCATACGCCAATTGGCTTGACCATGCCGAGGGTGCCGAATTAATCGACACGGTCGGCGGAGCCTGAGCCCCTGCGAGCTGCGGGCAAGCGCAACCGGAAACAAGAAATGAAAGCGCTAGAATGGCGGTTCTCATCCTCGGATCACCTTCGCGAAGAGTTCGGCGGCGATCGTTTCGACTTGCGTTCCGATGACCGGAATCTTGATCGGGAGAGATGCCCCTGTCTTGATGTCGAGCAGGATGCCGTTCGCCGGATCCGCTCCAGGAACGTGAAGGACCTTCTCGCCCGACTCGTATGCTGTGATCTCGTCGTCGGACAGTCCCGACATACGGAAAAGGACTGAGTCCGAGTCCTCGCCGATGAGCCCTGAAGCCTTGAGCTTCAAGTGAATTTCGATTGTGTTGTTGTTTGCCATGGAGACATGTTCTCGCTGCCGTTCTGGTGTCGGCGCTCGTTGCCCTTTTGGGCGAAACTTGAAAAACATCTAACGGCTAGAGATCGCCTTCGAGCATCTCAACCGGAAGGTAAGCGGTCATGAATCTCTCGCCGCCTTCGAGCGTTACGGTCTGCTCATCCTCGACCAGTCGGCAAACTTCAGGAACGCCGCGAACGTTGTTGCTTTCGATCTTGAAAAGGCAGAGCTTGTATTTCGGTCCGCCTTTCCCGATCTGGATCATTTCAGGTTTTCCAGCCATAGACCCTCAGTTCGGAGACGATTGAGGCAGAGCTGCGTCCGCAATCGCGGTGAGCTTCGCGGCTTCGTCCTCGTGGTAAATCGCGTCCCCTTTCGAGAACTGGAAGCCTTCCTGCCCGTAAAGGTGAAATTGCCAAAGCGGGAACGGCAAATAGTGAATTCCGGTGCCTTGGCCAGTGTGAAGAGGCTTCTCGATGAGCATGCCGTTGACGAGCATGTCATCCACAAACGACATGATGTCGGTGAGTTCTGGATTCGCCTCGCAGAACGCGGACACCCTATCGACCATCGGCTTAAAGCGCGAGATGTACTCGCAGAACTCTTTCCAATCGACGGCGGTCGCGAGACATCGCTCAATCCAGAAGTGATGAGCTTCGAGCGGGCTGCCAACTTCCTCTTCGGTCTTTCCCGTGACCCATGAGCGGTTACCCTCGCGGGCGATGAGCTCTTCTCGCGTTCGGCTGAATAGGGGCGTGGTGACCCTCGCGTCATGGCCGGGGAGAGTCACGTCGACGACGATCGACTCTTTCTCTTCGTGGTTCTGGGTTACGTCCGACATAGGGAATCACGCAAAAGACCCCGGCTCGTCTGTTACACGAGCGCGGGGCCTTCGTAATGGGAGGTAGGAAGTCAAGAAAACTTTGATGCAATCATGAAAGACGCAAGAACGAAAACGACGAGCCACGTGAGGGCCCTATAAATTTGGCTGTCCGGGATCCTGCTCATCTCGCGCTCTCCAGAGTGAGCACGCCACGAGAACCGCGTACTCTTCAGCCTTTGGGTCTCTGTGTGCAATGAACCGGATAAAAGCAAAGCCAAGAGCGGCGACGATGCAACTCTTGCCGACTCGGACCAGGAAAGCGCTCGTGTTCGGTTTCATCGCTTTAGCTGTTGAATCTGGGCGAGAATGACTTCGACCTTGCCTTTTGTTTCATTGGCAACGTCATGAGTCGACTGAATCAGCGCCTTGAGTTCAGCATCCGATTGATCTTTCGACTTGCGCCAGTCCTCGAGCATGCTTAGCCGATGGCCAAGCCCGCTCAAATAGCGAAATGCGCCGATAAGGAGCCCAGCGATGAAGATGCCGGCAGTGGTGAAAGGACCGTAGTCGATATGCGGTGATTCCATCGGTTTGCCCATGGTTGTCTCAGAGCCAGGCGCCAACGCGCGGCGAAAATGGAGTTAGCGACCAAGTAGGTCGCTCGCGGAGTTGACTTCGGTCGCGGTGACCGATCCTGTTGGATAGATTCTCATCTGAAGCGACCTCCGAAGGTTTTAACGACGCTTGCGATAACGAAGGTTAAGCCTCCGCCGACTGCGATCAGCAAGCAGATTCCGACGACGTAATCGGTATTCATGGCTGCCAGAGTCCCGCTGCGGAAAGTGAACCGTCGATCTCATCAAGGTCGCAGGAGAGTCCGCCGACCGTGTTGTTTCCCGCCGATGTTTGGATGATTGCCGCCTTCGTCGGACGATTCGCGCCACTCCAACCAGACGAGCCAGCCTTCCACCCAAAGTGAATCAAACCGAGTTCGAGAAGCATGTCGATGACATCCTCAGAGCCATAGGCGCCAACGAGGAAGCCGGCGGGAATCACTGAGGGTCGAACCCTTGTGAAGTAGCCCGCGATGCCCGCATGGTCGGAAGTCGGCGCGTCGTAGTCAACCGCGAAATATAGCCCGGATCCCTTTGGCTGCTTGACTCTCTGGGCCGTCGCGACGGCTGCTTTTCCGTGGGCGTCTCCTGTGGCCGCGTTCATCTCCGCCGCGCTTCCCATGGCTTCCCAGACCGAGCCGAGCCACAGACCGGCGGTCGCCGCTTCGGTGACCTCGATGGGCGTCAGACGCTTGTTTGGGAAGTTGTGAGTGTTGGGGCTCAGGTAGCGAATCACGAACGACTTGCCGGCGGCCGCGATTGCCTTTCCGTGCTTCGCGATCGAATACGGGGTGTCGAGTCCAACGTGCTTTTCAGTGACCATGATCAAACTTCAGAACCAGGGATTGCGAATTCTGCGATCGAGCTTCGCCGGCGGTAACGGGTTCGCCTTGCGCGTGCTTTCAGCGAGAGGCACCCGAAACGCCGTCATGCCGCGCTTGCCTGATCGCGGCCTAACTCTGCCAATCCTTCGGGAAGAAGCGGTGGAAGGTGTGGATGGTAAAAATGCCGTCGATGTGACGAGTCCGGCGAGAAGGGAAGGGGAAAGTTGCATGGTTAAACATCGAGGTCGAGGCTTCGGTCGTATGCGAGACCGGCAAGATAGAGTTCGCATTCAAGGCGAATGCAGACGATTTGGGACTCCTTGAGCCCTTGTTTGGCGAGATGAATCTCGACCTTTTCCCAGTGATTGAGCACGATGCAGACGTACTCTTCGACCGTTTTGCCGTTCTCTTTCGCCGCAGCGATGATTCGAGGATCCATGGCAAAAAGCGCCGCCGAGTGCTTTCGGGCTCGGCGGCGAAGCAACGTGGAGGCTTCCGAGGTGACCCGGTTGTCGGTCGTGAAGTCTGCCCTTCGGCGCTTGGCTACCTCTCGGTGCGAGCTGCTCGAAGGGAAGGGCGGGAAATAGAAAAGCCCCGCAGTCAGAAGACCACGAGGCTGTATGTGCTCCGTTTCCGGGGCGATGCTGGATCAGTTACCAGCTATTAAATTGGTCGGGAGCCGTTGGTTTGACCCAACTATCACCCGGTACACCATGCATGTTGTCTCAGTGGAAAACAACGAACGCAAGTAAGTAACGACGATATTGCATAAATTGTGATAGAGACCGCAAAACTAACGATTAGCTGTCGGATACTTGCGCTCCGCAACGGCGGAAGCCGCTGCGGCGACCTGCTCAGCTGTCGCCTCGACGCGGATTCCCACCGGCGGATGTGGATCAAACGGGCGAGTGACCAGGCAGTCGATGAGCGTCTGTTGGAACATCGCGACGACCGCCCCGCAGATATCGCGCCGACCTATGCCGAGGCAGAAGCCCCAACCGCGCCGAAGGAGTGCCCGGGAGAGCGTTTCGCCTGGCCCGACCAAAGGGAAATCCTGGGAGCGCCGTCCAAGCACAAACACCCACCGGAGCGCCTCATGGGCCTCGCTGAATCCGGAGCAGGACTCAACGTACCGGACAGTCGCCATGCCGATGTCCGTTCCCGGTTCGCCGCCAGATCGGTCGGGTTTCATGGGGCCTTGGAGCGTTCCACCGGACGACCTGAGACCCCAAAGTTCAAGCATGTGATCCGAAGCGACGAGGTGATCGCCGTGAACTCTCAGGAGGGTTCGGCATATGAGATTCAGACAAACCAGTTCGCTTTTGTTCATTCCGTGATGAGGCTCCTCGGGTGAGTGAAAACTAGTCAGTGGTAGCAGGAAGCTATCCAGTTCGGGCAGTGCGGTCGCGCTTAGGCTCATCCGATTTGCCTAAACATCCTTCGGCGAGCTTCCAGGTCGATAACCTCGGCTTCGGTCGGCAAGATGGCCACTCTTGAAGCCCGCTTCATGCCGGAGCGCTTCTCAGGTTGCCTCTCGATCGCTTCGACGTGCTTCCGGATCGTTTCCCGCGAACAGTCGCCGTAAAGGTCGATCATCCGCTGTTCAAACGCTCGGACCCTCTCGGCCGATTCCGCTGCGGCTTCCATGCCGGCTTCCGCGAGCTGCTCGGCGCTGACCTTCTCGGTTCTCATGGCGACGCACCACTGCCCGAACTCTCCAGCGCTCGGAAGGTCGGTCCCACGGTCACAAAAGTAGTCCGCGCCGGTCACGATCTCCGCCGGGGTGATCCGGTGCCGAAACAGCGTCTTGGACCAGCCGTCCGCCATCTCCCGTGGCTTCAGACCCCAAGTCTTGAGCCCGGATCCGACCATGACGGTGAGGGCCTTCGCGACGATCTCGACGTACCCTTTTGTCGGAGGCGATCCAGCCGGGACAAGGGCGAAAGGGTCAGGTTTGACAAGTGGATCCTGCTTCGAAAGTTCGCTCACTGGTTTGCCTCGTGGTTGTAGATTTCCGATCCGTCGAGGATCTCGTTGAACATGCTTTTTGCCGGGGTATGGGTTCCCCGTGGGTTAGTTGGCGACCCTCTGTTGCGCCCCGACCTCTCGTCGACCACCCATGAAGCGGCCCGCGCTTTCCAGTCGTGAATTGCCCGATGGTTCTTGTCAATCCAGTTCACCGCTGAGAACTTCAGGAAGAAGTCCTGAGCCATCTCGCGTGTTCCGCCGCTGCGGTTCATGACAAGGAAGACATCCTCGGCAGATTCAGGGTAGGGGTACTTCGGATTGCATTTCGGCATCGAGGGTGTGGGCTCGGGTTCCGCCGCAATGATCGCCCCGCTTGCCGGGACTGTAGGCTGTACCCTCTTATCTGATTCCTGGCTCTGGTACTGGCTCTGGCTCTGGTAGTCGTCACGGTGTGGTGACGGTGTCGCGACAAGTAGCAACGATGAACGCGAGTGACGCCCTTTTGAGGGCCAACTTGGTTGCATCGTCGGCATGTTTGTGCCAATCGTGAACAATGAGACCGTGTTCCGGGTGCTGGTCCAGCCACCTTGATTTGACCATTGCAGCCACCATCGCCCCCGGTTCTCCGTCCCACTCCGCCCACGCTTCGATCTCTTCGATCGTGTATTTCCCGATGTTCCCTTGGGGCGAATATTTGCCGCAGAAGTGCCAGATGCATTCTAGGTAGCCAAGAGTTGGACCCTTCGGTCTTCCGATGAGTCTCTTGAGATTCGAGAACTTCGGATGCTCAGTAACAGCCCTAAGAGCCATCAGCTAAGCTCCTCTATCTTGATGTGGATTCCAGGGTTCTCACCCCAAAACTTAGAGACACGTAATCGGCATACCGACTGATCGTTCTCGATAAACCTCAGCGTTACTAGCGTGTCTTGAAGTAGTTTCACCCAGTTATCTGCGTCGGGTTTGCTCGTCATCCAGACCGCATGTCTCGCACGGTCTTTTGCTTTGTGCTTACCTAGCCATGGCCAGATCACCGTCACCTCGAGCGAAGTCGCTCCGCATACTGGAGCTTCCGGTCGGAAGGGAAGCAGGATGGCTTGAAACGTGTTCTCGGCCGCCTGAAGATCTCGCGACTTGAAGAACGTTCCGGTCGCCCGGTTCGTGCGCTTCTGTTGGGCGGTAGTTCGCGGAGGAACGCACGGAGCAAAGAACTCTATCATCTTGTTTTCACCCGCTTCCATCTCTCTTCGTCGCGGAGTTCGACGCCCCATCTTTTGAAATAGCGCCAACAGGGTTCACACCTACCATGGCGCAACCAACGCACAACATTCGAGCAATTAGGATTGCTACAGGGGCGCGGTCCGAGCTTATGCGTGGGCATTTATGCCACCTCCGAACCGAAGGGTAAGTACTGCTGTTGGCCGACACGCTTGGCGGCGATTTCGCAGTTCGATTCCATGATTTCGATTCCGATCGCTTTGCGTCCGGAAGCCCTTGAGATTCCGGAGAACCTCAGCTAAATCTCGGTGATCCTGATCGGACATTTCGAAGGCGTACTTATGCTTTGTGCAATAGGGATTTCCCTTCGACCTTGTCGAGTGAACATAGGGCGGATCAACATAGTGAAGGGTCGTCGTAGAGTCATGAGCCTCCATGCATTCGGAGGCGGGACGGCTTTCGATGACAACGCCCTGAAGCCGATCCGTTACCCCTTTGATCGCCGCCGGATATTTCACCCAGTCATGGGCTGGCGTGGTGCCGGACCTGTTAGAGTTGGCGCGAAACCCCGTTTGATCTTGCGGAGTTCGGGAAGCACCGAAACCCATGTGGGACCGGATGATAAACCGCCTAGCGTTCTCGACAGGATCGGGGCTCGGATTCGATGCCTCCAAAAACTCAGTGCGCGAAAACGGAGTGAGTTCCAAAAGTTCGAGCAGCTTCATTGCTGCCTCTGGATCTCTCAAAACTCGGAATAAGCCGACAACGTCTTCGTAAAGATCGTTATAGACCTCCGCGTAAACCCTTGGCTTCCTAAGTAGCACGCTAGCGCCCCCCCCGAAAGGTTCGACGTAGACCCGATGAGCCGGGAAGTGGCCGATGATCCACGGAGCGAGACGCCACTTTCCGCCGTGGTAGCGAAGGACCGGTCGACGTGGGCTCAAATTCGATCCTCCGGATTCACCCAAGACGTGCCGATGGCTTCGAAGAAGTCCTTTTCGGTCGGAGTCGGAATCAGAACCCCTCGATCGTAAAGACCGCCGTCCTGGATTCGCATTCCCGTCTGAAGGATCCGACCGCCCTCGCACCGCTGGGTCACGAACGCCCGCGTGAAGTCTGCGGGCCCGGTTCGGATCGCCTTCACGACGCCCCATTGCGAAGGGGCGATCACTCCGAAGATGTCAAGCGCCACCCCTCGGTATCTAAGGCGCTGCATCCCCGCCCCGCAACAGTTGACGCCGTTCTTATCGGGTCGATGCTCGAACGTCCCGTTCGCCAAAAGGCTTTTGACCAGCGCGAGCTGCTGATTCACCGTTTCAGTCGGACCGTCGTCGAATAGGCCAAACTGATCCGCCGAGAACTTGGGAGCGACAAGAACCTCGATGTCTTTCGGTTCAGGCTTGCCCCTGCGAACCGAACCGACGATTTCGATCTGCTCGCAGGTATGCCCGATGAGGTCGATGACCTCATATGCCGCTTTTCGTGCCTCTGATAGGTTCATGAAGCCACCGCCAAAAGCGGGCGAGAATGCCGCGCGACGAGCTCGGGACAGTTGGCAAGAACAAGGGCCTTGGCCACCGGCGGAGCGACCGAGTTCCCGCACATGTGAACCTGCTGAGTCTTTGTCAGCATCCGCCCGTCGTGACCGCGGTCAATCACGTAGGACGGTGGAAAGCCCTGGGCCGCATAAAGCTCCTTCGGTTGGAGCATCCGCATGCAGATATCTGAGATGTACCGGACGAAGCCCGTGAGAGTCAGGGTCACGAGTCCGAATCGGTCCTTCGTGGTTGTCGTGTGAGACGGCTCGGAGAGTTCTTGACCATCTCCGGTGCCGTAGTACTTCAGCATGAAGGACGTGACAAGCTGGGCTTTCCCCATTCCGCCGCCGGTAACCGTGCCGAGAGGCTCGTCGGCTCCGTGACCTACGCTCTGCCCAAAGTCCCTTTGAATGTGGGCGGCGACCACGTTGTGATGGGCACCCTCGGCCACGATCGTATGAAGTGGATCGTCAGCCGCCGAAGATGGCGCGTACCCCGTGTTGTTGTGCGACATGAAAGCCGCTACGACCGCGTGGTGAGTCCCGCCGGCGCTGATCGTGCCGAGCGGATCCTGTGGGTCGGCATCCGTCGAAGTGCCCCGAAGCTTGACCAGTCTCGCCGCGATCACCGACTGATTGGTGCACGTGTTTGTTGAGTAGGGATCTCCGAGATCTCGGACCCCTGATCCCCAGCGATCTCCCCCGTTTCGAGAGGTTTCTCCATGGGCAATCGACACGAGGAACGGCTTCGGATTGTCGATCACGAAGCGCTTAATTCCGCGAGCCACCCGGCGCATCGTGTTGTCGACGAGCGGTCTCTTCGGTGCCTGTTGGCCATGGAGTTCTCCCCATTCCTTAGCTTCCTGAGGAGTCGCGAAGATGCTGAGCATCGGAATAGACCAGTCGATACATTCCGCCGCAGTCCGCCACGGCTTGAGCTGCCCTGACTTGACTCCTTCGAATGCCGGAGCGCCGTGAGTTGGTTCGGGCCAAACGATGGCTTCTCCGTCCCGCCGAGCGATCATGAAGAATCGCTTTCGGATCGTCGGAGCGCCATAGTCACAGGCGCGAAGCTCTTTCCACTCGACTCGGTAACCGAGGTTTCGAAGATCCTGGGCGAACTGTCGGAACCGCTTACCCCTTCGCTTCTTGCAAGGTCGAAGATTGTCCTTCGGGCCGACGAGCGGACCCCATTGGAGGAACTCCTCGACGTTTTCGAGCATGATCACGCGCGGGCTGACTTGCCCCGCCCAACGCTTAACCACCCACGCGAGAGCCCTTCGTTTCTTGTTGGCGTCGCGGATCGGAACTCCGCCCCGCGCTTTCGAGTGATAGGTGCAATCGGGCGATGCCCACAGGAACCCAACCGGGCGACCCTCGGTCACCGTCCTAGGGCAGACCTCGAACACGTCGGAGACAAAATGGCGAGTATGAGGGTGGTTGACGATATGCATCGACACCGCGATCGGGTCGTGGTTGATCGCAATGTCGACCATACGCCCCGTCGCCTGCTCGATCCCTGAGGAGGCGCCTCCTCCCCCTGCGAAGAGATCCACGATTAATTCGTCATGGACGTCGAGAAGCCCTTGAGCATAGAAGCTCATTCCGAATCCTCAGCGTCGGCGTCCACGACGACCGCCTCGGCAGGAACAACGATCGACAGTCGGACCGAGTAGCCTTCCCAAGAATAGGAAATGGGCCACTCTGGAAGGGGAACGTCCTCGTCTAATTGGGAGATTCCGACCATCCATGAGCCGAGATCGAGCGGGGCGTATTGACCGACAATGAAAAGTCCGACCTCGCCGACGCTCACCTTATAGGCGGCAGGTTTCCCGTAGCATCCGATTTCATCCTCGTCTTTCCCGTCGACCTCGTAAGCGAAGTTGTCGTCGGAATAGCCGAAGAATGTCAGGGTTTTTGTTTGGTCAGGCATAAAGCCTCCTTTGGTTGGTCAGGGGCCCTGTGGCACGATGTCGTTGAGGATGCATCGTTCTCAGTGGCCAGAAATGGCCTAAGCCCCCGTACTCGTGCTAGGAGTTATCGGGGGCTTTTCAATTTCAGTCGCGAACCGCTTGGCGATCTTGTAAACGGTAGTTCGCGACACGCCGTACTCCTTCGCGATGGATTGCACAGTGGTGATCCCCCGGAACTTCTCAGCGATTTCATTCGCCTGAACTTCGGTCAATTTCACGAGGTACGGTCTGCGTCCGCTCATGCCCAATATATTTGCACATCGAAAACAGTTTGTCAACACTTTTTAATAAGTGCCAAAAGTCACAGGGCGTGTAAACTCATTGTAAACTGCTTGTTGACTATGATCACAACTGTGAAGCCAAGGGAGAAGGTGCAGAAGTTGTTGGAGCTGCGCGAGATGAAGGTCGGCAGTCTGGCCGGAAAGATCAACCACGATCGCCAGAAGATAGGGAAGTGGATCAAAGGGACCGCGAAACCCCGATATGATTCCGACTGGGAGCCTATCGCGAATTTCTTTGGCATTCCCCTTGAGGATTTCCTAGACCCGAGCCAAGGGCTTCCGCCAACTTACGCGACTCAACCAAGATCACCTAACGTGATCATTCGCGAGGGCCTCGCGGATCCGGGCTCATGGAGCCGCGTTCCCGCCGACGGCGGTCGAACTCCGACCCCTGGAGTCGCGAAAAGGCTATTCCCCTTAGTCGGCTCCGCCGGCGCCGCCGCAATTCCGCTCGAGTCCTCAGAGCATGAAGGCGACTGGGTCGAGTTTTCTGAAGAATTGTTTGGGTTCGATAGGTTCGCGATTCGCGTTAGGGGCGACAGTATGGAGCCGGACATCCAGCACGGCGACTACATCCTCGTTCAGCCGTCCGCCGAGGTACATCCGGGGCTGTTCGCCGTCGTCGAGAATGATAACCACGAGTACGTTGTGAAGCTCATGACCTACCAAGACAGGAAGCCCCTGCTCAAGTCAATGAACCCCGAATACGCCCCGATCGTCCCGGGCGACGGGTGGAAAATTGTAGGCTTCGCGGTAGGAAGGCGTCAAGAACGCGGAAAGGGAAGGTATCTCGAAGAAGGTGACGACGCGGGCCTTCGCCCTCGGTCGTAATTTAGACCTTCACCTTCTGCTCGCGAACGGCTCCGAACTCATCGACGGCGATCATGACCCGCTTCGATGGCTTGCCGCGCGTGATGAGCCAATACCAAAAGTAGAGATGGCAAGTCACGATCAATAGGATCACGAACATGATGCACCCGGGCGCTTTCCTAGCGAATACGACCACGGCATCAAAGTCGGATTGACTCTGCACCGCTCCGCCCTTCATGACCTGGGCTCGTATCGCAGCGGCGAGAATAGCTTTGCGCTCGTCGGGTGTCTTCGGTTGCATCGCCCCAATTCTAACCCTACTTGCGCGTCCGCGTTGGGGTCTTCTTCGCTAAGTGGGTCTATCGAGACGGCATCCTTGCGAGGAGCCGAAATCGACATTCACAAATAACATTTTCAAACCATTCACGAAAGTGTTTACAAGATGTTGACGAATCGCAAACAACGGTGATATGATCTTTCCAAGCCACTAGCACTGGCAAACGGAGAGATAGATGCACATCCAATTCGCCTACACGGTCGCAGTCCTATACGGACTCGTCTTCGCCCGCAACTCCCGGAGAGCCCGCCGATGAAAGGCATGAAGCTCACCGGATACCGAACCGGCAAAAGCAAAACCGCCACCGGTTTCGCCAACAAGTACGGCGGCAATGACTACCACACAGACGGCATGAAGTTTGCTGAGGTGAACGAGGCTCGGAGGATGCGAGCCAACGCATGGGGGCGAGAGTCCGCGTTTGCCGCAATGGCTGGCGTTGCATGGGGTAGACGATGAGCGCTCTCAGGATCTCCAATTGCGTCGACCGCTACCCGGTCCGCCAGGGCTGCGCCAACTACCAAGACGCGCTTTCGAACGCTGGAACCCTAGCCCGCTTCGCCTACGAAGATTGCGCCGTTGTCTACCTTCCAGGTCTTCAAGGGCTCGGGCTCGGCTTCGTCCACAAGCTTCTCACGGAAGCCCAAGAATACGGCTGTGAGATCATCTCCACGGTGACGCCCGAAGGGTTCGTCGACGAGTGGATTGTCGGCGACGACTTCGCGCAGGAACCGCCCCAAGAGTTCGGGGAGGTCGCGTGAACTCCGTGGACAAATTCCCCCATCGCGAGAACGTCTGTTTTGACCTCGACAAGCCTGCGCCTTCCCGCCGACCGGCCGCGTGGGCGGTCGCCCTCTTCCTCCTTTCCGTCGCCGCTTGCGCCCTGCTTTGTCACTTCGTCGGCTCAGGCCAGGCGCTTCGGCTCCTCTACCGCTAGGTGAGACCTATGAGACTTCAAAGACTAACTTCCGCCAATTTCCAGGGCGCTCCGCTCACCACTCTCACCCCGAAGGGTGGAAACATGACCGCTCTCGGGCCCAACGGCGCGGGTAAATCCACGATCGCGTCGATGGTGACCTGGCTCCTCATCGGCATCGACGTTCTGGGCCGCGCCAACTTTGACATTAAGCCGATCGACGACTGCGGAAACGTGGTCCACAACCTAGAAACCTTCGTCGAGGGCGAATTCGTTCTTGCAGACCATGAGACCCGCACATACAAGCGGGTTTATAAAGAGAACTGGGTCACGAAGAAGGGCAAAGCGGTCGCCGAATTCTCGGGCCACGAAACCCTCTATTACATCGACGACGTCCCGAAGTCGCAAGCGGAGTACCAGGCGAGCGTGTTCGCACTCTGCCCGGAGAAGTGGCTCCGTTCGCTTTTGATTCCCGGCTACTTCATTCAAACCCTCGATAAGAAGGTCCGCCGTGCTCTCCTCATGGAGATTTGCGGCGACGTCTCGGACCTGGACGTGATCGACTGTTCAGCCGATCTCCAGGACCTTCCCGACATCCTGGAGAAGCGCACGGTCGAGGATCACGTGAAGGTCCTCAAGGGTCGGCGCGGCCCTCTGAACGATGAGATCAGAGCGACTCCGACCCGCATCGACGAGGCAATTCGCTCGCTTCTGACTGTTGCCCCAGGTGATCACGTGAGCGAGGTCCAACTTAGGCAAGCGAGGCTCAAGGGCCTCCAGGAGCGTCGAAGCGCCGTAAGAGCCGGCGGAAGAATCGCCGAGCTGCGATCAGAATCGCGGAGGATCCAAAGCGAGCGGGACATCATCGCGAGCCGCCTTCGCAATGTTGAGGATCCAGCGCGGAGTACTGCCCTCTCGGAGAAGCGACGACTCACCGAACTGGAGTCCGACCACGCATCTCGCGTCCGCATTCTGCAGCGTGACCTCTTCGAAAAGAAGAACTATCTTTCCACCGTTCTGGAGGTCTGGATTGCCGACCTTCTTGCCCTCGGCGCAAAGGAACTCGCGAAGACTTTCGAAGGCGAGGACACTTGCCCTTCGTGCGGTCAATCACTCCCCGCTGAAAAGCTCCAGGCTGCCCGCGAGGAGTTCAATCTTGCTCAAGCCGAGCAGATCGACAAGATCAAAGTTAAGGGCAAAGAGTTAAGGGCTAAAGAGGCGACCATAAAGCAGGAGATCGAAACTCTTGCCGCTTCTCTCGCTAAAGCGACCGAAGCCCACGAAGCCACGAAGGCGCAACTCGCCGCGATCATCATCCCAGAGATCAAGAGCGTCGACCCCGAAACGAACGACGAATACAAGTCGTTCGGAGTTGAGCTCGCGGCGATCGACGCGGAGATCGCGAAACTAACGGCGAACGCCGGATCCGCTACCGAGGAGATCGACGCGGAGATCGCAACCGTCGAAGCGCTCATCAGGGACGCGAACGCCGCCATCGCTGCGGCGAAGCAGAACGAAGGGACCGAGGCGAGAATCGCCGAATTGCGGAAGCGCCAAAAGGCGCTCGCCAAGGAATCGGAGGAACTCGAGCGACAGATGTTCCTTTGCGAGGAGTTTTGGCGGGTCAAGTGCTCGCTCCTGAACGATCGCATCAATCGCCACTTTGATCTCTGCCGGTTCCAACTCTTTGAGAACCAGATCAACGGCGGACTCGCTGAGGTTTGCAACGTCACCTTCGAGGGCGCCGAGCCATCGAACGGGCAGATGATCAACTGTGGTCTCGACGCCATTAACGCGATCAGCCGCCATATCGGATTCTCCGCCCCGATCATCGTCGACAACGCCGAGGCGGTTACCGATCTCCTTCGCACTGATGGGCAACAGCTCCGTTTCGTCGTTGCCGGTAGCCCTGGCGACCCGCTTCGTTTCGCTTACGAGGACGCGCCGGCGAAGTCGCCATCCGCTCCGAAGGAACTGGCAGAGACGAGTTCCGATAAGGGGCTGTTCTAAGCCTTCCGCGCCGTTCGGCTTCTAACTGGAGCCCCTTTTCCAAGCACCCAAAGGAAACTAACAATGTCACAAACCGCAGTTCAGAACACCGTCAAAGACGCCACCACCGCCGCCGCGATCGAAGCCGCCAAGGCTCCAATGCCCAAGATCACGAGCCGCGTTCTCGACCAAATCACTCAAATGCAGTCCGCCGGTCGGATCACAATTCCCGCCGACTACAACGTCGCGAACGCGCTTACTTCTGCCTGGCTTGTCCTTCAGACGACCATGGACATGAACCAGAATCTTCTCTTTAAGAATGGGGTTCTGGATGAGTCCATTGGAACGCAAAACAGCCTAGTCAACGCGCTCCATGACATGGTCGTTCAGGGAATGAACG
The DNA here is from genome assembly GCA_903904815.1 of uncultured Armatimonadota bacterium. Classification (GTDB taxonomy): domain Bacteria; phylum Armatimonadota; class Fimbriimonadia; order Fimbriimonadales; family Fimbriimonadaceae; genus Fimbriimonas. Next base: position 53,280 of record CAIVDU010000053.1, read on the forward strand.
TGGCCAAAAAGCAGGGCTATTTCATCATCTACGGCAAGACGGTGACGTTCCAACGGAGCTACTTCGGCGACGTCGCTCTCGCCATCCGGCTTAACCCGAACATGGTCCCATATGGCGACGTGATTCGCAAGGGCGATGACTTCGCTCCGTGCAAAGTTCGAAACCGCTACGGACTCATTACCGTTGTTGGGAAGCATGTCCAGGCTTGGCCGCGCAAGTCAGACGACATTATCGGATGCTACGTCGGAGCCGTGATGATTGACCCGGAAACGGGCGAAGCGACCGACATGGGAATGGAGCTGATGGATATCGATCAGATCCGGATGTCCTGGACGAAGTCGAAGACCTACAAACCCGGCGGAAACACCTTCCACAACCAACAACCGGACCAGGCTTGCCTCCGAACGGTCTCCCGCCGATGGGCGAAGCCGATCATCAACAGTTCGGGCGATCAGATGCTCATTCAGTCGGTCCGCCGGCAGTCCGAGGACGCCGTGTTCTCCGAGGTCGAAGAGACCGCCGCCCTTAACGGGAACGGCGAGGTTCTATCCCTCTCGCAGGGCTCAGGCTTCGTAGATCCGAACCCGGACGAGAAGATCGGGACTCCGCCTGCTGATGACAAGCCAAAGGATCTCTTCTGATGGCGCAGTTCGTTTATCCTTGGACTCCTGAAGTCCATGCCGTGAAGCTGATCAAGTTTCACGGCAACCGCCGGGCCGTTCTCTCTGCCCTGGACCGCTACGACCGCACGAAAGCGGGGGGTAGCATGGGCAGAAAGGAGCGGGCGCACGTGAAGGCGCTTCGCGCTGTCTTGGAGCCAGTCTCATGATGACCTTCACGGCTCACGCCTCCGGCTCCGGAGGCAACTTCTACGTGGTGGAAGACCAGGGCTCGACCCTCGCCATCGAGTGCGGGATCCCGTTCTCTCAGATCAAGCGTGCGACGAAGTTCAAAGTCGCTTACCTGGACGGATGTCTCATCAGCCACGCCCACGGCGATCACGCTTGCGCGGTCAAAGACATGATCAAACATGGCTGTGTCCACTGCTACGCTTCGCATGAGACATGGGCGGCGATTCCTTCGGTCCCACTCGGCGAGATCGCCGCAAAGCGCCTCCAAGCGGATGGATTCGATGAGAAGGGAACCAAGATCTATCGGCGTGCGACGGTCGGCGATTTCCGCGTTCTGCCCTTCGAAGTCCCTCACGACGTTCCGGGCTGCCTAGGCTTCCTCGTTAAGGGGCCCAGCGGAGACACGCTCCTATACATCTCCGACCTCTGCTATTCGCCCTACCGGTTCGCCGACTGCCAGATTCTCGCCGTCGAGTGCAACCACTCCACCGAGATCCTACGGCGGAACATGGACAAGGGCATCGTCGACCCCGATCGCGGGCTAAGAATCGCGAAGTCCCACATGTCACTCGAGCGTTTGCTCGACATGCTCGCCGCCACCGACCTTTCGGGCGTTCGGGCTATTCACCTGCTTCACCTCTCGGACTGCAATTCCAATGAGGCGGAGTTTAAGGACAAGGTCACCCGCGCCACCGGCCGACCGGTCTACGTCGCCCAGTCGAGGAGCTTTTAACATGGCCAAGACAGAAGAAATTATCCTTCCGAGCGACCCAAGGGCCGCGAAACTCATGACCGTCACCGGCTGGGTCAGTCGCAACGGTCGCTGGTATGGCGATGATGAGCGCACGGCCCGCTACGACGGCTCAACGGCGAGCGAGTGCCGAGAGTGCGGAACACAGTGCCGAAAGGGATACACGATGTGCGACGCGTGCTCCAATAAGCGCGAGAGGGAGAAATACCTTGCCCTGCCCGAAGTCGACGTGCCAGACGGCTATATGGTCTGCCACGAGGAGACCTACGCTTCCGACCTCTCGGAGCTAATCGACGAGCTGCTCGAAGACGGGATATTCCCGACGAGTGCTTGCATCTACATTTGCGAGCCAAACCACGCCCCGGACTTCAACATTTACGACCACTTATGCGACGTGATCCCTTCCGAAGACGACCGATGGAAATCGCCTAAAGAGATCCTGGAGGCTGCTGTCGCGCTCAACAAGGCGCTCCATGAGTACGGGCGGAACATCTCTTGGACTGCGGGCAAGACGCGGCCAAAAGCGTCCCTGATCGCCGAGATCGTCGGCGACCGCGAAGAGGAGCTTCTCGAAAAGGAGGAAGCCAACTCATGATCGACATCAAACTATTCGAGGGGCATACGCCCGGTATCTGGAAGTGGGCTGGCGACTCCGAGATACATAGCCTTCGACTAGAGAGCCGAGCCAAAGGGCTCATGTGCGTCATGGACTTCCAGCGATGGGGAATGCAAAACGCAGTCCCATGCTTCGCGACGAAGGGCCTTATGGACAAGGCCTCCGACTGGCTCCAATTCCAAGTCGGAGACAGGAGCATTGTCGGCCACGAGGCTGCGCTAAAGGATATTTCGGTCTATCGCTACGATATCCGAGGCATCGACCACCCGGACGCCAGGCTCATTGAAGCCGCCCCCGAACTGCTCGCCGAACTCATTGAAACGCGGGCCCAGCGGGACCAGGCGCGAAACGCCGTCGCTCAGATGTTCACCGCGATCGATCTCGAAGGTGAAGCGGGCATCGAAGCGGTTCACAAGATCGCGCGGGCTGAGATTGAGTCTTGGAGCGGGGTGACGTCGTGAAAGCTATTTCCCTCTGGCAACCATGGGCAACCGCCATGGCACTCGGAATTAAGAAGATCGAGACTCGAGGATGGGCAACTAACTACCGAGGACCATTGGTCATCCATGCGGCTAAGACGCCCCTGTCCACGATCTGCCGAGAACTAGGCGAAGATCGCGAATACATGGGGAATCTATGGTGTCGCGAGTACGTCGGGATGCCCTTCAAAGAGATGCCCCTCGGTGCGATTCTTTGCGTCGTAAATGTTGTCAACTGCGTTAAGACGGAGATTGTCGAGGTAGGCGACTTCTTGGGATCGACCGAATGGCAACTCGGCAATTACGAGCCAGGACGCTTCGCCTGGATTACCGACAAGGTTCGGACGCTGGCAGAACCTATCCCCTGGAAAGGTTCACAGGGATTCTTTGATGTGCCTGACGAAGTGGTTCGCCAAGCTCTTATAGGTGCCGCATGACCACCATTGATCAAGCGATCTACGTGGGAGTGTGGCTGTTTATTGTTGCATCCGCTCAGCAACTCATCTACTTCATCGCCACTTGCAGGCAGATCGACCGAGCGCACGAAGAAGTACAACTTGTCGGCAAGCGCTTGAAAGCCATTGAGAAGGCCCTCGGAATGCCGCTCAAGCGGGAAGACATCGAGGTTCCTCAGTTCATCAAGGATCACAAGGTGGAGCGATGATCCGAGAACCCCAAAAAGGCGAGACGGTCGCGATCGACGCGCGCGGCATGCACCTCAAGTTCGACGCCACGGCGGTCGAGGTTCAGGGCACCTATGAAGGGCCTGACCTTCGCGGGACCGCGAAGCACATCGTCACCGTCTTGGTCCCGATCACGCTCCTCGTGAGCCGTGAGCGCATCGAAGTCATGGAGGAAGCGTGATCGTCATGCCTGCAAACAACACGTGTTGGCTCGTGTCCTATTGGCAGGGACTCTACGGAGGCCTCGGGCACCTCTATGGGCCGGATCGGTTCACTCAGCCGACTCCTCACCTTCCGTACGTGCTTGATAACGGAGCGTTTGGGGCTTTCAAATCCGGGAAGCCTTGGAGCGGCGAGTCGTTCTCGAATCACGTCGAAAAGTACGCTCACGGCGCGATTCGACCCCAATGGGTGGTGGTGCCCGACGTCGTCGGGAACGCTGTTCAAACGGTGGCTCTTTGGCGAATATGGGCTCCTATTCTAAGGACCGAGCACGAGCTCACTCTCGCGCTGGCCGTTCAGGACGGAATGATTCCCGACGACGTGCGCAAACTCGAAGTCAAGCCCGACGTGATCTTCGTCGGAGGGTCAACAGAGTGGAAGTGGGCGACAATGGCCGAATGGTGCCAAGAGTTTCCGAGAGTCCACGTCGGACGAGTTAACACCGAGAAATATCTCAGCCTGTGCGCCACGGCTGGCGCGGAATCCTGTGACGGTACAGGTTGGTTCAGGGGACGCAAGGCGCAAATTATCGAACTCGGCCGTTTCCTTGCGAAGCAATCCGGAAAGTGGAACGAAGACGAGGAGATCGAGATACGGCGGATCGTGGCGGGTTCAAGAGTACTGAACCGAGATCAGAAGCACTTTGCTTTGGAGGTCGCATGAGCATATACGTCGACCCGCTTTTCGAGCACCCGAAGCGAAACGCCGAAGGGTTCGAATGGTGCCACATGCGCGCCGATTCCATCGACGAGCTTCATGAGTTCGCACGGCTGATCGGTCGCAATCGCTGTTGGTTTCATAAGGGCGATCACTACGACCTAACCCCATCATCTAGAGAGAGAGCCGTCACCGAGGGCGCGATTGAGCTAACCGCACTCGAGTTCTCGCGGATGGTCATCGCCCAGCGAAGGGCGAAACACCAATTAGAGCTTGCGAGGGACCTAAATGGCTAAGCCGCAAGGGGAATGCTTCACCGTCGATCAGATCGCCGAGTTCCTCAAGGTCTCGACGAAGACCGTGAGGCGCTACATCTCGCGCCCGGCGAGTGATCCGCTGTACCTTCCGATCACGAAGGTCGGAGCCGCTGTTCGCGTCAGCCAGGCGAGTTACGACGAGTGGGTAGAGCGCAATACGCTGAGGCCCAGGTTTTAGAATGAAGCTCACCCACCGCGAACTCGTGGAGATGGCATGCGTTTGGCTTAGGCGGCAGGGTTGCGTCGTCGTCATGCCCGAACCCCGAAACATGGGGAATATCGAGATTCCTGACGCGATCGGGTGGACCTATGGGTCTCAATCGATCCTTGTGGAGTGCAAGGCGAGCCGGACCGACTTTAAGGCGGATGCGAAAAAGAGACATCGCGAATTCGGAATGGGCTCGCTTCGATACTTCCTCGCGCCAAAGGGACTGATTCACCCCAACGAAGTCCCGCCAGGTTGGGGACTGGTTGAACCTCAGGGTTCAAGATTTCGAGTGGTCATTCCCGCACGGGCTAGGGATCCATATCTAAAGGGCGAGATGAATCTTCTTATCGCCGAGTTCCGATCTGACACGCCGAGCCGCTGCGTCGCCTCGAGGGATTCGGAATAGAATGGGAATCGTGGGCAAAACGACCGTCTATCCGTACGAGGGAGGCTTCCGCGCCGTCGTTCAGGTCACAGACGAGCTTGGACGGTCGAGACCGCTCACGCGAAGAGGCCCGACCGCCGCGAAAGCGCGAAAAGCCGTCGAAGAAGCGGCCGCGGCCGCCACGAGACTCCGCCCTTCGGCGAAGATGTCGGTTTCTGCCCTCTGCGACGCCTATATCAAGCGATGCGAAGAAAAGGAGCGCGCGGAGACCACCATGCGCGACTACCGGGGCATCTCGGCGCATATCAAAGAGCACCTGGGGCACCTTCCGGTCTCATCGCTCACCGCTGCCCATATTGAAGAGATGCTCAGGAAGTGCGGAGGCGACGGCAAGCGGGCCATCAACACGCGGGCGTTTCTGCGAGCTGCGATCAACCGGATCGCGCGGAAAGCCGAGCCGACTCTCCCCAACGTCGCAGCCATCGCCGAGCCGCCCAAGTCGTACAAACCTAAGGACGGACTCCAGCTCACCGAGGAGAACCTTCACAAGGTCATGGAAAAGGAAAAGGACCCCATGAGAAGGGCAGTCTTCCTGCTTCTGGCTGACACAGGCCTTCGCCCCGTCGAGGCTCGTATGCTCACGTGGTTCGAGATCTCCGAGCGGTCTGACGGCCACTGGATCGGTTTGGAGCGGTCGAAGACCGAGGAAGGCCTCAAGCCGGTTCCGCTCTCCGCGCACGTGGTCAAAGCGATCGAGGCGCTTCCGAAGAAGTCGAGCTATATCTTCCAGTCCTCAGTAAAGGCGGATTGCCCCTTCGGCGAGACGTGCCTCCGCGACTGGTGGAGAGAGGCACAAGAGCGGGCCGACGTGCCGGTCACAAACCTTTACGAGCTCCGCCACTTCTTTGGCTCCATGATGGCGAAGAAGGTGAAGGAAGACGTCCTCGCCCGGCTCATGCGGCACACAGACTCAAGAACCAGTTTTCAGTACTACGTCAGGGCCTTCGACGAAGATTTGAGGAAGGCTAAGGAATAGAAGATATGCCGTTCATTACACATTCAGATATCATCCTAGGATTGCTGTTTTCGCTGTATCCTGGCAATAGTTTCGCCAGGTCGACCGAGCACGGGTTCCTGATGAGCCCCATAGGAGGCGACGGCACTTGGAAGCCTATCACCGATGAAATGAAGCGACGTGTCGCCGAAGCGGAAAGGGGAGATATGACGACTCCTCCGGCTGTGCTCCGAAGGAGTCGTATCGAGACTCTCCGTGCCGACGACTACCCGGGCGATGCAAACAGAGGAATAGTTTGCGCGGGTCTCTCGCACTTAGAGCGCGATGGCTTCCAGGAAGGCGACCAAGTAAAGGTCATGATATCGATCGAGAAGCTGAAGGAAGGAGCTTGATGGATAGTATTTCATGCCGCCAACTCTTCCAAGCATGGCAACAGCTTATTGAGCGTCACGATCTGTCGATTTTCTGTGTCGTGGATACTGCGATTCCATACGATGGCGGACTCATGTTCGAAAAGAAAAGTGCGGTCGGGCCGACCATGCCCGATAGAAGGCTAATCACATTCGTACGCACCGAATTCAGAACTCGCTTCGGGGTGGAAGTAGAAGGATGGGCGCTGCTCTCGCACTCTGTAAACGACCTCTCGAATGCAATCGAATACTTCCACATCATCGAAGACGTCGGGCATCCGGGACTTTGCCTCGTACAAGAGCCCGGGCTGTCGGTGATGTTCCTTCATCCAACGATCTACCGCCCATTGTTCCGCAAGCTGGAGTCGGAATAGTGACGTTCTTTCCACCGCCTCCGGGATACACAAGGCTTCGTTTCCGTCTCGACAACAGGGAGATAGTAAGGCTTCCGAAATCAAGCCTTAATTTCGAAACCGCACTCGAGGAGTCGGGCGTCTTTGCTGCCGAGATTGAATCAGGTCGAGCGATAGGACTGTATTTCTTCATAACCGTTCCGGATGGATGGAAGCGCCCCGCGTTTCTTGAGAGCGCCACTGAATACTAGCGGTACAAAAACGGCACAAAAACGCTGTCCACTGGAGTCCATCAGAGTCCAATTTTTGAACCTAAACAGTAGACGGTATTCGAGCAGAGTAGCTGTTTCGTAAACAGCAGGTCGCGGGTTCGATTCCCTTCATCGGCTCCAGATTTTAGATTCAAAACCCCGCTCCTTCGAGCGGGGTTTTGTTGTATTTGCGCCTCGTCCTTTCGTCCAGGAGTCACCATTTTAACCCGCTGCCGAGTTTCACCTGGCAATTGCCTGCAAACGGAGGGCCATTAGCTTTTCTTGAACACCTTCACCGGAATCGGATAGTTCACCAGGGGCGTGTCGTAGATCACGACGATGCTGGTGGTTCCTACGGTCATGGAGGACTTCACGATGAAGTAAGTCTTAGCGTTTATCCAGAAATCGACGGAGGCGGGTCCCCTTAACTTCGCGTGGAAGGTCGGTACATCGTTAACGGTCTCTTTGGTCACCTTGGCGTCAGGCATCAACGTAGAGATCGACACGTAGGAGGCGTGAACCAATGTCGTAGGAACGTAGGTGCCCGCGTTGCCGGAGATTCCGGTGATGGCGGCGATGCCCAGTTCTGCACTCGGTTGGGGCTCCCAGGTTCCGCCTGCGTTCACCTCAGTGGTCTTTCCGTTCGAGACCATGTCGTATTCGGAGCCGAACATGCTGCGTCCCGAAACGCGAAGCATGCCGGGCCGCATGAATCGGATGTGGGCCGTGCCCTTCATGTCATTGCCCATGTCCGATGGGCTGTTTTTATGCGGTTGAGTGCGTTTACCGAGCGCTGCCAGGGGCAAGGGCCGACTCGACTTGACGGACGATCGTCGAGGATGAGGCCATCCCGGTAAACGCGCCGACCGGGCGGCCATGGTTCACTACCAAGAACGTAGGCGTGCCACGCACGGAGAAGCGCTCAACGATCTCTGGTTGTTCGTCGATGTTGACCAACCCTACGGTGACTCGAGAATCTAAGGCAAGAGCGGCTTTCTCGATGGTGCGTTTCATGAGCATGCAAGGCACACACCAAGAAGCCCAAAAGTCGAGGAGCACCGGAGTCTCCGAAGCGAGGAGGGTGTCGATGTTCGAGCCGGTGACTTCGACGGTCGGTCTCTGGGTGGCGATGTTCACATGAACCTAAATGCTGACCGGCCCGAATAGTTTCCGGTATTTGAACGGAGATGATCTAGAATCGGCCATGCGCGGCAAATTGCCTTGGTTGACACTTTCGATTCTAAGTCTCACCCAGTCAGCCATGGCGCAAGGGACGCCTTACGAACATCGGGTTGTGTGCATCGATCCTGGGCATCCCTCCGAGGTGGGGCTGGGCACCCACGGAAAGCGAACCTCCGAAATCGAAGTCGCATACCGAGTCGCAACCAGCTTGGCCGCCCGACTTCGTGCCGAGGGATTCGTGGTTGTGATGACCAAGCACGACATGATGGAGAAGGTCACGAACCGCCGACGAGCCGAGATTGCCAATGCAGCGGGAGCGTCGCTTTTGCTCCGGTTGCATTGCGATGCCGCCGCGAGCACCCTGAGTGGCTTTGCTCTCTACTACCCCTCACAGCCGGGCGTCACTCACGGGGTCCGCGGGCCCGCTCAGGATGTGATCCGTTCGAGCGCGAAGGCGGCGAAGTTGATGTATCCGGCGATGACCAAGAGCCTAGAAGGAAAACTGCCCTCTCAAGGGTTAAAGTCCGATCTGGCTACCGCGATCGGGAAGAAGCAGGGCGCCCTCACCGGGTCCATCTTTTCGAAAGTTCCCACCGTGCTCGTAGAAATGGTGGTCCTCACCAACCCCAAGGATGAAGACTGGATCCTGAGCGACGAGGGACAACAAGCGATGGTTTCTGCTTTAGACGCGGGAATTCGGGCCGCGCTTGAGCATTAGCCAGATTTCTCTATCGCTGGCTACCTGAGTGCAAACCAATGAAGCTTCCAAGCTACCGAGCCGCTAGAGCTCCGTTAGTGAAACACACGCGAACTGGTATCAACACCCGAAAGCAGGGCTTACGCCCAACATGATGCGATGGGCTCGAGCGGCATCATGGCAACCATCCTGCAATCCGTTCAGTGATAGGGAATAGTCGTGAAAGTAAACCGTTACTCCCAAATCAGCCGTTTCCCGAGAAAGATGCCGTTGCGCGTCACGTAAACGAGTGATACTCGCAAATTAACACTTTCTATGCCCGGTTTGGTAGGCGATTTGGTGTATCCTGTATGCGTCTCTCATAGACGAGAGATATAACGCATTTAGGGCGTAGGCCCGGGTGCAACTAATTGCCCGACGCAGATCGGGAAGACTCAGCAAAAATATTTGGTCCGCGTCCGCCCTCCGGCGACGCGGATTCTTTTTTGCGTGAGGCCGCGCGCAAAAAAAACTCGCTCGATCAAAGGACTTGATCGAGCGAGTTTGGGGTTGTGAGATGGGGAACTACCCGAGTGCAGACTCACCGCGCTCATTCGTCCGGATTCGGACGACTTCGTGCAGCTTGGTGACGAGGATCTTCCCGTCACCAACTTCGCCAGTGGTGGCGGCAGTTTGAATTGCGTCGACCGCAGCGTCGAGACTTTCAGCTGTAACGGCGACAGTGACAAGGATCCGAGGATCCAAGTGATGGGCGTACTGCGATCCGCGGAACGAATGCGTAGCCGTTCGCTGACGGCCTTCGCCCCGAACGTCGGTAACGGTTAGCCCGATCAGGTCGTGTGCCTGGAGAGCCTCTCTCACTGCCTCAAGGCGATGAGGTCGGATGATGGCTTCGATTTTGAACATGTTATTCTTCTCTCGGTTCTGTGCGTCGTAACGAGAGCCCACTTCTCAAGATAAGGATGTCATCAAGAGAAGGGAGTATCTCGTTACATAGACCTTCTGTCTTATTGGGCAGGATAGGCTTCGATGCCGTGCTCGAAGACGTCGAGACCACCAGGTCCCGTCTCGCCCTCTGCTTCGACACGAAGGTTCCATGGCTGAGGAAGCTTTCGGATCACCCACATCATTACATACGCGATCACAAAGGTTGCGATCGTGATAATGGCGCTGCCGATGCACTGCGCTTCGAGAACCGAGGTTCCGCCGTGGTAGAACAGGCCGGCTACGGGCGAAGAGTCGTCGGCGCCGGTTGGTCCGGTCGCTCCGTACTTGCCGCAAGCGAAGAAGCCGAGTGAGATCGTGCCCCAGATTCCAGCGAAGCCGTGGACGGCAACCGCTCCAACCGGGTCGTCGATGCGAAGCCACTCAATGAAGTTGACGCCGATCCAGACCACGACTCCAGCGACGAGTCCGAGAATGATCGCGCCAAGAGGATTGACCCAATAACAAGGGCAGGTGATCGCCACGAGTCCGGCGAGCATTCCGTTGATGGAATAGCCAAGGTCAAACTTGCCCTTCGTCGGGCCGACGAAGAACGCGACGACCATAGCCGAAAGTCCAGCCGCGCAGGCAGCTAACGTGGTGTTGGCCGCGATTCGTCCGATGCCCTGAGCGTCCATTGCCGATAGGGTGCTTCCCGGGTTAAATCCGTACCAACCGAACCAGAGCAGGAATCCACCGACGGTGGCAACCGTGAGGTTGTGGGGAGGAGGCATTCCGCCGCGCTCCTTGTCGTCGCGAGCGAAGACCCTACCGAGGCGAGGTCCAAGGACCATTGCGCCCGCTAAGGAGATCACACCTCCAATCGTATGAACGACGGTCGAGCCAGCGAAGTCGCGGAAGCCCTGTCCAAGTCCTGGGAGCCACATATCTTTGGCGCCCATCGTGGCGAGGAAGCCGTCTGGACCCCATGCCCAGTGACCAACGATCGGATAGATGAAGCCGGTGACGCCGATGCTGTAAAGGATGTCGCCGCGGAATCCGCAACGACCAATCATCGCGCCGGACGTAACCGTCGAACAGGTGTCAGCGAAGGCGAACTGGAAGACCCAGTGAGCCAGAACCGGAATTCCGGTGGTCTCGTAGGTGTCAGGAGCACCGCTCAGGAAGAACCAGTGAGTTCCGATGAACCCGTTACCGTGGCTGAACATGAATGCGTAACCGATGGCCCAGAACAGCAAGCCACAAAGGCAGGTGTCGAGGATACATTCCATCAGAACGTTGACCGTCTCTCGCTTTCGGGCAAAACCCGCTTCGAGCATCACGAATCCGGCTTGCATGCCAAACACGAGGAATGCTGCGACCAGCGTCCAGACCGTGTTGATGGAATTCATCATGGTGGTCTCATGCGCAGTGAACTTCTCTTCTGCGTGAGCCGGGGTCACGACGGAGGCGAAGGCGATCATGGCGACGAAGACGAGGGCGAGGCCCACCATCTTGCCAATCATCATGGTTGCGCCAAGCTTCCAATCGAGGTTGTTCACCTTGTCGCGGAGAGATCCTCCGCGCTTAAGGCCCGCAGCGGCGGTTGCGAATTTCTTGGGTGTCAATGACATCTACTTCGAGCCCTCCTGGGTCGTGTCGAAAGCCGAGACGCCGATCAAATCACTCCGCAAGGCTGAGTCAATTCGATTCTTTGAGCGGGCGTTAGTCTCGATGGCGAAATGAGTACAGGCAACGCTCAACGAGGGGACCCCCCGTGAGCAACGCCAACGAGCGACGTTTTCGCTGGCTTCTCGATCTTGATCATTGTCAAGATTCCTATGGTCAAGCGTGCTTCTGCGCAAATAGCAGAGCACGTAAACGGCGCACTTGATGCAAGGCAAATGCCCTTCATGCATCCCCTCCAGATAAATGTTTGGAATAAGCCCGCGCCGTTGCGGATGCCCCGCATTCTAGAGCACCCAGAGCGAAAACCCAAGGAATTTCTTTATATTTTCTTTATATTCGCTCTTATTATCTTTATGTGTTCTTTATCAAAGAGATACAAGGCGGTCTTATGAGTCCGCGAGGGTTCTATCCGATTTACGGGAGCACAAGCAGAAAATCCCTCGAAAACAGCTATTTCGAGGGAAATTCCTTCACACATCGCTCTCCGTAACGGGAGCGCAGTTAGCGAACTGGATCGGCGTAAAGCACGCCCCGACCGTTCGTTCCGAGATACACGCGCCCAAAGATGCGCGGGTCACCGATCACGACATTTCGCACGCCATATTCGTGGTGATCATCGGTGATTCGTAGCCACGACGCACCTTGGTCGTCCGAACGAAAGACTCCGGATTTGCCGGCGACCTTTCCGTTGATGAACACAGTGGGGTAGTCGTGTCCGGGAGCCGCCTTGCCGAACCCGACACTCTGAGCCGCGTCAACTCCCAGAATCGCATTGAACGTGACGCCTCCGTCTCGCGATCGAAACAGGCCTTGAGAGCTTGGCGCCCAAAGATCGCCTTTGTGGGCGGGAACCGCTCGGAGAAATCCATCAAGTCCTCGCAGTCCCGATGCGGCTTGAGCCATGAAGGTGGAACCACCGTCTTCGCTCACAAAGAGCTTGTTACCGGCAACCGCATAGAGTGTCGACGCCTTGACCCGGTCGGCGACGATCTGCAGCCCGGCGGGCGCGCCCGTAGATGCTGTCCAACTCTGTCCGAAGTCGGTCGATCGATAGGGAATGGAGTCGGCGGGCGCCCAAGTCAGGACCTTCCCGTCGGCACTTACCGCACATGAACCGCCGCCCTTTCGCGGCAAGGGAGCTACGGGAAATTCGGTCCAGGTTATGCCAGCGTCCGTTGAGTAGGCGCCCTGGGGGCGGTCCGCCGAACCACGTCCAACTCGAACGACGACACTGGGGGCGGCTTCGGCATAATCCAGACTATCCACGTTCCCGAGAATCGGATTCAAGGTCATCCCAGGGGCAGGTTTGTCGAGGTCCTGGTGAGTAAAACCTCCGATGTCTCCGAGTCCGCTGATGAGGTGGGGGCCAACCGGTGGGCTCAAGAGGGCGATCGTCGCCGTCTCTTCGATGCCGAGTCCGCGCACATCCCAATGACTCACGCCATTAGAGGCGGCGGTCGAGGTGTCGTCGGAGCCCCAAATATTGGCCCCGGTGCCGTACAGTACGCGAGCCGGCTCAAATGGGTCCATGGCCAGTGCGCCGGTCCACCAACCGAACGAGGCCGCATCGTTGCCCCACTTCATGTAAGGAGCCGCGGACGAGTCCCGGGTACTCCCTTTGCGCAACCCAAACCACGTCTTACCGCCATCGGCGGTTCGGAACACGTCGTCTCCCGGTCCCCAGCGGTCAAGGGTGGAAACCACCATTGAGCGGGGGTTGTGGGGATCGATCGAGAGCCCCGCATAACCAAATCCCCCCTCTCCACTTTGGTGGGGTTTCACCGGCGTGATGTCGGTCCATGTTCCCCCAGAAACGGAGTACGACCATACGGCTCCGTCCGAGATACCGTTCGGTCCGGGACCGTCGGAATAGGTCAGGATGAGGGTGTCGGCAGCCGTCAACGCCATCTGGTGAGGGTAGATCCCGGTGGGTTGACCTGAAACCGGGCTCCAAGTCTTTCCGCCGTCATCGGAACGGTACAGCCCGGACTCGCGAGAGGCTTCGCTCACGAAAATCGTTTGGGTTGGGAGGCCCTTTTTGCCGGTGCGGGGATCGAACACTACGACCGCCGTGCCGATGCCGTTGGTTCGTCCGGTGATCGGAAACGTAGTCACTTGCTTCCACGTCGCACCGGAGTCTGTGCTGGTCCACAGACCGTTGTGCCGCGTGCCAAAGAAGAGGATAGAGCCGTTGTTGGGATCCACGGCCAGACGTTCCCCAATCGAGCGCCCGTCCTCGTTGCCGCCCAGCTTAAAAGGAAGGTCTGTTCTGGCGAAGGATCTTCCTTGGTCGTCAGATCGAAGAATCGAACCGTTCCCGCCCCAATCGTTGGTGTAAGTTCCGCAGGCGAGATAAAGCTTCTTTGGGTTCGAAGGGTCCAAGCCGATGCTCTCAATCCCGTAAAGGTTCCAATCTTCGTTTTTAAGCCAGTCGAGCAAAGGAACCCACTGCTTCAGGTTGGGATCCCATCGGTAAGCGCCGCCGATGTCCGTCCGAACATAGGCGAGGTCCTTTTGCGCTGGATGGAAGCGGATACCGGAGATAAATCCCCCCGCGACGATCGCCACATTCTTCCAGCGATACGGCTCGTCGACGGTTTTCGTGGGCGGGATTGCGCCAAGAACCATTTGGGTGGAGAGTGCGAGTCCCGAAACTGCGAGGATCGCAAGCATGAAACGGGGTGAAGTAAATCTGAGATTGACCGACATTGGATAATCCGAGCCTACTCGAACTCCAGCCGATCCTAGGACTCTATTCCGGTATATCCACCGACTTGACCGGGCCAATCACGAGCAGGGATCACGATGGGCACTCCTGGAATCCGTTCCGATTGCTAACTGCCGGCTGGGAACTGCAAACTTTCACATCAGGTGAGCAACGCTTTAAGGAACTCGCTGCGTTCAAATCCAGCCTGTTCTTCACCTTTCGGACTGGTCGGCTCGAAGGCAGTGAGGACTGCATCCGCATCTCTCGGGGAAAGGTCGAATCCGGGGATCTCCGCACTGGATGCCCACCGAAGCCAAGCCAGGATTCGAAGGGAGTCTGCCAGGGATACGGTCCGACTTGAAAGAGCAACATCTCGAGCCTGCTTCGCCTTCTCGATCAGAGAATCGCGGCCGACGTTGCGGCGAGCGTCACGTTCTTCCCGGATCAAGTAGTCGCAAGCTCCCACGAATGCGGTGCGGTCACTATTGAGCACGCTCACCTGGGCATATGCGCCTACCGCGCGTGAACTTTCCCCAAAGAGGCCACGCACCGCGATACCACGGTCGGCAAGAGCCTTCATGACATCTGGCAAGCGACGGGCATTAGCGAGACCGATGAGGTGAAACATGGCCGAGAGTCGACGGCCCTGTCCAGTGTTGTAGGGGCTGGCGGCGAGGTATCCGTAGCTGGGTGAGAACGCAAATTCGAGTCTGTCCATCCGGCGGAGACAGTCGTAAGCCCGGTTTTGGCAGTTGTCAATCGACCACCCCGCAGTGAGCGCCTGAACCCGAAGATGATCCTCTTCGTTCACCATCACCGACAGTGTCCGATCCTCGTCGATGAGCAGCGCACGGCCCGGCATCGTCCACTCAAATTCGGGTGAGACCAATCGGTAGCCGACCAGATAGTCGCGCTCCGCATTAGTAAGGCCCTTGAACGCTTCGAGCCCGAGGCCCGATTCGACGGCGGCCTGAAGCACGCGGCGCATCACCTGCATCACCTCGTCCGTGTCGGCGTGATGCACGAACCGGTATCCGCGCAGGTTACGCATGACTCGCGTGCGAGAACTCAGGACGACGTCGCCATGAGGGGCGTCTTCACCGAGCCACGCGGGCTTGGGCATGGAACGCAACACCATTCGTTTCCAGGATTCTGGGTCCCGGGCTGTGGGGTGCATCGGCCTCAGTTTACTAGGCGTTTTGAGAACCGAGTATCTTTGCTGAGTGAACGGCCTCAGCGAGCCTGCGAAATACACGCCCTGGACTAAGGGGGTCTATGATGTCTCTCCCTCACTGAAAGCGCTCGGCACAGATTACGGAAACGGCGCGGCGGACGCTCGGTGGTTTCAGTTCGATTCGCGACGCGAAGAGTTTTTAGCCAGCAAACATCGCGCCATCGCCGAGAATCCAGATAAGTACGTCTTCCGGGCAGGTCTGACCGGCGACGTGGAACGTGCGGCGTTCAAAGAGATGGCTTTCCGACTCTCCGTGGAGTATCCCCAGGATTTTGGATTTGAATTTGGAAGCGACGGCTTGAAAGTTGCGACGGAAACAGATCCGGTGACCGTGCTCGGTGGCCTAGACGAGCTTGCAATGGTGGTGCAGGAAGACATTTGCGTCGTTTCGACCTCGGAGGGGAAGGACTGGCTTTCGTATCTCCACATATGTTCTCCCAGTCATTGGCGCGCCAGCGAGAAGATTGGAAAGCCTTTCTTCGATGTCCACGAGGTCATTCCGGGGTTTGACAAGGTCAATCGTGTGGCGGGGAGCCTCGTGGAAGCAATGGTTCAAAAGGGACCTTTCGTGCGCTTCGTTTGGGGCGTGGAGTCCGACGATCGACCGAATCACCACCCAGATGCTCCCTATGGTCATGACCCACGTGATTGGGACGGTAGGGACTTTTCCAAAGGGCGGTTTTGGGTCCGCTCGGAGCGGCAAGTCATTTGGGGTCTGCCCGAGGTCGGCGCGGCCCTGTTCACCATCAAAGTGAGTCACATGCCCGGCTCGGAGGTCTTAGACTCCCCGTACCTTAGGGATAGCTTGGTGGCCTCTCTGGAATCGATGTCGCCGGAATCGCGGAAGTACAAGGGACTGGCACGTGATTGGGGCAACCTGATGCGCCTGCTCGCGCCCGAAGCCTAGATTCATACTTTGTAGTTCTTGAGCTTGCCCAACGTTCGGTAAACGTAGGAGAGCACTTCCGCGACCGCTTGGAACAGCTCTCGCGGCACAAAGTCGCCGACTTCGCACTGGCGATAGAGTGCTCGGGCCAGTGGCGGATTGGGAACGATCGGAACACGAGCCGCCTTAGCCGTTTCTCGAATTCGTGCTGCGAGCAGATCTGCTCCCTTGGCGACCACGATAGGAGCGTGCCCTTTCGATTGGTCATACTGGATGGCGACCGCATAGTGGGTCGGGTTCGTGATAATGACGTCCGCCGATTGAACGGCCTTCTTCATCGATCCTCTACGCATTTTGCGGCGACGGATGTGGCGCGCCATCTTCGTCTCCTGAGAGCCCTCTGACTCTTTGTGCTCCTGCTTCACCTCTTGCTTACTCATCATGATGCTCTTCTGCATCTGCTTTCGCTGAAAGAAGTAGTCCAACCCAGCGATCGCCGCCCAAACGAGAGCAACCCGGAGGCCGACGGTTCGGAGAATCTCGCCAGCGACCGCAAGTGAGCCGAAGGGAGAAATGTAGGGAAGCGCCCGAATGTCGCTCCACCGACTCGAGACGGCCGAGTAGGCCAAGTAGCCGAAGACGAAAAGTTTAAGGGAGGCTTTCGCGGTATCGAAGGCAGATCTCGAAGACAGCATTCGCTTCATGCCCTCAAATGGATTCAGTTTTGAGAAGTTCGGGATCATCGCGTCCGGAGAGAACATGAATCCCACCTGGGCGAAGTTGGCGACGAGTCCCACTCCCATCGCGGCGGCAATGATGCACCCGATACCGGGCAAAGCGGGCATGAGCGCCGCCAAGAATGTTCGCTGGAGATTGACCTGGTTGGTATCGGCAGTCAGCTGCATGAACGCGGAGTTCATTCCCTGAACAAACCCAGATCCCAAGAGGCTGATCGCGGTCGGAAGCACCATCAAAAGAACCACGGTTACGGCAGCGCTGTTAAGGTCGGTCGACTTGGCGACCGTTCCTTTTTTACGAGCGTCACGTTTGCGACGCTCGGTAGCCTGCTCTGTTCTCTCTTGGGACGTATCTGCCATGGTGCTACTTGTGGAACATCGGGCCGAGGGCGATGACGGCTTGGTTCACGGCGGCGACGACGCCGACGGTCATCGCCGGAAGGCCAAAAGATACGGCGATAAGTCCGAGTCCAAGCTTGGCTGGGAGGCCGACGTTGGTGATCTGAATCTGAGGCACCGCTCGATTGATCAAACCAAAGGTTCCATCCATCAGGAGCCCAATGGTCATGACAGGGGCGGCGATCTGAAGCGAAAGCAGACTTACCGACGTGACGAGGTGTATCAGGCTGGTCTGAAGCAGCGGTAGCGTCTCCATGCTCAGACCCGGCATCGCGTCATAGCTTTTGACGAATGCTTGAATCACGATGTGGTGGGCGTCGCACATCAGGAACAGGACGACGCCCAAAAGAAACTTGTATTGAGCGAGCACAGTGACCTGAACGCCAGTGACTGGGTTCATGATCTGACTGGTTCCTAAGCCGATTTGCAGGTCCATCAGGCCGCCGGCGATTTGCCCGACCTGAAGCGCAAGACTCATGAATGAACCGATCAAGAGTCCGGCCAGGACTTCATGAATTCCGACTGCCACGAGTCCATACAAGGTGTCGGGAGGTGGTCCGAATGAGTGCTTGACGACAAAAGTCAAAGCAGCTGATAGCGATGCAGTGGTAAGAACGCGAATCGGGACGGGAGTGGTTTGAGCTCCGAAAACCGGCGAGGACAAAAACAATGCGCTGGCCCTGAGGAAAACCATCAGGAAGGCATACATTGAAGCCTCGTTCAGCATCAGGCGTGTCCTAACTCTCCGATTCGCATGAAAGCGTGCTGCATGAAAGCGACGACGGTCGTGAGCATCCAATTGCCGAGGAGGGTGAGAACGAGGGCCACGCCCGCCAGTTTCGGCACAAACGTGAGGGTCATTTCCTGAACCTGGGTCAGGGCTTGGAACACGCTCACCAGGACGCCAATAAACAGTGAGGTTGCGAGAATCGGAAGGAGCACGGTCAGTCCGACCTCAACTCCTTGACGTGCCATATCGACGGCGGCGGTTTGATCCATCTACTTATACCCCTGGAGAATCGCATGGATGAGGGTTGCCCATCCATCGGCAAGCACGAAGACGAGCAGCTTGGCGGGAAGGGAAACAACCGTGGGTGGCATCATCATCATTCCCATGCTCATGAGCGAACTCGCGACAATGAGATCGATGATCAAGAAGGGAATGTAGATGTAGAAGCCGATGATGAAAGCGGTCTTGAGCTCACTAATCATGAAGGCGGGAATGAGCGTGACGATGTCGACGTCCTGTGGTTTAGCCACCTTCTGCTCGCGGAGGTCCAGGAACAGCTTCAGGTCCGACTCGTACGTGCTTTTCAGCATAAAGTCGCGGACTGGGCCGGTGGCGGCAGCGATCGCTTGCGGCATTCCAAATCCGGGGCGATTTTCCGAGAGTGGTTGAATCGCATCCTTGTAAACGTTATCCCACGTCGGCTTCATCACAAAGAAGGTGAGGAACAAGCTCAAGCCGATCAATACCTGGTTCGGTGGGATCGAAGGCGTTCCCATGGCGCTCCTCAGGAAGCTGAAGATGATCACGATGCGGGTAAACGCCGTGGTCAGCATGAGGATGGCGGGGGCCAAACTCAGAACGGTTAGAAGCGCAAGGATCTGGAGGGTTGTCGCAACCTGTCCGCTCCCCTTCTGCGGTCCGATTTGGACAGAGACGGAAGGAACAGTTTGCGGGATGGCCATGCAGACAAGACCCAAGAGTCCCAAGGTGAGAGCCAGTTTGAGGACGTGGTTTTTGCTCATGACTGGGCGAACCTATCCAAGCGATCGAGTCGCTCAAGCGCTTCGGCAAATTGATCTTTGACAGTCGTAGTCTCGGCGACAACGACCGGTTCCACTCCATGGGCTTCTTCCAGCATCTCCTGGAAGGTCTTCACCTCGGGCTGGGGTTGCTGGGTTTCGGTCAGGTCAGCCAAGAACGTCACGCTCGTACCGGTGACCGAGAGCAGTAGGGTTTTGCTTTTGGCGGTGACTACGTAGAGGTTGCCTCCCGCGAAGCTAGCCGACTCCTCGATCCGAATTCCGCCGGTAACGTTCGTGTTCAACTTCCGATTGACCTTGTTCAGGGCCTGGGGAAGAACGTAGCGAACAAGCAAGAGAACGATTCCGAGGGCGACAATGAGTTGCACAACGGCGGATCCGCTTACTGGGCTGACCGGGGTGGTTTGAAAAGTGGCTCCGCCCCCAAGTTTGGTCCCGACGATGCCGTCTCCGGCTAGTGAGAGGGTGGGAAGGGCTAGCCAGATCAACGTGGCTAGCCGCTTCACGCGACCTCTCCGAGTCGGGTGAGTCTCTCGTGAGGATTGAGAATTTCGGTGACGCGGACGCCGAAGTTGTCCTCGATCACGACGACCTCGCCGCGTGCGACCAACCTTCCGTTCACCATGACGTCCACGGGTTCGCCCGCCGCCTTGTCGATCTCCACGATAGAACCGGTGCTCAGCTCTACGACGTCTCGGACTAACATCTTGACTCGGCCGAGTTCCACGCTGATCTCAAGCGGGATGTCCATGAGCAAATCGAGCCCGTGAGGGTCTTCTTGGGAGTAGTGCTGGCCACCTCCGGTCTGGATCGGAAACTGGAACGGATTCGTCGCTTGAGCCTGTACGCCTGGTACCTGAGCGAACGGGTTGGCGTACTCCTCTTCGACCGGAACGATTCCGAGGATCATGTGAGCGACTTCGCTGTCAATGATCCACATGACCTCGCCTTCAACGTCGTCCCCGCTCATCTCGAGGGTAACTCGCACAATGTCGTCGCTTCGCTGAAGGTTGGGCGGGAAGCTGAAGACCTGGTAGCGAATGTTAAGACCGCTGGCAACGACCGTCTCGTTCTTGATATTGCCGGTGCTCAGGCAGATGCCTTGAACGATCGCTTCGAGTGGTCCTCGAAGGTCGGCAACAATGTTTTCGTCGATTTCCGAGACCGGGCTGTCACTAATGGCGTTTACGAACGACGACACCGTGTCCTGCGGGATCAACACGACCTGGTTGTTCTCCGGCATGTTGGCGAAGGAGAACTGGATGACCATCATCGGTGTGGACATCTCTGCATACATGTCAGAGGTCCGCACCGAGGCGGTCTTCGCATTACCGAGGTTGACCTGCATACCGGCCGCTTCGCTTACGGTGAGCGATACGGTCTGCCAGATTTGGGCTTGGACCAGGTCAAACTTTTCGAGGATGGATGGCGGAATTGAGAGCATGGTGTGGTGTGGCTACTCGGTGATCGGGTCGACGATAGAGAAAACGATGTTTTTGCCCTGCATCGCAGGTTTGCCCAAGAACTTGGGGACGTTGCCGACGAGCATGGTCAGCTCGTCGGCGGTTCGTTGATCGAGCTTCAGGAGGTCGCCGGGTTTTAGGGCCAGGAAGTCCTGAACGGTCAGTCGGGTCTTGCCAAGTCGCACGCTGCAATTCACGTTGGATTTATTGACTTGGTAGGTGAGCGAACGACGAGAAACTGGGCTGTGCTTTCGATTGCCGCTGGCGAACCACTTCTGGGCGCTCAGTTTGCCGGCGATCGGTTTCAAAACGAGGTACGGAATACAGAGGCTCATGGCGCTGCGTTGCCCGGCCATCTTCACCTCGAACAGGATCGTAACCACGATGTCGTTTGGTGGGGCGATTTGGACGAACTGAGACGAGGTCTCCATTCCCTCAATTCCCGGATTGACGATCACGACCCCTTCCCACGCACTCTTGAGGGCTTGGAAAATGCGCTCAATCGTCTGCCTTACGAGCGGTCGTTCTATGTCTGTCAGAACGGTGCGGCCGATCGACTTGCCGGGGCCACCGAGCATTCGATCGATCATCGTGAAGACGAGTCCGAACTCGATTTCAAGTACTGCCTGGCCCGAAAGTGGCGGCAGCGACATGATCGTGAAGACCGAATGATTGATGCTTCGCAGGTACTCCTCGTAGGGAACCTGTTCCAACGAAATCAGTTCGATCGAGATGGGAGCCCGAAGGTATGCGGACAGCGAGGACCCCGCAAGTCGAGCGAAGGTCTCGTGCAACATCTGGAGAGTCCGCAGTTGATCCTTACTAAACTTGTCCGGTCTGCGGAAATCGTAGACTTCGTAGGCGATGGCCTGTCGGATGGCGCTGCTTCGTTGTTGGGGTTTTTCCTGTTGTCCAAATTGCTGCCCAAAAGCAGGCTTTGGGGAAGGTTGAGATCCACGTCCAGCCGACGCTGCCGGGGCGGCAACATCTGCATCTCCGCCCAGGGAGTTCAGTAGGGCTTCTATTTCTGCTTGGCTTAGGATGTCCGACAAGTCGCGCTCTCCATTGCCCGTTCTCCGGGCTATCAGTAGGAGGTATTGGCATCCTGGCAAAAAAGCTTAGTGCTGTAGCGCCCAAACCTCACAAATCTGTGAGGTTTGGGAACCTCCTGGGCGAAGGGTGTCCACCAAAAACAAAAACGGCTGCGTCACGTGAGTGACGCAGCCGAGACCATCAGGCTGGAAAGGGAAGTGAGCCGTTATTGGGTGGCAAAGCTCGTGAAGAACACTTTGAGCACCGGTCCCGTTTGGGAGTCCCAATCGGTATGGATCTCAATGAGTTTCTTCTTCTTGGAATCGCTTCCCTTGTCGTCCTTATCGTCCTTCGACTCGGGTTCGTCGGCGTTGTCGTTAATCGCCTTCGCGATTTCCTTCTTCAGCTTCTCTTTCCCCTCGACGGTGCGAACCTCTTCGAGCGATTTCGAGGTCAGCGTCGTGATAATGGAGTCGCGGACGGTAGGCAGCATTTTGTCGAACGCTTCCTTCTCGAGTCCCTTCTTCGTTTGCAAAGCGATTTCCGTACGTAGGTAAGTGCCACCATCTCTGAGGTTGACGAGGAACTCGGGCATGGTTTGGATTTCTCCGAGTTCAATGGCTGGCTTTTCTTTCTTCGCTGACTTGCCTTTCGTCATGAAGAAACCACCGCCGCCAAGCACCGCTACGAGCGCAATAATCATGGGCAGTTTCCCGCCCTTTTTCTTTCCTGATTCCTTTACTTCTTCCGACATCCCTTTTAGCTCCAAGCTCTTCTTCCACATTAGAGGCATGAAATCGCGCCGCGTTGGTGCTAGGAATTGGGCTGGTTTCTCTGGTTGGGCTATAGTTTGTTCTCACCTATGCTTCGACGGATCCTGAGTCGGCTGTTTCTCCTTGCCTTCGCTCTGGGCGGCTTCGCGCTGAGCCAGGGTCAAGACATGGTCGCAGCGATCCGATCACGTGGGGAACTCGTGATTGCGACCGATGCGACCTACCCGCCGTTCGAGGTCAAAGAAAACGAGCAGATCGTTGGGTTCGATGCCGACGTCGGCGCAGAACTGGCACGGGAGCTCGGGGTCAAGGTTCGCTGGATCAACCTGGAGTGGGCCGGCGTTCTCGGATGCCTGGAGAGCGGCAAGGCCGACCTTGTCATGGCCGGGGTGACGATCACGGAAGAGCGAAAGACAAAGGGATACCTCTTCTCGCGACCTTACTTCCTCTCGGGACAGGTCATCGCGCGCCGGAAAGGTGACCTCCGGATTCAGAAGCCTCTGGATATTAAAGACAAGGTCGTCTCGGTCCAGGCAGAGACCACCGGCCAATTCGCGGTGCAAAAAATCGGAGTTCCGAAGGACCACATGCTTCGCTTCGATCAGATCCAAGATGGTCTAATGGATCTTCGAAACGGCAAGTCCGACGCCGCGGTAGCCGACCTTCCGACCCTTCAAGCGATTTTAAAAAGGGGTTATCCCGAAATAGAACTCGCCGGTCCCGTCTTCGTCAAGGAAAACCTTGGAATCGTCGCCTGGAAGTCCCATCCCGAACTTATTTCACAGGTCAATCGAGCATTGGACCAGATGATGGTGGACGGGCGATACGCACGCTTCTACCAAAAGTGGTTCCAGGAGCCCTTCACGACAGCCCTGGTGGCCGAACTAGACTCCGTGAAGAATCAGGGGTCGCCAGTCGCAGCGGCAAAGGTTGCTCCCACGGGACCGATTTCGAAATCAAAATCGGTGAGCGGGAGTGCTTTCACATTCCGTTGGGACATTTTACGAGACGCCTGGCCCCTGCTTTTGGCCGGCGCTCGGTTAACCCTGATTCTCACCGCACTAAGCCTTGTTTTTGGGGTGACCGGGGGTCTTGTCTTAGCCCTGGCCCGCATATCGCCGCTCGTGCTTTTACGCCCATTTGCGATGGCGTACGTGGAGGTCGTCCGAGGCACTCCACTCCTCATGCAGATTTATGTGATCTATTTCGTGCTCCCGGCGGTCGGTGTCGAGCTTTCTTCGATGGTGGCTGGCGTGTTGGCTCTGAGTTGCAACGCCGCCGCGTACTCGTCCGAGATCTTCCGGGCGGGAATCGAAAGCATCGATTCCGGTCAGATGGAGGCAGCACGCTCGCTTGGCATGAACTATCCAAAGGCGATGCGGTGGATCATTTTGCCTCAGACACTCCGACGCGTCCTTCCACCTCTCACCAACGAGGCAGTAGCGCTTCTGAAAGACTCGTCGCTGGTCTCGGTCGTGGCTCTCAGTGAACTGATGCGAGTGGGGAAGGAATTGGCCACGAACGCTGGATCGCCGACGACGGTTTATCTCTCGGTAGCCTTCGTCTATCTGGCGATGACGTTGCCTCTTACTTGGCTCGTCCGTCGGCTTGAGGTGAGATGGATGCCGAATAGCCGACCTCGGCGAGAGGGGCAAAAGTGAGCACCGTTCTGAAGGTCGAGGGTCTTCACAAGAGTTTCTCGGGAGTCCCCGTGTTGAAGGGTATCGACCTCGAGATTCCGCAGGGTCAAGTGGTAGCCCTCATCGGCGCTTCTGGATCGGGAAAGTCGACACTGTTGAGGTGCATCAATCGCTTAGAAGCTCCGACTGCCGGGCGAGTCGAGTTCCGGGGGGAGGAGATCACAACCGACAACGTCAACGAGGTGCGTCGTCATATCGGCATGGTTTTCCAGAGATTCAATCTCTTTCCCCATCTCTCGACACTGGGCAATGTCACGTTGGCCCCCAAAGTCGTTCTAAATCAAACCGACGCAGACAGTGAGAAGGATGCCTTAGAGATTCTTCGCCAGGTTCGGATGGACCATAAGGCGTCGGCATTTCCCGGAGAGCTTTCCGGCGGCCAGCAACAGCGCGTAGCGATTGCCAGAGCCCTCGCCCTCAAGCCCACTCTCATGCTGTTCGATGAGCCGACCTCTGCGCTCGATCCGGAACTTGTGGGCGAGGTGCTCGAGGTGATGCGGGACCTGGCGAATTCGGGAATGACCATGGTCGTTGCCACTCATGAAATTGGCTTTGCCAAAGATGTAGCCAGTCGAGTGATCTTCCTAGATGGCGGCCGGATTCTTGAGGACGGTCCCCCTAGTCAGGTTCTCGTGAACCCCAAGCAGGAGCGAACTCGCGAATTCTTGACGCGCGTGTTGAGGCCCTAAACCGAACGATTCCGCCGTTGCTTGTAAAGAATTAATAAGTTTCTGAGTAACATGCCGCTTAACGTTAAAATGGCGAATTCAAAGGTTCTTAAGCCCGGAAGCGAGGGTAGCGGTGGAATTGCGGATACCAACCTCCTTCACCTGGCACTGATCATCATTTTCGGCATCTTTGCCACCACGCTGCCCCAGCCTCAGGTCATGGGCAAGCTGCCTCTGCAGCACCTTCTGAAGGATGGGCTCCATGTCTCGAAAACGGACATGGCAACCTTCTTCTTCTGGTGTGGCCTTTTCTGGTATCTGAAGCCTTTCGCCGGGATCCTTACCGACGCATTTCCTCTTTTTAAGACACGCCGACGTTGGTACCTCTTGATCAGTTCGGTGCTGGCTGGCGTGAGTTGGTTGGCGCTAGGAATTCCCGCTCTCAAGATGTCGGGTGCAGCCGACCTGAGTCATCAGGTGGTGCCATACACCTATCGGTCGTTGCTGATTGGCTGCATTGTCATCAATCTGTTCATGGTGATGATGTCGACGGTCGTCGGCGCAATTCTGGTGGAATCGGGGCAGACTCTTGGTGCGACCGGGCGACTGACGTCAGTACGCCAGCTCACGTCTAACCTTTGCACCTTCATCAACGGTCCCTTGAGTGGGTGGCTCGCTTCTGGTTTATTCTTTAGAGCGGCCGGCGTCAACGCGTTTCTGGTGCTCTCGATCTTTCCCATCGCTTACGTTTTCTTGAGAGAGCGTCCCCAAGCGGTGATGAACAAGGATGCGTTCGCGAATGCTTCAAACCAGCTGCGGATCATTGGACGATCAGGCCCGCTTTGGTTTGCGCTTTTCTTTATTGCTCTTTTCTATTTCTCGCCAGGTTTCAATACCCCGCTGTACTTCCGGCAGACAGATGAACTGAAGTTCACTCAGCAGCAGATTGGAAACTTTGGAGCTTGGAGCGGCGGCATGGGCATGCTCGCGGCGGTCATTTATGGCTGGGCGATTCGTAAGTACAGCATTCGCACGTTGATGTTCATCGGAATCGTCACCGCAGCAAGTGGAACGCTTCTGTACTTGTTCTATAACAACCTCGTCAACGCGACGTTGATCGAGTCCCAAAACGGCTTTTTCTTTGGATTTGCGGAGGTGGCCCTTATCGATCTCGCTGCGCGAGCGACACCCCGGGGGTGTGAAGGACTTGGCTATTCGCTGATTCTCTCCGTACGCAACATTGCACTCTTTGGCGCTGACATCATCGGATCGAAGCTTTCAGACGCGAAGTGGGACTTCAGCTACCTCGTGTTCCTCAATGCTGGCACCACCGCTCTCGTGCTGGTCCTGCTACCGTTCATGCCGAAAGTGCTGATGATCCGCAAGGACGGCGATGGGCTGGGACTCGCCGAGACGGGGAGCGTCGCCTAGGCCTGTGGGAGACACTGAAACACTCATCCGGGCTTACTTCGAGGCCTTCAACCGGCATGACCTCGAAGGGATGCTATCCGCTTTGGCGGAAGACGTCGTTCACGACATCAACGAAGGCGATAGGGAAGTCGGGAAAGAGGCATTTCGATGCTTCAAGACCCGCATGGACCGTTGCTATGTCGAGCAGATTAGCGATCTGGTTGTGATGACGTCCGGCGAGCGTGGAGCGGCGGAGTTCACTTGTTCGGGAAGATACGTCGGGACTGACGATGGACTTCCCGAAGCCCGTGGGCAAGAGTATTCGATAGCCGCCGCCGCCTTCTTCGAGGTATCGGCCGGAAAGATTGCAAGGGTGACGTCTTATTACAGCCTCGCTGGATGGTTAAGAGCCATCTCGAGCGAGTGAATTTCGACGCAGGGGCTTGTGTTTACCCAGGCTCGGGTGCTAAGTTGCTCCGAATGGACTACTTTGTAATCGGGCCCGACGGTCAGGAATATGGGCCGGCATCGATCGATACCCTGCGCCAGTGGGTCGCTGAGAACCGGGTTCTCCCAACGACGATGCTCAAAAGCGTTCAAAGCGGTCTTACGGTGGCAGCGAGCACGATCGGGGAACTGTTTCCCCCCACGAGGTTAGCTCCACCTCAATCGGCCCATCCTGGAAATTGGAGTCAGTCGACGAGTGACTATCCGCGCAACGCAGGTTACGCACCGCAGTCAATGGATGACGGAAAAGCCGACCTCATGTGGGCGATCGGCCGGTCGGTAGCTGCGTTGATTTTTTTCTTCGTCCTCCAGGGCATAGGTCTCTTCTTTGCCATCTACGCAGTAATCTATGCCTTCCGGGCAAAAGAGAAGGGGCACCGGTTTGGGAATCTGGCCGTTGCCATCTCGGTCGTGACTCTGGTGATCATCGGAATTGGTTGGGCATTACGCTTGAGCGGAGCATCTCCCCGGATGAACTAAGATTCGACCAGAGGAAGGGCGGCTAGCCGCCTTCTCCTCGACTCAGGGCTATCCAAGCTGAAGGTTCGGGCGTCTCCGAGTTGCTCGCGGACGAAATCGCCCATCTCCCTGACCTTCGCTCGGAGGGCATCGGTAGGTTCGTCGAATGACTTCCACCGAATCGCCTGGACCTCCACATCGAAATCCCAGAACCCCACAAGATTTCCCCGATCGAATATTGCGTGATGAGCTAGGTCGGAGACACCGGTCACATCGACAGGACCCTTCTCGGAAGACATCGTCTGCCCACTGTGCTCGCTTCGAAC
This sequence comes from uncultured Armatimonadota bacterium, assembly GCA_903904815.1. GTDB lineage: Bacteria > Armatimonadota > Fimbriimonadia > Fimbriimonadales > Fimbriimonadaceae > Fimbriimonas. The sequence goes on from CAIVDU010000053.1 coordinate 81,041, forward strand.
GTGAGAGCGAACATCTCTCCGGAGATGGACGAGATTGTCCATAGCGCCGGTGAGTCGATATTCTGGCTCTGAGGGCGCTCGAAATGATTTCAGGTCTTCGAGTTCCTCGGGGGCAATGAGTAGTTCCGTATCATCGAGTCGCACGAGACCAAGGCTGGCCACCGAAGCCCTAGCCAGCTTCATGCCGTACCCAGAGAACCAGGCAAACTGGGAGAGTGAGGCGATTCCGATCCAGTTGAAGTAAAGTTTTGCGAGCTCGGCCACCGACTCGTCCCGGCTCATGCCACCTGAGGTGACTGCCGTCCGATTCCAGCGTCCATAGCGATATTTCTGGGTGTCTAGGCGCCCGTTCGTAGGCTGGCGGAGGATGAGACCCTCCTGCTGCAGACGTCCGAGTGCCAAAGGGAGAGTGGTGGATTGCCCTCGCTTTTTGCCTTCCTCTCCAAGGCTTCTCACCGCATCTCCCACCGCTTCCTTGATCTCACTCGGCTCTAAGCCAGCTGTCTCTAGACAATCCAAGATTCTCGCGCAGAGTCGGTCAATCTCAGCTGGAGTGACACCAAGGTGTTTGGTCGCCACCATCATGTCGGAGTTCCCAAACTGCCAGCCGCTGTTGAGCGCTAGTTCAAAGTGATGCAGCGGGACGAGATACGTACAGGCACGAGCGGCGGGTAGTTCCAGAAGTTCACGATCAGCAACCAGTTTGTCGACCATCATCCGGGTTGACCGGGTGCGGGCGAACAGAGCCAAGTATGGATTCGCACCACCGACTGACCTAGACCATCCTGTCTTACCAAGCGATTCCACCGGGGATGTGGCTTGCGGTCCCAACAAGCCCTGTCTTTGGGCCAACCAACATACAAGTTGACATTGATTCATAACTTTCTTTGCCAGGACTTCGTTGTTTTATCATCCGTCAGCCAATTGTGAGAAGTGAGACTCGGGGTGTAATGTCAGCCGTTGAGAGACTTTAACGATCTTTCTGGTCCTTGGGTAGGCATGTCGGTGCAGGACGGGTTGCGAATTTCGGAGGCTATTCGTCTGACCATCCGAAATGGGCAGATCTCCGGAACCGGCGTGGATCAGGATGGCGATTTTGAGTTGCTGGGGTTCTACACTGCCCGGTCTCAGCAAGTGATGATTACGCGGAGATATTCGCGGACGACCGAGCCCTCTCAAGAAGGGGTGGGAATTCCCTACGATTATCAAGGCTATTGGGACGGGATGATGGTGTCGGGGACTTGGCGCCAGCGGACGTATTCCAATATGAATGGCCCGTTTGAGATGTGGCCAGACAGGGAAGAAGACCGTGAAGAACTGAGGATAGAGTTCGAAGTGCTAGAACTCTCTCAGCCGTCCTAAAACTTAACCATTGCTTGAAACCAATGCATTGGGAGGGTTCGAACCTCTAAAGCTGTGAGTTGCTTTGGAAGTCCAAGGCTGCTACCTGGAGTGCTTTAGAACACAGATCACTGGGAAGTTGATCTTGGTAGGCCAAGAATGCCGTTCGTATTCGCGTTTTTCTTTCCCAATTTGCTTCGAAAGGCATATCTTTGGATTCTCAGTCTAATCCGGGCTGAGATGAGGGAAGATATTAAAGGAATCGATGTTTCGCCAGAGAAACGCCGCTAACCGTACTGTCCGGGTGACCGAACTGGAATTCTGAGGATGGCAGAAAGTGTGTACCGGGTCTTGTTGATCGAGGATAACGACGACGACGCCGACCTTGTGCTGCGCGGAATCAGGCGATTTGCCGAATCCGTCGATTTCACTCGCTCGAATTCGATTCCGAAGGCGCTGGATTTTCTCACGACCGCGAGGGACTCGGGTGCACTTCCCAACCTGATCCTCGTGGACGGACGGATCGACGGGGTCGACGCTTCAGACTTTTTTCAGCAACTTGAACCCCGGGGAATAGCTCATCTCCCATGTGTAGTTCTCAGCGGTAGTGTCGAATCGCGAACTGCAGAGCGACTCTTACAACTCGGAGCCAACGCAGTACGCTGGAAACCCGTCGACTATTCGCAGTTTCTCGACGAAATTGCGCGCATTTTGCACGAATTCCACCCCTCGCCCCTCGTATCCGCCCGCGAGGGATCGACTGAGCAAGAAAATTAGCAGATATTTCTACTAATTCGGACTTTTCTGGCTCCATAACCCGTCTTAGTTCGAGGCGGGACAGTCTAATTAGCTGTCTTGACTATATTTCAAGTAGGAATTCCACGGGAATGCGCCTTGAACAGCAAGGTGACTTTACGTGGTTGTTCCGAGGCTCGTATACTCGTGTTCGAGGTGTTTCAGCATTGTCTGCAATGAATCGTTTCCAGTTCAGGGGGATCACCCTTGGCGCGCTAGCGCTGACGTCGGCGCTCGCCCATCCATTTCCATCTCCCCAGGCTGGGTTGGTGGGTGCGCATCATGCGCCCCCCAAGGTCACTGCCGTAAGGAAGGCTAGTCAGCCAAACAAGGCCGACTTAGTTTCGAAGTCCAAGAGTGGACTCTTTGTCCAGAATTCTGGTCAATGGAACAGCAAGGCCATTTCGCACGCTCACGCCGGAGGCCTAGATTATTGGGTCACTCGCGAAGGCGTGGTGATGGACTTCAATGTTCTGAGCAAGTCTCACAAGGCTACGACAAGGAAAGGCCACGTTATCGAAATGAAATTCGATGGCGCGCACAAGCCAGTCGTCGCCTACACAGGGAAAGCAAAGGTCAAGACCGACTATCTCGTTTCGAAGTCTTCCCATCCATTCCATGCCGACTCGTTCGCTGAGGTTCACCTCGATGAGCTGTACCCGGGCGTGGAAATGCGGAACTACTTCGACGAGAAGCGTCCGCGCTACGACCTCGTGGTGAAGCCGGGTGGCGACCCTTCCAAGATCAAGCTTTCTTTCAACGGTCAGACCAAGCTCTCGATCGACAAGGCTGGAAATCTCGTGATGGGAACCAGTCTTGGAGACATGAGCCAGGCTGGCCTGAAGGCATTTACGGTCTCTCATGGCAAAACGACCCCAGTGAAGGCGGCGTTCCGGGTTCATCCTGGGAACAAGGTCACTTTCGATCTCGGCGCGTACGACCACAAAGCCAAACTCGTTGTCGACCCGCTGATCTACGGAAGCCTGTTCGGCGGTGACTCGGGTCGAGACTGCATCTACGGAGTCACGTCAACTCCAGACGGTGGCGTGTACATGACCGGCTGGACTGAGTCAGTTGCTTTCCCCGTTCTTCAGGGCGCATACCAGATCAACTTGACTGGCGGGAGAAACGCCTTCGTAACGTTGTTCCGGGGCGATGCCTACGACGTCGTTTACAACTCCTACATTGGAGGCTCGACGGCTTATGTCGGGTCGGCGGCTTTGGACGAAGGGCACTTCATTCAGATTTCCCCCGATGGGACGGAGCTTTGGATCGCGGGAACGACCACTTCCAGCGACTTTCCGTTGGTTTCCGGTTCGAGCTACATGCCGGCTCCTCTCAATACGAACGTGATCAACTCGTTCTTCGTTGAGTTCCAGATCGATCCAACCGCTTTCTTGATTCCTCAATACGCGACTTACTTCGGACCAGATTCCGGAGCGACTTCCTACGACCTCCGAGGCTTCGTGCTTTCGCCGGTTGATGGAAGCCTGCTTGTTGCAGGAACGGTTAATGGCACCATCGCGAGCGCGGACTCGGTGAATACCCCGGTTGGACCTGGAACGAAGGACGTGTTCCTTACGAAGTTGGACCCGACGGGTGCAACCGTTCTCAATAGCAGATACTTCGGTGGAAGCCAAGATGACTCGGTCACCGGACTCGCGACGGACCCAGATGGCGACTTCGTTATCTCTGGCACCGTCATCAGCCCGGCAACCTCGACCGGTCAGCAGCAACTCGACCTCACGGCAAATCCCAGCTACTTCGAGACGGGCAACGTTTCGTGGGCGAACTCCCAGATTCTTCGCGGTTATGACCTTTATGCGGCGAAGATTCGGTCGGACTCCTCGATGGCGACCTACTGGTCGGGCGTAGTGGGTGGTAGCTTGGACGACCTGTCCGCTGGCTATAACGACTCGAACTACACGAGTCAGTACTACGACTTCACGAATACCCTTTCAAACAGCGTGGCAACCGACGTAAACGGCAACGTTTACATCTTGGGTGAGTCGAGTTCGTTTAACTACCCTCGAACCTCAAACGTTATTGGCGAGCAGAATAGAAAGGGGACTTGTGTCGTTTCGGCAATCGCCGCTGATGGCTCGTCGTTCCTGTACAGTTCTGGTCTCAACACCAGCGGAGCCGCTGTTCCCGTCGGAATCGCAGTTGACGCGGCAGGTAATGCCACGATCACTGGTCTCGTGCAGACCAGCATGCTGTTCATCTACACCGGGACTCCTCCCAACCCAATCGTTCCCAACGGTGACGCTGGCCAAGGCGCCATCCAGGTGACAAACGATGCGCTCAGGAAGACTTACACCTGGGAAGGTGCGAGTACGAACGCAGACATCCCAACCGACGATGCGTGGATCAACGTCATCAACACGACAGCGACCCAGTTGCTGTACGGGTCATACATCGGTGGAGACGGAAACGACACGATTTCCTATCCGTTCGTTGACCAGTTCGGCGACATCTGGGTCTTCGGAGAACACGACAACTACTATGGTTACGTCGTGTTCCCGTGGCTACCGACACCGCCCCCAACGACTCTTCCTCAACCTAAGCTTGTTTCGTTCTACACTCCGTTCCCAACCGGCTTCCTAAGCCCGTTGGCCTTCAAGGTGAACCCAGACGAACCTGGCGCGCTACCGGTCGACCCTCGTGGTTCCGGTGGAACGAACTGGACGAGCGATTACGATCCTCCCTATGTAAACCCAACGCCAGGTGCTCCTGCTCCTTTAGGAACAGTACCGGTTTGGGAATACACGGACGGGTACGTCCTTCGATTCCGGATTGCTCTACCGACGGTCGCATCGGTAACATTGACTCCAAACACTGTTCCGGGTGGACTCGGAGCTGGTTCGACGGGAGTCGTAACTCTTAGTTCCGCGGCGCCAGCGCAGGGTGCTGACGTCATCGTGACGATCAACTCGAATCGGGCCGCTGCTCAGTTCGCTGGCGGTACCGCTCCGTACAGTTTCACTGTAATCATCCCGGCCGGAGCAACAACGGGCTCGTTCGCACTGACGACGAACCCAGTGCTTGCTTCGACACCAGTAACGATCGAAGCCAACTACGCTGGCAACATCACGTTCAACACGCTGACGGTTGTGCCTTGGCTTCAGCAGTTCTCGTTAACCCCGACGACGGTCGTTGGTGGCAATAACGTGACGGCCACGGTAACCCTGTCGGCCACGGCTATTGGATTGGGTGTTCCGGTTACCGTCACGGTTGACGATCCGACCGGTATTTCCCAGCCGCTTCCAATCACGTTCACGGTTCCAGCTGGAACGACCGCATTCACCACGAAGATCTCAACTGCGCTGGTGACGACCCAGAAGACGATCAATCTCACGGCGACGGTACTTGGTGTTAGCCAAAAGGCTGCCTTGACGCTTACGCCACTATCGATTGGAATCTCCTCTCTGACCTTTGATCAGAACCCCATCAATGCCGCTGGCACTGCAACGGGAACGATCACTCTGAGTACTCCGGCTCCGGATGCGGGTCTCAGTGTCACGGTGTCGAGTAGCGATTCCGGAATCGCCTTCTTCAAATCAGCCAAGACCACACTCAATCCGTACCCAAGCACAATCACGGTATCCATTCCGGCGAACTCGCTTACGGGTACGTTCGTTGTTGATGCGGGCACGTTGGCGGACACTTCCGTGGCTACGATCACAGCAGCGACGAGCACCAGTTCGGTTACCGCGCCGCTTACTGTCAATCAGGTTACGTTCACGACGAGCATCACTCCTACAAGCCTTGCCGGTGGAGCGACAGCTACGGGAACGATCACCTTGGCTGCCCCTACGACGCAGAATGCTTTGACGCTGACGGTCACTCCGAGTGACACCACAGTCGTCCCGGCTATCAGCGACGTGACCATCCCGGCAAATGGATTCAAATCGGGAACGTTCTCGGCTCCTACCACTAAGGTGTTGGTAGGTGAGAATGTCACGATCGACATCGTTCTGGGAGAAATCGTTCCGGAAGATGTTCCGGTCACCCTGTCGGTAAATGCGGCGTCAATCACGTCGTTCAAATTCCGCCAGAGCGTGATCCGATCTGGAAAATCCGATGTGGGTCTGGTGACTCTCGATGGAACTGTCCCTCAGGATGTGACAATTGACATCACCTACGGCACGGGAGCGACGACTGCGGCGGGTGCGATCTACTTCTTCCCCTACACGGGAAGTGTGCTGGTCCACTCAGGTAAGAATGTGAGCGACCCGGTTACGGTGACCGCCAAGCGGTTCACTAGACCGATCGTCGTTCCGATTCAAGCGACGATTCACGGTTCGACGAGCTCAGCCTCGACGAGCATCACAATCAATCGCTGACAATCGCCAAAGCTGAAACCTCTATCATCCCTTCGGTTCAATGGAACCGGAGGGATGATTTTGTTTTAGACCCTTGAAATGTTTTCCGTGTTGCCGGCTGACGCCAAGGAGAAGGCAAATCTTCGAGCCTTCAGACCTAGATCATGCTATCGTTCAAGTCCTCCTGCAGGCTTTCCGGGTACAAAAACGGTGTGGCTAGGACGGGCACGGCATTCATACTAGGATTTTCATTTGGCGCTTTGAGCGTCGTGTTGATACAAGCTCTGACCGGAGGACGACGAGAAGACGACCCCGAGCAGATTCTTGATCGCTTGAGCGATCAACTCAGCGAGTTAGAAGCAAAGACAAAGGAAGCAGTCGCCAAGCCCAGCTGACCAGGTGCGGTTCGGCGAGTGGTGATGGCCTAAGCCGATTATGAGTGCGCGGCTCTTGTCAGCTGCGGTTCGCCCACCGTTCTTTTGGCCTGGAGACGGATCTTTCGGCCCTGGCCAGCGACTTAATGGTGGCAGAACTCCTGACAGCTGGTGGTACGCGCCGAGAGTGTTGAACGATGAACGATTTCTGGCTAACGATTTGGGCTGAGTTGAGATAGATACTTCGCAATGAGAGTTACCCGTCGAAGGCAGGTCATCGTCTTGGGTGCTGGCGTGGGGGGACTCTCTGCGGCCATTTATGCGCGACTGTTGGGTCACGACGTGTTGGTCCTTGACGCGTCACCCGTTGCTGGCGGAAAAGCAGCATCCGTGGAAATGAGCGGGTATCGATTCGACCCAGGGCCGTCGATTATCATCCTCACAGACATCTATGAGCAGCTGTTCCGAGACGCAGGGCGAAAGATGTCTGACTACCTTGAGTTTCAGCGACTAAACCCTATCTCAAGAGTGTTCCATGATGGGACCAGTTCGTTTGATTTGCCCAGCGATCGTGAACAATGCGTCCGAACGGTTAAATCGATTGCCCCGGCAGACGTGGAGGCTTTCGAAAAGTTATTCGTGAAGCTGGATCGGGTAGCGCCGCTCGTCAAAAAATCTATTTTCAGCCACGCCTACGATCAGCCGTGGCAACTTATTGACCCTTCGCTCTTGGCGATGGGAACCCTATTCGACGTCAGACGCACCTATCGCGAACTCATCGATGGTTGGTTTTCGTCCGATCTCCTCAAGGCGTTTTTCTACGGGTTCCCTTCCTACGGTGGGCAAAGCTACGACAGCAAGGCGCCAGGGGCACTGCTCATACCCTATCTGATGATTGAGGAAGGAGTCTACTATCCCAAGGGAGGCGTGGCGGCAATTCCCCAATCGTTCGAAACCCTCGCGCGTGAGCTTGGCGTTGAGTTTAGGTTCAACAGCCGGGTCCGTGGACTGAGGACGAACGGACGAAGAGTTTTCGGCGTGGAACTGAAGGATGGCGAAGTGATTGAAGGCGATGTCGTTATCTCAAACGTTGACCGATTGACGACACGAGCTTGGTTAGGCAGACAAGAGAACGTTGCGCCAAGCTTCAGCTACTACACCTTACAGTGGGGGATGAAGTCCCGCCTTTCGGGGCTGAGTCATCACAATCTGGTCATCCCCAAGGAATTTCAGCATGGATTTCACGAGTTGTATCACAATCGTCGATTTCCCGTCCCACCCATCGTGTACTTGAATGAGACCTCTGGCCTCGATCCCACTGTGGTTCCATCTGGCGGGAGCAACCTATTTGCTGTGGTGACGACCCCAAGCATGGAACCTCAAATTGACTGGCGAGGAGACGCCTCAGCCTACCGTCAGAAGGTCATCGATCAGGTTCGCTCAGTCGGCATCGATTTCGAGGAGTCTGATATTGCCGTCGAGCGCGTTCAGAGTCCCACCTATTTCGAAGAGGCTCATGGCAACTATAAAGGCTCTCTCTACGGCCCCGATGAAAGGCATCGGCTGATGGGTGGCGCCTTCCCCTTACGAAATTGGGACGAGGAGTTTCAGAACCTCTTCTATTGCGGCGGTTCGGTTCAGCCTGGAGCGGGATTACCGATGGTCACCTTGAGCGGGAAATTCGCGGTTCAAGCCATGCAACGCCGTGCAGTCTCGGAGCAATGAACCAGCCGCCGAACGCGGAGTTTGTTAAATCTCTTCCTTGGCCACCAGACAGGATTCCATCTGGTGGCGTAAGGAGGTCAGGGTCAAACCTTAAGAGAGGATCTGCTTTGTGACCACGGCTCCGGTCTCGGTTAGCTCGTACACCAGTGGAACGGCGGTTCCCAGGTTTAAGTTAAGGACTTCCTCTTGACTGAGTTTGTCCAACTGCATGACGATGGATCGGTTCGAATTTCCGTGGGCTACCACCAAAACATTCTTGCCCTGAGCGATGTCTCCAAGAATGCAACGCTCGAAGAAGGGAAGGGTTCGCTTTGCGGTTAGTTCGAGTGACTCACCGTTGGGAGGCGGAACATCGTAGCTTCGTCTCCATATGTGAACTTGTTCCGCGCCAAATTTGGCTGCTGTCTGAGCTTTGTTAAGCCCCTGCAAGTCTCCGTAGTGGCGCTCGTTTAGAGCCGCATCGCGGATCGTGGGAATATCTACTCCCATCTCCTCGGCGATGAGCGCAAGCGTGTTTTGTGCCCGTGTTAACCCGCTCGTATAGGCGACGTCCAGCTTGTATCCTGAGAGAAGTTTCCCTGCTCGGCGGGCTTCAGCACGCCCCTGATCAGTCAAAGGGACGTCCACCCATCCGGTAAAGCGGTCTTCGAGGTTCCACAGCGACTGGCCGTGACGGACAAGGATGAGCTTTGGCATCGTAAAGAATCGTACCCGTCAGGCGAATCTCCGCATTTGTCCGCGTGGGGGCAGCACGCATTCTCGGTCCCGTACTGCTATTTCGCCGCCGAGAATCACATGCTCGACGGTTGGATGACCCGTCTCATGAGAAATCCTCAGGATTCTTTCGGTCAAAATTCGAGCGCTCTCTTCATCTGGCAGAAACGGGTGTTCGCGCACATGGGGTTGCGAACTGATCAGCAACTTTCGGGCCAAGTTCCGTCGTTCATCCTCAGCATGGATCGGACATCGGCGCTTACAGGCGCCAAGCACGCTTCTCAGGTGATCATCGTCAGATACGAGTAGGGAACTGGTCGAACTTCCCATCAAGATCTTGATTCCGGGTGCTCCGGGAAGGTTTTCGAGTTCCCCTAATTCCGATATGTTTTCCGTGGTCGCGCCAACGAAGAATCCGTAATTTGACCAACACCGCCCCTCCGCTTTTGCCAATTTGTCGGCCAGCGTCGGGCGAGATATCGTATTTGGATTCGTATCCCCATTGTGGCTGACCCATCAGGTCCCGATATGTATGGGGATGATCACCTTAATGGCTGCGTGGATGTGCTTTAAACCGCTTACGCTCGGTCCGATGCCTAAGCCCGATATGATGAGCGTTGGCGCCCACATAGCTCGCGCAGGCAAGGGTTTAGATCGAGTACTGCTCGAGGATCGCCAGGTTGTCGGTCGATGGGCCAGAACTTATGTTCCTCACGATGCCGAGGACGTGCTGTGGCTTTCTCCCGACCTCATTTCGAGATGGCTCGGATACCTGAAAGAATCTGAAAACCTCACGGAAGAACAAGTCGACTCTCGCTGGAACGCCCTCGCTCAAAAGCAGGGACGGAGCCTCTGGTTCATCGTGAGACTCGCCGCCCTGGACAAGCAAGATCCTCTTGAAATGGGGATGGAGGAACCGGCGGTGACGACCGACCTGGAACCCCTGGTGGTACGGGCTACCCTCACCGATCTCTCAGGAAACCGCCATGCGCTGTCGTCAACCCAGACAAAGGTGATTGCTTCGGTCCGGTCGAGCGACGCGAGCCAAGTGATTGCGCTTCCTTGGTATGTTTATTCCGAGGCGTTCACCCCACTTCTTCCGGCGATCCCACCTGAACGCCCAGAATTCGATCTTGGTTCGAACGAGGGACGGTGCCTCTTCATCCAAGTTGCCCTGCCTGAGTCAACCATGGCCGCCCGAGAGGTTGAGTTCCGGGTACTGAGTCGGAGAAAAACCCGGATTGCCAGGTTCACTATGCTTCGACACCTTCCGACCCAGCTAAAATCGCAGGATGCGAATCGCGACGTACAACGCGGCTTCGGTCCGGGCTAGGTTGCCTCTTCTTCTTGATTGGCTTGCAACTCACGAACCTGACGTCCTGGCCATACAAGAAACAAAGGTTGAGGACGACAAGTTTCCCGTCGGTGACTTTGAGGACCTCGGATACCATGTCGCGATCCACGGCCAGAAATCCTGGAACGGCGTTGCGACTGTTTCAAAGTCTCCGGCCAGCAACATCCGAAAGGGCTTTCTTGATGAGTTATTCCCGTTGGATGCACGAATACTCACGTGCACCATCGATGGGATCGAGATCGTAAACACCTATGTTCCTAATGGCAACACCGTGGGATCGGAGAAGTTCGAATACAAACTTAAGTGGTTGGAACGATTCCGGAAGTATCTCGACGAGCATTTCAATCCCTCGACGCCACTGATCTGGCTCGGCGACATAAACGTCGCGCCGCAGCCAGAAGACGTATTTGATTCGAAGAAGTTTTTTGGTGGCGTCGGCCATCATCCCGATGAGATGTCCCGCCTTGCCCACATCGTCGAATTCGGATTGACCGACGTGTTTCGTCAACACAACAAAGAGTCCGGACAGTACACGTTCTGGGACTTCACGATTCCAAATGGAGTGAAGCGGAACATGGGCTGGCGCATCGACCACATTTATGCGACGGCTGAGTTGGCTCAGAAATGTGTTTCATGCCGAATCGATCTTGAGGCCAGAGTTTTCGAGCGCCCGTCGGATCACACCTTCGTGGTCGCCGACTTTGAGGGAGTTTAGTCTCTGGTGTTGACTTCACTGTTGGCCGTGACGATCGCTTGGGGTTCGGAGAGCGAAGAGCTGCGGACCTGGGGCTTGGAGACGATCCAGGTCATCCGGCGCGACTACTGGATGCCCAAAACCTCGCTCTATGCGGAAGAGATGCGATCAGGTTCTCGTACTGATTTGCCCTCCTTCGACTGGGGGGTTGGCGTCATGCTCTCGGCCCTCAACGGCGCGGCAAAGGTGGACCCGTCCTATCGAAAGCCTCTGAAGTCTTACATCGCGAGCACCCGGGTTTACTGGAATCCGAAGGGACCCGTTCCTGGCTACGACGTCCAACCGATGCCTAAAACCATGGACCGCTACTACGATGACAACGAGTGGATGACGTTGTCGCTTGCGGAGTCGGGTGGCATTTTTCAGTCAGCAGAAATCTACGGGCTTGCCGAGCAGACCTTTGCCTACGTTCAAAGCGGCTTTGACGATAAGTTGGGGGGTGGAGTTTATTGGCGGGAGACCGACCGTTCAACCAAGAACACGTGCTCTAACGGCCCGGCAGCATCGGCTGCGCTAGAGTTGTACAACGTAACTCACTTGCCCTCTTACTTGAAATTTGCTGAAGACAGCTACGATTGGACCCGCCAGAAGTTACGCGATCCCTCGGACGGGTTGTACTTTGACAGCGTCAATCTCAAGGGGGGCGTCGATCGCACTAAATGGTCCTACAATGCCGGGCTTATGCTGCGGGCTGCGGTCGATCTTTACCGAGTTACTCAGGAAAAGAAGTATCTTGACGATGCCAAAGAACTGCAGATGGCGAGTCTCAGTCACTGGGTTGACGCGGATGGAGGGCTGAAGGACGACGGTAAATTCGTTCACCTGCTGCTTGAGAACTGGATCCGAGCCTACGACTACGTGCCTGGATTGACGGACCCGATGCCAGTAATCGTGCGTGGATTAACGATTCTTCATCGGCGAGGCCGAGACTCTGGGGGACAATACGGGACGCGATGGAACACCTATGCGCCCAGGCGTGGTTACTCCAATCCGAAGCTAATCGATCAGGCCTCTGCTGCCAGGGCGTATTTGGAAGCGTATATGGAGTTGTCGCGGCGCACTGCTTCAAAAAACTCTAAAACATAAGGCAGGGAATTGAAGTGTTGGCCAATGGTATCATCCACGTTGGCCCCGTTGACCTTCGAAGACGCAGCGAATGAGGGAACCAGATTCACCCATGAGGAACCAAGTGGAGAACGAACAGCCGCCCCACACCGAGTCGCCCGCTCAGCTTGAGCAGTATTACCGCGACATGGTGTTTATCCGTCACTTCGAAGAGAAGTGCAACGTGGCATACCGTCAAGGAAAAATTGGCGGTTATATGCACACCTACATTGGAATGGAGGCACTGGCTGTTGGCTGGCTGTACTCAATTCGAAAGGGTGAGGACTACGTCATCACGGCTTACCGTGACCATGCTCATGCCCTGCTTCTCGGAACCGACCCGGTTGCCGCAATGGCAGAGCTCATGGGTCGTAAGGGCGGCACTGCTGGAGGCAAGGGCGGATCGATGCACTTGTTTGATCCCGAAAAGGGATTCTACGGCGGATGGGGAATCGTCGGGGGCCATATCCCGTTGGGTGCAGGTCTCGCGTTCGCTTCCAAGTACCGCGGCCAGGATCGAGTCACGTTGAACTTCCTTGGAGACGGCGCCGCCAATCAGGGAGTGCTTTTCGAGACCCTGAACATGGCATCGCTCTGGGAATTGCCCTGTATTTTCATCATTGAAAATAACGAGTTCGCAATGGGTACGCGTTTGGAATACCACGCAGCTGACACCCACCTCTGGAAGAGAGGCGAGCCTTTCGGAATTAAAAGTGAGCGCATCGACGGAATGGATGCGCTTGATATGCGTGAAAACGCCCAGCGAATTGTCGACTGGGTGCGCGAGAATCAGAAGCCGTACCTCGTCGAGGTCATGTGCTATCGATTCTCGGGTCACGGTGCGGCAGATAATGACCGCCAGCTCTATCGAACCAAGGAAGAAGAGCTGGAGAACATGAAACGAGACCCAATCAAGCGCCTTGAGGCGGTCTTGATTGAGCGAAATATCCTGAATGCTGAAAGGCTTGAGGCTATTGACGCGGAACTTATCGAGCAGGTTGAAAAGATCTATGAAGCTGCCGATGCTCAGCCGTTTCCGGATGTTTCTGAAGTCTACGACAACATCTACACCGACATGACCCCCGATAAGGGCCACTAATTTAGTTTTTGAGGTCTGGGGGCGATGTGCTCTCGGAACTCCGTGAGATTAACCACAGCACTATGGCTTCAACCCTTGAGATGACGTTCCGAGAAGCTCTGCACAAGAGCATGATCGAGGAGATGGACAAGAACGCCGATATCTTCCTGATGGGAGAGGATATCGGAAGGTATGAGGGCACCTTCAAGGTGACCCGGGGCCTCTTTCCAAAGTATGGACACCGGCGAGTCATCGACACTCCGATCACGGAAGCGGGATTCGCGGGAATCGCGACCGGCGCGGCTATGGCCGGCCTCCGTCCGATCGTTGAGTTCATGACGATGAGCTTTTCGATCCTGGCTTTAGACCAAATTATCAACCATACGGCGAAGATTCACTACATGAGCAATGGCGTCGTGAAGTGTCCAATCGTATTCCGCGGCCCTGGTGGAGCTGCTAAGCAGCTGTCTGCTCAGCATTCACACAGCATGGAGGGCTGGTACGCCCACGTGCCCGGTCTCAAGGTCGTTTGCCCGGCAACCCCCGAGGACGCCTACGGAATGCTGAAGACCGCATTGGCCGACGAGAACCCGGTCGTGTTCTACGAGAACCCCGGCCTGTACGCCATCAAGGGAACTGTTCCCGACGATCCCAACTTCAGTGTCCCGTTTGGTAAGGCTCAGATCATTAAGCCAGGTAAGGACATTTCACTGGTAGGTTACTCACGCATGACGCACGTGAACCTAGCCGCCGCCGAACTGCTAGCCAAGGACGGAATTGATGCTGAAGTCGTTGATGTAAGGTCATTGGTTCCTCTGGATACAGAAACGATTTACGCATCCGTCAGGAAGACCCACCGTGCGATCGTTGTCTACGAAGACTGGCGAAGCGGTGGATTTGGCGCAGAAATTGCGGCTCGAATCGGTGAGGACTGTTTCGACCATCTCGATGCGCCGGTCGGACGCGTCGGTGGACTGAACGTTCCGATGCCTTATGCTCGCGTTCTCGAGTTGGAATGCATTCCTGATGAGAATGATGTGGTTGCTGCGGTCCGAAAGCTCGGCTAAGCATCGGAGGAGCAACAAGGCGAAGGCCGGTTCACGCAAATGCGTGGACCGGCCTTTGGCTTGTTTAGGTAGCGATTCTAGATTCCGTGGTCGTACTTCGTTGGCCCCATCATCGTGCGCTGGATCTTTGCCAACTTGTAGTGCATCGTCACCGCAGGAAGAGTCTTGACCGCGTAATTCTTGACGTCCTCATCACGGCCGTTGTCAATCTCATCCTTGAACTTGATAGAAGCTTCCCCGTGATGTCCTATCTGAGTGCGGCGATACGCCGAGTCGAAGTCATCTCCGTTGAGCCTTGAAAGGTAGTTAACGGTGCGCTGCTCCGGGATTGGCAGGTCGGAGGGAAGCTCAACGCCTTTGTCTGAAGCGATTTTCTTGAGTTCTTCCAGAGAAGCGGCATGGTCTGCGCTCATCTCCTTGGCATACTGCTTCGTGAAAGGCGAATTTGCGTGATCTTCCGCGATCTTGGAGGTCTGAATTTCAAAGATGTGCGCGACAGCGGCATCTTTGAGAAACTTTGAGTCATTCCCATTTAGTCCCGACACTGGGCGGAAGATTCGGCTCGGTCTCCCATCGCCTGAGTAGCTGACTGACCTTTGAGCGAGTGCCACGCTACTAAGCGACAACGCTGCGCAGCCTCCGAGGACCGCAGATGCGAGTTTGGTGTTCATATGCTCTCTCCCGATTAAAACGCTCGAAAGCGCTTCCTATTTCATTGGACAGGAGAGGGCCGGGGATGTTCCGGAGGGGCAAATCTACCCATCCGGTCAAGAAATCTACTCGATCGCTTGCGTGAAAACGGCCTTGATGACTTCATCTGGAGTTGTCCAGCCAGCGAGCACCTTGGCCTTTCCGTCTTCCATCATCGTTCGATAGCCCTGCTTCTTAGCCGCTTCTGCCAACATCTGAAAGTCTGCGCCCCTTGCAACGGCCGCTCTGAATTCGGGAGTACCAAGAATAAGTTCGAATACTCCGATTCGACCCTTTTGTCCGGTTCCACGGCACTCTGAACAACCCTTTCCTTTGGCAAATCGAGCACTTGCCAGCTCTTCCTGTGTAAAACGGAGTGTTTCCAGTTCGTCAGGGGTTGGGCGATACGGTTCACGGCACTTTGCGCAGTTCAAGCGAACCAGTCGCTGGGCCAGGATTCCCACCATGACACCGGCGACAAGATAGGGTTCAGCATTCATGTCGACCATTCGCCCGATGGTTTCAATCGCGTTATTCGTGTGCAGGGTGCTCAGAACAAGGTGACCGGTCAGGCCGGCCTGGATACCGATGGCAAGAGACTCAGCGTCGCGCATTTCACCGACCATCATGACGTCCGGGTCTTGGCGAAGGAAGGTTCTCATTACCTTCGGAAAGCCCATCTTCTCAGTGACTTGAACTTGAGCGATGTTTTTGTCGTACTCGTATTCAACTGGGTCTTCGACGGTGACGATGTTTCGCGACCTCGAGTCAAGCGTTTGCAGAGAGGCGTATAGGGTTGAGGTCTTTCCAGACCCGGTAGGGCCGGTTACAAGGATCAACCCGTAAGGAACCTGAACCGCTTGTTTCCACCGCTTGAGCACGTCCTCCGGCATTCCCAGTTTTGCAAGGTCAACCTTCATCGCATTCGGGTCGAGGAGTCGCATGACGAACTTTTCTCCGTTGAGACACGGGATACAAGAGGCACGAGCGCTTAAGCGTCGCCCCATGTATTCCATGTCGATTCTCCCGTCTTGCGGCTCTCGTTGTTCGTCGATCCGCATGCCCGCCGCGAGTTTTAGACGGGCCAAAACGTTCTGAGCCTGCTCTGGAGGGAGCTGCCCCGTGTCATGGAGGAGTCCGTCTTGGCGATACCTAATCCGCAACTGATCACGCTCGGGCTGCAAATGAATGTCGGAAGTCCCGGTGTCCAGGGCATTCATGAAAATGCTGTCCACGATGCCGACTGCGATGGACATCTCATTGCCGCCAAGGTCTCGGGTCTGACCCTGTTCACGAAGGACGAGGGTGAATTTGCGCCCCGCGCCGAAATTTGTCTGGGAATAATCGGTAATGGCCATGACGGTGGGAATACGTGCCTATCGAACAAGTTACACCATTCTTTAGGCAAAGAGAGTTTTTCTTGCTGTATGTCGGGTTCGCAGGGGGATTTGGTTCTGGCTTCGGCGGGTTGTTTGACGGGTACCCTTGAGGGGAAGCGCTATGTCTGACGAGGAAAACCCGTTGCCTGAAAACATCGAAGAATCATACGAAGAGTCTCAAATCGCCCAAGAGCTTGTTGAAGCCGATTTTCAAGTGCTGCAGGAGCAAGTGCAGTCGCTTGCCAGCGAACGCGATCAGTTCCAGGCGCAACTACTGCTAACGATGGCCGATTTTCAGAACTTCCGGAATCGTAGCAAGGCTGAAAATGCTCAAAGAGCCCTTTTCGCCACCGAAAAGTTCGTGACGAATCTGCTTCCTGTGCTGGATAACTTTGAGCGAACCATTCGTCATGCTGAATCCGGCGCCACGAAAGAGGCCCTGCTTGAGGGCATTCGCGCCGTGGAACGCCAACTGAGAACCGTACTAGAGGGTCAGGCTGTCCGTCGAATCGAATCGGTGGGTCAGCCATTTGATCCCGAGATTCACGAGGCCATCGGATTCGAACCGGGAAGTGAGTACGAGCCAAACACGGTGGTTACCGAGATCGAGCCTGGCTACAAGATGGGAGAAAAGGTCGTCCGCCCAGCCCGAGTTAAGGTGGCCGGAGGATAGTGGGTCGAAAGTTCTTCGGCACGGATGGAATTCGGGGAGTCGCGAACCAGAAACTTACGCCTGAACTAGCTCTGAACCTAGGAACCGCCGTCGGGAGTTGGCTCAGGGTTCATGGCCAGCATAAACGCGTATGTATCGGTCGCGACACTCGCCGAAGCGGACCAATGCTTGAGGCCGCTCTCGCGGCTGGACTATGCTCGGAAGGAATCGACGTTGTTCTCCTCGGGGTTGTACCGACTCCTACCGTCTCATTCGCCGCCCGAACCGGCGAATTCGATCTTGGGGCGATTATCAGCGCGTCTCACAATCCAGCGCCTGACAATGGCATCAAGTTTGTGACGCATCTTGGGAAGAAAACTCCTGATGAGACCGAGGAAATATTTGAGCAGCTCATGGACGCTCCGAGACCGACGCGACCGACCGGGTCGGCGGTTGGAACAATCACGGAGTCGCGGCAACCGGTCGATGCTTACATGGAAATGCTCCGAAGCCTAGTTCCCGAGAGGCTCGACGGACTGCGGGTCGCGGTTGACGCTGCGCATGGCGCCGCCTTCGAACTCGGACCTCGGATCCTTAGATTGTTGGGAGCCGAGGTCGTCACGATGGGCGTGGAACCAGACGGAATGAACATCAATTCCGAAGGAGGCGCCACCAAGCCTCAGGCTATCCAAGATTTCACCGTCTCTCATAGTGCGGACATTGGCGTCGCATTCGATGGTGACGCCGATCGAGCGGTTTTTTCAGATAATGACGGGGCCCTGATCAATGGGGACCGAACGATTGGTTTATGGGCCGCTGATCAAAAGACTCAGGGACTCTTGGACCCGCCGGTCGTCGTTGGTACCGTGATGAGCAACGGCGGTTTTGAGGCGTACCTTGGCGGCCTAGAGATCACCCTTGAGCGTGCGCCCGTCGGAGACAAGTATGTGTCTCAACGCATTGAGGAAACGCATGCGAGAATCGGAGGCGAGCAAAGCGGTCACATCGTTTTTCCCGAGCATGGCCCAACTGGTGACGGGATTGTCACGATGCTGGAAGTCCTCAAGGCCTTGCGGAACCAGAAGGGAAGCTCAAACTGCTTTACTTCGGCATATGAGCCTTGGCCTCAACTTCTTGTGAACGTGGGTGTGGAAACTTCCGACGGTTGGAGTTCTGCCCCTCACGTTGCCGAGTCGATCCGGGCGGGAGATGCGAAACTGCTTGGCCGTGGTCGGCTTGTTGTTCGTCCCAGCGGCACGCAGCCAATGATCCGGGTTATGGTTGAAGCCGACGACATTGTCCTTCGCGATGAAGTCGCGGAATCGGTTGTAAGCGCGATGGCGCAGGATTTGGGCGGTCACGTTCACGGGAGAGTCGATCTTACCTATGCTCTTGGCGATTGACGTCGGAAATACCCATCTCGTTTGTGGGCTCTGGAATGGTGATCGGTGGGTTTCGTTATGGCGCAAGGCGACCCGCCCCGAGGACACCGAGGATGAATTGGCTGTTTGGCTCAAATCCATGTTTGAGCTATCTGGCCACCCATGGCGTATTTCGGAGGCGATCTGCGCCTCCGTTGTTCCGTCCCTGGACGCAGCGCTCGAACAGATGTGCCTACGATGGCTCGGGGTCGGGCTTTGGTTTCTCCGCACGGGGATACAAGTGGGACTCCAAGTGGATTACAACCCGCCTACCGCGGTTGGCGCAGATCGGTTGGCGAACGCCATCGGGGCCCTTGCTTTATATGCTCCGCCGATCATCGTAGTGGATTTCGGAACCGCCACTACGTTTGACACCATTGACAAGTTCGGCAGATACGTCGGAGGGGCTATCCTTCCGGGCGTCCAGATTTCGAGTCAAGCATTGTTCATAAAGGCTGCCAAGCTTCCTTCGGTCGAGTACAAGGCGCCGGTAACGGCCCTTGGCAAGGATACTGCTCATTCTCTTCAGTCCGGAATTATGTTCGGGTATGCGGATGCCATAGACGGCCTAGCAAAGAGAATTTCGGCAGAATTGGAGGGGGATGCGATCGTCATCGCAACTGGCGGTCTTGGTGGCCTCTTTACCGGACTCTGCGATCGCATCGTGTCCTACGAACCCACGCTTACCTTAGACGGCTTGCGCCGGGCCTACAAGTCCACGGTTTCGCTGTAGGCTAGGGCTGAGCAAAAACACGGGTGCAGACTCCGAAAAGTCCGCACCCATGAATTTTGGCTAGCTTTGCCAAGCTACCTAGAACTGTGCGTCGGTAGCGAGATTGTTTAAGTGGGGGAGAGTGCAGGTCTGATGGCTTGACCCACCTGAGATGCCGGTGTCTCCACGCCGCATGTGATAGAACAGCTGCCATCCAAATTCCAGAATCGGGAGTTTGTTGGATTGAAGATCGACTAGCGTCTGGGTGAAGGCATCAGCGAACAACCCAGTCATCTTGCCATTTCGGTAGGTTGGGTACACCGCGTCTCCGGGCGTGGTTGCTTGCATTTGCGAAATGGATCCGACGTAACTTTGCTCTGAACCAAAGCCTATCCCGTTGGGGCCAACGATGGATCGGTCAACTTGGAAGAAGGCAAAAATGTGTGTCCCTTTGGAGAAGAAATCCCCAAATAGGTCCGATTTCTTTATCAGCCCTGTCTCTGACTGAAGGGAAGTCGCATCTGTTCCTGCAAGGTAATCCAGGCCTCCAATATTGGTGGCTACTCCTGTGTAGAAAACGCAGAGTGTTGAGGACTCAGGCATCTTCGCGGATAGCGCTTTGGCATGTTCCAGGATCGTCGCCGCTGTCGGGTCCGTAAGGACGTCAATGTGATCCTCAGGATAGCCCGCGGAACTCTTAAGGGCATCTCGAACGCGAATTGCGTCGTCGTTGGCATAGTCGAGATTGCCCGGCAAACGCGAATTTCGAACTCCGATAACGAGTGCAAACTTGTTGGCGATCTTAAGCGTTGCTCCCAGCGTCAGCTGAGGTTGACCCGTGGTAGGGTTCAGATTCTGAATTCTGATGGAGTTTTCCAGTCCCCCCTCGGGCTTCGAAGTGGAAGAACTCGAGGTCGTCGCGGAAAGAGCGGCAACCCCAGCCAACTCTTCGGGCGAAACGAGTTCTGTATCTACTCTCCATGACGACGTTGCGATTGTAGGCCCGTACTTGTCTTGAACGGCCTTAAGCTTGGCGTTGTCTCCCGTTTGTGTATAAATCGATGAGAGAATGAAAAAGGTTTCCTTACTAACCTGGTGCTTACTTAGAAGAGCCTCGAGTTCTCCTGCTGCTGCCGTTAGCACGGACGCTTGGTCTGACGTCTTTGCTGCAGCCAGGCCAGATCGGTAAAGAGAGTAGGCGGCAAGAAAGTCGGGTGAATAGGATGAGCCGTCCCTCCACTTCCGCTGGGCTGTGGGCGGTCCAGGCAACACCGTGGCTCCAGATACATCCTCCGGACGATAGGCTGCCGCTTGCTTGAAATCCTGCCTTGCTTCAGTCCATTGGAGGGCTCTTCCTGCACGGAGACCAGCCTCGTATGCACTATTCCAACTTTGTGCGACACATGCGCCAGATACTGCTAAGAGCACGGCAGAAGACCAAACTCGATATTTCATCATGGATTTACGAATCGGTAGGATGCGGTAATTGAAAAGTCCCTCGCCGCCCCGCGAGGAGTCGCCCAACTAAGATCAATACCATAGCGGTTATCTTTGTCTCGGATTCCGAGGCCATAGGTTAGTTCATTTCGGTCGGCGAATGCTGTTCCTTCAGAGGAGATCGTTCTGTATCCGAGTCGAATCGGCACAACGAACCCTTCAGCAGAAAAACCGTATTCGATGCCAAAGTCGCCAGCAGCCTGATTCTTGAGGCTAAGTAACCCGCTACCGGATCCACCGAAGAACTGCTCAAGCTGGACACCAAAGACCGTGTAGTCGTCTGTGCGGCCCTTAAGGCCCGGCCTTCTTAATCCGGCTCCTACGAGGAGCCGGCCGGGAATCGTGCCGTAGTATGAGGTCACACCGTCACCACCACTGAGCTTTATCGGTGACTTGAGACTTGCGCCGAGCGTCAAAGCCGGTAGCTTTGTGGGGACGTATTCTAGGCCAGCCACGACACCGATGCCGTTGGCGGTTCCGGAAATCGTGCCTGTATCTTGCGTGCTAAGAAGCACGGGAGTGGAGGCACTTGTGTCGTACACACTGTACTGCTGGCGATATTCGACATACTGGCGAGCATACAAGAGAGATACGCCAAAGCTGAGGTTCTGGCTTGAGTTGGTCTTTCCGTACCCAACCGCAAGATAGTCGGTCTTGGCTTCGATGTGGTCGAGGTAGTTAGCTGCCACCTGATTCGTAACGCTACCAAAGGGCACCTGGGTTGCAGATCCCGTATCGTCGAGGTATCCCCCAAGGCTATAGCTTACGGCGATCGTTCCTCGATTTGACTTGCTGGACACCGGAAATGCATAACCGATATTCGTGATGTCGGATGGCCCGGTACGCGTTGAAGTTGAGCTCCGCGCACCATCGGAGGTTGAGACGCTTGAACTCGATCGAGGCAGATTCCTGTAAGTGAGAGCCGCCTCTCGGTGAGAGATGTACCCCAAGGCTGCGGGATTGTTGTAGGCCGATAGCGTCTCCGCGTCGGTCGCCGTAAGGGAACTCCCTAGGCCGGTCGATCTACTTCCTGCATCGAAAGTATTTAAGAGATCTGCAACCTGAGCCTGAGCGGCTACGCCACTAAGCGTTGTTGCGGCAATGAAGCCAAACTTCGCAATTCTTTGATTCACCGTAATTTCACCGTTACCGTACTGGGGGTTGCTACGTTTCCGGCAAGGTCAATAGCCGTCGTGTAGAGATTGAAGGTCTTGGGAAGTTTCACTGCGCTCGTTCGAATCCGCCCTGTCCACCTTAATGTCGTCGAATTAAGAGATTTGGCAGAAACTCGGGCTACACGAACGATGTACGCGCCTGACGATGTCTGAGCCAGAACATCGATACCATTCTGGTCAATGACGCTCGAGGATGCCGCGGAAATATCGATGACGACATCGATTTCAGCGCCTGCAATTACAGCAACGCTCGATTGTGGGTATGTGACTGTTATTGTAGGTTTGGTCCTGTCCACCGTGACCGACACGCTTTGAGAAGCCGTATTTCCCGCGAGATCGGTAGCCGTAATCTTGATGGTGTGGGATGTGTTGTTGGTAGCCAGAGTTGAGTCCCAATCTACGGCAACAGTTGTGGAGGTTCCCGTATTGTTGGGGATATCAGCGTTATCTACTTGTACCTTCCAGTTCTTTAGATTGGCATCGTCGATTGTCGCCCGGACCTTCACGGTTCCGTTGACATATCTTCCAGAGATAGGGCTGAAATCTAAGAACTTCGGTGCCTGCACAATCACATGGACCGTCACCACTTCGGTGTTAAAAGTTGTACCGGGTGAGGTTGCATTCACCGTGATGGTGTAGTCGCCCGCGGGCGCTGTCGTAGCGAACGTGATCGGAAGGCTGCCACTAATTTCTCCGGAGGAGTTCGGAGTGAATTTTGACGTCGAAATCGTTGTACCGCTCGCCCCGTTAATTGTTGCCGTAACTGTTGTCTGATAAGTCGCGCCGGTGATTTGAAATGTGAGAGTATTGCTCGTGCCTAGGTAGTCCCCAGTAGATGGAGACGTTACCGTGAGCTGCCCGGCCGCAGCCAAGCAGGCGAGTGTCGTCACCAACGCTACGCACAAGAGACCCTTGATCATCCTCAACATTTGTTCTCCTCCCCAAAATAGCGTGTGGATGGACCATCCACACTGCTCCAACTGAGCCACATAATCTTACCGATCTTGGCCATGCCAGTCAAATGACCGGGCTGCCCAAGTTCAGGACGGAGTAAACCCCAAGAAGTTTGCGCCGCGTTGGGGTTGCTCCACATAAACCCTGCCTCTCTTGACGATTTGCGCTGAATTGTCACTATTTTTCGCAAGGAATGAAGTCGTTGTGAAATCCCCGTTAAGTTGTCGGCTCCGAATGCCAAAGATACGGGGAGACGATTTCAGGAGGTCCCAACTTGTCAACGGCGGCAGTATTGAAAAAAGAGGAACAAATCGTAGTTTTCCGGCTCGACGCAGAAAGCTACGGAATCGACATTTTTCGCGTGAACGAGATTATTCGGATGCGCGACATCACCCCAGTGCCCCAAACGGAAGCTCACATTCGAGGTTTGGTGAATCTTCGGGGGAAGACCATCCCAGTGGTTGACGTTCGCGTCCGCTTTGGTCTGGCGATCACCGAGGCTACCGAGAAAACTCGGATCATCGTCGTTGAGAGCACGGACGGATTAGTTGGAATCATCGTTGACGAAGTCGCCGAAGTCATCACGCTAGAGCCCGAAGATATTGAAGACACACCTAGTCTCGTCTCGTCGGTAGGCACTGATTTCGTGACAGGGGTTGCTAAGCGATCCGGACGACTAATAACAATGCTCGAGCTTGATCGAGCGCTTGCGGGGTAATTGAAGCATGGGCGCCGAACTAGACATGTCCCAATATCTTGACCTGTTCCTCCAGGAAGCGGAAGAGCAGCTCGAGATTCTTGAACAAGAGACTTTGCGACTTGAGACCGATCCGACTCCGGAACGACTCAGCGCTATTTTCCGCGCCGCGCACACTTTGAAGGGAAGTAGTCGCGCCATGGGTTTCTCCAATTTCGCTGGGGTCACCCATGAAATGGAGAACATTTTGGATGCGCTGCGGGCCGGACAGCTCCAGACGACGACCGATTTGGCCAACGTGCTTCTCCGAGGAATCGACGCACTTGGTTCCTTGAAGGCGTCGATTGCCAGCGGAGATGGAGACGTCGGGGAGGTCCAAGACCTTATTAAGGAGTTACAGGCTTGCCTGTCTGGGGGCGGTCAGTCCCCGACGGCCACGGTCGCGCCTGCCGCTTCCAAAGAAAGAGCCAGACTCGAGCTCGCACCGGAAACAGTCGAGAACCTGAAAATCGCCGCGACTGACAAGGCGGTGCTATGTGCTCGCTTCTCGCTCATCCAGGACTGTGCGATGAAGTTTGCCCGAGCCTTCATGGCAATCTCCATCGTAACCGATGGGGGCGAACTGCTTGCTTCGATTCCAGCTCCAGAAGTGCTAGAGGAAGAGGCATTCGATGTCGACTTTGATCTCTACTTCCATCACCCTACTTCGATTGAGGATCTCAAAAAGCGATTTAGCCAGATCAGTGAAGTTAGCAAGTTTGAGCTAGAGCCATACCTCGCCAAGGTTGTCACCCAAGAAGTCGCTACGGAAAAGGCCTCCAACGATCATCCAGTTCAAGCTGATAACTCTGCGACTCCAAAGAAGAAGATGGAGGCGAGCCAGACTGTGCGCGTCGAAGTCACGCGCCTCGACCAGCTCATGAACCTCGTTGGAGAGCTTGTCATTGATCGAACGCGCATTGCAGAACTCGGCAGCATCCTGAGCGCGAAGTACGACTCCGATGCGAACGTCGAGGCGCTTAGCGAGACGGTCACGCACATCTCCAGAATTACGGCCGATTTGCAAGACCAGCTCATGAAAGCTCGAATGCTGCCGATTGAGACGGTCTTTAACCGCTTCCCAAGAATGGTTCGCGACCTGGCCCAAAAAATGGGCAAGGACGTTCGCCTCGAGGTTATCGGCGGCGAAACCGAGCTTGACAGAAGCGTTATCGAAGTCATCGGCGATCCGCTGATTCACATTCTTCGAAACTCGATTGACCACGGTCTTGAGGATCCAAAGGGACGCGAAAAGGCTGGAAAGTCAAAGACCGGATTGGTCGAGCTCATCGCCCGCCATCAAGACAATCACATAGTGATTGAGATTCGCGACGACGGTAAGGGGCTTGACCTTGATCGAATCAAGCAGAAGGCGATCGATGCCGGACTTGTAACGGCCGAAGCGGCGACTCGATTGACTCCTAAGGAAGTCACCAACTTCATCTTCGAGAGTGGTCTGAGCACTGCGGCAACCGTAAGCGAAGTCTCGGGCAGAGGCGTCGGAATGGACATCGTCCGTTCTAACATTCTCAAGCTCGGAGGACTTATCGATGTCGAGACCACGCCCGGAGTGGGAACGGTCTTCACACTAAGGTTACCGCTAACGCTGGCAATTATCCGGGGCCTGCTGGTCCGGGCAAAGGGAATGGTCTACGTGCTGCCTCTCGGCTCGGTGGTTGAGACTCTGAGGATTGATCGAAGTGAAGTTCAAACGGTCAGACAGCGCGAAGTTGTCGTGATTCGCGGAACGACTACTCCTCTCGTTCATCTGAAGAAGATCTTTGATGTGGGTGATGAGAATATCGAGGAGACCGACACCCTCTATGTGGTCGTGGTCGGTCTAGCCGAGCAGCGAGTTGGACTCGTCGTCGACGGACTGGTTGGAGAACACGAAGTAGTGATCAAGTCTCTCAGCCGCCACTGCGGTGAAGTAAGCGGAATCTCCGGCGCTACGATTCTTGGAAACGGAAAGGTCGCCTTGATCGTGGATGTCAACGGATTGTTGATCGGTGAAAGAAAATAGTCATGCAACAAAATGAAGTCAGTGCATTCATGAAGCGGTCGATCGACCACTCGCTAAAGCAGGTTCCGGCATTGCCGAACGCTGTGATGAAGGTGCTTGACGAAACTGAGAAGAACGAGCCAAGCGCGGCCAAGGTGGAGGCAATCGTCACCATGGATCAAGCTATCGTGGCTCGTCTTCTCAAAGTTGTGAACTCGGCCTACTACGGCTTGCCGGGACAAGTAGTTACCGTCGGGCAGGCGATCACGATCCTTGGACTTCAACAGGTTCGAAACCTGGTTCTGGGATTAGCCGCGTTTGGTGCATTCGCATCCAACTCGCCAAAGCAGGCCGAACTGCTACGAACATGCTGGCTCCATGGTCTGGCGACTGCTGGTTCGGCGAGCCAACTAGGCAAGGAAGTGGGCCTCGGCTCAAAAGTACAGGATCTGTGCTTTGTCGGTGGTCTGATGCATGACCTGGGCAAACTCTTCCTCCTGACTCAGCTCCCACAACCTTACGCAGAAGCGGCGAATCGGGCCAAGAAGTCTGGGTGCACGCTCGAAGAGATGGAGTCGCGCCTGTTCGGCATGAACCACGCTGAGATTGGCCAGATGCTCGTAGAGCGCTGGAACTTCCCAGAGTCCCTTTGCACACTTATTGGAAGTCACGAAGGCCCATTCACTGGGTCCGAGAATCCTGCGATCTGGTGTGTGCACCTCGGGGACTGTTTAACGAAAGACCTATACGGAGATCCCGAGCTTTTCAGCCGAGTCCCGGATCCTGTCGTTCTTGGAGAGCTGGGAATCACAGAATCGAGAGCTATCGAGATTGTCGAGGTGGCGAAAGTTCGAGCCGCCGAAGCGCTTGAGCAACTGGGTGCCGCAGCCTAACCGAACCGCACTTTTGCGAGCATTTGTACTGGCTAAGCCGTTGAGGATCTAATTGCGCTTACCGAGAATATCGGTAAGCGCATTCGCACTTTGAGATTCTGAGATGTCACTAAGTTCGGTCCTATCAGGCACTAGCTCTGGGAGCAGTTCATCCACAGCTTCGTCCAGCACCAGCGCGACGGCTGGCTCTCCAGTCTCGTTTACCGGCCTAGTCAGCGGTATCAATACCTCGAGCATCATTGCGAAGCTGACTCAGCTTGAGCAGAATCAGGTGACTGCTGTCCAGAATCAGCAGGCAAACCTGTCAAACCAGCAGCAGATCTATCAACAGGTCTCGTCCTACCTGGGAAACATGTCAACCGCGGCGGGAACGCTGAGTAGCTACGGCGCCTTTAATCTCGTAAGCGGGAATTCCTCAACGCCAGCTACCGCAACCGTATCGGCTGGACTGGGCGCAACCGCAGGAACGTACAGTCTTTCTGTCTCACAGCTAGCTCAAGCTCAGAAAATTTCCACGACGGCTCAGACCAATACGACAACGGCACTAGGCCTCGCGGGCGGAACTTTCGTCGTCAACGGTGAAGCGGTCCAGGTCACCTCCGCAGATTCGCTCAAGACAATCGCCCAAAAAATCAACGGATTGAATAACGGGGTCACTGCGAGTCTTATCGATGGCGGTTCCGGAAGCGCCTACATGACTCTTGCCGCAAACAATAGCGGTCTTGCAAATCAGCTGCAGATCGCAGATCTGTCAGGAAATACGCTCTCGACTCTGGGCATCACGTCTGGGACCGCAACCACGCGGACTCCTCAGACAAACGGGGCACTAAGCTACGGATTCACGAGTAGTTCACAAACGCTGGCGAGCATGATGGGCCTTCCCACGGGCGGTACGTACAACTTCTCAATCAACGGCGGAAGTGCGATCACCGTCAACACCGACACCGATTCTCTCCAATCAGTGGCCAACAAGATCAATGCGACCGGGTCCGGGGTAAGTGCCACGGTGAATACGGTGACATCTGGATCGAACACCACGTACCAGTTGAGCATCACCTCACCGTCAGGGACGACGTTCTCGGATACCAATGGCCTGCTTCAGGGCCTTGGAGTCCTTCAATCGGCCCCAGGCAATCAACTCGTTCAGGCAAAAGACGCCAATTACAGTCTGGACGGAGTCAACCTCACGAGTTCGTCTAACACCATCACCTCGGCTATCCCCGGAGCGACTCTGACGCTTCTACAGGGCAACACTACTACCTCCGGTGTCACTTCGCCTTCGACTTCGACGATTACGCTGAATCAGAACACATCGACGATCATTTCAAACGTCAATGCGTTTGTCTCCGCGTTCAACAATGTCACCGACTATATTAACCAGAACAGCCAGTTCAATAGCACCAACTTCCAGAGTGGACCCCTTTTTGGCGATCCCGTGGCACGACAGGTCCAGACGTCGATGTCGAATATGATTTTTGCGAACGTCCCGGGCACGACTGGCCAGTACACGAATTTGGCCGCCCTCGGATTTTCATTCAACGCAAGTGGCGATCTCACCGTTAACAGCACCACGCTGACCAGCGCACTCACGACCAATCCCAGCGCGGTGACCGCTCTATTTCAGGCATCTGGCACCGGATCTTCGGCCAACTTGAATTTCGTGTCTAGTGGTTCAAAGTCGGTGCCCACCGGAACCGGAAGCTATGCGATCAATATTACTCAGCCCGCAACTCAACAGGTTTACACGGCCACCACGGCCCAGACCACTGCGAATCCATCAACCGAGAATCTCACATTTTCCGGCCAGTCCTTCGGGTCAGCACCGTACGTCCTAGCCCTACCGGCGGGGGCCACACTCGACTCAACGATTGCAGCGATCAATAACGATGCAACCCTGAAAAACTTCGTTGTGGCCACAAACAACAACGGCTTCCTGAATATCCAAAGTCAAGTCTATGGTGGCAAGGGCAACTTTACCGTTGTCAGTAGTTCGGACGCTGCTTCTAACACATCAGGAATTGGAAAGAGCGGCGGCACATACGTTTACGGGAACAACCTCATTGGCACGATCAACGGGGAGTTGGCTACCGGAAATGGACAGTATCTGGTCGGTAACTCGGGAAACAAGACGACCGATGGGCTCCAAATTCAGTACACCGGGACCTCAACCGGCGCGGTTGGCACGATCAAGTTCAACAACGGAATTGCTGTTCAAGCTCAAAGTCTCGCAAGTACCTTGACCGACTCGGCCAACGGCGTTCTGACTGCGGCATCCAACGGACTAACCGCTCAGATCACTGAGCTCAACAAGAAGATCACCCAACTCAACACTGACCTTACAAACCAAACTTCCACTCTGCAAACAGAGTTCTCGAACATGGAGTCGGCGATTGCTGCCGCACAGCAGCAATCGACTCAGCTAAACAGCATCCTCAAGGGTTGAAGTCAAACTCTGGTGAGAACCTCTTCGCGGTTAAACAGCCAGATCGCAACACGGATGGCAATTCCGGCAATCACAAGGCTGGTTCCTACCGTGATCGCCACCGCCAGCACGTCGGTCCTTCCGAGCAGCGCATTTCGAATGTTGTTGGCCGTGTTCAGGATGGGAATGAAGTTGATCCAGAGTTTTGTTCCCAAATCCGTAAAGCCGATGACCTGGCTGAACACGGCCGGCAGGATGACGACGATGTTGACGAGAGCCAAATAGGTCTGTGCTTCGCGCGAGTTCTTCGCGTAGCTGCTGATCGCGATCAGGATACTGGCGAAGAAGGCAACGAGGGGAACCATCAACACGAGGATGGTCAAGCCCGACACTGGGCTTATACCGAAACCACCTTTGAACATTTCGCTCTTGCTTCCGGCCTGGCTAGCGCCGGCCAAAGCAAGACCTAGAAGAGCCGTAAGGCACCCGCCAAAGCAAACGGTTGCCAAGGCGAGAAATTTGCCAAGAACGATCTCAGTGCGCGACACCGGACTGATAAGCAGCGTTTCAAGCGTGTTCTTTTCCTTTTCGCCCGCGACCATGTCGCTCGATAGGGAAGCGCCTCCCGTGAAGGAGAAGAGCACGATCATGTACGGAAGGAGGCTAACGATAATCTGCCCGGCTCCCTGCGTTCCAACCTTGACTTCGTGTGTCTTCAGCTGAATCGGGTCTGCGGCGACCTCCGGAATCCCATGCTGCCTAAGAGTAGAAATGAGTGCGACCCTCGACTGTTGCCGGATCAGTTGATCGACGCCAGCAAGCGCGATTTGGCTGGTGTCCTTTTGAGGATCGAAGTAGGCGGTAATGACCTGTTGAGGATGCTCCGAAGTCGGAGTCGGGCCCAACTCTAAGACGATTCCGGCTTTGCCGGATCGGATCATGGCCTCTCCCTCAGATACCGACCCGATCTCGATAATTGGGGAGTTCTTTGTCTTCAAGCCGGCGGCAGCCGGGTTAGTACTTTTCACGAGGTACAGCGTCTGCAATTTGGCCGTCGTCGCCGCTCCTTCGATGAATCCGAAGAGCTGGATCATCATGAAGACCATAAAAATCGGCATCAGAAATGCCATGCGAACGCGCCGATCTCGAAACATCTCTTTTAGTTCTTTTCGAGTCACCTTGAGGGCATTCACGATTGGGCCTCCGTGCGATAGTTCGATTGAAAGCCAACCAACTTCAGGAACGCGGCTTCGAGTCGCGTTTCCCCGGTAGCCTCGTGCATCGAGGCAACCGATCCATCGTGGACGACCTTTCCGTCATGAATGATGCAAACGGTGTCGCACAACCTTTCCACTTCGCTCATGATGTGGGTGCTGAACACGATCGTCTTTCCGTGATCTCGCTCCTCCTCGATGAATTCCATCACGGTCTGGCTAGCCACCACGTCGAGGCCAGCGGTAGGTTCGTCGAAGAACAGTACTTGGGGGTCATGGAGGATCGTTCGAGCAATGCTGACGCGCTGCTTTTGGCCTGTAGAAAGCTTGTCGCAGAGTCGATCTGCAAACTCGTGAATTTCGAGTTTATCTTTCACGTACTGAACCCTTTCCCGCAATTTGGAGCCGCTTAGATCATAGAGAGTGCCGAAATATTCAATCATCTCGGTCGCGGTGAGGCGGCCATACAGAGCTGTCGATGTCGACATAAAGCCGATATTCGCCCGAACGCTCGTGGGGTCTTTCAAGACATCGAAGCCAGCGATTTCTGCCGATCCGCTAGTCGGCCGGATCATGGTGGAAAGCATTCGAAGCGTCGTCGTTTTGCCCGCTCCGTTGACACCTAACAGTCCAAGGATTCGACCTGGCTGGGCAACGAAACTCACTTCGTTGACGGCACGGAAGGCGCCCTTCTTCGGGTCTGAGAACTCTTTGACGAGTTCATGTGTACGAACCATTCCGGTGATTCTATCTCAGCCACCGACGACCACTGGGCCAAGTGACCGTGAGCCCTTAGATTCGGGCCCACGGTGGTAAGTGGTCAGAGCTTCTTGTGGAACGCGATAGACGCGCTGTTGATGCAGTATCTCAGACCCGTCGGAGTCTGGGGCGAATCGTTAAATACATGGCCTAGGTGGCCCTCGCAGGCTTTGCAGACGACTTCGATTCGAGTCATACCATGGCTTCGGTCCAAGATCTCCTCGACCTTCGACTTATCCACGGCTTCGTAAAAACTTGGCCAACCGCAATGAGAATCGAATTTCTCATTCGATGTGAATAACTCAGATCCACAGCCTGCGCAAACATATCGACCATCCTCTTTGTGGTCCCAGTACTTGCCGGTGAAGGCCCGTTCCGTTCCTTTCTGACGCAAAACGTGAAAAGACTCCGGATCGAGTTGAGCTTTCCATTCCTCTTCAGACTTTTCAATTTCTCGCATTGCTCTATCTACTCCGTTCTCGAGCGTCCGGTCGGTCGCTCAGCATGTAACTAAACCGCCCGCTCTTGTTTTAGTTCCAATGACTTGGCTTGGACCCACAGTTGGTCCCATTCCTCTAGGGACAGTTCCCCAAGCGGCTTAGCCGCATGGCGTTCCATGGAATGAAATCGTCGCGTAAAGCGGTCGACCATTTTGCGAAGGGCCTCTTCGGGATCGACCTTGGCCCACCGAGCTACGTTCACGAACGTGAAGAAAACATCTCCTAATTCGGCCTCGATTTCGCCAACGTCACCCACAGCGATTGCGGCCTTTAACTCAGCCTCTTCTTCAGTAACCTTCGCAAACACTTCATCTATCGATGGCCACTCGAATCCGGCCCGGACTGCCCTCTTGCTGACTTCGTAAGCTCGATGGAGGGCCGGCATGGCTCGAGGGATTCCAGCGAGGATCGATCTGTCGGCATCCCCCTTTTCGACCTTCTTTATCTGGTCCCAATTCTTGAGCACGGTCTCGGCGTCCTCGGCAACAACCGTCCCGAACACGTGGGGATGGCGGCGAATCAGCTTGTCGACGATTTCCTGGGCGGCGTCGAACGTCGAGAATCCGCCGGCGAAGGCCTCGATCTGGCCGTGCATCACGGGCTGGAGGACCAGGTCGCCAAGCTCCTCCCTCAGCGAGTCTTTGGATCCCTCCTCGATGGCATCAATCACTTCGTAAGCTTCCTCGAGGAGATATTTCTTGAGAGTGTCGTGGGTTTGTGCCTGATCCCAAGGACACCCTCCGGGGCTCAATAATCGATCGACGATCTTGACCAGATGGTCGAGCGAGGTGGCCGGAGGAGGAAGCACAAGCACCTGGCCCTCATGGAGTTCCATACCATTCAAGGCGGACACCTCGAACCCGTTCCCAATGAGCTCGACGACCGAAAAGTGTTCAGGGTAGGGACTGACGAGGGTTGCGCTCCTCAGCGAGTCCATCAAAGAGGCACTCGGCGCTTCCAATGTCAGCGTAACTACCCTGATCGCCACCTCTAGTTCCCCTGCTGCTTGAGATAGGCGTCGATGAACTTCTTGTAGGCGTCGGCAAAAGTCTTCTCTTTGATGTCGATCTTAGCCTTAGATCGTTGCGCCGCCATTTCTTTGTCCACGTCGTTCTTAACCGCCCCTTTCTGAAGCATCATTTTGTGCCGAATCGTCCTCTTCAGGTCGGTATCCAGTGACTGC
This sequence comes from uncultured Armatimonadota bacterium, assembly GCA_903904815.1. GTDB lineage: Bacteria > Armatimonadota > Fimbriimonadia > Fimbriimonadales > Fimbriimonadaceae > Fimbriimonas. The sequence continues at coordinate 113,861 of CAIVDU010000053.1, forward strand.
AGCTTGGGGGGAATGATGTCCTCGATATGAAACTTCACGTAAACGGTATCGGTTGCGCTGTTGGTCGAGGCAATCCAGTCGGTGTCCTGTCCAATCTTCGTGCCTTCTATCGCTTCTTTGATCTTCGCTCCGAGCACGGTAATCGGAACGGTGCCGTAATCGCCGCCTACCGCTCGAGTGGCGTCCTGGCTATGCGCCGCCGCCACTTCCGAAAATGGCTTCTTCGCAGCGAGTTCCTGGTTAACGACCGCTTGGTCGTCGGCAGTTCGCACCACGATCACTCTCAGCTTAAGTTGCTTTGGGACGGTGAACATGTCCGGGTTCTTCTTGTAGTAGTCCGCGACTTCGACGTCTGTGATGGTGACACCGGCTGTCGCGACATTGAACTTGGCAAGTTCAAACCTGACTTGATAGGTTAACTCCTCTTCAGTTCGACCGGTGGATTTCCAAGCGGAGACCAGATTCGGGGCGGTGCGGAGTCGTGTTGCCAGTTCGTCCTGTACCTCAAGATCGGAAGGATAGACCCCTTGTTGTTTGGCCAATTGGAAGACGAGCTTTTCGGTGATCAGTTGCTCAAGCGTGATGAATCCGGGGGGGAACTCGGCAAACGCATTCCCCATTACCTTCCCGACTCCGGGCAGGAACTCCATGCGATAGTAGTACTCGCTTCCCTTGATCTCTTCGCCGTTGACGGATGCCACGGTTCTCGTGGGATCCACCTGAGCGGATGCGACCGTTGCCAAAACCACGATTCCTAACCCAATGATCAGTCTTTTCAATATGTATCTCCCTACCGAGGAATCGCCTACAGCCAGACCTCACAAAACTTAAACGTTCCGTACTCGATTTCGCGACGTTCTAGCTGCCGATCAAAGCTTGGAGCGCGGGAACGGCATCATATAGATCGGCGACCAACCCTAGGTCGGCAACCTGGAAGATGGGTGCGTCTGGATCCTTATTAATGGCTACGATCAGCTTGCTGTCTTTGATTCCCGCCATGTGTTGGGTGGAACCAGATATTCCGGCTGCGATGTAGAGCTCGGGAGCGACGATCTTTCCCGTTTGACCCACTTGAAGCTCGTTTCCTGCGATCCCCGCGTCCACAGCGGCGCGGGTCGCTCCCACTGCTCCTCCGAGTCGATCCGCGAGACCTCCAACGATCCGCTCGAAAGTTTCGGAGTCCTTTAGCGGTCGGCCCCCGCTGACAATCACTTTCGCTCGAGTCAGATCCGGGCGTAAACCACCTCGAGAAGTCTGCGAAACCACGGTAACGACGCTTTCCGAGGAAATCGTCACCGCTTCCGATGCCGAATCATTTCCGGAAACGGGGGAGAAACCAGCCGGTCTGACGGTCAAGACCACGGGAGTTTGCAAGACTTCAACCGTTGCAATCACGCTTCCCGCCAGAATCGGTCGTTTATAAACGGTATTCGACTCCACGGAAACGACGTCCGTCACCATGGCGCCGCCCAGCAGTGATGCCAGCCGCGCCAGGATGTCCTTCGATCTCATGGAGGAGACCGACGCGATGTGGCTGTACCCCTCGCAAAGCGACAAAACGCCCTTCGCGGTCGCGTCCGCCGGAGCGACCTGGTCGAGGTTGGCCACAAAAACCCGTTCCGCTCCTATGTCCGCAGGCGCCTGACCGGTAAGGAAGATCACGTCGAAGGGTTGCTGGAGCTGAGCCGCGAATCCAGTTAGGCTGACCGCTTCGCTGGGTTCAAAAGCGAGGATAAGTGTTCTTGCCATTTCCTTAAACCACTCCCTTAGACTTAAGCGCTTGATAGAGTTCGTCAACAGAATTGACTTTCACTCCGGCGGAACGAGTTGGAGCCAACTCGTATCTTGTGATTCGGGTGCGCAACTTCGGCGCGTTCGTGGGCGGCCTCCGGTCGAGCGGCTTACTTCTGGCTTTGATGATTCCAGGCAAAGCGATGTACCGAGGCTCGTTGAGACGGAGATCGGTCGTAATCACCGCCGGCAAGGGAAGCTCGAGGCACTCTTCACCAGAATCGGTTTCTCGAGTCACGAGTGCGACCGATCCCTGCACCGTCAATTTGGACGCGAAAGTCGCCTGAGGGTAGTCGAGCAACGCGGCCAACATCTGACCTGCTTGGTTAGCATCGTCGTCGGTCGCTTGTTTGCCCATGAGGATCAGGTCCGGCCGAATCTCGTTGACCTGTGCGGCTAACTCGTCGGCGATCGATGGCGAATCGTACACCTCGCTGGTTTCAACAAGAATCGCTCGATCGGCTCCCATTGCCAGCGCCTTACGAAGTTGTTCCTCAGATTCGCTCGTTCCAATTGACAGCACGATGATTTCGATGTCGCCGTTTCTTTCTCGGAGTCGCACCGCTTCCTCGATCGCGATCTCGTCAAATGGATTGATCTCGAACTTGAGGCCAGCGGTGTCTAGCCCAGATCCATCTGCGCTTGGACGCACCTTTGCGTAGGGGTCGACGACCCTCTTAATGGGTACAAGGATCTTCATAATGCCCTCTCCATCGGGCTCGAACAGTGTACCGAGAAGCTTGAGAGGCCGCCAGAAGCGACCCTCGATTACACAATTCGCTCGATGAATTCACGACTTCGAACATCGAGGTCGGCGACGTTCGGAATTTCGAACCGGTTGCCATCGACGTCAATGAGGAGCAAGTGACGTTCCGAGATCCACTGGGCATTCTCCTGGAGACTCTGAGTGACGAAATCGCGGCGTCCTCGGTCCGTTTGCACAGTCCAGTAGGTAATGCCGAACTCGCATCTGGCAATCTCGACGCTCGTAATCGCCGGAGTCAAGTAGCGCCGTCGCAGTTCCTCTCGGACGGCTCGTTCCGAGTCTGAACTCAGTGAGGTCACCTCGGAAACCGTCGTGATCTCCTCACCTTTTCCGTTGAGGAGCGACAAGAACTGGTCGGGATGCGAAAGCGGCGCCGCCCAGACGGGTTTTACCGTGACGTAAGAAAGTTGATCCGAAATCGTCATCCGAAGGCGATTTTCGGGAAAGTGAAACAGTCGGATTTCGGTTGCATCCATTTCGTTCATTCCATTCAAGGCTTTACCGGAGGGCGGACTCGTGACCTTTTGGATCACGAGCCGGCGCCGATTCCGACAATCTCGTTGATCGCAGTTTGGGTTTGGACAAGCGCATGGAACACACCTTCCTTGTTCATCAGCTCCTCGTGAGTCCCGATCTCCGCGATCTCTCCCTTTTCCAAAACAATCAGGCGGGACGCGTTGCGAAGCGTGCTCAGACGGTGAGCAATCGCGAACGTTGTCCTTCCCTGAATCAGGCGGCCTAGAGCCTCCTGAATCTGCTTTTCCGTCTCCACATCCACGGAGGAGGTGGCCTCGTCCAAGATGAGGATCCGGGGGTTGTGGAGAATGGCCCGAGCGATTGATATCCTCTGGCGTTCGCCACCTGACAACTTTGATCCCTTCTCTCCCACCATCGAATCGTAGCCATCCGGCTTCGCGAGGATGAAGTTGTGAGCATTCGCAGCTTTCGCTGCTTCGATTACCTCCTCGAACGGGGCGCCTGGTTTCCCGTAAGCGATGTTCTCGGCAATGGATCCGTTGAACAGGAAGGGCTCCTGAAGAACGATTCCGATCTGTCCGCGCAAGTCTTGCAGCGCAATGTCACGATAGTCGACTCCGTCTATTCGGATTTCGCCAGCATCAGGCTCATAGAATCGACAAAGGAGGTTGATGGTCGTGGACTTTCCAGCGCCCGACTTGCCTACGAGGCCGATCATTTCACCCGGCTTTGCAGTGAAGGTAATTCTCTTGAGAACAGGATTGGACTTGTCGTATCCGAACCGAACGTTGGTGAACTCAACTTCACCCACGATGTCTCGGTGACTCCCTCGCTGGCCATAGCTCTCTGACTCGGTGTCCATCACCTCGAAGATTCTTTCAGCGCCGGCCATGGCTCGCGAGAACCATTGATTGACGGCGGAGAACCACTGAAGAGGACCATACACGAGGGCGAGATAGGCACTCACTCTCCAGAACTCCCCCAAGGTCAATTTGCCTGACACGACCATCATCCCTCCAACCGTCCACTGAATGAGGGCGCCGAGGGAGGTGAAGAAGGTCATGGCTCCAAACACCGTGTACCAGCGTGTGTCCACGCTCACTCCGGCGTCGCGCAGTTCGTGATTTCGATGTCGGAATTTTCCGAACTCGAGATCCTCTTTGGCGAACGCTTTTACGACTCGGATGCCATGCAGCGACTCGTTTAAGTGCATGTGAAAGCGAGCCGTCTTCTGGCTCACGCGATGAAACATTTGAGACATCGGTTTCCAAAAGAACGCACCGATTCCGATCACGATCGGAACCGGAACCAAGATGCAAGCGGCCAGCAGAGCATTCGTCCAGAAAAGGAATCCAATGACTCCTAAGATGGTCAGTCCGTTCAGTAACAAAAAGGGAACTCCCTCGACCAGGAAGCCCCAAACACGATCTGTGTCACTGGTGACACGGGCCGCGATTGCGCCAACCTGCTTCTTATCAAAGAACGTCAATTGGAGAAACTCGATCGACCGATAAACCGCCGATCGAAGATCCGCCGCTATGTGTCCAGCAAGGAACGCAATGAGTCGCCCGTTGAGCACTTGCAAGATCGAGCTAAGGGCCAATATCCCCAGCCAAACTGCCATCAGCTTCAGCAGCAAAGTGACGTTGTGTTGTGGGCGCAAGACGTTATCGATCAGCGAACCCTGCACCATCGGGATGGCGAGGCTCAGGACTGTCGTCGCGAACGACAGGATCGCCAGCGAAATTGCTTGAGCACGATAAGGAACCAGGAACTGGCCGATGCGGAGCATAGTTTTGCCCCGGTGAAGGCAGGCGGGGCAGACTCCGTCTCGTTCCGGCAGCAATCGATCGCACTTCTCACATCGGAGTTTCTCCTCTTTCAATTTGATGAGGAGTTCTTCACCTTTTGCGAGCTGCTCGATGCCTCTTGCCGCTTCAGAAAACTTGGCTGCCAAAGTGAGCGAGTAGGAGATCACGGGCACTATCTCGCCGGATTTGGTCGCGATTTCCATGCGACCACCGCCGACGAGTGGCTCATTGCGAGCCGACTTCACACTCGAGAGAGGCATGAAAAGTGAACGGACACCGCTGAGTTCGACGATAGAAATCGTCGACTTGGTGACCGTGAGGGTCCTCGTGCCGTAGGATCCGTCTTCGCTGAAGTCGGAGTCCAAGCGTATCAGGACGTCGTCATCGGTTGATTCGACGACGGTTGAAGCGTCTGCCGATCGTATTTCGGATTCCATAAAGAGTCCCTCCTCAAAGAGACAAAAACGGACAACCGCGGGCAGGGGTCATGCGGCTGCTTTTAATGGATCAATGCGCGAAACGGACTCGCTTCGCGACCATCGCTTTTCAGCGTTCACAGGTCATGGCGACGGGGCAATAAGGCCCGGCCACAAAAACATTTCAACTGCTACTATAGAAATCTCAATTCCCAGGGGGACGACCGAGATTTCTTCTGTACAAAAAGCTCATACCACTTGGGAGGTGGGAGCTAGAAGGACAAAATACTGTGACGGTTTTCTAAGAGCCCGGCCTGGCAAACCGCATCACATCTTCAATGTTACGCAACGGGCTTGCGGTATTGCAAGGTTGATTCTCAACACTGTTATAAATTGGCAGCGGCAATAGGCCCTTTGGAAACGCTTCGCATCTGCCGATGCTTTTTGATGGATCACCGAAGCGTTTAACATGACGTGATCACTGCTCATGAATTGGCTTGCCGGAAATTTTCATCCCCCCGTGCTGATCGTCGAGGACGATCCGGTAGCCGCACTGCTGTTGGAACGGATATTTCAGAACCAGGGTGTCAGGGTCAATGTCGCAGAGAACGCGGAAGTGGCAATAAAGCTTCATCGATCCCATCCGTATCGATTGATCATAAGCGATTGGATGTTGCCTGGACAGTCGGGAGTCGACCTGTGCCGAGACATCCGGCAACTGGGAGGAGAGTACGTCTACTTCATGGTTTGCACGTCTCGAATCCAACGCCAGGATCGGTTGCAAGCTTTTGAATCGGGAGTTGACGACTTCATCTCGAAGCCAGTCGACCGTGAGGAACTGTTAGCGAGAGTGAAAGTTGCCAGTCGCCTTATTCAGAGCCGAGAACTGGTTCGGACGAAGTCAGAGGAGTTAGAAGTGGTCGCAGAGCGGCTTACGAGACTTAACGTTAGCCTACATGCGGCCTCCAGACGATTTGAAGAGATGTTCAACGGCCTCCCTGTGGCGTCGTTCACCCTCGACTCACAGGGGACGATTCAAGAGTGGAACAGAGTGGCCACGGAGTCATTTGGGATTGCAACTCACAATGCGATTCAGCGCCCCGTTTGGGAGGTGTTTGAATCCGACGAGTTTGCGAATTGGTCTCCAGAATTGATCTCGAGATTGTTCGCCGGTGAGCAAGTTAAACCATTCGATTGGGCGATATGCGAGCAAGGAAGCAATCCTCGATTCTTCGCAGGTCACATTATCTGTCTGAGAAATTCGAGCGGGAGTCCAGTTGCAGCGGTATGCGTTAACATCGACATCACCGAACGAAAGACCGCAAGCATAAGGATAGAGCAGTACGCGGAACAGCTTTGTGATCAAAAGCGAGAACTAGAACGGGCGAATGAGCAACTAGGGCGCCTTGCGTTGACCGACGGGCTCACCGGGCTTTGGAATCATCGCCGATTCCAAGAAATGCTAGAAGATTCAATCAAGTTTCACCGCGCGCGTCAGCTGCCTTTCTCTCTGATACTGTTCGATGTCGATCATTTCAAACGGTTTAACGATGAATTCGGCCATCAAACTGGCGACCAGGTGCTCAAGCAGTTCGCTGACACTTTGCGCTCTACAGCCCGTATGGGCGAGCTTTGCTCGCGTTACGGTGGGGAAGAATTTGCGGTTCTACTGCAGGGCTGCGATAGAGAGGAGGCACAATTAGCTGCCGAACGATTTACCCTGGCGATTAGGCGTCAGAACTGGAAGCATCGAGTGGTCACCGCCAGTTTGGGGGTTGCGACCTTTAGCGACTTCGATACATCCGGCCCCGCACTCGTTAAACAAGCCGACCGAGCACTGTACGCCTCCAAGAGCGCTGGCCGAAACCGTGTCACCCATTTCGAAGATGTCGAGTCGTCAAACGCACAGTGCGCTTAAAAGGTAGCTCGAGAAAACTCACGAATTAGCTTAAATCGGGTATTCATCCCGTGTTCAACGACGACGTATGAAACGAATTGAAGCCTTCATCAGAGTAAACAAGCTGGAAAACGTAATCGAGGCCCTAGAAGATGTGGGACTTCGGGGACTCAGCGTGGAACAGGTTCGCGGATACGGCCGCCAACTTGGGCGAACCGATAAGTACCGCGGGAGCACCTACGCTCTCAATCTATTGCCAAAGCTGCGCATTGAAGTCGTCGTCAGCGACGCGGATGCCGATGTGGCGACTGAGGCAATCCTCAAGGTGGCACAAACCGGAGAAATCGGCGATGGCAAGATTTTTGTGAGCGATGTGCTTGATGCGATCCGAGTAAGAACCGGAGAACGCGGAGACGCCGCCCTCTCATAGCTCGCGCGACGAAACGGGTAGAACGACAGTTCCTTGGCTTGGAAGAACTTCTCCATCTGGCGCGGTCGGCTACCCCATTGGCGAGCCGAAGACGTGGTCTACTACGCCACGTTTAGGCATCGACGCCCGCTGACGGAGCCTGAACGCAGTCTCCTCCTCAATACTCTCCTCCGTTCCGACGGCAAGTATTTGGATGTCCTGATCGCCTGTGTACTTCCCGAGGCCACCGAAATTGTCTTCACGGCTAGGGTCGCTCCTTCAGGTGAGACCTACGAACTGAGCGACATCCTCGAAAAAGCCAAGACCAAGGCCGGTCGGAAAATCATAAAAAGCACATCGGAGCGGTTTCCCCCCTTTTACAACGAGAGTTACGACCGGATTATCCGGGACGAAATCGAACTTGAGGAACGCTGGTCAGCCATCTTCGACTCTCCGATAGCTCACGAGTTGGTCGAGGACGTCGAAGAATATCCCTATCTTTGGGTCGCTGACGCGCCCACTTCGGTCTGAACTGGGCGGCCAAAGGACCTGGAGCCCTTATTTCTCTCCAGATTTTTCGCTCACAGCGACATGCCCCTCGATTCCTCGGAGTAAAATGTCATTTGTAAGTGGCATTGAGCGCGGGAGACTCAAGTGAGTTGCCTCTGCTTGTGTAAATAAGGAGACCAAGGGAAAACAATGGGACGCACAGTTGGTATCGATTTAGGCACGACAAATTCGGTCGTGGCAGTAATGGAGGGTGGCGAACCGACAGTCATCGCCACCGCGGAGGGCTCGCGAACCTGCCCTAGCGTCGTAGCCTTTAAGCAGAATGGCGGCGAGCGGCTGGTCGGTGTGACCGCCAAGCGACAGTCCGTTGTCAACCCAGACAACACGATCTACTCGATCAAGCGATTTATGGGACATCGGCTTGAGGAAGTTCAAGAAGAAATCAGCCGGGTGGGTTACAAGGTAAAGGCCGGTAAGAATGGGCAAGTAGTCGCCGTCGTACCCGCCCTTGGGAAGGAATTGACGCCAGAAGAAGTCAGCGCAATGATCCTCCAGAAGCTAAAGGCAGATGCCGAGGCCTATCTCGGAGATACCGTCGATCAGGCGGTCATCACAGTTCCCGCCTACTTCAACGACGCTCAGAGAACGGCAACGAAGAATGCCGGCGAGATTGCCGGACTCAAGGTTCTTCGAATCATCAACGAGCCGACTGCTGCTTCGCTTGCCTATGGCTTAGACAAGAAGGCGAACGAGACGATCCTCGTTTTCGACCTCGGCGGCGGAACGTTCGACGTCTCGGTCCTCGATGTCGGTGAAGGCGTTTTCGAAGTCCGAAGCACCGCTGGCGACAGCCACCTCGGCGGCGATGATTTCGACAACAAGATTGTCGAATGGCTGGCGGCTGAGTTCAAGAAGGAGAATGGCGTCGACCTCATCAAGGATAAGGCGGCCATTCAAAGACTCCGCGAGGCGGCCGAGCGAGCCAAGATCGAGCTTTCTTCGCAGGCTTCGACGCAGATCAACCTTCCGTTCATCACCGCCGACCAGGATGGTCCTAAGCACCTCGACTTGAACCTCACCCGAGCCAAGTTCGAAGAGTTGACTGCCGACCTAATGGAGCGAGTGAAGAAGCCATTCGCACAAGCTCTGGAAGACGCCAAGCTCAAGGCGGGTGATGTAGATGAGGTGATCCTCGTCGGTGGTTCGACTCGAATGCCCCAGGTTCAGGAACTGGTCAGAAAGCTGTCGAACAAAGAGCCGAACCGTTCGGTGAATCCCGATGAAGTCGTTGCGGTTGGAGCTGCCATTCAAGCTGGTGTTCTCGGCGGTGAAGTCAAGAACATCGTTCTTCTCGACGTAACCCCTCTCTCGCTGGGTGTCGAGACTCAGGGCGGAATTTTCGACAAGCTGATTGATCGAAACACGACCATTCCTACCAAGAAGAGCCGTGTTTACACGACGGCAGTCGACAATCAGCCGGAAGTTGAGATCCACATTCTTCAGGGTGAGCGCCCGATGGCTCGGGACAACAAGAGCCTCGGACGATTCCACCTGGCTGGAATTCCTCCCGCGCCGGCTCGCGTTCCTCAGATCGAGGTTACGTTCGATATCGACGCGAACGGCATCCTGAACGTCAGCGCTCAGGAGAAGGGAACCGGCTCACGCCAAAGCATCACGATCACCGGAAGCGGAAACCTCAACCGCGATGAGATCGAGCGAATGGTTCGAGAAGCAGAGATGAATGCCGAGAATGACCGCAAGGTTCAGGACATGATCGAGCTGAAAAACAAGGCTGAGAGCTTGGCGAATCAGACCGAGAAGACGCTCAAGGAGCTTGGTGACAAGGTCGACGAGGCAACTCGACAGAGCGTCACCGAGAACATAGATGCCGTGCGAAAGGCCATCGTCAGCGATGAAGAGTCGGCCATTCAAGCCGCCTTTGCCGCCCTCGAAACCGAGAGCCACGCCCTTTCCGCGAAGCTCTACGAGAGCGTCTCCGCCGCTGCCGATGCGAGTGAAACCGCCGGGGCCGCCGCTGGCGCCCACAATGCCGATGGCGACGTCATCGACGCTGAGTTCAAAGAAGAGAAGTAAGTCCTTCCGCTCTGGAAGCAACTTATGGCCGAGGGCTGGAGCGCTGGAGCGCCCCAGCCCTATTTTTTCGCGATAACTGGCTCGCTGAGTTCTCTGGCCATGCTTCCAATCACCGAGTCGCGTTGAAGGCGATCAGGGACACTGGCGAGCACTGTCAAAGCCGACGCGATGACAATGCCTTTAACCCAAGGGTCGAAGTTAACGCGAGCTCGCGGAACGAGCAGTACCGGAACGGGCGAAAAGAAGGCGAGAAAGGCCAATGGACTCAGGTCGGGATTGACCGGCTTGAAGTGGATGATCCCAAAAACCAGCATGGCAAGAGCAACGATTCCGCAAGCGATCGCAAGATGGACCCTCCACTTTGAGACCGTTTCTTCTCCGCGCCGGGCACTCTTCCATTTGGCGAGTCCTCCGGTAATTGTAAGCAGTGGCCACACGAAGGCTGCCGCCAGCAACGCGATACTCGGGCCGTACGGAGTTTTGGGCAGATTCGCGTTGAAGGTAGCCAGCTGAGACTCGAAGTTGGCTTGAAATTCCTTGTTTGGCTCGGGAATCTCCCGCCAACTCGCGGTCAAGTATGGGTCAGATGATCTCGAGTCCAGCGCCTTAGCAGTTCTTTCCACTTTGCGATCATCAGGCTGATTTGCATCGTAGTCCTTATCGATCGCGCGTGCGGCGATAAAGCGCGCCACGTAATGAGTGACCGGACCGTACGCGTCGCTGGACATGCGGGATGCGAAGAGCACCGTGGCGTGTCGGGCACTTTCATCTGGCTCCGGATGTCGGTACACAATTGCGGTCAGATTATTTCTCAGCCAGCTGAGATGGGGAAGAAGCGTGGACGAAAGAAGGATCGCGTCCGTTGTCTGCCCTCTAAATCCCCACCGCATCTCGATCGTTGCAAGTCCCAAACGGGATTCATCGACCGAGTAGTCGTTGTAGTGTGCCCGCGAACCAGCCCGGAGGAGCGCGTCGCGCGCTTCGTCCCACTTACCAACTCTCGCATTGACCGCCGCCAGCATCGCCGGGAAGTACCCGTTTTCGGGATCGAGTCGTTCTCCCGATTTGGCGGCACGAATCATCCATTTGATTCGGTCCAGCGCTTCTGGCGGTTCGGTGGGCGACATCGGTCGAGAAGGGAGCGTGCAAAGGTACCGCAGAAGATGGGCCCATCCTTGAATGTTGCCCGGGTGCACCTGAGTAAACGTTTTGAGGCTGGCGCAGTAAGGGGTCTCTCGACGTCCGTCGGTCAGTCTGTTCGTGTTGAACGTCGCCTTGACCAATTGCTGCGTCTCGGTTTGACTGGGCCAAAGTCCGGGATCGTAGATTCGCACGGGAATCGGAGTTGGGAATTCGTTAACGTGCCCCCAGCCGCCAGTAGCAAATTCGAGGTCCTCGGCGAGGATCCATCGAGTTGTAGGGAGCGTGATAAGTGTGGCCATGATTCCGACGGCGGCCCAAGTCATGACTCCTAGGCGTGCCACGGGAGCACCTCCGTGTGTCCTTCAAGCGCAGGAGTGTGTTGACGGCGCACGTAAAGGCCCGCCGCTTGGACTTGCGCGGCCAAGGGCAGCGGACCCGTTGGCTCAGGCGACGGATACGAAGCCAGTTGTACAAGGGTGATCGCGGCGGCAATTCCCGTAGCCAAGCCGATAAGGCTCTCGGGCGCCCTCCGTCGAGAATGCTGCGGTAGAGGCGTTGTGTCAAGGTCCCCGTAGAAGGTAACGAGTCGCTCGATCGGATCCTGACTCATTTGGCTTCCTCCCATGCATTTCGGAACGCTTGCTTTGCCGCATGAAGTCTGGATGCGACAGTTCCGACCGGGACTTCTAAGATTTCGGCGATCTCTTCGTAACTGTAGCCGAGCCCTAACGCCAGACCGAGCAGAGTCCTCGCCTCCGGCCTAAGCCGAAAAAGAGTGTCTCGAACGGCGATGTCTTGAGTCGGGTCGTCGGCAGTAGTCGGCTTAGACGGAGAGATGTTCGCCTTCTCTCTCAGCGCAGACAGGCAACGCCTCACGGTTGTCTTGCGTATCCAAGCCGCCGTATTCTCAGTGGAAACTTTGTGGGCGTTCTTGGTGAGCCGAAGGCAAACGTCCTGAGTAACATCCTCGGCCAAATCGCGAGACCCGGTGACTTTGACCGCGATATGAAAAATGTGGCAGCGGGTGCGCCGGACAAGCGCGTCGGCATCTGTCTCCGACGTTCGACGCCACCGCATTGTCACCGTTTGGTCCGCCATCGTTTTTGCCTCACTCTTAGAGAACCCGAACTGCGAAGACTTTCTTCATTCCAATTGCAAAATGTTGAGAAAGTTGCCAGACAACCGTTCGCGACTCCGGGGTCATCGGACCAATCACGAATCTAAACGCGATGGTCGGGCGTCTAAATGCCTGTGCTGTTCGCCCTCGTCGCCGTCGGAATCTTGGGTCCGTCAGACTTCCTTCGGGGCATGATCGATTCGGATCGGGCGCTTTCGAGGAACGGAAGACTTCACGGGCTAGCCGTGGCCTACCAAAGGGTGTTCTCGACCGATTCCATGGTCCTAACAACCACGCTGGAATCTGGAGATGTTTGGTTGCGGCGTCAGGAGTTCGCGCCGACCGACAAGCTCTTCTGGGACATGAACCGCGCCGAGATCTCATCGCAGGGTGAGTTCGGCTACACAAGTGGGGCCTGGACACTTAAGCGTAACAAAACGTATACAAACGGCGACTTCGTACGGGTTTGGAAAAAGCAGGGGAAGGAATGGAAGATCGTATTCGAGGCGGATACGACAACGGACCTTCCGCGCGTGGCTACCGGACAAGTGTCGGCGCCGAAGCGAAAAGGAAAACTCTCTCCCCCAACCGAAGATGTTCAGCGTGCCATTTCTGAAAATGAAGCAAAGCTCTCGGCCGACACCGACGCTTCTAAGTGCTACCTCGAAGATGCCTATATTCTTCGTTCGAATGTCCCCCCGGTGATCGGCTTTACCGGCGAAGCATCAACCGTCGGTCGAAATCCGGTTAGCGAAAGGTTCCTGGTAGATCGCCCCGCTGACCTCGCGTGCTCGTTTGGTCTTCTCGATACAAAAGACGGTCAGGCGCCTTTCCTGAGAATATGGAGGCGAACGGCGGGCAACGCTTGGAAGATCACCCTCGAATATGTCGGTAGCTCACAACATGCCCTTGGCAAAGAGGATCACGCCGGCCACTCCGAAGACGAGGCTCACCAGCCAAACCCACTTCATCTTGGTCAACGCGGAAACGGCGCCGAGGGCGATCGCCACCTGGATTCCGGTCACGGAGTAGGCGAACTGGTGGTGGCGTTCGAGCAGCTCCTCCGACTCTTTGGATAGCTTGGTCGCTTCTTTGCTCAGATCCTCGGTCTTGGAGGCTTCTTTTTCAACCTCTGCCAGATACTCGCTTAATCGCTTACCTGGAGTGAGTCGTTCTCCGAACTTCGTTTTTCCTTTGATGTGTTCGGGAATCGCCCCCGCGTCCAACATCGCGTTTGCCTGGAGTCCGTACAGGTGAACCTTCTGTTTGTCCGACTGGTATTCGTTCCACTTGTCGCTGGACATCAGTCGCTTGATCATCGCTTCATTGACCAGGCTTCCTGACTCCAGTGCGCCCAACGCGGCAAACACGGCGAAGATGGCGGTCGCCAAGCCGACGTACTTCGTCCACTTATTGCGTTGCTCCTCCGCGACGCGCTCTTCGCGCTCCTGATGAAGTTCATCAATTGCCTCTTGGAGTTCGGTCGTTTCTATCTCTGGTTCTTCTGGCATGTTCTTCTGTTGGTGGCTGCCGTTAGCAGCTAATTCATTCTTGGTCTACGATGACGGCAAATTCCGTTTCACCTGTGTCGATCATCTTTTGAATATAAGGCCGACAAAGTCCACAGTTCGATCCGCATCGAAACCGGTCCTTCGCATCTTCTAATGATTGAACTTCCGCCGATTTAAGCGTGGAAAACAGCACGTCGAAGCAAACGCAGCGAACGACTGGCCTTTTGGAGTTATAAACGACTCACGCTCCTGCGGCCAGATCGGCGTTCGGATAGGCGTCCAAGGATCCGTCGTGCGACTCTCCTCTGGCCAGGCGCCAGGAGGCCGCTAGGCCGATCATCGCGGCATTATCGGTACAAAGGCTCAATGGTGGGGTGAAGAACTGGATCCCTTCCCGTTTTGAGGCAAGGGTGAACTTTTCCCTCAGGGCAAGGTTGGCGGCAACGCCACCAACCAGCGTCAATGCCGACGCATCCAGTTGGCGGCAAGCTCGAATGGCTCTCTCGACGAGGACCGACGTGATCGCCTCCTGGAGGCTCGCCGCCGCGTCCTGAATATCGAGAGATACGCCTTGTTTCTCCGTCAGGCGAAGCACCGCCGTCTTAAGGCCAGAGAAGCTGAAGTCGATCGTGTCTCCCGAAAGGCCTTTGGGAAGAGGATACCTGGACGGATTACCGCCGACTGCCGCCTGCTGAATGGCGTAACCGCCTGGGTAGCCAAGGCCGAGCAGGCGAGCGCCTTTATCGAAGGCCTCACCGGCGGCATCATCGCGGGTCTCACCCACAATAGTGTAGTCGCCCAGCGCTTTCACGAGGACAAGTTCGGTGTGCCCACCGGAAACGATGAGGCAAACGTGTGGGAAAGGAATCTCCGACTCGAGCGCGAGGGGGCTGCAAAGATGTCCTTCAAGGTGATGGACGCCCAGCAGGGGAACTCCCAAGCCGTGGGCCATCGCCTTGGCTGCCGTGAGTCCGACGCTCAGGGCGCCGATCAGTCCCGGCCTATTAGTGACCGCAATCGCTCGAAGGTCTTGGAGAGTCACGTTTGCCTCATCAAGCGCTTCACGAATCGTTGGAACGAGAGCCTCGACATGGGCTCTTGCCGCGGCTTCTGGAACAACACCGCCCCACTTTCCGTGAAGGGCTATTTGGCTGGCGACTGCATTAGAACAGACCCTTCGGCCGCGAATGATCGCAGCGCTGGTCTCGTCGCAACTAGTCTCGAGGGCGAGGAGCGGTCCCTCGAAATAGATCACCCTTTTCGCGGCTCCCACTCAGACAGGTTATGCATCCACATCACAAGCGCGTCTTCGCGGTTATCAGGATAGTAGCCTTTCCTTCGTGCGGTGGTCTTATATCCAAGTTTTTCGTAAAGCCGGACTGCTGGATCATTGCTGGCTCTGACTTCGAGGGTGGAGCAGACCATCCCCTTTTCTTTTGCACGGAGAAGTAACTCCTTCATCAATCGCTCCCCAACTCCTTGGCGGCGATGGGACTCGTCTATGGAGATCGTGGTGATGTGTGCCTCGTCAATGACCAGCCACACGCCGCCATATCCAATCACTTCGCCGTCTTCGATGGCTGCCACGAAGATCCCATGCTGATGATCCAACTCGTTCCGAAAACTACGCTCGGACCAAGGAGCCGAATTGGTCCGATTCTCAATATTGAGAATGGACGGGATATGGGCCTCTTGCAAGGTTTCGAATCGAAGCGTTTTCACTTTAAACCTGAGTTGGACGCCGAAGCAAGAATCTCACTCCTAAGCAGGGGAGCGAAGCCTAGCCACCAAGATAGGCTTCTTTTACCTTTGGATTTGCCAGAAGGGCCTTGCCGGTGTCGCTCAAAACAATGTTGCCCGTTTCGAGCACGTAGGCTCGGTGAGCAATCTCAAGAGCTCGATTGGCGTTCTGCTCGACGATGAGGATAGTTCCACCTTCCTTATTCAAATCGAGAACGATATTGAAGATCTCTGTGACGAGGTTCGGGGCGAGCCCAAGACTTGGTTCGTCAAGGAGGAGAATTTCTGGCCTCGACATCAGGGCACGACCGATTGCTAGCATCTGTTGTTCGCCACCGCTCATGGTGCCTGCGTTCTGCTTGAATCGTTCTCTCAAGCGTGGAAACCGTTGCAGAACCTTTTCCATGTCGTTCGCCACATCTCCGTCCTTCCGGGTGAAAGCGCCCAGTTGGAGATTTTCGTGGACGGTCATGTTCGTGAAGATCCTTCGTCCCTCGGGTGAGTGAGAAATGCCTCGCCTCACGATCTCGTCCGGAGGGCAGGCGCAGATATCCTGATCCTTAAACGTGATCGAACCGGTTCTAGGTCTCAAAAGACCGCTGATCGTTCGAAGCAAGGTGCTTTTGCCGGCTCCGTTCGAACCGATAATCGCTACGATCTCGCCCTTTTGGACGTTAATCGATACGTCGTTGAGCGCTTGAATCGCTCCGTAGAAAACATTGATGCCTTTGATCTCGAGCATTCGCCGCTAAGGTGATACCAGACCCGGCCTGCTGAGGGCTCGATTCTCGAAAGATTTGCTGATTCTCCCGTTGGACGCGATGTGGTCAAGTGACCCGATCCTACTAGATTTCCCAGGGCAAACAGTTTGACGAGCTTCGTAAGGAACCAGCTAAAAACACGGGCAACGGAAATCATGTGCAAGACTAAGAATGTGACGCGCTGCTTAAAAACAGGCGCTGAAATGGCTAACTGCCAGTTCGCGGTGCTGCGAACCTACGTTCAACGTGATTGAAAACCAACAATAACACCGGAACCCATGAAGAATCCAAAGTTCTCGCACGCATTCGAGGTCACATCTGATCTACCCGACGCGCTTCAGGCCCTCAAGGCGATCGCATCGAACTTCCGATGGACCTGGGATCATGAAACCAGAGACCTGTTCAAGGAGATCGATTCCAGAGCTTGGGATGCGGCTGAACACAATCCAATTCTGTTTCTGAACTCCCTTTCAAAGGATCAGCTGGCCAAGTTGTCGATCGATCAGTTCTTTCTTGAAAAGCTGAAGTTCATCAAGACGAAGCTGGACGACTACCTTAAGGCTCCAACCTATTTTGATCAGCAGTTCCCCGGACTTCGGCAAGAGGCTCAGATTGCCTATTTCTGTTTTGAGTTCGGAATTTCAGAAGGACTCCCCATCTATTCGGGTGGTTTGGGAATTCTCGCCGGTGATCATCTCAAGGCGGCCAGCGATCTAGGATTGCCGTTGGTCGGTGTAGGACTGCTTTACAACCGTGGTTATTTCCGACAGAGGCTGAATCACGATGGTTGGCAACAAGAGGTCTACCCACAATACGACTTCTATCAGATGCCTTTAACCCTGATGCGCGGAGCGGACGAAAGCCCAATTCGAATCGAGGTCGAGTTTCCCGATCGCGTCGTGACCTGCCAAGTTTGGCGAGCCGACGTTGGACGCGTCCAAGTCTATCTTCTCGATAGCAACGTCCTCGAGAACGAACTCCACGATCAGGGAATTACCGACTCGCTCTATGGTGGAGACGAAGAGATGCGCATTCGCCAGGAGATGATCCTGGGAATTGGCGGACTTCGCGCGCTCAAGGCAGTAGGAATCAATCCGACCGTGTGCCACATGAACGAAGGTCACGCGGCTTTCATGTCGGTTGAGCGAATCCGCCAGTTCATGGTGGAGAACAACTGCGATTTCCGAACAGCTCGACAGGTTGTGGTCAGTGGCAACGTATTTACGACTCACACGCCAGTTCCCGCCGGTTTCGATCGCTTCCCGCCAGGAATGGTCGAGCGATACCTTGGCAAGACGATTGGCGCCACCGGTATCTCCTTCTCGGAGTTCCTCCGTCTTGGTCGACTCGACCCAGAGAACCAAGGCGAAGCATTCAACATGGCCATTCTCGCCATGGAAAACGCCAATCACGTCAATGGCGTGTCGAAGCTCCACGCCGAAGTCACGCGCGACATGTTTAGCAGCCGTTGGCCGGGCTATCCCGAAAATGAGGTGCCGGTGACTGCGGTCACGAACGGTATTCACACCCTCACATGGGTGGGCAAGGGAATGGCCGATCTATACGACCGCTACTTGGGAGCGGAATGGAGAAGGAATCCCGAGCGGCCTGAAGTCTGGGCAAATGTCGAGAACATTCCCGATGAGGAGCTTTGGACCGTTCTCGAGAATCAACGAGGGCAGCTCGTCCGATTTGTCCGTCGTCGGCTCCAGAACGACCTTGAGCGAAGAACCTCGGTTCGCCCCGAATTTGGACTTGTGAACAGCATTCTCGATCCTCGAATCTTGACGATCGGTTTTGCTCGACGATTCGCCACTTACAAGCGTGGAACGTTGATGATTCGGGACAAGGAGCGCCTAAAGAACATCCTTTACCATCCGGAACGACCGATTCAGATCGTGATTTCCGGTAAGAGTCACCCTCGAGACGATGGTGGAAAGAAGCTCATTCAAGAACTCGTGAACTATATCAGCCACGAGGGACCGCGTTCGCGCATGGTCTTCCTTGAGGACTACGACATGAACGTCGCTCGTCGGCTCGTTCAGGGCGTGGACGTTTGGCTTAACAATCCTCGCCGACCCTACGAGGCCAGTGGAACGAGCGGAATGAAAGTCGTTCCGAACGGCGGTCTCAACTGCAGCATTCTCGACGGTTGGTGGGATGAAGGATACGAGCCAGGCCTTGGATGGGCGATTGGCGATCGCACCAACGTGGACGACGAGGGGCATCAAGATTGGTTGGACAGTCGATCGCTGTACCACCTCTTGGAGAACGAGATCTCGCCAGTGTTCTACCATCGGGTCGACAACGGAATTCCGCGTGGGTGGATACAGATGGTGAAGAAATCCATCATGAAACACGCTCCCGAGTTTTCGACCAACCGAATGGTCCGAGACTATGCGGTCGACTCCTATGTCGGAGCGCATGAGGCCTATAAGCGGCTCAGCGAGAATGGCTTGACGCGGGCTCACGCAGCGTTAGAGTGGAGAAACAAGATCCGGACCAATTGGGGCCAGGTCAGGGTCGTTTCGGTCAAAGACAGCGCGAAATCGTCGAACGCGGTTGGCAAGGAACTGTCCTTGACCGCGGTCGTTAACCTGGGGTCGCTTACGCCTGAGGACGTAAAAGTGCAGGCAGTCGTCGGAAAGATCGGACCGAACCGAGAACTGGTTCGGACACGGGTGCAGGATCTATCGTTCGTCGAGATCGAGGATGGAAAGTTTGTGTTCCAGGGGAGCATCCTGTGCGACCTCGTCGGTCACCAAGGCTACAGCGTTCGGGTTGTCCCGTTCCACGAGGACGTTGCCATCCCAAGTGAGCTCAGCCTCATCACCTGGGAAGCCTAAGCCTCTCCCGTTCAACCTTAACCGGCCCTCGCTCTTCTTCAGAGCGAGGGCCAATTTTTTCGAGTAACAACGAGCAGAAAAAAGTGTTCGCAGTCCACGCACAGGTCCCGGAGTTCACGCGTCTCCCCCTAGACCACTAACCACTAACCGCTAACCACCCACTACGTTCAGAATCCCCTTCCGCCGCCGCGACCGCCGCCTCTTCCACCGCCGCCACCACGACCGCCGCGGTCGCGTCCGCCACCGCCGCCACCGTATCCACCGCCGCCGCCGCCGAAGCCGCCACTGTAGTCGCCGCGGTCTCGACCGCCACCCCCACCGCCGCTATATCCTCCTCCTCCTCCGCCGCCGCTGTAGCTTCGGCTTCCGCCGCCACCACCGCTGCCGCCGCCTTCACCGCGGGGTCTTGCCTCATTTACCGTGAGCCGCCGGCCGCCGAGTTCAGAGTTGTGCTTGGCTGCGATCGCATCATCGAGCTTGTCACCGTCAACGTCGACAAATGCGAAGCCTCGCCCTTCGATGATGCGAGGGTTCTTTCCTCCGTATTCAGCGAAATGCTGAATCAGTTCTTCGTCATTCGCAGAGTAGGGAATGTTCCCCACGTAGAGCGTCTTGATTGCCATTTTCCATTCCTTGCCCGCTCTAGCTCACGGGCGGTCGTTAACCGTTCAGCGATACTCGAGGCGCTCTGACTGTGGGAACCACGTATCTGAATGCTTCTCCATCGGGCGAACTGTTCCAATGCGTTCGTACCGGTTTTCTCGGCCTAGACACGCTCGTAAGCGTAAATTTACCGGGTACAGCCTAGAATGACTTTCATTCTCCGACTAAAAGTACGATAGGTTTGGCGTCCCCTGGCGACGCGACCCTGATTTCATGATAACCGGATATCACGAAATCCGCAGCAGAACTTAATTCTTCGCCCGGTAAAATTCTCACCCCGACAGTTTTTGAGCCTGCTGCGCGCCCCGCGCGAAGGCCTGCTACGGTGTCTTCGAAAACGAAGCAACGCTCCGGTTCTACTCCGAGTCGCTTGGCGGCAAGCAAGAAGGGATCCGGCGCCGGTTTCCCATTGACCACATCATTTCCGTAAACGGCGGTGCTAGGTACTTCAAATCCCGAAGCGAGAAGCCTAGGTACGGCAACGTCGATCGTTCCGGATGTGACAATGGTCCAAGTGGAACTGGGTAGCTTCTTCAAGAACTCCAACGCTCCAGGTAACGCCATCACACCTTCCGTGTCGCTCGCCTCACGATTGCGAAGCCAAGCATCTTCTTGTTCGGCATCCAAATGCGGGGTAATCAAGCGAACCGAATCGATGCTTCGCCGACCATGGATTTTTGAAAGAATTTCCCCAGGGTCGAGCGAATGTCGCAGGGCCCATTCGCTCCATGCTCGGTCGACCGCAGGAAGTGAGTTGATCAGGGTTCCGTCGAGGTCGAACAGGATGGCGTCGCATTCAAAAATCACCCCACGAGTTTGACAGCAACTTGACTCGGAGAAGCGGTCGAGGCCACGCCCCCCACTCGGACGCCTTCACACCGCTCTCTCCGAATTGCAAACGGCACGCTGCAATTTGCAAACTTCAGAAATGATTCGTGTTTCCGCAGTCCGCCAACCAACCCAAAGCATCGTACGGCCGATTCTCCCGAGCGGCTAACTGCTCTCTGCATACTGCCGATTTCCTACAGGAGCTCGCGAGGGATCCTTTGCTGACTAACGGAACAGACGAGCAGGGTTTAGAGGTTTCGCTACCCTGGAAGAGATCGCTCACATGGTCAATAAGTTTCTAGATCGGCAGGCGAATCGCGAAAAATGGCAGCCAGCACCGTTTCCGATGACTCCGTCACCTAACTGACTTCTCGTTAGTTTTCTGCAACGTTAAGGTGAAATTTAACCCCCTAGAAATCTCGGCTAGACCTGCCAACAATGCTTATGTCCCAGGGCGGGTCTCCGATCCGCGCCCAAACATTGCGGACAGCCATATTGGAATATCGATTTTTCAATGGGCTTCACGGAAGATTAGCCATGAAACAGGACAAGAAGTGGGTTGCCACGCTTTCGACAATTTGTGCGGTATCCAGTGCATTTTCACAAGCTCCCGCCGCGAAGCCAAATGGTACCTTAGTGGACCCATCACCACAAACGGCCGGGAAGTCCCAGAAGGCAGACGACCTGACGGACCTCAATCTTGACGACTTGAGCAAGATGCAGGTGACGACCGCTTCAAAGAAGGCACAGTCGCTCAATGCGGTGGCTGCTGCCATCTTCGTGGTGACCGCGGAGGACATCAAACGAACCGGAGCCAAGAACGTGCCTGAGGCCTTACGAATGGTGCCGGGCGTCCAGGTTTCCCGGCTCGGTGGTCAGACTTATGCGGTGAGCGTGCGGGGCTTTAACAGCTACAACTCAAACAAACTTCTGGTCCTCGTAGACGGACGCACGATCTATTCACCCTACATTTCTGGCACCTACTGGGAAGTCACGGACATGTTGATGGAGAACATCGAGCGAATCGAAGTCATTCGTGGACCCGGTGGCAGCCTTTGGGGCGCCAACGCGGTCGATGGAATCATCAACATCATCACCAAGCACTCGAAGGACACCCAGGGTGGACTCTTCATCACCTCAGCTGGATCGCTGGAATCAAATCGACTCGCGTTCCGGTACGGAGGCAAGATTGGCGACGGCACCTATCGGGTCGACGGAAAGGCGGGTGTGAACAAGGACGCCCAGCTATCCGACGGCGCCCGGGCTGGCGACGGAGAGAATTTAAGCGAGCTAGGATTCCGCGCCGACTTCGATGAGAAGAGCAAGGGGCGATTCATGTTCCAAGGCTCGGAGAACCGATTCGGTCTGTACGAACAGACTTCGGCCGCGCTTCCGGTAGCTCCGTACAGCACCTTCTTCGGCGGGATGGAAATGATCACTGCCAGTCACATTCTTGGACGGTGGGAGCACGATGAAGCTCACGGCGCCCAGACCGCAGTCCAGGTCTATTACAACATGCTCGACTATCCGTTCTCCTACCAAGGCTTGAGCGGCTACACCTGGGATCTTGACATTCAGCACCAGATGGCTGAGATGAAAAACCAGAGCATCACGCTCGGTGTGGGCGCCCGGTACGAGATTAACAACACCTGGAAGGGCATCGCCGGTTGGCTCTACCCGGCCGATCAACGGGATACCATCCTCAGTGCCTTTGGCCAGGATGAGATCACCATCAATCCTAAGAATCACGTGACCCTCGGTCTGAAGTATGAGCACAACAGCGTCACTGGAAGCGAATTCCAGCCAAACGCTCGGTATGCCTACACGCCTGATGAGAACCATACGATCTGGGCATCGGTCGCTCGCGCGGTGCGAAAGCCTGGTCAGTTTGATGAGGGACAGGTCGATGTATTGTCAGCGGCGCCACCGGCGACCCAAGGGGGTCTTCCTACCGCGTCGGTCTTCTACGGTAACCAAGGCTTGACTTCAGAGAAGCTCATTGCCAATGAAATCGGCTACCGAACGAAGCCGATGGAGCACGTTCTGGTTGACGTCGCGGCGTACTACAACATTTACGACAACTTGCTGTACTACGCCGGCGGAACTCCCTTTACCGGAACCATCCTCGGAGGCGATACGGGAAGCACCTACCCTTTGAACGGTCAGCAGTATGAGATCACGCCGACCTACACCTATAACGGCGACAAGGGGCACACCTACGGGCTTGAGTGGGCGACCCACTACAATCCTTCGAAACTGTTCCATGCCACCCTCGGCTACACCTACATGAACTGGGACGGATTCGCCCTGGGAACCACCATGTTCACGCCAAAGAACAGCGTCGACCTTCACCTCTCCTGGGATCTTCCTCACGAGCTGAAGTTCGATACGATGGCTCACTGGTACGACGCGATCTTCGACGAAGGTGTCTCGGCCTATGTGAAGCTCGATGCGAACCTGAGCTGGAAACCAACCACGGCCTACGAGGTGAGTGTCGGTGGCAACGACCTGCTAAGTAATCGACATCGAGAGGGAACGGGAATCTTCTGGCCCACCGCAGAGATTCCTCGAAGCTACTACGCAAAAGTAACTCTCCACTTCTAAGAAGTGTGTTCAAAGCAGATCGGGGCGCTGCGTCAGATGACGCAGCGCCCCGATTTTCTTTACCGCCTCAATCTCAGACTGACGTGGAAAGGCCTTGAGCCATCACGATTTCTCGCGCGTGGTTCACGGTGAAGGCAACGCGGTGGGTGACCGACTCTAGGATGCCTTCGGCGCCCGGATGACCGTTTCCGCTGGCTTTGACGCCACCGAATGGGAGATGAACCTCAGCGCCGATGCTCGGAAGGTTCACGTATCCGAGGCCATAGTCGGCATGGTCACGGACCCACCGCCACTTGCGATAATCCTCGGTGATGACCGCCATCGCGAGACCGTAGTCGGTGTCATTGTAGACGTCGACTGCCTCCTCCATACCGTCCACGCCGATGATGGCGAGGTGTGGGCTGAAGGCTTCTTCTCGAAGGCAGAAGGTGTTCTTCTTGTACTGTTCGAAGCGGTAGACGAACGGGCTCACGAAGTTTCCGTTGCCGTAAATGCCCTCGGTCAGCACTTGACCGTCGATGAGAACTTCCGCGCCCTCTTCCTTCGCCTTCTGATTGTGGAGCTTCCACTTATCGACGCTGCCCTCTTCGATCAGCGGCCCCATGAAGGTGTCCTCTTGCAGGCCATCGCCTATCTTGATTCGTTTCACTTTTTCGAGATACCGCTTGGTGAACTCAGGTTCGACCTTTCGATCGATAATGACGCGGCTTGTGCTCACGCATCGTTGACCGCTCGTCTTGAAAGCGCCAAGAACACAGGCGTTCACTGCCAGATCGATGTCGGCATCTTCGAGGACGATGGTGGCGTTCTTGCCGCCCATCTCGGTCGCCGCGAACTTGTAGGCATCGCCGGCAGCAACCTGCTGGATGTATTTCCCTACCGCTCGCGAACCGGTGAACAGGATCGCAGCCACGTCCTTGTGCTTAACCAGCGGATCGCCGACGTCTTCACCCATTCCGTGAACCAGGTTGATCACGCCAGCGGGAAACCCTGCCTCATGGAAGAGCTCCATGAGCTTATGGCCGCAGATCGGTGTCTGTTCCGCGGGCTTGAAGACCACCGTGTTACCGGCCAAAACCGATGGCAGAATGACCCAAAGAGGAATTGCGCTCGGGAAGTTCCAAGGAGTGATGCAGGCAATGACGCCCTTCGACTTTCGAAGGATGTATGCGTCCTTGGCCGCGATCTCGGAGCTGATCGCATAGCCGGTCGGAAGTCGACCGAGGCCGGCAATGTACTGGGCCATGTGAAGGGCCTCGACCGCGTCGGCTCGTCCTTCGTTGATCGGCTTGCCACACTCGCGCGTCACCAGAGTCGAAATCTCGGCGAGGTCGCGCTTGATGAGCTGAGCGAAGTTGTCGACGTATTCGGCTCGCTTGACCCAACTCAATTCGTTCCAAGCGTGATAGGCCTTCTTGGCCGCAGAAACGGCTTGGTCGACGTCTGCTTTAGTGCTGAGAGGAGCGGTGCCGATGATTTCCTGGCGATTAGCCGGGTTTACGCTCTCGAACTCCTGAGGAGCGGAGTGCCACTCGCCGTTGATGTAATTAGATGCCTTGACGGATGCCATGATAGTTAACGAAACTCTGTGGGCAAGTTTACCTAGGAGGGCCCCGAATCCCGGACCCAATCGATCTGCCCTGGTAGAATCGATCATCCCCCTGATGAGTGACACACGCCGCGGCATGGTCGCACTGCTTCTTTGTTTTGCGTCGAATTTCGGCCTCGCGGCGAACGTGCGTGTGAACGGAACGACCATCGTGGTCAATGAGGTTCCCGTGATCGCCTTCAAGTCCGGTATCAGTGGAAAGTCCCCTGTGAACCGGGCTGAACAGGTCGCTACCGCCCTCCAGGCCCTTTCCGGAACCGAGTCGGTTTCGATCGCAAACAAT
The DNA here is from genome assembly GCA_903904815.1 of uncultured Armatimonadota bacterium. Taxonomy (GTDB): domain Bacteria; phylum Armatimonadota; class Fimbriimonadia; order Fimbriimonadales; family Fimbriimonadaceae; genus Fimbriimonas. Next base: position 139,137 of record CAIVDU010000053.1, read on the forward strand.
CGCGGCAACTACGTCGTAAAAGTCGGCGATGTCGTGATCGACGGCATCTGGAACGAGGCGGTTGCCCGCTCTATTCCATCCTCAAAACTGGCGCACCAGTGGGCCGCGCGCCTGTCCTATGCGTTGAGTCTTCCACCGATCCGCGTCGCGTCATCAACCATCGAGCTAGGCGTGGGTTCCGTCAAGTCGATTCCAATTGTTGGGAGCATGGTCCCGTATGCCGATCTGCATGTTGAAGACGATCTGGTGGTGGCCGCTCGTCGCACCGAAGCTGGACTGGTCCTGACCGCGATCAAACCAGGTCGAACACGGGTCTCGATCTCTTCGGGCGCCTCTAACGAAACGGTGGAGGTCACCGTAAAGGCCTGGTCGGCGAAATTTCCCCAGACTCTCGATGTGAACGTATCGGGTGCGCCCGCGATCACTCAGACGGTAAAAGGGGCCATTGAGGGCGCAGTTCAGACGCAACTGGCGACCGCGGACGGTGCGAGTACTGCCTTTACCCTTCCCAAAGTCGGTGACGTCGGACCAGGGGTTACAAGGACCTTCACCGTTCACGCCAGAGTGAGTGCCAACGATGCTCTCCAAAGCACCGGAGACGTCAACGTCGTTGTTCACAACGTTGGGCTTCCTCAGACCAAGGACGAAGTGCTGTGGTATTCCAACAATCCCGAGTCGGTCGTTCGCCCGGGGGCCTTGTTTTCTTCATCCCTTAAGGTAGGATCGCCCGCTCGGCTTCTCTATCACCACCTGAACGCCAGTGATCAAGCGATGTACCTTCGGGTGCAGGCCATCAACGACTCCGATTCGGTAGCAAAAGTGTTGATCATCCCCGGGGACAGCAAACCAGACCGTAACCCAGTTCGCGCTGGACTGAAAGCGGCCGATCAGTACGTGCGAGCTTGGATGTGGGGCAGCGGGGAAGTCGTCTCGATACCACCACATGCGACGCTCCCGATTTCACTTCGCCGGATACTGCCAGGAGAGACGGTGAGCGGTCTTTGCAGCCTTCGACTCGTGAGTGGACCTCCCGACATTCAAGTGAGAACGGACGCCTGGCCTCCTTTCCAGATCGATCACTTTTGGGAGACGGCCCTCTGGAGTTCGACTCCGTGGCGCGTCGTCGGGACGAATCCGATGAACGATTATGATCGCGCGCCGTACGAACCCTCGCAGCACGTCTACCCCGATCCCTACCGAGACGACTCGGTTAACTATCGAGTGGGCGGTCGCTTCGGAGTCTGTCGGCTGGGTCAGAAGCCGCTCTCCAGTGCCGATGACCTCCAAAAGCTCGATGGAAACTTTGGCGTCATCTACCGAATTCACGCCTCGATCAGCAATCCGACTCGGGAAGCCACCGACGTTGAGGTCGTTTTCGAGGCAAGTGCTGGCTATTCAGGTGCACTCTTTATCGTGAACGGCGACTATCTGGTGACTCCCATATTGCAGCCGAAGGATGAGACCAGGATCGGGCGATTTCACCTGAGCCCTGGCTCGAAACAAGATTTTGTCATTACCACCCTCCCGGTAAGCGGCGGAAGCTATCCGGCAACGATCACGATTCGACCGGTACAGTTGGGAGCGACTGCCGCGCTTCGCTAGAGCGCGACGTATAGAACACCTTAGATGGAACCAAGCTTTAAGACAATCGCTGACCTTTTCCAAGTCCCCATCGGCGAAGCCGGCTCGGTGACTGACAACGTTCGCAAAGCCCACGGCGACACGCCGGACGAGAGCGACGAGCTGGGCCGACAATGCCTTACCGACGGTGACTACGAAACCGCCATCCGTCACTTTCGTGAAGCGGTGGCTCGACGAGCGCCCGATGACGTCACGAGTCGTATCCATCTTGCCGGCGCCTACGAAGTTACCGACCAGTATCCACAAGCTCTGCGAGAATACGAAAAGGCGCTGCGAGCCAACGGCGAAGTCACCGAGCCCCATGTCGGCATTTCCGACCTTTACAAACGGTACGGGCGATTCCGAGACGCCATCGAGAAGCTTGAAAAGGCCACTGAGTTAGAACCAGAGAACCCGTTCTATCACTTCAAACTGGCGGAGGCACTGAGAGATGCGGGTGAACCGACGCGGGCGATTCTTGCCGCTCAGCGAGCGGTGATCGCGAAACCAGACTCTTCCTTCTATCACTACTGGATTGGCGATCTCATGACGACCCAGAAGCGGTACGACGAAGCGCTGGAGTCTTTGAGGGCCGCGATCGAACTGTCTCCGGGCGACGACTTCTTGTACCTTCGAGCAGCCGTTGCGTTCCGGGGCGCCGGTCGTCAAGTCGAGGCCATCAAATCGGTCCGACTAGCGAGCGACCTGGATCCCTCCAAGAACATGTATCACGGACTCCTCGGAATCCTGCTCGAAGAGAGCGGTCTCTTGGAGGAAGCGCACCTTGAGTCCGACCGGGCCAGCAAGATGGACCGATACGATCACGATCTCCTGAGCCGCTTGCTAGACGAAATGGGCATCGAGCCCTGATGCTTGCCGCTTGGATCGGCGTTTGCCTCTACGTTCAACCTGATGAGCAATACGATCGGCTTGGAAAGACTGATTCCCAGATTTTGTCCTTGGGACGGGAAGGCTGGTCTGACTATTACGTGAGCCACCACGGATTTTGGAAGCATGCCGACCCTATCTACGCTGAGGCCGCCAAGAGACGAAATGAAAGGATTCTTGGCCAACCCGGCATGGCCAATGCAAGAGAAAAGAAGCGGCTCGCCCGGCTCTTGATGCAATTCGCCGATCTGGCTTGTCAGGTGGGCTACTCTGCAGATCCAAATACTGGTTGGGGGCCCCGTGAGAGCGCGCTTGAGGCAATCGGCCAAGACGCGATCTATGCCTACTTGGAGCCGAAAGGGAAGAAACGAGTTCGTTCTATGGTCGTTTCTGACGTCCTTAAAATTCTGAAAAGAGCAAAGAGATTTCAGCAGAACGACCTTAACGAACAGTCTGCTTTGAAACAAACATTCCAAGAAAACCTGGCCAGGCTCGAGACAACTTACCGAGAAATCGTGGGATTAGTCAGCAAAACCAGCAATCGCCCCGCATCGGATCGCGTGCTTTGGTTCTGTTACCAGGTGGCCAAACAGATCGAGGGCGATAACACTTTTGATCCAGTCATTAACGACTAGCCGCCGAAAACTGCCGACGTCGTAAGAATCTTCGATAGATTTCCGTGCCAAGGGCAGATGGCTCGCGCCTTGGCATTCTGCCGCGGGCCAACCGGTTCACGACTGGCGAGAAGACGTGGCTACAATCCTTTTTGGGCTCGCTCAATGGCTCGCCTTGAGGCCATCGACTTGTTGCAAGACTCCACGTACTCCTTCTCAGGGACGGAGTCATAAACCACGCCGCCACCCGCTTGGAAGTAAGCCCGACCGCCTTGCAGATAGATCGTACGGATCGCGATGCAAGTGTCAAGGTCGCCGTTATGGCTAATCACACCCACGCTACCCGCGTACGAGCCTCGACGGTTCGGTTCCAATTCGTCGATGATCTCCATCGCCCTCACTTTGGGTGCTCCAGAAACGGTCCCCGCAGGGTGACACGCCCGAAACAGGTCGTAGGCGTCTTTCCCTTCTGCAAGTTCACCGGTGACGTCACTTACGATGTGCATCACGTGCGAATACCGCTCGAGAACCATGAGTTCGTTGACGTGAACCGAACCATAACCACAGACGCGGCCGAGGTCGTTTCGACCGAGGTCCACGAGCATGATGTGTTCGGCGCGCTCTTTCTCGTCCGCCAACAGCTCTTCGCCAAGCGCAATGTCTTCCGCTTCGTCCTTTCCTCTCCAGCGCGTACCGGCGATTGGCCGTACGCGAGCTTTGCGGCCGTGAAGGCTGACCAACAACTCGGGAGAGGCGCCCACGAGATCAAAGTCGCCGAATCGTAGAAGGAACATGTACGGCGACGGGTTTATCGAACGAAGTGCTCGGTAAACAGTGAGCGGGTGAGCCTCAACCGGAGTTGAGAACCGTTGAGCGGGAACCATCTGGATGCCATCGCCTTGCGTGATGTACTCGATCATCCGGGTCACCATGTGCTCGAACTGCTCTTGAGTCACATTGGATTCGACCGGGTGAACCGGATATGACCCGGATGGAAGGGAAGGTAACGGTTGCGCCAGTCGGGTCAGAACCCAATCGATTTCCAACCTTGCTTTCTCGTAACCCTCTTCAGAGCCGTCGGTCATGACTAGCACTCGAACGATGTTCTTTGCATGATCGAAGACGACGACCGTGTCCGCCAACATCATCGCCATGTCGTCGACCTTGAGGTCATCCACCGTTGCGTCGGGCAACTTCTCGAAGAACCGGACGATGTCGTAGCTCATCAGGCCTACCGCTCCACCCACAAAACTCGGAAGTCCCTCCAGTCCGAGAGGGCGCTCCGGCAACAACTCGGCCTTCAAAAGGTCCAGTGGGTCTTGGCCACCCGGCAAGTCCGATTTAAGTTCACCGTCTGGGCTGATCCGTCTTACCGATTGGTTCTTCGTGCGAAGCACCAGACGCGGACGAACTCCCAGAAAGGAGTAGCGGGCCAGCTGCTCGCCGCCCGTCACGCTCTCGAGCAGGAAGCTGTAAATCTGATCGTGAGCCAGTTTCCAGTAGGCGCTGACAGGGGTCTCTACGTCCGCGAGGACGTCCTGATATACGGCCATTGGCCGAATACCCTCCGTTTTTTGGAGGAACTCGTCTTTGTCTGGAATCGGCATTCAAGGTAGCGTACCGCTCCTGAGCCATACTTGGTGCATGCTCCCGTTTACGACGCATACCGGAAAGATCGGAGTTGTTCCGGACGATAACGTCGATACTGACCGAATCATCCCTGCTCGCTACCTCACCCGCGTCAGTCGGTCTGGTTACGGCGAACTGGTGTTCAAGGATGTTCGGGGTCCCGAGTTCCCGCTCGACAAGCCAGAGGCGGCGGGTGCGACGATTCTCGTAGTCGGCACGAACTTCGGATGTGGATCTTCTCGCGAGCACGCGGTGTGGGCGATTCAGCAGGCTGGCTACCGGGCCGTGATCGCCAAGAAGACAGCGACTTCGCCGGGCTACAGCGATATCTTTCGAGGCAATGCCGGGAACTGCGGACTAGCCCTCATCGAAGTAGTTGAAGAGTCTCACGCCAAGCTTGTTGAAGCGGGGTCCGGAGCAGAAGCGACGATCGATCTTCCGAACCAGACAGTCACCGTAAACGGAGAGTCTTTCGGATTCGCCATCAACTCTTACACGAAAGATGCGTTGATCGCCGGATTGGACCTCATCGGCACCACTCTGGTCTATAACGACGCGATCGATGCCTACGAAAAGACGGCGGATCTGTTCGCTCCGGTGAATCGATGAAAACGATTGTCGCGCTCTCCCTCGGCGTCATTCTCATTGGGTGCAATGGGGCTAACTCGGCAAACCCGCCGACAGCCGATGCAGGCAATCCGGCCGCCTCGACTCCCGCAACGACTCCGGCCTCAACCACACCCGCGCCTCCAAGTCCGAATAACGCGCCCGTGGCGTCCTCCACAACTTCTGGACTCACCGCTCCCGTCCCACCGTCAAGCACGAGCACGAACACCGATGCTCGGACAGGTGAAAGTCCCAATCGGATTAATCAGCTCAAGGACCTTAAGGTCGTCACGATCAAGGCGAACGGTCATCCGGTGAAGGTTTGGCTGATGGACACGGAGTCGAAGCGCGAAGAGGGGATGATGTTCCTGAAGGATCAGGATGTCCGGGAAGATGAAGGAATGCTGTTTCTCTTCCCAGAACTCCAGGTCAACGACGGTCGGCATAGCTTCTGGATGCATAACTGCCCGCTGGGACTCGACATCTGCTACATCGGGCCGAACAAGCGCGTTCTGAACGTTGCAAATGGCAAGCCTTACGATGAAACCCCGGTGGCTCCGACCGGCGACTACCGATACGTGCTGGAGATGAAAGTGAACTGCGCTCGAAAGCTTGGAGTCAAGCCAGGGACCCAGGTCGCGATCCCAGATAGCCTGAAAGGAACGCCTTAGGGTTCGTCGTTTCGTGTGTCACTAGGACCATCGATAGGACCATGAACAAAAAGATTGGGCGAAGACGTCCGTGGGGCATGCGTGCAAAAGTGTGGCTTTCACTCGTGGCTTTCGGGTGTGGCGCTTCGGGTTTCTCACAGATGAGCGCCATCCACGACGCTCTTCCGTTGGCGAAAGATGCCATCTTCTTGCTACCCGCCGACCAAGCGTCGGCGACCCACGTCGAAGAGTTCTCGTGGTCCTCGGACGGAAAATACCTGTTGATCCGACGGCGACTGGAAGACCTAACGACCCGAGAGTGGGAACGCGTGACGGGTGGACTCGATCCTGACCCTTCCCCAGTGCATCACCAACTTGCCGTTTATTCCGCCCTCACCGGGAAAACGAAAGTCTTGGTGGACGTCGTCGAACCCACTTCAATCAATTCAGTTTTTTGGATCCCCAATACGGACTCGGCCATTGTCGAGTCAACGATCATCGACGGAACTCAGGCCCACACAACCCTGAATCTCGTCTCCGCGGTCGGTGGACCGACGGGAAGTCTCGGCTCCGAAGATAACGTTCACGTCCGTGGCTTGGGTTCCTATCCGGAACTTCCCTATGTGTGGTTTAGCGATCTCTCTCCCGAGCACCCCGGAATGACCGAGATCCACTTTATTGGAGAAAAGGGAATCATGGGGAAGACGGTCTACGTGCCGGCCGTCGGTGGGATAACGGTCTATCCCAGGTTCGGCAAGCTGCTCTATTTCGTCAAGTTTGAGCACGGCAAGCGGGTTCCTGGCGGCTGGAGTATCGACCCAACGACGGGGGACGTTGAACGCGTCGAAACAATTCCGGCGACCAAACCCCCCGTGGTAACGCCGGCTGAGCTGCAACTTGCGGTGAAGGGAAGTCCGGTCGAGAACGGCGATGAAACCGAGTCGGCCACCGTCGTGAGCCTCTCTAGTCCTTCCGCGAAGAAATCGATCATTGTGTCGACCGACGGCGAACAGGGAGAGCTTGCTCCCGGATCAACTGCGATCAGCTATTCCAGTCGGGGATCTTTAATGGTCAGACGGGTCGTTCACGTTCCGCTTGAGTACTACAAGAATCAGTTGCGACTCGCACTGAGAGCCAAGGCATTGAACACGGCAAAACAGTTGGGCCTAGCCTTGATCATGTGCGCCTCTGACTATGACGACAAGTTGCCTTCCAATGCGGACGGTTGGAAATCGAAGATCGACCCCTACTTGAAGAGCCCCGGTCTGGCGAACGCGTTCAATTACACGTTCGCAGGCGGTTCGATGACCGCAATCGAGAGTCCTGCGACAACCATCCTCGGCTACGTGAGCGGTCCCGATGGTCGCGCCGTGGTCTACGCCGACGGCCACGCGAAGTACATCAGTCAGTAGCCTGATTCCGGACTGACCGTCCGGAACCCCGCCTTTGGAGTCCTCGTCCAATCGGACAGAGGCTCTAGAAGGAGCCGGGAGGCAAGCATGCTGAGATGGGCAGTAATATTTCTGGTGATCGCAATCATCGCCGGAATCTTTGGATTTGGACAGGTTTCCGCGGGAGCCGTCAGCATCGCGATGATGCTGTTTTACGTGTTTCTCGCCATCACGGTGATCCTATTCCTGATGTCAATAATCACCGGAAACCGCCGATCCACGCCGTAGCTCTGACCCACTTGGCTTGCCGCGCGTCGCCGCGGCAAGCCTGCTTCATACCTCAGTCGAAGTGACGGGCTTGCCAGCGGAGTAAATCAAAGCTCCCCACCCCACAAGAAAGCAAACCCCGCCAAAGGGTGTAATGGCGCCCAGCGGCTTAATATCTGTTAGCGCTAGCACATAAAGGCTTCCCGAAAAGAGGACCACGCCAACTGTGAACAGCGTTCCAGCGAGTTTTATCACCTTTAAGGGAAGCGAGGTCGCGGCAACCGCTACGAACAAGAGCGCTATGGCATGCACAAGTTGATAGTGGACAGCAGTGTCCCAGATGGGACGGTTCTCGCCAAGCTTATCCTTCAGGGCGTGAGCCCCAAAGGCTCCCAGGGCGACTCCCAGAAAAGCGAGGATACTGCCGGACTTCAACCACGTTCGATTCACCCCCTGAAGATACCGGTTGGAGCTTAGGAGTTGCCCCAGCCTTCCATCCGAATCCGGTAGGCCTTCTCGTGAAACCGCGGAGCATCGAACAGTTGGGCCTTGGCGCCTCCCCTGCGCTCGATCACCGTCTCAACGAGGGTCTCGCTGACTCGCCCGGGAACAATCTCGACGGCAATCATCGTCTGGCCAGCGCAGATCGCGTCCCGATAGGATCCTGCTTCTTCCTCGGTCAGACCTTCCTCGATCAAGAACTTGGAAAAGGTTTCCCAAGACTGTCCATCGCTTAAACTGAGCAGGTCGAGGGCGGCGGTTGAAAGCCCCCCCGAGCCGATCACAACACCCCTACCGGGAACGGAGATCGTTTCCAACCCTTTGGTGTTTTGGTCCTGCATGAGGGTCTGCGTGTCGTAAAGAGACTCCGATTCCGACGGTTCCTCTTTAAAACCAGTGTTCAACTCGGACCGAAGATCTCCTCGCTCCCGTTCTTCCTGACTCCGACCATCTTCGGGATCTAGGACCTCTTCGGCCATCGCTTGAGAATCATCCGCTTGGTCGAGCGACTCGACGTCCGAGGAAAGGTGCGATGTGTCGATTCCATCCATAAGGTCCATCTCCGTGCGAGGAGTCTTGGACGACTGGAGTTGTTGAATGGATGCTCTTCCGATCACCGGGTCGTCAGACCGACCCACGAAGTAGCTAGCGTCTCCTACTGTCGCCTTGCTGGCAACTAGTTCATGACTCACAGCATTGCCGTGGTAATCGCCAACCAAGCTTATGTCCTCCGGCAAGATTCCGTCTCGCAAAAGTTCGTCGACGGCAGCTTTGCCGCTTTGTAGGGAATCAAACGTTGCGTAGTAAGTGGACATGATCAGAGCCTTCAACTCTGGGACGATGTCACCGAAAACAGGGTTCCGCCTAGTTGAAGTTGTATTGCGTTAATGTGCCTCAGCTATCCTTGCTATTCGCTCTCATCGAATGACTGAAAGTGGGCGTCCTTCGAATGAGCTCCGACTGCTAACTGCTGGCTGCCAACTGAAAACTTTGGTGTCAGGTTGCCCGCGAAACCCACCCGTTTTATTTTCGGTCTATCCACGCGTCGATGCCACAACTGCCATCGACGACAAGGGAGAGCAACATGAAAATACTGACTTACGGACTTCTTGCCGTGGCTACGGCAGCCATCCTCGCCGGTTGCGGCGGGACTGCCGCCAGCCCCGCGCTGGGAACGGCGCAAAGCCCTCGTGTGAGAGCAATCAATCTGATTCCGACATCGGGTCCCCTGACCGCGACGTACGACAATTTCACACCCGCAATCGGCACGATCTCCGGTAACCAAGTGACGGGATACTCGGTTGAGAACGAGGGAAGCAACACGGTCACGTTCTCGGGAACCAGCGGATCGATCACCAGTTATGCGGGCGTGTTCCAGTACGGCAGCTATTCGACCGTGGCGATCTATCAGAAGGGAGCGACCTTTGGGACGTTCACTCTGAACGACAACAGCTCGGCCATCAATACCGGTCTGTGTCAACTGAGGTTGGCGAACGCAATTACCACCGCCACGACTCCAGTGGATGTCTATGTGACTCCGGGCAGCTCGGGAGCACCGACACTAGTGAGTTCGAACCTGATCTCCTCCGGCGGCCTTGCCTTTGCCGCTGCCACCGACTACAAGACCTATACACCAGGCGCCTACACGGTCACGGTGACTCCTCAAAACGTTTCCACGTCGGTGCTATTGAACGTAGTGGTCAATCCGAATGCGGGGCAATCCATCACGGTCTACGCCGAAGACGGCCAACTGTCAGTCAACACGACCGACGACCAGTAGGACCTTCACACCGATGCGTCGGTATAAGAAACCGTGCCTGGCAAAGCATCGCGCAGGTCGTGGAGAACGCCCAAAGTGCGATCCAGCGGGTGAGTGGACGGGGAATCGAAAATCACCGAAACCCAGTCCTGCACTGGTTCCCAGGAAAGGCTGCGGGCAGCCAACCGGCTGCCCGCGCTATGAAGCGCGGTTGCGCCTTGGGCTCGTCCTTGAAGAATTTGGACTTCACGGGTTCCGTTCATGAACAGCGTGTGAGCGGGGGCATTCTTGACTACGATCTCCTTCCATCCACGCGGAGTCAACTCCTGACGGACCTTGTGAAGAACGGACTTGAACGACGCGCGCACTAAATAGCACTCTCGAAAGCCTCCTCCCAAATGGGGCGGAATCTCGAACGTCTCGCTAGGCGAGGAGTCGAGAAGATTCCCGAGTCGAATCGGTTCCTCTTTGGCAAACGCGTTGCCGATCAAGGCGGTCATGAATGTGGTCACGACAAGGAACAGGAGCGCAATACGTCGAGCCATGTCCAATTAGTGTATGCGTGATTTGGTCGAGACAGTCGCGAAAGGAGAGTTTTTGGGACCAATGTCCAGATTCCGATGGCTGAACATCGCTCGGCGGTATGGTTTTACCGTGTCGAATCCTCATCTTTCCGAAGCCGCGCATTGGGAAGCTGCGCTTGAGCATTACCAGTGGGATCGACTCCACGAAGCCTTTGAGCTGGTGCGTGGGAACGGCGTTGGAGAGTCCGGGATTCTCCTAAAGCATTACCGATTGATCGAAGCAGAGTACATCACCCGCCAAAAGGGAGTGGTGCGAACCGTCAACGATTGGCTCTCAATCGAGTTCCTACCCAGTGAGCTGATGGGGCTCGAAAGCGATCTCGCCGCTCGCATTTTGGCGGGCTGTGAGGAGATCGCTCAGCGGTTGGACTGGAAGCACACCCAACTTACGAGAGTGGCAATCCTCGCTGAGGAAACGGACGCCGACTGGGCGACCTACCCGTTTGGCTATTGCATCACAAAAGAGCCTTACGAAAAGATTTGCCTCCCGAACTACCTCTTGGATGATCCTGATGAGTTCCATCGCGCGGTCGCCCATGAATACGCGCACGTGATATCAAGCCTGCTCTCTGACGCTAACGCTCCGAGATGGCTAGAGGAGGCGATTTCTGTCTTGGCGGAAGGCGCCATCGACGACGAGATCTCCCGAGAGTTCATGAATGGGACCTTCCGCTGGCTTAAACCCGATGAATTGGAGTCAGTCCTGGAGTCCAGAGGAGATGAAACCGCCGAACTCGATCCGGTGCTCCGCGCGTATCAACAGTCAGGCTGGATTGGTCGGTATCTGCACTCGGTAGGGTCGGATATTCAAATTCGAAACCTTTTAACCGAGTGCGGGAACGAACAGATCCTCACGAATTTGAAGCTTCAGCTCCTCGGCCGAGACCGAGTCGACGGCGCAATGAAGTCCGTCTACGATCTCAGCCTGAAGCAAGTGTTCGACAATGCGTTTCAGTATCTTTGTATGTCGACCACCCTTGTCGATCAGTAGCTGTAAACGCCCGTCTCGGCTTCCTCCAAGTATCTCGCGAGAAGCTCGATGGATGCCTCTACGTCACCCGGGTGCACCGTTTCATTCACCGTATGGACGTATCGGGTCGGAATGGAGAGGGTGAATGCCGGCACGCCACCATTAAGGCGCTGAATGCCACCCGCGTCGGTTCCCCCCCGAGCCAGGATTTCGATCTGATGCTTGATCCCTTTGTCCTCAGCCACCTTCCGGAAGTGGGCCACAAGCTTCGGATGGCAGATAAGAGAGCTGTCCATCACCTTAATCGCGGTCCCCTCACCAAGTTTGGTTACATAGTCTTGCTCTTGAACGCCAGGTATATCGTTGGCGAGGGTGATGTCGAGAGCGATCGCGATGTCCGGCTTGATCGATCCACCAGCGGCGGTAGCGCCTCGGAGGCCGATCTCCTCCTGGACGGTGGCCACGGCATAGACATCGACCGCGTGGTCGCCGAGCGCCTTAAGCGCCTCGATCATGACAAAGACACCGACGCGGTCGTCCATCGTCTTGCAGGTCAGGAGATCACCGATCTGCGCGAACGGCCGGTCCATCGTGACTGGGTCTCCGAGTCGAACCTGCGCCTTAACCACTTCTGCACTGAGGCCCAGGTCGACAAAGAAGTTATCGATCTTCGGACCTTCTTTGGTTTCGGCATCCGAAAGCAGGTGAGCAGGTTTGGTGCCGTACATCAGCACACCCGAGATGGAACCTTCTCGAGTCTGAATCCTCACGCGCTGACTATTCATCTGCCTGGGATCCCAACCTCCGAGCGGATTCAAGCGGATAAATCCGTTGGAGTCGATGTACTTGACCATGAACCCAATTTCGTCAAGGTGGGCGGCAATCATCACCTTCTTGGCTGGCCCTTTGGCGGGACGCGTAGCCTTCTTGTAGGCGATCAGGTTGCCCATGGCATCGGTAGAGAGTTCGGCGATCGGGGCAAGTTCTCGGCGAGCGATTTCACGGATGGCGTCTTCAAATCCTGAAACGCCGTGTGCCTCCGTTAGTTCGCGAAGTAAATCGATATTCACTCTCGCCTTTTACCTCCTATCGACTCGATTCGGTTCCTGTCATCGCGGACAGCGCGGTCGACAGACCGGATAGAATCCTCGTCATGCCCGTCGTTTCCCGACCCTACGAACCTGCCGACGCGGAGGCGTTTTTCGCGATCCGCTCGGCCACCTACGGGAACGGCGTTCCCGTACCCATCGAAGAGCAAGTCATCAAATACGGGCGGCCGTACGTCGCCGAATTAAACGGTGTGGTTGCCGGTGTGGCTAAGATGAACGAGTACGTGGTCGCTCGGGGTGCGGCGTCGATTCCCAACGCGGGTATCGCCGGCGTGGCTGTGTCGCCTACGGAGCGCCAGTCCGGGGTCGGATCGGCCCTGCTTTCTTGGCTCGTGCGCCATGCGAAAGAGGAAGGATTCCCGCTCACCTCACTCTACGCCTTCCGTGAGTCGTTTTACCGAAAGTTCGGCTACGAGGTCTGCGGGCGAAAGACCCACGTGATCTGTCCTACCCCGCGCCTCCCGAAACTGAAGAGCGACTTGCCCGTCCGCAGGCTGATGGCCGATGACTGGGAGTTGATCCGTCCCTGCTATGAGACTTTTGCGCGCGCCCGATCCGGCTTCCACATTCGTGATGAGCGTCGATGGCAGGAAGTAGTCGGAGCGCGAGATTTTCCAGCCGTTTATGCTTTCGGCGATCCGGTCGAGTCTTACGCGATCGTCGTTCACAAGATCGATTTTTGGGAAAGGCAGCGAGTCGCCGAGGTTGCTTGGTCGACCGAGGCCGGACACCGGGCAATCTTGGCCTGGTTCGCCGGTTTGGGTGCGAACAAGACCCACATCGACTGGACGGAACCTTCAGATAGCCCCTACCTGGCCCGCTACCTGGATCAGGGCGTAGAGATCAAAGTAGATGGCCCGATCATGTACCGAGTGACCGACTTTGTCGCCGCCGTGAACCTATTGAAGCCGGACACCGTCGGCGAATTTACGATCGAGATTCGAGACGAGCTGATTCCGGAAAATGTCGGCCCATGGAGAGTAGCATTCTCCCCGAATGGAGTGATCGCCGAGAAATCTGATCATGCGGATCTCTCCCTGGACATTCGGCAGTTGAGTTGCTCATTCATGGGTGAGCCCAGCATCCTAGACCTTGCCCGAAATGGACTGATTGAGGTTCGGGATCGGTCGGCCCTGATCCAAGCTTCACACCTCTTGACACCGTCTCCCGTCAACTGCTGGGACTTCTTCTAGGCTCCAAGCCATAATACGATTCAGGAAAATATGAACACAGTCGCCATCGCCGCCTTGGTTGTTCTTCTCGGGCGCCAAACGCCGGATCCCCAAGCGCCAAAACTGGTCACCTTCAACGATCCAAAGTTGGGTCTGTTGTTCGACCATCCGCCCACCTGGACGATACAGAAGAACAAGAAAGGTCACTCCAGCTCGAAGTCGGAAAAAGGACTGACCGTGATGACCCTCCCGACCGCAGGTTCGCCGACCGGCGCCACTCTGGAGATCTTTCACGCTCAGTTCGCCAGCACCCCTGAGATCTGGCAGACCGTCCAACTCCGCTCCAACGAGCAGTTGCACCGAACTGTCGAGCGCCAGTGGCAGCAGGACATCCTAGGAGTTCCCCTGCTTCTCACGCGGATCAGCTACACGGAAAAGACGGGACCGACCACGACCGTTACTGGGCTGCTCTACACGAGAACGCATGAAAAGCTGCTGTTCCGTCTTATCGGCCCAACCAACGATTTCGACAACGTTCAATACGCCTTCACGACCGCCATGCAGACTCTGCGGACGGTTGACGGAGTCATGCCGGTCGAGGAGGATCCGAATCACCCGCTGCCACCCGCGAAGAAGACCGATCCCCTCCCATCGGCGCGTGTTCCGATCGTTCCTGACGCGAAACCACCTAAGCTAGTGCTTGCGAAGAACGTGCAGAACCTCGTGATCTCCACGAAGAATTTCGTTTTCCACTATCCGGAAGATTGGACGCTGGTGAGCGCGCATGGGACCACGATCACGCTGAAAAGCGAGGACGCGACGGCGCCGGTCACGTTTACCTTTAGTTCATCCCTCGACTCCGACTCACCCGCCAACGTCCTTCTGAACCTCACGATTCAAGAACTGAGCCTCTTCGACTCAGTCGCTGAGCGAGTGGATAGTCCGTCGTTGACCAGCAAAGCTGGCTGCACCATCGCTTCGATTTGGCGATTGGGCAAGGATTCCAAGGGCCCACTTTACTCGCTCGACGCATCGGGACAGCAGGGTGATTACTACTTTATCGCGAGCTTCAAGGGAACCAGTAAGGACGCAGCTGCGGACGACCAGAAGGCGGTCCTTGATCTGCTAAAAACAGTCAGTCTTCTTCCCAAGTCGTGATTTTCGCCTTTAGCACCTCGAGCCGGATTGCCAGCGTCGCCGTTTTCGACGACGCTGGCAATGTGCTTTGGGCCGGGGCTCAAGACGCGCCCCAGTCGGCCAGCAGCGCAAGCATGGCGCTCCTGAACCAAGCGCGTTTAGAGCAAGGAATTAAGGTCGAAAATGGAACGCTTTTTCTGGCCGACCTTGGGCCCGGGAGCTTCACCGGTGTCCGCGTGGGCATCGTCCTCGCCAAGACGTTCGCGTTCCTGTTTGGGAAGCCGTGCGGCGGTTTGCCAGCGTTTGACCTCGTTTCGGTTGACCGTACCGTGGTCTTGCCATTGAAACGCGGGGAAGTCTTTGTACGTCGACCGGGTGAAGAGCCCTTTCCCAGCACGGTTGCGCCCCCAGGCGATTTCGTGGGTTATGGGCTGCCCGACGCCGAGCCGGTCTACCCCGACGCTGCTCGGTTCGCAGGTCTGATTGATCGTATAGACCGAATGGAAGCAGAGGATCTGGTTCCCAAATATCTCATCGAGCCGAGCATTAGCATTCCCAAGAAGCGGATTCTGGGAGTGAACGCTTGATGGAACCTGGGCAGATTCGGAAGCACGTTCGGCTGTCATCGTACACCACCCTTCGCGCAGGTGGATTCGCCGAGAAACTGGTCGAGGTTTGGCATTCTGACGAGTTGGGCGCGGCGGCGCTCCTAGCCCAGGCCAGCGAGATGCCCACCACCGTCCTCGGCGCCGGAAGCAACGTCCTCCCGTCAGATGATGGAGTTCCGGGCCTCACGATCATCAACCGCGCCACCCGAATCGCGGTGGCCAGAACCGGTGAAGTTCTCGCCGAAAGTGGATGCAGCTTTCAAGACCTGTTCTTGAAGACAGCTCAGGCCGGATTGCGCGGCTTGGAGTTTGCCGTCGGAATCCCGGGAACCGTCGGTGGGGCGCTGGTGAGCAACGCCGGGGCTTACCGAAGCTGTGTGTCGGAGTTTCTGACCGGCATCGAGGTCGCCCATGACGGAAAGCGGGAATGGGTGGATCCCTCTTGGATGGAGTTCTCCTACCGAGATTCGATCCTTCGAAAGTCGAACCCGCCCCAGGCTGCCATTCTGAGGGTGGCCATGAAGCTCCCTCTTGGAGATCCCAAGGCGATCTATGACGAGGCACGAGAGTATCAGCGCCAGCGTATAGGCAAGCAACCGCCGAGCGCCAGCGCGGGCAGTTTCTTCAAGAACGTCAATGACGCCCGCCTTGCCGAGTCCTTGGAAACACTTCCCATTGCGTTGAAAAAAGCGGGAGTCGTCCCGGCGGGTTATCTGATCGAGTCCGCAGGGTTAAAGGGATTCCGAATGGGCGGGGCGATGTTCGGCAAAAAGCACGCCAACTTTATCCTCAATGTCGGCGGCGCTTCCGCCTACGAGATCCGTCGACTGGCCGCCCACGGCCGCGGCCGAGTGCGTCAGAAATTTGGGGTTGATCTGGAAGAAGAAGTGCTGTATTTAGGGGACTGGACCCAGTTCACCACCTAGGTCATACCTACCCGTCTCCCATCCGGTGCCGGATATCGTCGGGCACCGAAAGGAACCCGGCATCGTACAAGTTGATGGCGAGGTAAGCCGTCACCGAGAGCACCATGCTAGCAAACAGCAGGGTTATGGTGAATTGAATGAGCCGAAGCCCGTACTTGCGCGCAAAACGATTTTGCCGACGAAGCGACCGCTGCGCTCTCAACTGGGCAGGTTCAGACATCCACCCCCATGACCGATTTTGGGTGCGGCGGATGAACGGGCGCCGAACGAACCACAGGGTCCAGAACCAGATTATCCTTGCTAGGAAGTTCGCGAGCCTGCTCATCTAAGTGTTTCTACGGTCTGCAGATCAGAGCCTGTCTCCGCGGCACGTCGAGTTCGCAGTTTGCACTTTGCAATCGACCGGCGGGATTAGGCTGGAACGGACTTTCTGTTCACCAGTATGGGACACGTAACAGGAAGCAGCTTCCGGACCGCCAACCGCCGACCGCAAACCGCTATCGCCTGCAGAATGTACACTCACACCGTGAATTGGGACGACTCTATCTTCCGAGCGATTAATGGGAGTTCGGAGTCGCTCTCGCCGGTGATGCACTTCTTTAGCGAGGCCACCAATCACCCTTGGGTGCGCATGGTTCTCGGGCTGATCGTGCTCGCGATGGCCTTTCGCGGCGAGCGATCCCGCTGGACGGTCATTCAGGCGCTGATCGCCTTTCCGATTGCCAACGGCATGACCGACCTCTTCAAACGGTTTCTCCCTGAAAAACGTCCCTACCAAGAACTTCCGGATCTCGTGCTTCACGCAGTGGGGAATGCCCAGCAAGGGACGCATGACATGGCGTCCATGCTGGGCACGAGCGCTCACGACGCCGCGAACTTTGGAACGGCATCCGCCCACAGCGCGAACATGGCGGCGGTCGCGTTTGTGTTTTGTTACCGACTGAAATGGTGGGGAACACCCTGGGTGGGAATCGCCCTTATCGTGGGCTACTCGCGGATCTATCTAGGGGCTCATTATCCGTACCAGGTTCTGCTGGGTTGGACCTGTGGATGCGTGGCTGCACTTGCGGTCACCAAGACTTGGGACCTAGTGGTACGTCGGCGGGAAGCCGAACGGCGTAGTCTTGAGACAGATGTGGCGGAATAGACAATGAATTTGAAGCCCCACCAGTCGGCAATCCTCGGCGCGGTTGGCATTGGTGCATTGAGCACGGTGGTCCCCGTCGTGAGTCGGCTGTTCCTGCCGGTCCTATGGCTGAACACCCACTTCCACGAGCTTTGCCATGCGATCGTAGCGATGGCGTGCGGAGCAGACGTGCAGTCAATCCATGTATTCGCGAATGGAAGCGGGGTCACCCCCGTCGCCGGCGGAAACATTTTCCTTGAGGCATCGGCGGGCTACGTCGGATCATCAATCATTGGAGCCCTCACGATCTTCTTCAGCCGTAACCAGCAATCGGCAAGAATCACCCTTCGGGCGCTCTCGATCGCTCTCGGCCTGTCCATGATTCTCCTGGTCAGGGGCGACTTCGTGGGAATCGTCTCCGGGATCTTGTGGACAGTCTGTCTGTGGGGATTGTCCTACCTAACCGGAACGAAGCTGATCTTCGCCGCCCAGTTGCTGGGTGTATTCCAATGCATGAACGCAGTGCAGTCCATGTACACCCTGCTCCAAATCTCTGCGTTCACCGAAGGCCACAGCGACGCCATGATCCTCCAGCAAACCACCGGCATCCCCGCCATCGTGTGGGCCATCGGCTGGACCGTCTTCAGCCTGTTCGTCATGGGCCTTACGTTGCTCCGAGCCTGGGTACGTCCCGTCACCGTCGGACGGTAGCGACCTTCGTTAAAGGTGGGGAACTTCGGCGATCCTCGATCCCCTTTGGGTCTCAGGATTCCGCTGGTGCTCTAGTACGCTCGGCCCACCGGTTAGTCGTTCAAATCAATTCGGGCCCCCATGGACACCTGGTTTCGACCATGGGTCATGGTGAATCTCTTCGACTACCCTTCGGGGCTTGTCATTACCCAGATCTCGATGCCGCATTGAACCTGCGATTCAACGACTGCGTTGTAAACAGGGCCCTCTCCATCTGCGAAGCGGTTGTACAGACCGGACACTTACTTTACAACCGTTCGGACACATGGTTTACACCCCATAGACTCTGAACGATAGGGCGCTCGTGGCGCAGGTTAACCTGTGCCACGAGCGCCGAACAAAACCGAACCTCCCATATGCCTTCGGATTCAGCGGCCCTGAAACCGACGGGCATGCCAACCAAGCCGTCTGAAAGCCTGATCTTCTTTCCCTTGAAGTGTGTCCATCCGTCCTTTTGCACTTTCCGAACCAGATCTACTGGACCGTACTCCACGGGCGCCAGCGTCTCGGGAAAGCTTAAGGGGCTGTTTTGGTACACAGTGATGGGAGTTCGGCTTTCCAGCGAATCGTGACCACGGATGGTGTTGTACGTGATTCGCCAATTTGCAAGCCGTTGCTGGAATTCTTCCAGCGAACGAAATGAGTGGCCCTCAAGCACTTCAGCCTTCAATGTTCGGTTTAGGCGTTCGACTTTGCCCTGCGTCTGCGGATGATACGGACGGCCGTGCAAGACCTTGATTCCAAGACGCAGCAGCCACAACTCAATCCGGGTGGGGCCATTGTGGCCGTACCAAGGCGTTCCTCGGTCGCTTAGAATCGAATAGGGCATCCCGTAAGTCCGGAAGCAGCTTTCAAGGTGTGCCTTGACGGTTTCACTGCGTTGGTCCCTGCAAACAAGCAAACCCGGACTGAACCTCGAATGGTCGTCAATAAGAGTCATCACATGACAACGGCACTCAAGGGTCGATACAGGGCCTTTAAAGTCCATTTGCCACAGCTCGTTTGGACTGTCCCGCTCAAAGCGGCGGTCGGCCACCTGGGCGCTTCCTGCGATCCCTCCAAGCTTGTTCGCACGCCGCAGTATCTGCGTGATGGTGCTAGCTGAAGGCACATCCGTCCATTGACGTTGAGCCAGTACAGCCCGAATCTTGCGTCCTCCCCAGGCTGGGAATTCCGCCCGAATCGAAAGCACCGCGTCGACTAGCTCCCCGCTGCTTAGGTTCGGGCAATGCAAGGGACGCCGGCAGCGATCCACAAAGTCCTCGTCAGGGTTTGCCAAATACCGATCGATCCACTTATAAGCAGTAACCCTGCTCACACCGAACCGACGGCACAACTCTGAAATGTTTGCGCCATCCAACAAGGCGAGACTGACGAACTCACGCCGCATCGTTGGCACCGTCCTTACTTCCCACGCCACAAAATAGATTGTTGTAAACCATGTCCCCGAACACCTGTTAACCATGTGTCCGGTCTATACACGAAGCGGTGCGATGGGGAGGGAAGGGAGGGGGAAAATAGCTGTCCTGCGTCGCGAAAGCGACTCCAAATCGAGTCTGAACCCCCAAAAAAGATGTGGGTAATGACAAGCCTTCGGGGGTCGGGGAAAACATCGGGATCTTTCCCCGGGGTCTTCGACCCCGCGCTATTTTCTTTGAACCCCTTCGGGGGTCATCAGCCCTGATCCTGAAGGGATCGAAGAGGGTAGCCGGTGCGTCGACTCCGGGTCGACCACCGGACAGTTGCCACAAGTCGCTCGACCCCCGAAGGGCGGTCGCATATTCTCCGACCGCATCACTCCAATACTCCGCCACTCCACCACCCCGCCGCCAAAGGCGACTCTGCCCACCCCGCCACCGACAAAGGCGTTCGCCCAAGCTCCGCCCGAAGCACTCCAATTCTCTACCCTCGAATACCGCTCGCGCTCAGCAGGCCGGGACACAAATCATTCCCGGGCTACGCAGACAATCTTAAAACCCAGAGCAAGGCACCAAATACAGCGCCAAACAATTTGATTTCGGGGGGTCGCTTCGCGACGCAGGTTCAAATTGACCCTCACCCCGCCCTCTCCCGCGTACGCTGCGCTGCAGGAGAGGGAGCATTTGGGCCACGTCGGGGGTTTTGAGATTGTCTCTACGGTTGTCAGGGCAATTCCGATACATGGAATTCCGGACCGCATTACTCCACCACTCCACCACTCCGCAGCCAAAGGCTGCACGGGCCGCTAGCTGCTACGCCTTGCTGCTCGCCGACGGTCGAATGACGTCAACCGGATCGGTCACTTCGAAGTGGCCCAACGACTCAATCGGCTGTCCGTTGACCAAAATCTGGAACTTGTTCACGTCAGGAAGTTGGCCTAGGCTCACCTGGAGGGCCTTGATGAAACTTGCCTCCTGCGAACTGCCAAAACCATCTTGGATTTCCGGCGAGAAGTCGAGAAGCGCGATGTGGTCCTTGATCTGAACGCTATTCGCCTTTACCGTGTCCTGGTGGACCGCTTTCAGGCACTCGTTGGCGAGATAAACGGCGGGTTGCTCGCCATCCGGGAGCTGATCGGTGGTGGAGGCCAGGACGACGTCATCACCTTGGATCACGGGGGAGTGCAGCGTGAGCTGAGTTCCCGACTGACCGTCCGATTCGCCGACGGATGGGCGGCTCTTGTGAGTCGATGAAGCGACCGGCGCATCCGACTCCAGCGGGCGGCTCACCTCGGAAACGTTGCGGTGGGCCATCGGGCCAAACTTGACGTAGGCGGTAGCCCCCAAGACCATCGCTCCAATGAGCGTCAAGACCAAGGCCGATCTCACGGCCACTCCTCTGTTACTTCGTGCTGGCATCGCCTAGATACACCTTTAGACCTTTTACGACGGCAGCGGGAACGACCTTCTGGAAGTCGGTCTGGCACAGCCGCTTAACATCCCGAGGATGATTGATAAACCCTAACTCTAAGAGCACCGATGGCATCTTTGTGTTCCGGAGGACGGAAAAGCCCGACCGGTAGATCTTGCCGTCGCTCCAGACTCCGAGATTAGGAACGCCACTCACGCGGGCAACCTCGGCCTGGATGCATTCGCCCATCAACCGGCTGACTCCCTTTCCGAAATGGTGGAAGGTGATGCCGCCTGACTGCGAGCCTTCGCCGCCGGTGGAGTTGATGTGGCAAGAGATGAAGAAATCGGCATGGTTGCTGTTAGCGATGTCGGCCCGCGTGGTCAAGGGGATGAACACATCGGTTTGTCTCGTCATGATAACCGTGGCCCCTTCGGCTGCTAGGTCCTTTGCGAGTTCCCGACCGATGGCGAGCGTGAGATCTTTCTCGCACACGCCGTAACCCTTCGCTCCGCTATCATGTCCGCCGTGCCCGGGGTCGACCACGACGACTTTGCCCGCCAAGCGACCGTTTCCGACCTCCGGCTTCAGCAGTTGAACCTTGATTGTGTCGCCATCCACCCAGACTGTCGCGCCCATCGGCCGACTCAGGTGGTAGGTGAGCACGATGTTTGCGCCATCGACGCGACTCTCAATCTTCGCAACCGCATCCGTGTTGAGGCGAAATCCGTACGGAACCACGCCGACCGAAGAGGGAAGGATCAAGATCAACGTTGACGGATCCGGCTTCTGATATTCGGGACTATGCGGGGATCCAGACTTCAGACCAACCGTGAACTGGGTCTCCGTCCCCGTATCGATCTCAACCGACATCGGGATCCCAGGACCGGGATTGATGGGAGGAGGCGGTGGCGTCGTGCTGGTAAGCGGAGTGGCAGTGGCAGCGGGTGGCGCAACCGGCGGGTTGACTTCAAGCGTGAAATCGTTGGTCGGCGCGATGGGCGTGGAAGGGACGACCGGAAGGAAAGTGGTGTCCACAACGACCCGCACCACGTTCCGCTTGTATTGGAACGCGCGGGAATAGACGTCGAAGTCCTCAGTGGTCTTCGGTCCGAGACGGGCGCCTTCAAGATCAATCACCACCCGATTGGGGCTGGTGAGGATGTAAGCCTTCGGTTTGACCGTGAGCGGGGACTTCGCCGTGACAACGCCCTTTCGGCTCGAAAGAGCATCGATAAGCGAGAAAACCTCGAGTGTTTCGGTCTCCGGTATCCATTCACTTTGGGCGTGGAGCTTGTCCAGCGCTTGGCGCAAAGCAATCGTGACCTTGCCGGCAATATTTCGGGTGGCGACGGTGAAACTCTGACCCTCGGCTTCGACTTGGGCCTGGTCATTTTGGACGGAAGCCTGCCAACCCCACGAGGAAACCTCATCGATTGGCACGAAGCATTCCTCTCCCAAGCGATAGGCGCGTTGGGGGACTGAGTTTAAGTGGGTGTACAGTACGTCGGCTGAACGGACCTGGGCCGCATTTGCCGTCGTTAACAGTCCCATCCATGGAACCAATCCGAGGAAAATTCGCTTCATCCTGAAGTTGTTATTGGAGTGTACACGTTCTGGTACAATGTGCGGGTTCCGATCTGCGATACTTGTCGCAATACTTGGAGATCCGCCCCGGCGGATGATTCTCGTGCGGGCGCTTAGCTCAGTTGGTAGAGCACCTCGTTTACACCGAGGCTGTCGGGGGTTCGAGTCCCTCAGCGCCCACCACTTCTCACAGCTCCGCTTAGCTTCTGGTATCGTTGGTTCCATGGGAGCGGCGCTGAACCTGATTCGTGTCGTTAGGTCGCGAGCCCAACTCGCGGCTCTCCTAGGGTTGGCTTTGATCATTGGGTGGACTGCCTCCACCCGGCTGATGGTCTGCACTCCACTTGGCATTCATTGCCCGACCGCCAGCGTCCAATCAGTCACCGTTCCGGTGAAGTCTTGCTGCGGGCAGGGGGTCGGGTATGCGTCCCGTAAGCCCATGCCGGGCGAGCATGGCTTTGTTCAGTGCCGTTGCGCCGAAAAGCGCGCGGGTCAGCAACAGGCAAACACAGGCTCAGGCACTCCGCACTTCGAGTTGTTTGTCTCGGAGCCCTTTACGATCGTAGTGCCAGAGCGAACGCCGGAGGCAGTCGTGCGCTCGGCCGCTACGGCAGCTACCGTTGCCGTGGCCATAGAGCCTCTTGTTCCTCCCCCTTCGCTGGTCTGAAAACCTTTCGGCACGGCTGGCTCGTGCCCGTTTCAGACTTCCGTCGCGCCTGCGGAAGATAGCTGCAGGCCCACGATCCCTAGGAGGGGATTAACATCAGATCCAAAGCGTTTACGCTCATTGAGCTTCTCGTCGTCATCGCGATCATCGCGATTCTCGCAGCCATACTGTTTCCGGTCTTCGCCCAGGCCAAGGAAGCGGCCAGGAAAACCCAAGACCTCTCGAATCTCAAGCAACTCGACCTCGCATTCATCATGTATGCGGGCGACAATGACGATAGGGCCGTACCCTCTGGCTTCGTCGGATGGAATCCAACCGGACCCAACCTCCTGTGGTACGGAATGGTAAACGGGAGCGACATGATGGCGGCAGGCGGCGGGAGCCCTGCGAACCCGCTCACGTCGCCCATGTACCCGTACATGAAGGACGTCCAATTCATGGGCGATCCGGACGCAACCCAGATCCCGAACGGAGGATTCTTTGGATACACGGACTATGGCTATAACCAACAGTACATAGGCGGTTACGGAGACCTCTTCGGCCCGGGGCCCCAGGGCTGGCTTTCGCAATACGCCTATGCGCCCGCCTCCCTGACTTCCTTTGGCCATCCAGCCGAAACCGTCGTATTTACTGACGCGGCTTACGCCGACGACATCAATCCAATATCCTTGCAGAAGGATGCGTGGCTGTTGCCACCTTCAACGGGGCCTCTTTTTGGAAGTGACGAATACTGCGAGACGACGCACGGGCTCCACGGAGGCGGCGTCGCGAACGTATCCTGGCTGGACGGACACGCAAAGTCGGTGAAGCCGAATGTTGTTTCGACCGACCCGCTCCATAAGAAATGGAACCTGGGTTACGTGGAGAAGACCGCTTCCCCGCCGAACGACTACTACTACGGCGGCCCGGAGGTACAGCCATGACAAGACGTGAGTTCATGGTCGGATCCACGGCGATGCTCGGCGCAACGGCGATAGCATCGCCTGCCGCGTTAGCGAAAGACAATGCGAATCGCCGGGAGCAAGCTGCCGCGAAACCGCTCCGATTACCAAGAGGGCCGATCAGCGTTGCCTTCTTGGTTTCCGAGGGCTTCCAGATGATCGACTTCGCGGGACCCTGGGAGATCTTTCAAGACGTCACGGACCCCAAGTCGGGCAAGCCTTCGTTCGAACTGTTTACGGTCAGCCGCACTGGCACGCCGCTCAAGGCGAGCGGCGGGTTGAAGGTGACCCCGGACCATGCTTTCGCAGACGCTCCCGTACCCAATGTCCTTGTGATTCCCGCCCAGACGGACAAGAGCGCTGACGTCCTTGCCTGGATTCGGAAGGTGGCGGCACACGCCGACGTCACGATGTCGGTATGCACCGGAGCATTCCTTCTCGCAGAGGCTGGTCTTTTGGACGGGCTCCCTGCGACCACGCACCACGGCGCGTATAACATCCTCGCCGTGGAGCATCCCCACGTTAAGGTCGTGGAAAAAGTCCGCTTCGTGGACACCGGGAGGGTCGCTACCGCCAGCGGTCTGTCCGCCGGAATCGACCTTGCTCTGCATATCGTTGCGCGCTACTTTGGCGCGGCAATCGCCGACCAAACGGCAACCTACGTTGAGTACGCGGGCTACGGCTGGAAAAACCCTCACGACACTGGCGACCTTTTTTCGCGCATTGATAAGGAGCATAAAGGTCTGGAATGCCCGGTCTGCCACATGGGGCCCATCGGGAAGGATGTCTCCACTCTGTACGAGGGCAAAACCTACTACTTCTGTTCGGACAACTGCCGGAGGATCTTTTTTAAGCAACCGGCGAGATTCGTCAAGCACTGATCGCACCACGTAGGGGGACATTCCCCGGCGGCTGTCAAAGCAGCATTGCTGGGTGTGGCCCGTCCACCAAGGAAATGAATTTGAAAATCAAGGCATTCACGCTCATCGAATTACTCGTCGTCATCGCGATCATCGCGATCCTCGCCGCCATCCTCTTCCCAGTCTTCGCCCAGGCAAAGGCTGCCGCTAAAAAGACCGTTTGCTTATCAAACGGCAAGCAGATTGGCATCGCACTCCTGCTCTATCTCAACGACTACGACGACCAGTATCCTCAGGAACATCCTTCAACCAGCAATCCGGTTATCGACGACGCGGACGCTCAACTAGAGAGCGTGGACTACGGTTCGCCGCAACTGGCGATCCTGCCTTACGTGTCGTCAAAGAGTGTCGACAAGACGCAGATCTACTTTTGTCCGTCCGACCCTGATCCGCATGGCCAAACGCTCCTTGACTCAAATGGAAACTGTCTTGCAAACGGCGCCCCGCCACCAGCGCCCGGGTATCTGAACAGCATCGTCCTGAACGCTTACTACCTGTTCGGAATGAACCAGAGTCAGGTAACAACTCCCAGCCAGTCGGTGTACATCAACGAGCGGAACAACGCGGACTGTGACGTCCACTACCACCCGTGGCTTGGCGAGGTCGGCGATTCAAACGGAAATCCGTACACGGCGGCCGTTCCGACAGCTGCGGATCTTGGCGTGCCCGTGTTTGCAATCGCCTCCACGCGGCACGGGAATGGATCGAATGGTTCGTACTGCGATGGCCATTCGCGGTGGGAACCGTTCGGAGCCATGCGCAAGCCCTTCGACGGTCACCTGCTGTTCGGCGAGTTTCAGGCT
Organism: uncultured Armatimonadota bacterium; assembly: GCA_903904815.1. Classification (GTDB taxonomy): domain Bacteria; phylum Armatimonadota; class Fimbriimonadia; order Fimbriimonadales; family Fimbriimonadaceae; genus Fimbriimonas. The sequence goes on from CAIVDU010000053.1 coordinate 165,191, forward strand.
TTCTGATGGACAAGACTAAAATCACCAGACTTGGGCATGGCGGCAAACGGCATCCGACCCGCTCCAACGCCTCGACCTGGTTCCTGATTCTGGCGGCGGGGCCTGCCGCCTTGTTCGGGGCGCTGACGGCGTACGTTTCGATTTCCAATGCGAACCTGCCCAAACCCCCGGCGCCGCCCGAGCAACTGGTGTTCAGGGACGGCGAAGACCATCCGGTGACACGAGAAATGGCCAAGGTCGCCAAAGAGATGGGCGGAGCGAAGGCCGCTCCTTTTCAGGCTGTGGACCTCAACGGGGCCAATGTCTCGCTGGCGTCGCTGACGAAGGGCAAGCCGTTGGTTTTGTTCTTCGTCGAACTCCAGTGCCCCTGCTGCAAGGGGGCGAAGCCGTACATCGACCGGATCCAGGACTATTACCACGACGCGTGCAACGTCGTGGGAGTCATCGACGCGAGCCCGAAAATGGCGAAACTGTGGTCAGAGGCCGTCCGCCCGGAATTCCCGATCATTCCCGACCCGAAGATGGACATCATCCGTGCCTTCCAGGCGCAGAGGGGCGTGTACACCACGCTCGTTTCTCCCGGCGGCCGCATCGTGAAGGCCTATCCCGGCTATAGCCAGGACATGCTCCGCGACATCACGGACAAGATCGAGCGCCTCAGCGGTATTGCCCATCGGCCGATGCCCGTCCTACCCGCGCCCAAGACAATGACCTCTGGGTGCATCTTTCCCGGCACGAAGCTGCCAGACGATCAAATATGAACACCTCATCCAAAACCCTTCTTACAATCCTCGTTGCCGCTCTTGCCGGAAAGTCATTGGCAGGCAACAAGGTTGCTCCGGCGTTTACGGCGAAGGCGTCGGACGGAAAGACCTACACGTTAGAGAGCCTGACGGCAGGCAAGCCGACGCTCCTGATGTTCTTTTCCGCAGGGTGCGAGCATAACCCGGGCGGAATAAAAGATCTCAACCGCCTGAAAGCCTTGTTCGGCGGCAAGGTTCGGGTGGCCGGCATGACGAATCTCGATCCTCGCCAGACGAAGGAGTTGGCGACGAAGTACCACGCCAAGTTTCCCATCCTTTCCGACCAGATGGCCGCCACGATCGGAGCGTTCGGCGGCAAGGCCGGGCTGGACAATGCGCTCATCCTCCCGAACGGCGAGATCGCGCACGTGTGGATGGGCTACGACCGGACCACCATTAAGCAGGTCGAGATACTTCTGGACAGAAGTCACGGTCCGCACCTGAACCTCGACCTCTCGACTTTTCCAAAGACCTGAGAGGCCGGATGCGCCATCGGCATGAACATGTGACCCAACACTCTCGGGTTGGGGCCGAAAACGGACCCAACTCAGCTTCCACACCGACTAGGAGGCAATCAATTGTCAGAAAGGAATCTTATCGATCGACGTCAATTCATCGTAGGCGCGGCAGCCGTTGCCGGAGGGTTAGCGGGTCCATCCGAGGCTGCATCGCGCTCCGCGTCTGCCGCACCCGCGCCGGATGCAGGTCCAAACCTCGTCCGGGTGCCGACAGCGGACGACATCAAGAAAGCCCTGAATACCGCTCCTAAAGGCATCAGCGAAGCGACTCACAAAGCGCATCTCACGCTCTGGCAAGGCTACGCGAACAAAACGAACGAGATCCGCAAGGCCCTCGCAGAGCTTGATACGGACCCATCAAAGGGTAATCAAATCTATAGCCAAACGCGGGCGCTCAAAGTGAATTACGCGTTCGCCTATGGTGGCTATAAGAATCACAACGTGTACTTCGACACTATAGGCGGCTCCGGTGGCCCCGCAACGGGTGACATCGGCAAACTCATCGACGCCGCACACGGCTCTTTTGAGAAGTGGGCGGCCGACATGAAGATTACCGGGCTGTCAGGCCGGGGATGGGCGTTCCTTGCCTACGACCGGGATGAGCAACGAGTCGTCAACTTTATCGGTGATTCACAGGACACGTTTCCGGCGTGGAACTGCGACTTACTGTTGGCGCTGGACGTTTACGAGCACGCCTACTATCTCGACTTCCACACGGCCCGCGCAAAGTACATCGACGCTTGGCTGGGCGTGATCGACTGGGAAGCCGTCAACGCGCGGCTCTCAAGGGCGAAAGCGCCGTCCTGATTTTCGATGTTTTATGCTAGTTTGGTCTCTCAAATGTCTCTCAATTGGCGGAGCATTTGAGAGACCTCGTGAGATTCCGGTGGACTAGAATTCCTTGCGGTGAACTTGATATTTTTTCGTTCACACCGAGGCCGTCGAGAAGAGATAGTACGCGTTTGGCACAGTGGTAGCGCGCCTCGTTCACACTGAGGAGGCCACAGGTTCAAATCCTGTAACGCCCACTATCTCAGACCTGGGTTGGCCTTTACCGGCCCCGTTTGGGAGCACCAATGGCACCGATCGCTCAATTGTCTTCCGTATACTGCCTTCCACGGTTGGACGTGGGGACACAAGCGTGGTTCCTGCCGGAAGGCCTTCTCCGGTAGGAAACCGGGAAAGTGGTGGGTCCAGCTCACCTCCGAGGACGGCCTTATCCGCGTGCCCCAGCTCTTACGCATACTTATAACGAAGACGGAGGGAAAGGACCTCCGCCCGGACACTGAGGCGGAGACAGAAGGTTGAGGCAATCCCGAGCTCGGTTATGTGTAGCACGGGGCCGCTAGGCATGCGACGTTCACCGCCTGTCCTCCAACCACATCGAATTGCACCCAAAGTAGGTTGTATTGGCCGGTCTGGCTGCAGGGCACAGACAGAATGTCCCTAGTCGCAAATTGCTGATCTACGCAGGCCACGTCGACGATCGAGTAGACCGCCCCGCCGGGACACTCATTCACAAAACCGCTCCCGCCACCGGCGCTGTTCGAAGCCCAACTACTTATATATCCACAAGCCATAATAACTCCTCCTTATTTGCCTTCCGCATACGCGGATCCGGAACTGGTTAAAAGTTCGATGATGTCCTGGATCGTGGGGTACATCGAGGTCTGGGTCAAGATCAGACTCTGCTGCACCTCAGAGAACTGTGCCTCCCGCTTAGTGAACCAGCCGATGATCGGTACTTGGCTAAACGGGTAGATGTCCTTGAAGAATGGGATACCACCCCATTTTCCGGCGGGTTTCCCCAGCCTCGAATTCACGAGGAACTCCGATACATTCGCTGTCTCGAAGTTGCTCAAGCGAACTTCGGTGTTAACGCTGTGCCGCTCGATCCTCGGGAACGCGGGCGACAGTGAGTTGTCCGATTCTCGAATCTGCGTGCTGGATAAGAAGTCCAAGCGGAAGCGGAGTGCTTGCCCGGTGGGATCGAAGACCGGGGTCACGGTGAACGAGTTTCCAGAGGTAACTCCGTACACTGCGGGAGGGGCATTGGCCGGTAGGCTGCTTGCCGCGCCCGCGAACCCCTTGACTGCGCCAAGCGTGCCGACTGCCGCACCGGCTCCTGGCGCCAAAGCGGCCGCCAAGGGACCGGTGAGGCTACCTGGCGACCCTTTTGAGCCGGTCACTGCGCCCCCGAACAGAGTCATGAAGTTGGTCAGGTCCTGGAGTGGGTTATCGGTCTGCCCCGCGAACTCGGCGCTCGCCTGGGGATCGACGTTGGCGATCAGTCGGTTCGAAGCCAAGATGGTCGTCTTCTGGAATAATCCCACGCCGAGCTTGAGGTCTAACAGCCGGGAGCCCAGCCGTTCAACCATCGGATTGACGAAGTTCGCCTTCACGTCGTCGTCGATTCCGTGCATAAGACGAATGAGCGTCTCATTCGCTCTGGCCAGTTGAGCGTGATACCGATCGTACCAGTCATCAGGCTGGACTGGGGTTGGAGTTGACCTTGCCGTCCGTAGCAGATCCTGCAAAAGAGGCAGCGACTTTGCGATTTCGCCCTGGGCCAGCGCTACTTGGGCAGTCAAGTCTTGACTGGGTGCGACGGCCGCTTGCCCAAGAGGGGCGATAGGCTTTCGATTCAACTGCGTGTTAAGCGCGTCGATCGCGTCGTAGATCTGGGTTAGGAGGGTCGCGTTAGGATAGGCCGGTGAGTTGGTCAGCCTCCCGCGAGCGGCGGCCGCGGCCACTAGCCCATTCACAGACGCCAATACAGTTGCGCTTTCGCGCCGAATTACTGCCAATGCCGAGTTCTTCTCGGAGGGCGAAGACTGGCTGCTCAGCAGATCATTGAGTCGCTTCAAGTCGGCGAGCTGGTCTTCGACAATTTGGAGATTCTGCTTGATGCGGGTAGTTAGCAGACCTGGCAGCCTAAGCTTTAGCTGCGTAAGTACGTCTTCACGCAGGCTGAGTATCTCCGGGCCGGTCCCGTGCAGCCCAACAATTCGTTCGAGATTGATGAACGAACCATACTGCATGCCAGCTAGCTCGTTTCGAACAAGCCCAAAGCTCTGGGGAGACATGCCCGGAACACGCGGTCGGTCGGCCGTGTGTTCTACCGTATTTCCAGAGATTACCAACGCCGATTTGAGATGATCTTTAAGGGAGAGATCAAGCTCGGGACAAGCACAGTCATCGAATTTCAGGCCCTCAAATTCACCCACGATTTTGCAGCGCCTATGCGAGTCCGTAAGCGCAATCGCCACTAGCGCCTCGGCCATCGTGGCAGTGTTCTGTGGACGCGGGATGGCGTCAAGGATGACGTCGGCGGGGAAGCCGTCGCCAATGTCGCCCGGCTTCAGTCCAATATCCGCGAGCAAGTCGAGCCCGTAAAACCTTACGAGATCTCTAACCTGCGTTGGAGCGGCGGCGAGTATCGTCCGCCAAGAGCTGGCCTCGTCTTCCGAGAGATCGCCTTGCGCCACCAAATCCTTATTCTTTGGATCTTTCAGTGCAGCCGCATGTGCTTGAGCGAATTCGTTATTGAGTCTTTCGCAAAGCAAGTCGGATGCCGTTTGCGTGGCCGTTTTCTCTATTATCAATTCGTCCTGGACGATCTTTCCCGCAGCTTGCGCCTCTTTGACGCCGTGCTTACTGGTATCCGAATTAATCTGAATCGTATACAGAGTCATCTCGGCCTGGGCTTCGGGACGGTCCAGCTTTTGGACCATCTGTTTCACACGGTCAATGTCTTCCTGGCGACCGCGGATGAAGAGGGTTTTGCTGTCTGGTGAGCCGTACAGCATGACGCGTTGGACGGGGTCGGTTTGGCCGAGGATCGGCGTCTTGGGTTGGGCCACCCAGAACGGTGCGTTGTCGCGAGCCGCGGCAAAGTTCCGGCTCTCTAAAGCTGCGGCTAGGAACGCGTTCTCACGGGCGGTGGTGAGAGCCGAACTCGCCGTGGCCTCCGCCTGTTGCGCGGTGGTGTACTGCGTTTGGAGAGTGTTCACCTGGGTTTGCAGAGCCGTCACGCGGGTCTGCGCCGAGGTCTCGACCGTCGACTGCTGGGTTTTTGCGTCGTTATAGGCCTGTGTCGCCGAGGCGAGGTCTTCCGTGTCTACAGCTACCTTGCGCGCGTCCGAGTCCACTGCCGCTTGGGCGAGTTGCATCGAAGCGACCTTGGCCGGATTCGTGGGGTCGGCCTGCTGAGCGGTGGTAGCCTGCGTAAGAGTCGCTTGGTCGTTCGTTTGCGTCGCCTTAGCGAGATCCAGTTTCCGTTGGGCGGCGTTCATCTTGGTCTCCAGAGGCTGGAGCGCGGTGACGTTTCTGACATTCGCCGCGTCGAGGGCCGCTTGCTCGGCGTTCATCTTCTTCGTCGCTGCGTCGAGCTGGTTTTGCGCTTCCTGCAGCGAGATTTTCGCGTTAGCCATGGCCTGTGAGGCGGCGAAAGCGTCCATGCCAGCCTTTTCGAGCGTCGCGCGACTCTGCGACTCGGTCGTCTGCGCTGAATTTCCTCCAGTCTGCGTAGCCGACGGGTTCAGAAACTGAATTAGTCGCGGAACGTTGTCGAAGTAGTAGAGGCGGATCTCGTCTTGCGTCCAGCTAGACAGGTTGTCGTCTCGATCCTGTCCGAGTTGAGCGAGGACGACGCCAACGGTCGTTGCATTGTGCCCAATTCGTGTCCAAAAGCCTGCGAGCTTATTAACCAGATCCGGGGCGTTCACCCAGTCAGAGGGCATGCCGGCATTTTGAAGATCGGCCAGAAGAGCCGTTTGTGTCGCCGTTGTCTTGGCCAGATTGTCGAGAACAGCCTGGTCGTCCCGGATATCCGCCGTAACATTGACGTGTGTAGATCCAGGGTCGCTGACGTATCCGTCGAGAATCGCCTTTTCGGACTTCACCATACCATCGGTCGATTCCGCCAACGTGAGGCTCCAAAGAGGCGCGGCGTTGAGAAGCTTTGCGGTCACATCCTGGAGCTTCTTGTCGGCGTCGTTAATCGGCTTCAGGTTCAGCCCCTTGGCCTGGGCCAACGCGTCTAGCTCTCGTTTGAACTGGATGCGGAGGTTTAGAGCGTTCTCGAGGGGTGTCAGAGCCTTCGAGTCTCGCACTAGCGTTTCCGCCCCGTTTGCGGTCGCCTCGTCCGCTAGCGGTTTCAGCGAAGACGCTAGCGACGTGCCGATCGGCTTAGCCAACGGGTCCTTGGGCGGATCGACGTAAAGAAAAGTGGCGATATAGGCGACCGCGCTTATGACGTCCTTATCAAGCCCGGTGGGGGGCGTCGCCGGTGGCGTGGCCCCGGCAGCAGTGGCTGCGGGCATTTTGCCCCTGGCCGCCGATTTACTCGGCGCGGCCGGCTTCGGCTTAGCCGAGGGTTCCACCTTATCGATTCCCGTCCTCGCCGTTTCCAGCGCCCCATAGGCCACGTGCACATTCGCGAGAGCTGCGGCGAGGGTTGGGTATTGCTTCTTGTAGGTCGCGAGGTCCAGCTTCTGTACGTCCCCGAGCTTCGTGTGGATCAAGAGTTCCGCGGCAAGGACCTGCGGATACGCCCCGGTCAAAGCGGTGATCGAGCTTTGTGCTGTGCCGACGGCGGCGACCACCGTATCCAGCACCTTCAGATCGGCGGCGGTCGCCGTGAAAGTCGTCTTGCTGGGATCCGGGGTGAGGGCCTTGCTGGCGGCGCCGGCAGCCGTGACCTGCGCCTGCGTCGCGGTCGCGAGGGTCTGTCCATCGTTCACGGCTTTGATGAACGCGGTGACGGTCTCGTCGCCATTGACGGCGCGATGCTGGGCCGCGGCCATGGCCGGAAGGCAGGCCGCTAGAGCCATATGGAGCACGCTTCGGGTAAGTCGAATCTTGTTCATGGGTCTGGATGTGGATCGTCGCCAAACCTACGGGTTCGGCGCGTTGGCGCTGACGAGCGTGATGCGGTCGTTCGGGAAAAATGTGTCGATGACGTCGTGGAGGATCGGATACTGCCTTCGGAAGTTGCTGGTCTCATCCGCGGTGTCGAGCCGGTTGACCATAACCACGACAGCGGCGTCCAACTTGGGGTTGTAGAAGCAGGCGCTGGCGAATCCGCCGAAGTCGCCAAGGTGCCCGATCCACTCGCCGTACTCCTGGATGCCGAATCCCGTGTCGCTTGACGGCTGGACCTCCGCCAGCAGTAAGTCCTGGTTTGCGGGGCTCAGGAGTTGAGCGCCACCAACCGCCCGGATCCAGGTGACAAGATCCTGCGCGGTTGAGACCATGGTGCCCGCACCCCAAGCCCACGAGGGGTCGTCGTTCGTAACGTCTTGTCCGTCCTGGAAACCGTGACACGACAGCTTGGGAGAATTCCCGGAGGTCGCGTCTGTGGTGTTGGAGAGATGCAACCGGCCCAGGAACTGCTGCTGAATAAACGAACTGAGCGTCTGGTTAGATGCGCTTTGGACCGCGAGGCCGAGCGCAGTGAAGTTGATGTTCGCGTAGTGAGAGGGGGCCGGAGCGTCCACGGCGTCCGTGGAAAGCGCGAACGTGTCTCCAGGTTGGTAGTGATGACTGGAATTAACCATCGAAGGGCCGGACAGACCTGATTTGTGGTCCGCGAGATCTTGGAGCTCGATATCCTGCCAGAACGCGAAGGACGATGGGTTGGGGTTCGGCACGTACGTGGAGATCTTGTCGGTGGCATTCAGCTTGCCCATGTCCATGAGTCGCAGGGCGGACAGCGCCGTAAACAGCTTGGAGATGCTGGCGATGCGGAACTGCATGTTGGATCGCATAGGAGTCCCGCTGGCGTCCGCGCTACCAAACGCCTGATACCAGGTCCCTTGCGGGGTGCTGACCCCGACGATGGCGCCCAGCGCGCCTATTTTCGGACCGGAATAATCCCCCTGGACCTCGATGGCCGCTGTCTGGGTGGCGACCTGGAACCACGTGGCCCCCAAGTATCGCGCGGTCGCCCCATGCCCGCCACAACCAACCAAAACGCAAGCAAATCCGATACTAGTTACACCGTTTTTAATGCGCGCGCAGATTCGCTTTTGTTCACGCCTGTTTTGCATTTCCATTACTTTGCGGTCCTAAAGTGAGAGTAAGTATGCGCGATTTAAGACCAAATGCACTATTAGGCAGAAAATAAACTGTATCGCTTTTCCAGTACAACGCGTGCGAATCACAAACTAGCCCCCTAGCGGGTTCGATTCTCGAGGGCAGGTCGAAAGAGACCTTGGCTCGGACGGAACTGTCGCCTTACATATGCCCTCAACGTCTGTCAAGTGAAGATTTCATTGGTCAGGGAGACAGAGATTGCAGTTGCGAATCTGACTGTGAAGCTACGCTCAGCGTGTTTGGTCTCTCAAATGTCTCTCAATTGGCAGAGACGAAGAGAGACTTCCTGAGACGTCTGCAGACTCAATCTTCTTGCGGGGAACCTGATATTTTTTCGTTCACACCGAAGCGGTCATTTGCCCAAGGGGATGGCGCGGCGGAAAGTGGGCAAGAGTATGTCGCTAGTAGCCGAAGCAGCAAGTCCTTGACCAAAACTTGACCAAGCACCATGGAAATGGTGGACGAATCGCGTCTCAGAAGACACTGAATCAGGTTCAAATGATGAAATTGGCGCTCGATTTATTGCTCTTTTTGTCGTTTACACCGAGGCTGTCAGGGGTAATTGTTTCAGGTCCATTCCGGACCCGATTTAAAAGGCCCACCATCGCTCGAAAGAGCGAAGCAGGGCCGATCAGGTCAAGACCAAGAGAATCACCATCACGGCTCCAAGAGCTACGGAATAATGTTCCGCGCTACATCTACCTCCTGCAAAGCGTAGACCACCCCACCCAGCGCTACATCGGCTCAACCGCCGACCTAAGCGCGGCTAGAAAAGCCCAATTCCGGCGGCTCACCCCACCCCGCCAGATTTCACGCCTGGACCATCGTCACCTCCATCCAATTCGAAGACGACGCCCAGGCAAACGCCTTCGAGCCGTGAGCTGGAAACGGACTACTAAGGTCGGTGAATGCATCGTCCGCGAAAGAGCATGTTGAAACGGCAAGCACGGACAGGATAGTGCAGGAGAACCTGCAAAACGAGAAAAAATTCTTGGTAGGCATGATGTGAAACTTCCTTGCGATGATTGCATGGTTGTAGATCCGCCGCAACTATAACAAAAACCTCATTCGCTGAGATAGTTAACTGGTTCCTTGAGAGACGATGGGCCTTTGCCGTCGTCGGTATTTCGCGATGCAATCTTTAAGTTCGCTCCTAGGATCGAACATCCGGTTGTTCATTTTCGGCGGTCCGATTCTCTCAGGCACGAACCTGAGGGCATCTCCATCTCGCACCCAAGGGTTGCCTTCGCCGGGGGGCGCTTCGAATACTGCCCAATCGACAATAAGGAGTTTTAGGCCACCGTCCTTCATCCTGAATTCGAAGGCTCGTTCGACATCGTGAAATCCTTCTGCCCTTAGCGTCGCCAGGTATCGACGCCGGATTGCTGAGTCTACGTTCAGCGAACGGATCCAGTCGGCAAGTTGCACGATCGTTCGCGTCGGAGTCCTTTGGAAGCTCGCAGCGACTTGGTATACGCGCGAGACTGTGTCTCCTTGCCCCAAGGGCGGCAGCAGGTAGCTCCTAAAGAACCCGTATCCCGGCTCACTATGATGAAGGTTGAGTAGATCTGGACTCGGCATCGAGTTGAGCAAAGCGATTGCTTCACCGAGGTCCCGAGGAACTGACACGCCTGATGAACTAGGTCAATATTTCAGCCCAACGAGGTAACTATCCGTCGGCCCGCCAATAAGTGCTCGACGACCGTCCTTCGAAAGCACGGTGAATCGGATGTCGCCCTCTGGAAGGTATCCAATCACTCGGCATTGACGACCGTCGCGTGTCGATGCCAACAACCCGTGTGGCCCAAGCACGCTTGATCCAACGGAAGGGACCAAGATAAATCTCCCTTGGGTGTCGAGAGCGCACGCAATTCCTTCGACAAGTTCAAATGTGTGTGGAGGTGTACCCCGGCTAACGTAAGAATCCAAGGGACCGCCGAGGTCGATCACGAGCGAACTCGAATTCGACAACCAAATGGACTGAATCGTGACCTTCTTCTTTATCGTCCCGAGTGCCTTTCCCGATAACACGTCGTAAATTGTTGCAGAGTCTCGATTCACATTGATCGCCGCAAATCACTTCCCATCTGGCTCCTCGCTGCTCAGAACAGAGCCATCAATTGGGTTTTGAGATCCATTTGAATCGCGTTATAATGGATGTATTACTTCGAACATCGTATGGTTCAACTCAAAATCACACAGGTAGGGAATTCCATCGGACTGGTTCTTCCGAAAGAGGCTTTAAACAGATTGCGTGTCGCTAAGGGAGACATCGTTTATCTTGTCGAGTCGGAGGATGGCTACACGATGACCGCGTACGATCCGGAATTTGCCGAAGAGATGTTACTCGTCGAGGAAACTTCAAGGAAGTTCCGGAACGCGCTCAAAGAACTTGCCAAGTGACGAGCCTCGGTGGGTGAGTGATCGCGCCGTTTTCGCGCTGCACGAAAAGCTGATTGAAGAATTCGGTGGAACCCAGGGTATTGCCAACAAGGGTTTGGTTGAATCCGCGCTCACTCGCCCACGCAACCTGTTCCTTTACGAAAAATCGTCTATTCAACGCTTGGCCGCTTGCTACGCCCATGGCATCTGCCAGAACTATGGATTCGTAGACGGTAATAAGCGCACGGCGTTTGTCACCATGCGGGTTTTTCTCCGCAAGAACGGTTTTGACTTGACCGCCACCGAAGCGGAGCTCGTCGAGACATTTCTTGCCCTAGCGGCTGTGGAGCTATCCGAAGATGCACTTTTTGAGTGGCTTATGACCCATTCTCAGAAACTGCCTTAGGGTCCACAAGCGCGGCAATTCGCGAGTCCATCGTCGCTCCCCAAAAGTCCCACCGAAGTCCCTAACTTTGTCTTGATGACAGGTTCCAGAAACCCACTGAAGGAGATCATCGTTGTTGCAATGTGCTGATCGCATTTGTCCTGTTCTGGATCCTATTGATTTGGGGACTCAAGGAGGGTGACCTGTATGCGAAAGAAGGGGCGATCCTTGTCTTTCTCTGGCTGGTGTTCCTGGTTGGATTGGTGTACTTTCCCCCCGGGCAAATCATCTGCATCATCGGCAGCGTGATACTCGACGTAGTGCTGCTTATGAAAGTCTTGGGGCAGGATATTCGGGTTGGTTAGCAACCCTATCGCCGAGTGGGCGCGAACCTTCCGGAGCTTCCAGAACTCAAGCTTCAGAGCCGTCGGACTCCCGGCGCCAGGCGAGTGTCTCTCCCGCGTGGAAGGGAATGAGGATATCGTTGCCATCCCCGTAAGAGCGCGGAACCTCCGTGGGCGAACGCCGGAGGTTAAGCGTTCCTTCGTTGAGTGTAAGCCCATAAAAGGTGGCCCCATTGACCGAAGCGAATGCCTCCAGATGGTGGAGAGCATTCTCCTCCTCGAACGTCTTCGCATACGACTCGAGGGCGAAGGGGGCGTTAAAGATGCCAGCGCATCCGCAGGCCGACTCTTTGTCTCCCACTCGGTGGGGAGCGGAGTCGGTGCCAAGAAAGAACTTGGAAGAGCCGGAGGTCGCCGCGCGCCGAAGTGCGAGCCGATGCGATTCCCGTTTGGCGACGGGAAGGCAGTAGAAGTGGGGGCGGAAGCCGCCGGCAAACATCGCGTTTCGGTTGAATTCGAGGTGGTGAGGTGTGATCGTGGCGGCGACGTTGAGTCCACTTGACTCGACGAACCCGACTCCGTCGCGGGTGGTGATGTGTTCGAAGACCACTTTGAGGGCAGGGAAGGCAGCAACGATCTTCGACAAGACCCGGTCGATGAACACCGCCTCCCGATCGAAAATATCGACCTCGGGATCGGTCACCTCACCGTGAACCAGGAGCGGCATGCCCATTCGCTCCATCGTCGAGAGCACGTGGAATATCCGTTCGAAGTCCCGAACGCCGTGGGCCGAGTTGGTGGTGGCCCCGGCCGGATAGAGCTTGCAGGCGGTGAAGACCCCTTCCTTGAAGCCCCGCTCGATTTCTGCCGGATCCGACTCCTCCGTGAGATAAGCCGTCATCAAGGGTTTGAAGTCGGCAGAGCCTGAAAGAGCTGAAATAATCCGCGACCGGTAGGCTTCCGCATGGGCGACTGTCGTGATCGGAGGCACCAGGTTGGGCATGACGATAGCCCGAGCGAATTGCCTCGCCGTAAAGCCAGCAACCTGCTTTAGCAGGTTGCCGTCACGGAGATGAGCATGAAAGTCGTCCGGCCGTCGAATCGTGAGCTTCTCAATCATTCCGGGGTAAACCCTACCCAAGTTCCGTCGGACTGCTTCAAAAGGGCCATGCTCGATTCTGTATCCAAAGACAGCAGCCTCAGCCATCCATTACTGACCAGATCGGCAACACCCGGCGCCTTACTGAGCGCTCGGTCAATCTTATCTGAGGACGCCTCCACTATCACCTGCAGCCTCACCGGGTCGTGGAACCAGGAACCGTCTGGGTTGTAGACCGATTCTCTCGGAAGGCCCGGCCGGAGATCGCCTTCATTTCCAGAGATCACCCCGATGTTTCCAACCCGGTTCAGGAGCGCCTTCGTCCCGCATCCAAATCGCTCGTTGTCCACCGTCGAGGCGAAGTACTGCAAGTTGATCCAAGAGGCCACTACCACCGGGGCGTTCAAAATCAACGTCAGGACTTGGTCATCATGATCCTGCGACGCATCGTAGTCGTGGAGGAACGCCCGCCCGTCGAGGTTCGCCCCGCGGGTTCGGAACCGTCGGGCGGCAATGAAGCTGGCATTGCGAGCGAGTCCCCACTCTGGGCGAACTTCCGACCAATCGTTGGCCTTTCGATCCAGAGCCGCCAGGAGATCTTTGGCCCCTTCGACTCCCATCGCCCTGGCTCGCTCTACTCGGCCAGAAGCGGACGCTGAACCCAAGAGTGCCTCAAGCTCCGCGATCTTCCGGCTTTGAGCTTCCGACGCGCCCCGTGGTTGAAAAACCGAAACTTCATCCGTGGAAGTATCGTGCTGGGCGGCTACGAACAGGGTCTCCAAGATCCCCTTGAATCCTCTGATTGCCAGTTCAGCTTGGACCTGCGGGTCGTTCAGCACTTCGACTGCCATCTGCGCATTGAGAGCGCCGCAGTGTCCGCCACATGCCCCGCAGTCGAGGCTTGCCTCGTGGGCGTTGTTAGTCGACCGCCCTCCGTGCCCACACAGAGTCACGATCTGCCCGAGACGGTGTCCGATTCCCGAGTTCACCAGAATCGACTCGGCCATCCCAACCCGCTCCGCCAAGGTAAGCCCAAACCGATTCTCGGCGTAGTTGATCTCGGCCTCCGTTTGGGCATCTCCGTGCACCTTTGGGCTCAATCCCAGCGCCTGAGTCAGGAGTGCCCTGACGGACCCGATCCCGAGGGTCTCGACGAGATTAAAGGCGCCCGGTGAGGAGTAGGTCGATCGGAAAGCGACTCTTAGGGCGTCCACGAATCCAGACCCCTTGGCTTGGATCTCAACCTGTGGGTTGAGCAGAACTGGACACCGAGGACTGGTCAGTCCATCGGTGAGGACGCGGGCCGATACCCCGAAGAATCCGGCGAATCCGACCGTTTCTATGTTGGGGCTCAAAGCTTCCAGCTTCCTTCGGATGATTTCCGAGCGAACGTCGATGCAAAACACCACCTGGAACTCGGGACGTTCGACCGGCGACGTTCGTGAGACAGCGGGAAGGGCAGCGAGTTGAGACTTCAGGAGCCGATCCTCACAGGCGTCTTGCAGACAGAGTCGGATCGACAGATCGCCTTGGTCCTTCTGGGTCGGTGAGTCACTTACGGATGCGCCAGGATTCAGTTCTCGAATGGCTTGGTCGAACACGAGCAAGGCGGCGCACAGCGCCTCGACCAGGCTCAATTCGTTGGGTCCCGAGTTCCAGCCCATGCCTCTCAGGAACGAGGCCCAACCATACTGGGCCCCCAGGAGCCGATAAGCATGCGCATTGAACTCGCTGTCCTCTCGCTGCCGTTTCGAAGTCACCCAAGTAATCGCCTGGACATACTCTTCCGGGGCCGATTTGATCCACCGGCTCCAGCCAGCCAGGCCCGACAATTCGAATGATTTGTCGATGGCGGCTCGTTTGATCAGCTCTCGATAGACGTCATTTGGGTCGAGAGGGAAGTCTGCTCTAAAGATCGCGGCGAGGCTGCGAGACACAAACCGCTGAGTGATCTTCGCCAGATCGTTTTCAGCTGAGTTGAATGCGGTCCCTGACTTGGATTGGCTTTCATAGAGGACTTTCAAAACGGAGTTGGCCTCGAGCCCGTGCCGCAGCGCAGCCTGGACAACATCACGCTGATCGATTTGGTTGAGTTCCCACTTCTTGCGGTAGTGGTCGATTGGGGGAAGAACTTCTGCGTCGAGACCGGCGAAGATGCGCCCCGAAGCTTCAAGAAGCGGGGTGTCCGACCAACCTAGGAACGGGTTCACCGCGACAAAGTTCTCAAGGTTGAAGAGTGGGGGAATGAGCTTACAGACAGCTCGAACGGCGGTCAGGGCAGTTGCCTCAGACGTGTCGACGGGGGTTGGTTCTGCAATGTTCATTCTATATCTTCGTGAGCAATGGTGAGCAGATTCGAGCTACAAGCCGGTCGGCCACTAGCCCTATGTAGAATCCGTTCTGGGAGTGAATGATGAGAGCTTGTCCGGTCGCGGAGGCACTGATCTCCGCCTCAAACGTGCGGTAAAGACTCAGGCCCAGGAGGGTCAAGACCGGAATGGCACAGGTAATCGTCGCCATCTGCGACGATGGAGGGAGCGGTAAATCGAAGATTTCGGTTGCAACCCGAAACATCAGGGCTGACAGGAGGCCCAAGAGTTGCGAGGCGGTCAGCATCGTGATCCAGTTCAGTGGACGGGAGCTATTTTTCGAAAGGTGAGCGTGCATGGCGACCCACAGGTGGCCTATTGCCAAGCCGGTCATCGCGATCACCGCGCCTTGAGCGGGAAGCACTGCGCCGGAATGAATTCCGAACTGAATTGGAATAGAGAGGGCGCATCCGGTAACCAAGAGACCGAGCTGACCGAGGCCGGTTAACCTTCTTGGAGCGGGAGCGATCGGATCGGGCGTGCCGGACTCCAGAAATGCGGTTGCCTTGTAGAGTCCGTGCCCGAGAATGTGGATCAGTGCGGCGACGAAGGCTGAGATGCCGCACTCTGCCGTCATGAATCCCATTTGACTCACCGTCGACCAGGCTAGCTTGCGCTTGACGCTGGTCTGGCCCCACATGCTGACCATTCCAACCGCCATCGTGACACTGCCCACGATGGCGAGGAATAGTCCTGCCGAAGGCGTTTCAACGATGGCCGGCGCGAATTTCAGAAGCAAGGCGCCTCCCCCGTTGATGATTCCCGCATGCATCAGGGCGGAGACGGGCGTAGGGGCAGCGAGCGTGTCGGGTAGCCACGTGTGGAAGGGAAACTGGGCCGACTTAGTAATTGCCGCAAGACAGATACACCAAACCGCCGTTATTGGGATCTGATGGCTTTCTCGCATTTGGTCGAAAAGGTGAGTGAGGGAGAGCGTGCCGCAGGTCCGATAGATGGAAATCATCGCCACAAGCAGTGCGACATCCCCCAGGCGGCTGATGAGGAACTTCTTGCGGGCAACCTTAACCGCGTCCGGCTCTGATCTGTAGTGGGTCAGCAGATAGTGGAGGCCGACACTTGTGATCGCCCATCCACCGACGAGGACGAGGAGATTGTCGGCGAGCATCACACAAAGCGCCGAGGTGACCGAGAGCGCGAGCCACCGATGGAACTCCGCCTGTCTCGGGTCGCCATTTAGGTAGCGATCCGAGTACTTGACGACAACCGCGCCGACCACGGTAACGAGAAACCCGAGTGAACAGGAAACCCGGCTCAAGATAAATCCCCCGATGATCGAAGGCGTGGGGAACCGGAAGCTATTGACCAGCGCAAGTCCCAAGAGGCAAGCAAGAGTGGTCATCGCCGCTTCCAAAGCGAAGGTAAATCCTCGTCCCTGGTGTTCCTTTGTGGATGAGGCTAGATTCGAGTTGGGATTTGAGGGTTTTCGGTTCATTCATTTCTCGCCATACTAACTGCGGGTCGCGATTGGATCATCGCGAACTTCATATCGCGTCATTTAAATCACGACAATTATGTCGTAAATAGTGAGAAGGATGTCAAGCCTAAAGACCGAAATTGAGAACGTTGTTCAGCCGAAGGCGGCATGGACCTTTTTGACGAACCATTCCCACGTGCTTATTTTCTTGGACCGATCGCCGGAGGCGGTCCTACGTGAAGCAGCCATCGCCGTCGGAATCACCGAGCGGGCCGTGCAAAGAATCGTGGCCGACTTGGAAGCGGAGGGCATCTTGGTGCGTGAGAAACTCGGTCGGAGAAACCGTTACCGAATCAACAAGGACCTTCCTCTGCGGCACCCGATCGAGCAGCATCGATCGGTCGGCGAACTGATTCAACTGGGCCTTCCTCGCGGCGATTCGAATTAATCGGGCATTGGTCTCGTAGTAGCGGGTGGAAATCTATGAAACTCGCAACTCAGTCCGTCATTTTCCTTCTCTGCTGGGGACTCCTCCAATCCGCAATCGGGGCTCAAGCCGACAGAACGGATGCTCAATTGAAGAAGTCATCAAACGGATTTACCGTGGTCGAGACCGACAAATACATCATCGAAGTTCCCGACGGCTGGGCTGTCGGAAAAGAGACTCCATGGGGGGCGCGCGATATCACCCCAAAGACCGGCCCTGGCCAACTAGGCGCAATGACCGCCGGACCGACCAAGGCCGGTTGGGACCAGCTCTACAAAACGAGTCTCTTCTTCATCAAGCAAGAGGAGCCGGGAACCGAAACGCCATTCCGTACCGGAAAGACGAAGCACGGATACGATTCCATGTCGTTCGACGTGAAGAACAAGGACGGGTTCTTCAACCGCCGCTACACGTTGATCCGAAACACCGCCGGGAACGTGCTGGCTCTCTCAATCCGAATTCCTTCCCCAGAAGCCGAAAAGACCTTCGGCGAGATGTTTAAGCACATGGTCGACACCGCAAAGCTGAAGCCGCTATAGGGTCCACGGTCTGACCATGAATTAGATTTGGCGGTCAATGACAATCCTGGAAAATTCTGTCGGCACACCCTGGTTAGCCCATCGGAGCGGGCAACCTAGGGTGTATTTTGACGCCATCGATCAGCCAGGCAACACAAGCCCTCGAAGGTCTTCCACCAAACTCGGACCCGTTGGCTCCCAGCCTAATCGCTCGCGCGTCTTCGTATTCTCAGAAGGCGAATCGAGGCCCTGCCCGCATGGCTGTTGATGTTCATCGATCACCTCGCGACCAAGAAGATCGTTGCGGCCGCCTTGAGTGGGTTGGTTGGTGACCACTCGATGTTCGAAGAGAACATGGCGAAGGTCCGGGGGGCGGTAACGATGATGTATGAGCGCGCGATGAAATCTGGGGACATTCGGCCCGACATCAACCCCGTGGATCACGTCCTCGCGATTGTCGGTGTCACGTTCTTTGGAACCAGCGAAGACTGGAGGGAAAGCGCCGTGCGCTTAGTCGATATCCTTCTCATGGGCTCTAGGCCGTAGAAATCAGTCGGCGACGACCATCGATCTCAAACGTTCGACATCTCGAATCGGGGAAAGGCCGAAGAGCTTCTTGTAGTCTCGACTGAAGTGAGAGGCGTCTTCGTAGCCCACTTGGAAGCCAGCACTCGCCGCATCCAGGCTCTTACTGAGCATGAGTTGTCGCGCCTGTTGCAGCCGTAGTTGCTTCTGAAATTGCAATGGACTCATGTCCGTGATCGCCTTGAAGTGGTGATGAAAACCAGACGAACTCATTCCTAACTCTGCGGCAATGCTTTCGATTCTAAGCGGCCGATCGAACTCCCGGCGGAGCCTCTCAACTGCGGTGGCGATACGGTGGGAGTGGCCGCCAAGTGCGGGAAGATGCCGCAGACGCCCACCTTGGCCACCGACCAGAAGACGATAGACGATTTCGCGTTTGATGAGAGGCGCGAGCATTCGGGCATCCGTGGGAGAGTCTATGAGTCTCAATAATCGTACGGTGGCGTCAAGCAGTCCCGGCTCAAGATCACTGACCACGATGGCCTTCGCATCGCCATGTCCCTGGGGTGCCGGCAACGCGGCTTCGACCATCACGGAGCCTACCAGCGACGGGTCGAGGTCGAGCCGAAGGGCAAGGTATGGACGGGATTCAGTAGCTCCGGTGACCCGCCCGGTGACCGGAAGTTCCACGGTCGAGAGGAGATATCGTTCGGCATCGTAGGGATACGACTTGTCCCCAAGATACACCTCTTTGGCCCCTTGGGCGATGACGCAAAACGCGAGTTTGGAAACAGCATGAACCCGCTCGGTTGGGCGGGACGCGCGGTTCAGATGCAAGCCTTCGAGGGGCTCGATGGTCCCGTCTTGGCGAATCGCGCTGGAGATTCGGGACCTCAACTCCTCACGATTGGCCAAGTCCTTCTTCACCTCAAAATCGATGATCGTTTGCATCACTTCTAGATCCTAGCTTCCTTCACGAAGTGAATGAGCGGGTTTGCAGGATATGACAAGACTCTTGGAAGAACGTGTTATTGGCTGAAGCTCCTATCGACCCAAACTATACCTACGAGCATGAACGACCAAATGAAGCACTACAGATCGAATGGAATTTCATTCTATCGGCGCCAAACCAAATTTGTTCTCTCGTGCCCAGGCGAACAGGTAATCGCAGGAACCCCAATATGGAAATCAGAAAGCTAGGAAACAGCGGCCTTGAAGTCTCAGCGTTAGGTCTTGGATGCATGCGGATGAGCTTCGGCGACAGGCCGATCGGCGATCATCAGGACATGATCGCATTCCTCCGGGCGGCGGTAGAGCGAGGAGTCACCTTCTTCGACACAGCTGAGGTGTACGGCCCTTTTACGAACGAGCTCCTCGTTGGCGAAGCCCTCGAGCCGTTCAAGGGGCAGGTTGTGATTGCGACCAAGTTTGGTTTCAATCCGGGGCCAGATGGGAAGCCAACCCCCGGGAATCCGAATAGTCGGCCCGAGAGAATCAAGCAGGTTGCCGAAGAGTCGCTAAAACGGCTTCGAGTGGACGCGATCGACCTCTTCTACCAACACCGCCCCGATCCGAGTGTTCCAGTTGAAGATGTCGCGGGTGCGGTAAAGGAGTTGATCCAGGAAGGCAAGGTCAAGCATTTTGGTCTCTCCGAATCGAGCGCGGACCTCATTCGCCGTGCCCACTCGGTGCAACCGGTCACCGCGCTTCAGAGTGAGTATTCGCTGTGGTGGAGAAACATCGAGGCGGAGATCTTGCCGACTTGTGAGGAGTTAGGCATTGGGCTCGTGCCGTACAGCCCACTCGGGCGGGGCTACCTGACCGGCAAAGTCGACGAGAACACCACCTTCGACAGTTCCGATATTCGCAGCAAGAACCCTCGGTTCACGCCTGAGGCGATAAAAGCGAATCGGGCGGTGATCAATCTCTTGGGGAGGATCGCGGCGGAAAAAGACGCAACTCCCGCCCAGATTGCGCTCGCGTGGCTACTAGCCCAAAAGCCTTGGATCGTTCCGATTCCCGGAAGTCGAAAGTTGGAACGTCTTGACGAGAATCTTGGGTCAGTGTCGATCGAATTATCTCCGACTGACCTGCTGGAGATCGATGAAGCCATTCGGAAGATCGAGGTGGTCGGGGACCGCTACTGAGTAAGTCTGAGTGAGGAGAAGGCGGGCCTCCTTCGGAAAGGCCAAAAACGAAATCGGGCTCCCGTGCACTGCACGGGAGCCCGATTTCGGATAGTGCGTGTTCGTCTTAGAACTTGAGCGTCAACTGCGCGAAGGCTGCAGGCTGAATCAGCTGTCCTGAGCTGAACGTGCCGTTGCCAAGCTGGTTGTACCGACCCTGGCCGAGATTGCGACCGCCGATCGAGAAGTCGACGTTGGCCGAAGGCTTGTATCTCAACTGAAGGTCGAGGCGATGGTAACTAGAGTTACCGTCAGAGCTTGCGCCCGCGAAATAGAGCGCTTGGTCGAACGACAGCTTCGGACTGAAGGTGTAGGTCGCCAGCTCCTTGATTTCGTGCTTGGGCGCGTCGAAGACGAGATTCGCGACATCTGTGACCTCGTACGAGTATCCGAAGTCGAATCGGAGCTTGTCGGTCGCCTGATACTTGGCGCTAAGTTCGAAACCTCGAACCGTTGCATTTCCAAGGTCGGTCATGATCACCGGAACCACTACCGGCAGACCCAAGACATAGTGACCCTGAGTCCAGTTCTGAAGGTGGGTGTAGGAGTTCTGGAACAGCGAGACATCAGCCGTCGTTTGCTTGTTCAGTTCCAGACGGTAGCCAGTCTCGGCGGCAACCATGACGGTCGACTTGAGGGTCGGATCGCCCTTGACGACAGCCTCACCAGGAACATAGCCACCGTGTCCGTTCGGGAATGGAATTCCCTGATCCGGGAAAGCAAGGTCGGAAGTCGCACGGTTCGGGGTTCGAACGGCGCGGCTGAGTGACGCCCACCAAGTGTGGTTCTCGTCAGGCTGAACGGAGAGTCGGGCGCTTGGCTCGACTTCCCAGTTCGAGAAGTCGTTGTGCTCAACCTTGGTTCCAGCAGTCAACCGTGTGGTGGCGCTCAACTGAATCTGGTCCTGAGCGAAGAAGCTGTAAACGCGGGTGGTCGCCGTCGGCGGATTCACGGTCGCGATCGAGTTCTGGTAGTCGTCGGCGGTGGTTCTAAAGCCGGCGCCGGTGATGATGTTGTTGTTGCCCAACTGTTTGAAGCTGTGCTGAAGCTGAACGTCGATTGTTCCGTCTCGATCAAGTAGGTTCGGGACGATGTAGTGATAGTTATGGTCGTAGCTCGCTTGCAGCGAGTTGGAGCTACCGTCGCTCAGAGTCTTCTCGAACTTCGCCAGGAAACTGCCGCCGATGTTTGAAACTCCAACGTTTGAGGCCACGTTATACGGAGCGGTCAGCGTCGGGAGGTTCTGCTGTTGGGCGAGGTCGACCTTATGAATGTCACCCTCGAGGAAAATCGTGCCCGTCTTTTCGGATCCTCCATCGTATCGGAAGCTGAACTTGTTTGCCCGGCGACCGTCAAGATTCTCGACGCCGGACTTGGCAATGCTGCCGGCATCCTGAAGCCCGAGAACCGAAACTCTGAAGTCGCCGTTGCCAAGTTTGCCACCGTATCGGATGGAGCCGTTCGCAAAGCTGCCGTAGGTTGCGCCCCCAGCGGTCATGCTCAAGCCCTTCGTATCCTTGGCCTTCTTCGTAATGATGTTGATGATGCCGTTGACCGCGTTTGCGCCCCACAGCGTTCCGCCCGGGCCACGAATGACCTCAATGCGGTCGATTTCTTCCATGCTGATGGCCTGGTCTTCCCAGAAGACGCCGCCCCAGAAGTTGTTGTAGATGCTTCGGCCATCGATCAGGACCAAAAGCTTGTCCGAATAAACTGAGTTGAAGCCTCGAATCGTCACGGCATACTTGTTGCCGTTCGTTTGAGCCACCTGAACACCGGGCACGAGTCGAAGTGCCTCTGGAATGTTGATCGCTCCGGTTCGCTTGATGTCCTCTGCGGTAACGACGGAGATGGCTGCCGCAACTCCGAAAAGGGACTCCGCCTTCTTAGAAGCGGACGTGACCTGCATTTTCGCCAAATCCATGACGTCGAGGTTTAGGAGGTCGTCCTTTTGGCCCTCGGCTTGCTTAGCAGGAGCCTGGTCCTTCGACTGGGCAAATGCGCCCTGACCGAGTACAAGTGCTAAAGCGATGATCAATCCTGATTTTTTCACTAAATTAACTTCCCTTGTGCGCATATGCCACTCCCTAACAGGCACAACATCACGCATATTTACATCGGGAAGTTAAAGGTATTTTCACGAGGTTGAAATGTGCGATACAAACCGCAAATTCACTCGGGTGTCGACCTTTGCATGACACCTGAAAAAACGGCCGCTGGTCACGGTCCGAAACTAGGTGTATATTGCTTTGCTATGAAGGCCATCGCAGTTGCTGTTGTCGTTGTTTCCCTGGCCTCGGTCGCCTCGGCCGAGTCGCTCAGATCTCAGATCACCGCCGCGGATAAGTCATACGAGCGGATCATGATGAAGAAGGACATGGATGCGTTCGACAAGTTGATGAGACCCAGCATCACGTCGGACTTCATTTACCAAGAAATGGGGCAGACCATGACCTACGACAAGATGTTCGCCCAGATGAAGATGGGCATGGGGGCCATGACAAAAATGAAGTCGGTCGTGTCCAAACTCCTCACTCTTAAGGAATCCGGCGATAAAGCAACCGCAACGACACTCCGGTCGATGTCCGGCTTCACCGCCGGCCCCGACAAGAAAGACCATCTATTGTCCTTTTCTGGCACCACGACCGACACCTACGTGAAGCAGGCCGGCAAATGGAAATTCGCCAAGATGGTCTGGGGCAAAGAGACGATGTCGATGGACGGAAAAGTCATCGACCCATCGAAAATGGGCGGCCCCGGTCAGTAGTAAGTCACGCGCCGGCATTCGGCGCTTTTCTGTCTCGGCGTGGGCTGATGGCCCTCACTCGTGTCCTACGGCCCGCCGTCGTGCATTTAACCGTGGAGCGGTAGCGTAACCTAGCCCACGATTGGACCGCTCCGTGCGGTCCTATCGTGGGTTAGGCACGGATCAACCATCAACCCGGGACGGGTTGCGGCGTCCGGAACAGAGAACAGTTCTACACTAAGGTCTCCCGTCTATCGGCATTTACAATCGAAAATGCACTTGAAATCAGACTGATGTGATGCCAAACTTTTGTCACTGCAATGATTGACAAGATCCTTGGGCCAAAAGATGACTATTTCGACGCGATAATCCTGCTTCTGACCGACTTTCGCGTCATCGACAAAGACTCGGTCGAGAGGCTGCTTCCTCCGGGCAGCTTTACCCCTTTGATCCATGGCGACAGAGGAGAGATGACGCTGATGAGTCCAGGATACGTGTTCAACATCCTCTGCGCGAACAGGCCATATGCGCCGTTCGGCAGGGGGCCGGAATACCTCGCAGACCTTTGTCGAGATCTCCGATACAAGGAGCGAGTTACGCAGCATCGCGCCTTCATTTCTCTGAATGCTAACTCTGAGACACCCGCGCCCATGCGCGAACTGACGCGAGCCTTCATCACTCGCGTCGCAGAAAACCTCGTCGATGACACGTTGTTGGTGATGATGGATGCAGAGTCGGGGAATATGGTGATCCCCACACCTGAATCGACCCGACTGCTGGGTTCAGGCGATCGCAACCGAGCTTTCGATGTCCGGTCTGGCGACCCCGTATTGTCTGTTCGCAAGGAACAGATCGCAACGGAAGTCGCGGAAGCCCGCGCTCGGTTCTCCGAGTTCAGGGAAGCGTTTGCACGGCAGAGTCCTGGTTCAGCTTTTATGGTTAAGATGGAGTTCAAAGATGCCTGGATGGATTACATCGAGCACATGTGGGTCTATCCGACCAGCGTCGACGATAACTCGATTACCGGAAAGTTGGTGAGCGAACCGCACCGACTTAAGAGCGTGAGGAAGGGCCAAAGGGTCACGGTTCCCGTTTCGAAACTGACCGACTGGGTGTACACGGAAGTCGGAATTCAAGTCGGTCTCTTCACCGAGAAAAAAGTGCTAGGCGAGTGAAGAGGACTAGATCATCGCTGGGATAAGATGTCCGGGCATCCCTAACCGCAGAGCGGTTGCGTAACTTAGCCCACGATTGGACCGTTCCGTGCGGTCCTATCGTGGTTAGGCACGGATCAACCATCAACCCGGGACGGGTTGCGGCCCAGGTTGAAAGCGTATAAGTCCACACAACCTAGTCCCGGATCTTGATAAATGGCCGGCTAGACACCGCCTTTGCCTTGATCCAGCCCTCGAGGAGCAGAGCTTCCATGGCCTCGGTAGCCATGAAGGCAGCGTCGTGGGGGAGGATGCCGTCTTCCCGGATCATCGCATTGACGCAGTCTTCGAGGATCAAGATGCTGTCGAAGTTCCGGCCCATCGCGTTCAACACATGGCGGAAGCAGTCCACGACGGGGAGGATCTTCTTGCCCTTTCGGATGCAAGGCACTTCGATAATTCGGCCCTCTTTGTAGCTGGGGAATTTACTCTCATAGGCGCCCTCCAGGTTGAGCCGCCAGAAGTTGGTCTTCGAAAGCTCCCAAGTCGCCTTCTCCCCCCCTAGGTTCTCCGCCACAAACTTGAGACCGCCGAAGCGATAGGTAAGAGCAGACGCCACTCCGGGTTCCTCAATCGCGAAACCGCCGGTAGCGAGCCACTGAAAAGCGGCATCGGGATGCAGGGTAAGGCCGGCAGTCTCTGCGATCTCCGCGCAGTACTCCTTCAAGTCGGTGAAGCCCTTGTTGGAGGAGTACCAGAAGTCGGCGAACATCATGTGGTGCCGAATCTGGTCCCGGTGGCCCTCGCCGTACTCACTCTTAATCCAGTCGGCGTCGAGTTCTCCCCGCTCCAACTCGAGAATCGTGTAGGCGACCTTCCTCGCGCTGGTGTGGGCGAGGGTCATGCCAGCAGATAATATGGGATCGGCGAACCCACACGAGTCTCCTGCCAAAAACCAGTTCTCGCCCACCATCTGCTTGGAAATGAAGTTCCAGTCCTTAGTCGCAGACAACTCAGGTTCTGGGGTCGCTCCTTTCACGAGTTCGGAAATCCGCGGTTCGGAGGCAACTGCCTCGTCGTAAAGTTCCTGAGTGGTCTTGCCGCTCGATTTGTAGTAGGAGGCGGGGACGACCAGGCCGATCGAAGTCCGGGTCTCGGTGATCGGGATGAACCAGAGCCAACCCCAACCCAGACTCATAATCTGGATCCGGGTCCCACCGTTTCCGATGGTTTCCGCCCAGGTTGCGTCCTGCCAATACTTCCAAATGGCGATGTTTCGTAGCGCAGTGGGCGACTCGATCTCGATGTTCAGGGCCCTTCGGAGAATTCCCACCTCACCGGAGCAGTCGACATAGTATTTGGCTTCCAGGCGATCGACTGTTCCAATCTCTTGCTGGATGGAACCATCCTCCGAAGTGAGGTTGAAACCGGTGACACGCTCTCCATCAAGGTCGATCGAGACCACCTTGGTCTGCTCGAACACCTTACAGCCCAAGCCAGCCGCATGATCGAGCAGCACCTTGTCATAGATCGAACGATCGACTTGGAAGGCGGTGCGCTTACGCTGCCCCTCGTACTTCGCCGGCCGAGGCTGGATTTCGAATGTTTGACTGTCGAGGAAGTCGGTGAACCACAGATCGTTGTGGGCGCCCCACCTGAAAGTTGCCCCGACTTTGATCGGGAACCCAGCCGCTTCGACCTTATCCCAGACCCCCATCTCATCCAGGATTCGCGAGATGGCCGGAAGGTGGCTCTCGCCAACATGGTCTCGGGGGAACTTCTCGCGCTCGACGATGGCCACGTCGAGAGAAGGGTTGTACTTCTTTAGGAGGGCGCCGATGGTCGTCCCGGCTGGTCCGCCACCAATAATCGCTACATCGCACTTCAGCATCAGATAATCCTCAATTCAATCAGTTGGAAGCAGGTTGCCATAGTCTACGTGTTGACCCCGAGAAGCTCGCCAAAGGGGCCGAGCCAGGGCTCAAACTTGCGCCATCTCTCCATTGAACTCCGATAGATCGGTTGTCTCACTTGCCAAACGCTTGGAGTGACAACTGCTCTGGCGTTGTCTTCGGGGCGCAGACAGAGATCGTTCCAATCGAGGCCGCAGAACTCAATCATGCGCCGTGTGGTTGCCTCAGAGTCCTGGATGAGGTCTTCGTAGTCGACCTCCAGGAAGCAATCAGCAGGCAGGACCTCACGGAAGTGCCGCATGATCCGGAGATATTGTTGGTAGCCAAAAACGATGCTCTTTCGGTCGTGGGCGAATTCGGTTCCGGTTCGATTCGGTGTAGCGTAGATCGAGAGGCAGGTGTCAACCGGGTGGCGGCGGGTATGGATGATCCTCGCCTTCGGGAAGGCGAGATGGAGGATTCCCAGGCCTGGGTAGTTACCCGGCATCTTGTCCACCACCCGAGCTTTGTCCGGCGAGATCTCCTTCAGCAGGGAAAGGTACCGATCGCAAAGCGACCGTAGTTCGCGTGCTTCAATGTCGGTGCGCTCGTGGTCCATAGCCGAGCGCCAATTGTCGAGCCAGAACGGTTGTTCTCCAGCCGCTCCCACTTCAGGATGGCTGGAGAGGATCTGCTCGACCAAGGTTGTGCCCGACCGCATCATGCCCACCACAAACACCGGAAGTTCACTTTTGGAACCGATCGTTTCCCTTGACGCGACGAAGTTTCGAGTGAATTTCTGCTCAGTCCAAGAGAAGGCGGCCGCATACCCCGCCTCATCGAACTTTTGGCCCTTGAACTTCAGATCATGTTCGATCTGGTTCGCAGCATCGTACTCCCTCAGGGCAGACTCGTATTCGCCCAGGTCGTCGTAGGCTTTAGCCAAACCGTAGTGGAGATAGCTCAACTGCTTCTTCGGCAAAGCGCCCGACTCTAGGAGGGCCTTAACCCGCTCGATGACTGCCCGATCGTTCTCGGTGACCTTCTGGTTATGGAGCAACGCGAAGTAAGCAAAGCCCTGATCGGGTTCCTTTTCGATCGACTCACGGAATCTTTGCGACGCCTCCTCGAGTCGGCCCAGAGATTGGAGGGCAGATCCCAGCATCGTAACCGCCTCGTGATTGGCCGGTTCTAGCTTGATCACCTCGTGCAAGTGATCCGCCGCCTCAGCCGCCCGGTGATCCTCCATCAGGGCCCGACTAAGCAGGAGGTGAGCCGCCGAGGAAGCAGGGAAGAGCTGAACGGCCTTTCGGCCAAACTCGCGAGCGCCCAGGCCGTTCTCTTGAGTGAGAAGAAGCTGGCCAATTTTGAGGAGTGCATCAAGACTGGGTTGGGTTCGACCAAGCGCGGTTCGAATCACCGAGATTGCCTCCGAATGACGACCCTGGAGTTGGAGGCACCGGCTCAAATAGCACTGAATCTGAACCACATCCGGGGCCACCCGGATTGCGTTCCTGAGGCAAGACTCTGCTTGAGGTAGCTGTCGCTCATCCATGTAGCAGAGAGCCAACTGCGCGTTGGCCTGTGGATCATGAGGCTTCAGCGAGACGGCCCTGGCCGCAGCCTCTCCCGCCTGTCGGAGCAGCCCGACCTTTCGGCAGGTCATAGAGAGCCAGAGCGGCGCTTGGAAGGAACTGGCGTCGAGTCGCTCCACCTCTTGCAGGCGAGAAATCGCCTGGGTAGGATCGCCAGATTTTGCAAGAACGACACCGAGCAGCAGTTTGGCTTGGA
Organism: uncultured Armatimonadota bacterium; assembly: GCA_903904815.1. GTDB lineage: Bacteria > Armatimonadota > Fimbriimonadia > Fimbriimonadales > Fimbriimonadaceae > Fimbriimonas. The sequence goes on from CAIVDU010000053.1 coordinate 192,923, forward strand.
CATTTCCGGGATCTTTAGCGAGGACCTGCTCGCAAAGCCCGGCGCAATCAGCCAGTCGGCCATTGGCATGCGCCGAGCCGGCCGATGCGAGGAGAGCTTGCAGGTCCACCGATATGCACCCTACGAGACGGTAGCCGAAGCGACCCTGACCTTAGGGTCCGATTTGTCGTGATTCCAGTCGATATTGGAGGTTCGAGGGATGTCTTGAGGGCGAAGTAGTGGCTGCCCTTTCTCAATCGAGCCTTTCACCCAGCCTTCGCGAACCATCGTCTCGAGTGCCTCAAGTCCACTGAGAGCCACAACCGGGCCCATCTTAGCGCTCACTAAACGAAGGTGCGCGATCACGCCGCTAAGCTTGTTCGACTTCTGAAGCGCCTCAATCGCAATTCGGAAACCACCTTTTATAGGGAGTTCCTTTCCGGCTCGCTTGAGGACGTTGCCCTTGCGAATGCGTCCGTTGAAGTAAACCGGGACAGTCGCCGTCTCGGCGCCTTCAATGTCTAGGTCAAACACATTCGACTTCGTGATGAGCCACTCGGACTCTTCGTCAAACATCATCATTTGAAGGGCTTTGATCTGCTCCAGGCTGTGTCCGGCCAGGCCGGCCCCCGCCGTTTCCAAGGATACAAACCCTCCCGTTCCGAGCCACTGCCACGCAGACTTCGCGTCCATCTCGTGGCCAGCCTGTCGGGCGATCTCCGAGGTGTACTCCATGAGGTCGGTAAAGTGGGCATTCGCCGAGTACCAGAAGTTAGCGAACTGAATGTGCTGAGAAATTCTCAGCTCTTGTCGCTGAGCGAATTGGTCTTTGAGCCACTGGACGTCTTGTTCACCGCGATCGCTCTCGATGATCGTGTAAGCGCACTCAAGAGCGCCGACCATCGACATGGTCATCCCGGCCGCAAGAATGGGGTCCGCGAAGCCAGCGCACTCGCCCACCAAAAACCAGTTTTTGCCGGTCATCCGGGTGGCCAGAAAGGACCAATCCTTCGTGCCCTGCACTGGGCCGGTCTGTTTTGCGTTGGATATCAGGGCGGCGATTCGAGGATCGGTGCGCACCGCCTGGGCATAGATCTCTTCGGGGCGCTTGCCGGATTTCTTATAGTAGTCTTTGGGGCAGACGAGTCCGATTGAGGTTCGGGTCGCCGATATGGGAATGACCCAGATCCAACCGTAACCCAGGCTCGTCACCTGGACGCGGGTGGCGCCAGTTCCGATGCTCACAGCCCACTCGGCGTCTTCCCAATAGTCGTAAAAAGCGACGTTTTGAAGGGAAGGAGGCTCGACGACTTGAACGCCCACTCCCTTTCGGAGAACTGCCGCGTTGCCCGACGCATCGATATAGTAACGGCCGGTGACTACCTCTCCATTCGAAAGTTCAACATGGGTGATTTCGTCATCCGAACAGACGACCTTGCTGACACCGACACCCTGGTGAACGTCGCAGCCGAGCTCAGCCGAGCGATCAAGGAGGATGGTGTCGAATCGAGATCGTTCGACTTGGAAGGCGCTCCGCATTCTCCATCCCTCGTATTTTCCGGGTCGAGGTGCGTTAGGCTCGACTTCGCGGGTGTCGAGCAGATTAAAATCCCAAAGCTCGTCGGTAGTGCCCCATTTATAGGTAGCGCCGATCTTGATCGGGAAGCCAGCTGCTTCTACCGCATCCCAAACTCCGATCTCATCGAGGATCCGTCCGATGGATGGGAGGAGGCTTTCGCCTACATGTTCGCGGGGGAAAATCTCACGTTCAAATATGCCGACCTTGAGATTTGGGGCATGCTTTTTGAGCAGCGATCCCACGGTCGATCCGGAAGGTCCGCCGCCTATAATAACGACATCGTAGGTCTCTGACATAGAAATATCTTGACGCAAAAGATCAGCCTGGGCGAAGCCCAGGCTGATACTCATTGAAGGTTAGGGTCCGGGCGTGCCTGCCGGAGGAGCAGCCGGTGGCGGCGTTCCTCCCGGAAGTGCATGCCCCTTCAAGTTGGCCGGAGCCGCATTTCTCATGGACTGAGGAAATGATGGTGGACCGGACAATGTCTTCCGAAGCTGGGCCTCGGATGGCTCTGAGGAACTGCTGCCACAACCCGCACAGATTGCCGCGACAGCGCATAGCAGAACAAGGGACTTCATCATGAACCTGCGGGCCAGAACGCCTTGATCGCGGGTTTGCCGGCACTTGACGATTGCACCGTCTTGCCGATAAGTTGCTTCCACGGTGTCGACTTTGCGTGGCCATCCGTTCCAACCCAAATGGTCATACCAGTTGGGAGGGTGGTCGCAGCAGGGCTACAAGCACTGCCGGTGAATGGCACAAAGCCAACCGAGGTCCCGTCACTGTCTCGTGCACGAGCAACCGGACCAGATACCGTGCACTCGGCTCCGTACGTGTTGAACACAGCGCTACCCCAGTACAGATCAAATGTGCTGTCCAGGTTGTCCTGCTGCCACATGTAGTCGTAGTTCGCGGCCTGCGACATCAGAACCTGATCGGCCGGATTGGCGATCGCGGTTGTGGTGAGCGAAGGTGTTGAACCCTGGTTATAGCCCTGTGCGGACCATGCGCCAGCGCCGGGCGTGGTGTTAGCCACACCACCGATTCCGTCGTAGACCCAAGTGGCTCCACCCGTCATTTGAGCGCCGAGGGGCGAAGTGCCGAAGGTGTAGTTGCTAAAGCTACCGTTGGTGGCAGCCTGACGAGGAGGCATTCCCCAGAGACCATACAGAGCGAGGGCTTCGCCGCCGCCGCCGCCGGAAACGATGCTGCTTGCAATCGTAGGACCGGTCGGGTCAAGCAATATTCCCCATGACTTCATGTAGGGCTGCTGGAGGAATGTGAATGGGTAGAAGTTCCACGCATTGTCGAACTCGATGACTGGCGAAATCGCGTCGTCATAGTCGTTCGTATACATGATTTGGGCAAGGCCCATTTGCTTTGCGTCGCTCAGTGCAACGGTGGTCTTTGCGGCGCGCTTTGCCTGGGCAAATACGGGGAACAGGATGGCAGCAAGGATCGCGATAATCGCGATAACTACGAGTAGCTCAATAAGGGTAAATGCACGTTGCTTAGTACGATTCATGATAGGACCTCCTCGGTGAAGTCACGAGGGTGGGTAGGAGACTCGGGTCGGGCCGACAGATTCCGGGCTGTTGAGGCACGCGGTCTGACGGGAGCGTCGAATAGGATGTGTTTAAAACTTGCGTCTCGGGGCAATTCCATCTTCTCGAGGATCAGCTCCGTAGCGGTTTGCCCGATGCGCTCAAAATCCTGCCAGGCAGAAGTCAAATACCCGCCTCCCGGGACCCAGCGTAAGAGACCATCGAACCCCAAAACCGACATCTGTTCGGGAATGGCGACCTCGCGCGATGTGAGAGCCTTGTGGGCTTGAAGGGCGATATGATCGTTAATGCCGAATACGGCGCTTGGCGGCTCGGGTAGGGCAAGCATCGCGTCGATTGCATCGGCCACTCCCTCGATTTCGTCCGTTTGAACTTCGAACACGAGGTCGTTTTGGTAATCGATTCCCGCTTCGCGGAGTGCCTTTCGATAGCCCGACTCTCGGGCCAAAACGCTTGACACCTTATCGATATTAGAAATCAAGGCAATGCGACGATGGCCGAGCGAGAGCAAGTATTCGACCGCACGTCTAGCGGAACCCGCGTTATCGGTGCCAACGAAGTCGGCCTGGACACTTGAAGGAGGCAGACGATCCAAAAAGACCAGGGGTACCCGAGACTGTTTGGCTGTTTGGAGGGCGGGCTCATTGATCTCTCCGCCAAGGTACCAAACAATGGCGCCAGCCGCCTGATCGTCTTCCGCGAGACCACGCAAAAACTTCGCCTCGGAATCCAGTCGCGTTACAACGTCGTCCCCTACCGCGTTGGCTACCACCAGTTTCATGTTTGCCGGAAGTCCCACGCTTTGCACACCCCGGAGAATGGAGGCCGCGCAAAAGTCTCCCGCACTGGGCCAAAGCCAGACCGCGATATAACGCATGGAATGGTCGCTTGCCGAGACGGCGTGTAATTTTTGAGAGCGAACAATCGGCCTGCAACGCGCCTTGCACTCGACGAGTCCCATACGCTCCAGCTCTTGAATGGCCGCTCGAACCACGACTCGACTTACCGCGAGATCCTCGGATAGCTTGCGTTCACTGGGTAGTCCACGGCCCATCACAAACTCACCGGACCGGATGCGTTCGGTGAGAGATTGGACCGCTCCGGAAACCAGCGGAGAGCTTTCAGCCACCGAGTTTCCTCACCGAACCATTTGTGGGAGCCATAAGGAACCAAACCACGCAGAACACTATAACACAAATGGCCAAAAAGACCAAAACTTACCGAAGATGAGGCAGGAACGTTCCAATAGCAGTTTAGGAGCGAACCCGAATCAGAGTGTGACTACGTTATATCACGGATTTTTTGGATTGTTCGGATGTTTTTTAACAGAGGCGGAGTAAACATGCGGGCGTCTGACCTCACCGGGAGATGTTGGGCGAGGTCAGACGACACCTCATCGACTGCGGTCAGGGAAGTTCGATTTCCAAAACGTTGACCTGCTCGCTCGGAACTACGCCCACTTCACCGACTGAGGACGGAATCATCCAGACCTCACCCTTGCGAAACGCGTAGGACTGCTCGCCATACGTGAGCTTTCCAGTTCCTTCGATGACCACGATAGACCGCAATGCACCAGCCTTTCCCACGGTAAATGGCTTTTCCCCTCGATTGCGAAGGGTGCGGAAGAACTCGCAGGTGAAGAGTTCCTCTTTGAGGACGGGTTCGCTTTCGAGGACGCGCGGATCCACTTTGCCCACCGGTCCCTTCGCGTAGTCGGTGCTCTGAAGGGATTGCTCGATATGCAGTTCGCGAGTTTTTCCTGTCTTTGCATCGACCCGGTCCCAGTCATACAGCCGGAATGTCACATCGGAATTCTGTTGAACTTCGAAAACCACCACGCCACCGCCCAGAGCATGCACGGTGCCGGCGGGGATGAATAGACCATCCCCCGGTTTTGGCCTAAAACTGGCGAGATGGTCCGCCACCGTTTGAGTCTCTAGGCCGTGGCGAATGTCGCCAGCCGTCGTTCCCGGTTGTAGGCCTGCATAGATGCTGCTTTCCGGTTCAGACTCAAGCACCAGCCAAGCCTCTGTCTTTCCGCGCTCGCCGGGAGGCAAAAGCTCTTTGTGCTCGTCGCTGGGATGAACCTGCACAGACAACATTTCTTGGGCGTCGAGAAACTTCAAGAGAAGGGGATATCGGCTAAAGATCCCCGCCTTTTCGCCCAGCATGCCTTCCGGCGACAACTTGATAAGTTCTTGGATCGAATTTCCGGATAGCGGACCATTGGCGACGCGGCTGGTGAAGTCGTCTCGGTCGCTCAGAATCCATGCTTCGCCGATCGGTACATCGGGGGGCAATGGCATTTCCAATAGGTTCTCCAGTTTGCGCCCACCCCAGAGTCGATACTGATAGATCGGCTCAAATCGAAAGGGGTACAGGGAGACATCGGCGGACATGTCCCTATTTTCCCGATTTGGGGGTCTCGCAAGAGTTTTCATACGTTCGCAAATCCAACGGAACGTTTTAGAGAAAGCTAAAGTATAGTGAGTTATGGGTGGCGGAATCGATACAGGAGACGTGTTTGCCGCAATCTCTGCACCCGTGCGGCGCGAGATGCTCGCGCTGCTAGCGACCCAGGAATTGCCAGTGATGACACTTGCTCAATCCTTCGATATGACTCTCAGCGCGGTGTCCCAGCACCTTGGGGTGCTGCGAGATGCCGGGCTAGTGAACGTAAGAAAGGATGGGAAGCAGCGACTCTATCGTTTAGAGCCCGAACCCCTTCGCGCCGTTGCTGAGTGGGTTGACCGATATGGTCCGTTCTGGACCGGTCGGTTGACTGCACTCGGCGAGTACCTCGACGAAACCTCTAAGGAGAACCCTTGAAAGAAAAACTCAATTTTGAAGCTCGCTATCCGCATCCCCCGGCGCGGGTTTGGAAAGCGCTTACCGATCCCGAGGCGTTGGCCAAGTGGATGATGCCAAACAATTTCGTTCCAGATTTGGGACATCGATTCGAGTTCATTTCCGACCAAGGAAAAGAAAAGTTTTCCTGTGTCGTGACCGAACTGGACCCAGAGAAGCGACTCAGCTTTACTTGGGTAGGGGGAGACGAAGATCCTCCGAGCGTGGTCAGGTGGACCCTCCAACCGGACGATGGGGGCGGAACACGGCTCACGGTCGAACATCAAGTTCTCGAGCCAGCCGCTTCCTACGTGCTAATCGAAGCGGGAATGAACTGGCGCTCTGTCATGGGAGATTCATTACCCGTACTGCTTGAAGCGATTGCCGCTCGCTCTCGGCCGCGGGCCCCGATTGTTTATGTGGAGGAACCGTTTGAAACGCCGTCGACGCGCCTCGCGGGACTGACGCGACGCGATGCACCGAGTGAGCCTCAGACGGATAAGGAGGTCGTGTGCCAGTGAGACATGGAATGATTCCCATGGTTGTCGAGCAAGGCGCCATGGGTGAGCGGGCCTACGATATCTATTCCCGCCTCCTGAAGGACCGGATTATCTTCATCGGGGAGGAGATCACCGAACCACTCGCGAACCTCGTTGTCGCAGAGATGTTGTTCCTAGAACGCCAGGACCCAGATAAGGATATCGATATCTACGTGAACAGTCCTGGCGGCAGCGTATATGCCGGCTTTGCGATTTACGATGTGATGACCCATGTTTCATGCGATGTTGCGACCACGTGTGTCGGCATGGCCGCCTCAATGGGAAGCCTTTTGCTTGCCGGTGGCACGCCCGGAAAGCGGTTCGCAATGCCGAACTCAAGGGTGATGATTCATCAAACGAGCGGGGGATATCGGGGCACGATGGCGGACGCGAGCATCTATCTCCAAGAGATGGGGAAGATGTACGACAAGTACGTGAGCATCTTGGCGGAGCGAACCGGGAAGAGCGCCGATCTCATTCGGAGCGACTGCGATCGAGATTTTTGGCTTTCAGCCGAAGAGGCAAAGGAATATGGGCTGATCGACACGGTCATCGATCGCAAGAGGGCTGTCGCCTAAGACGGCGGGTAGGGCGGGCACATGCTCGCCCTACAATTTGTTAAAAATTACGCTGGGACCATGAATCGTCCGCCTTCGCAGTAAAGTAGCTGCTTACATGGAAGACGGGCAACAGCAGCTTCTGAATCGGCTTGACACGCTCGACCTGGCAGGGGACGGGGGGCGATCATCGTTTTCTGGGAAGCTTTCCAAGCAAAACCGATGGTCGCACTCGTTCACGCTCCGAGTGATCGAGGAGTACAAGCGTTTTGCCTTCCTCTCGGTTGCGGCGGGCCACCCGGTCTCACCCTCCGACATCGTCGATCAGGCTTGGCACCTGCATCTGATGTACACCGAGGATTACTGGACCCACTTCTGTGGGGAGGTGCTGGGAAAGCGCCTTCATCACCAACCGAGCAAGGGCGAACCGGGGGAACACGCAAAGTTCGATGATTGGTATCGGCGGACTTTGGAAAGCTACGAGCGGCTATTCGGTACCGCCCCCCCGACAGATATTTGGCCGGTTCCTGCGGCCAAGCAAATGGCTGGCCACGATCACGTCCGCGTGGATCGACAAACCCACTGGATCATCCGAAAACCTCGACTCAGGATTTCCCCGTTGCAGGGCGCCGCGATCACAGTCAGTCTCTTCGCGGTGGGATGTACGGATGCGGTGGCAAGTGTCAATCCGATGGATTGGTCGGGACCAGACTTTCTCCACTTCTACGTTTGGGCATTTGGGATTAATTTTGCCCTTTGCCTCTGGTTGCGCTTCCTCCTGAAACTTCCGGCGAAAGGAGACATGCAGCAGATCACCAAGCTAGATCCCTATGCAGTCGCGTACCTAAACGGAGGAAAGCAGTTGGCGGCAAACACCGCGATTGCCGGAATGGTCAGCGCCCGAAGGCTAGCGTTCGATCCCGCCAAGAAGACGTTGACGGAGGAGCCCGGAGCTACCGCCACGATCCGACCAATCGAGAAGCGGGTCCTTACCGCAGTGGGGGCTTACACCGGAAGAGCGGTTCATCAAGTTCGAAGTTCGGTCGCCCTGTCACTAGAGTCGATTGAAGATGAACTCGTTCAGCGGGGTCTTTACTTAACACGAAATCAACAGGTCCTCGCCGTGGCCATTCCATTTGCCGCGTCGATGATCATGCCTTCGGTAGGAATTGGAAAGATATTCGTTGGGATGAGTCGAGGTCGTCCCGTCGAATACCTGATTCTTCTTTGCTTCTTATCAGTGTTACTCAACCTATTCCTTCTCCTGAAACCGACGAGAAGTCGCTACGGTGATCTCGCCCTGGGCATGATGAAAGAGAAGAACAGCCGATATCGGAACCTCCGGTTGAATCCCGATGGTGGACCAGAGGAAGAAGTGTTGCTGGGTGTTGCCCTGTTCGGGCTCACCGCGCTAAACGGTAGCCCGCTGTCTGACGTAGGCCTGGCCCTGGTGCCGCCCCCTTCCATCGCAAGTTCGGGAGGAAGCTGCTCAAGCTCATGCAGCGGCGGAAGCTCCTGCGGGGGAGGCGGTGGTTGCGGCGGCGGAGGCGGTTGCGGAGGTTGCTCCGGTTAGGGAAGGGTAACTTCTAGGGGTGGACTCTTCGCCATTGTGGTTCGTGACGAGCTTTTATCGGTTCGTCCCGGTTGACCGGGATCGAATTCTCGGCATTCGGGCCACGCTCAAGGACTGGATGTCTCAGCGTTCTATGAGGGGACTCGTCCTGATCGCCCCAGAGGGCGTGAATGGCACTGTCTCTGGGTCCCAGTCGGATATCTCCGAGTTCAAGGATTTTGTGCAGGATCTTGTCCAGACTCACGATATCCGCTTTAAGGATGCGACTACGCCGGTTCGGCCCTTTCACCGGCTAAGCGTGGACGCTCGCGAAGAAATCGTCGGCTTGAAGCGCCCAGACTTGGTTCCCCTCGAAACTCAGGATCATCACCTCACGCCCGCAGAGTGGCACGAATGGATGACGTCGGACCGAGAGAAGCTGGTGATCGATACGCGGAACACCTACGAAACAATGGCCGGGAAGTTCAAGGGCGCAGTCGATCCTGGTCTCAAGACTTTCGCTGAATGGTCAACCTACCTAGACACCGCTCAGATCTCAAAGGACGTGCCGGTTCTCATGTATTGCACTGGCGGTATCCGATGTGAGAAGGCGATTCTCGAAATGAGGACTCGGGGTTTCGATCAAGTGTATCAACTTCGAGACGGCATCCTCGGTTACCTTGCCGAGTTTCCTGATGGCGAGTTCGAGGGAGAGTGCTTCGTCTTCGACGACCGGGTCACCGTCGGCCCTGATCTCCAGCCCACCGGCAACTTTGGCATCTGTCCCGGTTGCGGTCTGACCGCCTCCAAAGTCGTGTCATGCGAATGGTGCGGTAATTCGTTCTTCCATTGCCAAGACTGCGAAACTAAGCGCCCGTCCGTGTGCTGTAAAACCTGCCTCGATCGGTGGCAACATCGCGGGCCAGGTCGGGAAATAGCTCAGGAGCGCGCGGGTTCGCAACAGACCGGTTGAGCCGTTAATCCAAGAGCCGTTTCCTCATGACCGGAGTTTTCCAGGTCCTCGGCTTTTGGTTCCTTCCTTGGGCCAAGCTCTCCAGCAATCATTCCGCACACGATCAGGCCACAACCGACTAGGCCCAACGGAGTGAATCGTTCCCCCGCAATGGCGCCAAGAATTCCCGCCCAGACCGGCTCCATGGCATAAATGAGTGTCGCACGGGTCGCCGGGACGCTGCGCTGTCCCCAATTCATCGCGAGGATACTGAGACCAGTTGCGACGACTCCGAGTAATACGATGATCGCCGCCAATGTGGGATCCCACTGGGGCGCAACCTCTTGATTGAAAGGAACCGCAATAAGCGAAAGCAGGCAGACCGTCGAGAGCTGCACGAACGTAAGCCGAACAGGATTTGCGTGCGGAGCGAACTTTCCGATCAGCACGATTTGGAGGGTGAACGCGATTGCCGACGCGAAGGTCAGCCACTCGCCCAAGCCAAAAGTGAAGGTCAGTCCGGATTTCGACGAAAGAAAAACGAGCCCAATGAGCGACAGCATGGTCCCGATCCAAACGGCGCCAGACGGTCTCTTCTTCAACACCGCTACTTGAAACAAGGGCACGAATGGGACATACAGCGCGGTGATGAATCCAGACTTGCTGCTGTCCACAAACTTCAAGCCATATGTTTGGAGCGCAATTCCGATGAAGACGATAACACCAACCAAAATGCCGGGCGTCATCTCTTGTCGGCTAACCTTGCCAAGCGACCGTCTTCCAATGATGGCGAGCACAATGGATCCTAAAATGAACCTGCAAAAGAGAAGACTAAATGGACCAATCTGCCCCAGCGCAAAGTGCACCGAGAGGAAGGTTCCGCCGAACACGAACGTGGCGGCAATCAGGGCGAGATCAGGGAGTCGCTGCTTCACTTCCGGCTCCTCTTGTTTGTCTCTTTGATCGTAGTGAGGACTACGGAGGCGAGGGTCCTTGTGACCTGAGGAACAGCCCTAACCGATGCGATCAACTCCCGAAGTTCTTCCAGCGACTTGCACTGGACTTTGAGGAGGTAGCTGTCTTCACCGGCGACATCGTGGCATTCGAGAATCCGAATGTCTTGCAGCGCCAAAGATTCGAAAAGATCGTGCTCGTTGGCCTGGGCGCGAGTGGTGACTCTGACAAAGGCCACAACGTTCCCTTGGCGTGCCCGGGGATCGACTTGGACCGTGTATCCCTGAATGATTCCGGACTCTTCCATTCGGTGAATCCGTGCATACACCCCAGGTCCGCTCATTCCGAGAATCCTTCCGATCTCCGCATGGGGCGCTCGACCGTTCCGTTCGAGCTCAGCGAGAATTGCGAGATCGGTGGCGTCAAGTTCCATGCGAAGCAGAATACTTCGAAACGAGCTAGAGTGTAAACAAACTACCGATTAGACTTACGAAACGAAACTTAAAGCGAGGATTTTACTGTGAACCGAAATTTATCTCTCACCGAGAGGCGGCCGTAGGCGGAGAATAGCTCTTGCCTCCGCAGCCCACCCACCAACTCGAACGCCTTCAAACCGCTCTCTGCGAGCTGCAAACTTCAGAAATGATTCGTGTCTCCGCAGCCCACCTCTCACCCATAAGAAGTGGTAGCTAAGCCTCTCCTGACTGCAAACTGCACCGGTATGATTCGCGACTCTCAGTCCGCCCCTCAATCATTCGATAAATAAGTGTTTACTGATCTTTTTGATTAAATCTTGGACAATTTAGTCCTAGTTACCCATTTTGGGAGTAGTCAATCGATTTACCACTGCGTACACTGTAATTCTGCAGGGTCCGCATGCTCAAGGTTGAGCAGGTCCTTGATATGCACTTGTTTCGGTCTCATGGCCAAATGCAGTTCGCTCTGGCGCCTGGTGGGGGGCTGAGCGAACGTCCTTTTCGAAAGGAGGACTTTTCTTCAACCCACCGCTATTTCTTGGAGCCGTTCGTCGTCTGGATCAGACGGTCGCCGTCTCGCGCTCAAGATGCCTTTGCAGGGCCTCAGCTTTTCGTTCTTCAGGCGTCATCGTAAGTTCTTTTTGGCGTCGCTCGATATCATCCCGAGTAGCCCATCGTACGTTCCAGACCAGCTTTGCTTTCTCCAAGAGTCTGAGAAGGTTGGCCGAAGGATCGAGTTGGCCCTTGAACATGCCATGGTTGGCCGCATGACCGATTGCGTGGTGGTTGTTGTGGTTGGTCTCACCACATGTCATCCAAGCCAAGAAGAGGGAAATTGGATACCCAATAGGACCCTTCACCCAGAAATTCGTGCTCCGATCGTCGGTGGCAAAGTCCCTCCGGCCAAACGTGTGAGCGCCCGAGTTGACCCAGTAAGTGCCTTGATTCGCCATGAACACGGCGGTGCCGCCGCCCCAGAGTAAGCCGTCCCACCAGCCGATGCCAACGAGTTTTCCGAGCGCGGCCGGAATGGCAAATCCCAGCACGGACCAAAGCGCGGTCCAGCGACTAATCTTCATCGCCAGAGCATCATTCTTGAATGTTGGGTTGATCGGGCGGTCGAAATGATGCTCGATGAGCCAACCCATGTGGGCATGCCAGAAACCGTCTTCAGGACTGTGCGGGTCGCCCTCTTTGTCGGCGTGTCGGTGATGCTCAGTGTGATCAGTCGCCCATCGGACGGGTTCACCTTGAATGGACATGCATCCCAAGATCAGGAAGAGTCCTCGAATCCACGGGTAGGAGTCGTAACTCTTGTGGGTGAGGCCGCGGTGAAATCCGAGCGAAATGCCGTACAGGCGAAGCTTAATTCCCACGAGGAGGAAGGCAGCGATCGTGAGTTTGTACCAAAGCTCCCCTCGATGAGGCGACGTGCTAAATTCCCAAGCGCCGACGAGGGCGAGCAGGACAGGTCCAAACAAGATCAAGAGGGTGATCGCTTTCGCGATCATGGGTTTGCGGTCCGAGACTGTCATATCGTGTTGCAAGGCGCCGGATGGCTTCTGGTCCTACTCCGGTTTCGCGCGCCAACTGGCTGCACGCGTGATCAAACAAGGCTTACATTAGGGCTGAACTTTCGGGTCGCTTTTCTGCAGGCCTCTCATGTTACGTTACCCGGGAGAGTCAAGTGCCACACCGGCAATAGTCCCTGGGTTCGATGATCGGGAGCAGCCCCTACTCTCTTCAGCAATCGTGCTTTCCATGCGAAATTATTGATGAGTTCAGACCTCGGCTCGAACTTAAAATCCGCATCCTGCCGGAACGCTGGACGCGGCAACAATCCGAGCACCATGATAAAGACGTTGGTTTTGACGATAATGTCTCGCAGATGAGTAGCGCGTGATCCGCAGTGGCATGTTCGCTTGTAAGTGAACGTCAGCATCTGGCAAACTAACGTTGTATCGGCTCGTCGACTGTTCCAAACTTCAGAGAAAGACGAAATGAAGGTCTAGTCGCCTGGCCGAGGTCAAAGATGCCCTATCACATTAAGGAGTTATCCGCCGCCGAAAGCGTCGCCATGTTCAAGGCGCTCGCTTCGGAGTCCCGCGTTCGAATCATTGAATTGCTTGCCGAGCGCGACATGAATATCAATGAGTTGAGCGCAGCTCTGGGTCTGGCTCAACCCAGCACCTCAAAGCACGTTCAAATCTTGGAGGAGGCGGGCTTGGTCGTCAGCGACTACATGGCTGGCCCCCAGGGAATGCAAAAGCGATGCCGTCGCGTTCATGAGCGATTGGTCGTCGAGATGGCCGGCAAAGCGGGCACAGTGGAAGGCGTCGGGGAAGTCGAGGTTCCGGTCGGAATGTTCGCGAATGTGTCGGCAACTTCCACTTGTGGCCTCGCGAGCCGAGAGAAGTTTATTGGTTTGCTGGACAGTCCGCTTTCGTTCTTCATGCCTGAGCGGGCGTCAGCCGAGATTCTTTGGACCGCCGGTGGTTTCGTGGAATACAACTTTGCGAACACCTTGCCCTTGCAGACGACGGTGACCGGTATCGACCTTGCGATGGAGGTCTCCTCTGAGGCTCCCGGTTACAACAACAACTATCCTTCCGACTTGACTCTTTGGATCAATGACGTCGAGGTAGGAACATGGTGCTCACCGGGTGACTATGGCGGGACTCGCGGACGATTAAATCCGCATTGGTGGCCAGACAACATGAATCAGTACGGGATTCTGAAGGTGTGGCAGGTGGACAGTACCGGTAGCTCCATTGACGGCGTGGCTCTTTCGTCGGTCACTGTCGACCAGCTAAAGATAGAGCCATGGCAAGCAACCCGCGTTCGATTAGGCATCAAACCTGAGTCTCCCCACCAGGGAGGCTTCACGATCTTCGGAAAGGGTTTTGGTAATTACGAGCTCGATCTCTTGCTGAGAATCCGCCACACCGCCTCCGGTGGCACCACCCCCGAGCCCGGGGCTAATTCGCTCGGCGAGTAGCGAAGGTTTTCGCTCTCGATTGGCTGAATGGCGAGCTCAGTCGATTGTCCATTAGGCAATAGCTTATGCAAGCTAGAGCGTCTTGGCCAACTTTAATTTAAGCTTCGGCTGCCATCGAGGGCGGAAAATGATTCTTGCTTCCGCAGTCCGCCTACCAACTCGAGTCATACCGACCTGATTCTTCCGCTCTGTACACTGCCGAGTTTACGAGGAGTTCGCGGAGCTTCATTCGAGAACTTTAAAGTTCTTCTCCCACCAACGCCCTGCACTGAATAATCATTGGAATATGGCTATATCTATAGGATAATCAATGCGATCCAATGACGGACCTAGAGCCTCGATATGACGTCGCTGTCATCGGTGGTGGCCCCTCGGGCGCAACTACCGCATCTATGCTGAAGAAATACGCACCCCAACTTCGGGTTGCCGTCTTCGAGCGGGAGGTCTTTCCGCGCGACCACATTGGCGAGAGTCTCTTGCCGCCCGTCTCAGTCGTTCTGAACGAGATGGGAGTCTGGGACAAAGTCGAGGCCGCCAACTTTCCAATCAAAATCGGTTCAACGAATCGGTGGGGGAAGAATCCCGAGCTTTGGGATCTTGAGTTCTTTCCCGCTGAGGAGTTCGTCGACGAGCCTCGCCCTGCAAAATACGAGGGCCAGCGGCTCCGCACCGCCTTCCAAGTCGATCGATCCGTTTACGACAAGATTCTCCTTGACCACGCTAAAGAGTTGGGAGCTGAGGTGTTCGAGGGGACGCGGATCAACAAGGTGGTTTGCTCCGGCGATCGAATCGAATGCCTACAACTGGACTCGGGCGAATCCATCACCGCTCGCCATTATGTCGACGCCTCGGGTCACAGCGGAATCTTGAGGCGCACATTAAACGTCGAGTGCGAGTATCCGACTTCGCTCCAAAATATCGCGGTCTGGGATTACTGGCAGAACGCGGAATGGGCGGTAAAGATCGGAGTTGGGGGCACTAAGATCCAGGTCATGAGCCTCGGTTTTGGTTGGATTTGGTTTATTCCGTTGGGCCCAACTCGAACGAGCATCGGTCTTGTGGTACCGGCCGACTATTACAAGAAGTGTGAAAAGCGTCCGGAGGAGCTCTATCTCGAAGCATTACAGCAAGACGATCGCGTGTCAGCCTTGATCGCCCATGCTGAGCGGGAAGGGAAGTTCGCCGCGACCAGAGATTGGTCTTTCCTTTCGAGCCGCCAAGCGGGTGAGAACTGGTTCTTAGTAGGTGAGAGTTGTGGTTTTGCGGATCCGATCCTTTCCGCCGGATTGACCATGGCCCACGCCGGAGGACGAGAGTTGGCGTTCACCATTTTGGAGATCGAGCGTGGCAATCACGACGAACAGTGGCTAAGAGAACAGTACGAGCTGCGTCAATCCCGAAGAGTGGTCAGCCACATGCGGTTTGCCGACTTCTGGTACACGGCAAATGCCCAGTTTTCCGATCTTAAAGACTTCACTCAGAAGCTTGCAGAGGATGTTGGACTTGACCTGTCACCGGAAAAGGCTTGGCAATGGTTAGCGCAAGGTGGATTCGTAGACGAGGATCTGGGGTGCGGGGTCGGCGGATTCGGTCTGGGCGCCGTAAAGGCCATGAGCGAAATGATTAGCGAGCTGAGACCGGAGTCGCCACTTGAACTGAATAACGTCCTGAAGTTGAACCTGGAAGGTGCTTCGTACAAGAATCGCGCCGTGTACGCTGCCGGCCGGGTAGGACGCACCGATTGTTATACGAGAGGGTGCCAGGTTCTTCCCATCGATGGAACGGTCGAGTTACTGGTCGATCTCCTTCAGCGCACATCGGATTTAGGATTGGTGCTGGACACTTTACGCAAGGTGATCGAGTCGAAGTCTGATGATCCAACGCAGAGGTCCGCCATGGAGACGACGGCTATCCAGATATTGGAGGGGTTGATATACGATGGATGGATTCGGTGCTCGCTGAATCCCAACAGGCCGTTGTATACGTTCAGATATCGGGACTCCACTGTTCGCTGGAATCGTGACACCCTAACGAGGCGACCTCAGGGAGCGTTGAACTCATCGACTTCACCGGGAAGCTAGCGATCTCGGGCGAAAATGAGACGACGAAGACGAGAATTTGGTCACGCAATAAAGGCGTCGTTCAGTGTGGAGAACCCGCTGTTTCCACGGCTGCCAGGTCTCGAATTGCGCTCAAAGTGACGTTTTTATGTGACTTGGGAATTAATATTCCCATTTGACTATAAACTGTCGTATACTTCGAATCTGGAGGTCTGGCAAGATCTAGCGACGGAGCAAAGTTGCGATCCGCGGGCGTAAGTCAAAGACGACCGGGAGTTTCTTCAGGGACATCGTTCCTCTGAAGTGCAGGGGTTCGTCCCCGGTTGGTGTTCCGAAGCGAATTTTGTCGGCTTGCAAACTATCCGTTCTCATTGGAGAGAAAAATGCAACGACGTACAAACGCATTCACACTTATCGAGCTCCTTGTTGTTATTGCCATTATTGCCATCTTGGCGGCAATCCTTTTCCCTGTCTTTGCCCAAGCCAAAGCCGCCGCAAAGAAAGTTTCCTGCCTTTCTAATCTCAAGCAGATTTCGCTCGCAACGAGTATTTACAACAACGATTTTGACGATGTCATGCCGGCTTCGTTGACTTCATGGGATATGGGCGCGGGCGATCCGAAAGGATTCATGGACACCGACCTCCACACCATGACCGCAGATAGCGGCTACGGCGGAGATCCCGATCAGAGCCCTCCTCTTCAGCAGGTCTATCCCTACGTGAAGTCGTTTGGTCTCTATTCGTGCCCTACCGCGTCGGACACGTCGACTTCGGGTTGGACGAAGGTCACGGGCTCAGGGCTCGGTAACTCGTCCTACGTGTGGAACGGCGCGGTTGGAACTCAGTCCACGACCCGTGCAGACCAGATCGCGAGCTTGATCGTTTGGGCGGAAGGTCCTCAGGTGACCCGAGTTGGATTTGTTCAGCCTTCGCCTTGGAACAAAGCGTCGCTGCAGCACATGAACGGTATGGACATTAGTTGGGTAGGCGTTATCCACGGTTCGGTAGGTGGAAACTACGGCTTCGCAGACGGTCATGGTAAGTACATGGCTCGAAATGCAGTTACCTGGGCGATGTACGGCAGTTCCGGCACCCACTGGGACGGTGCGTCCGGCAATCTCGTCCCGAATACCGACCACATGCATCTCCAGACGGGTAACCAGAACTACTGGTACTCGTGCGGCACATTTGATATCGGCAATACGCTCACCGCTACCGGCGGCGACGTCTGCGGCTAGTTTAGAGATTTGGGGTGTTGGATGGTTCCGGCACCCCACCTTTCTCAGCTTTCCGAGATACGCAGTTGGGAATTCTTTTGTTCCTAGTCTCCTGCGGATCCCGATTGTCGTGTGGACGTAACGTCTGCGACTGGCGATCGGATGGTCCTAGTGCAAGCAATTCCTCATGAAAAATTTCCAAAAAGCAGCTATCGCAATCGTTCTTTCGACCTTTGTTTTGGGCTCACTCGGATGCAAGGATCCCGACACAGCTCATTCAGAGCAACTCGGTCAGGCGATGGCAAATCAGGGCGCGGCAATGAAGTCTGGTAGCGTGCCCGGACCCAAAACTGGCGCTCCAGCAGGAGCTCCTGCCGATCCAAGCGCTCACACGAAGTAATTCGCTGCCTAGACACGTTGTTTCATCGAAAAGCCCTGGGCTGTTCAATCTCCAAGTCGGACCGTCGTGGTGATTGCAGTTTCCGGGGCCTCAGCGGATGCGGATCAATAGGTCGCAAATCGAAAAATCCCCGGTATATTCCCATTTAACTATATACTGAGGTACAATAGGTGTTCGGGACTCAGGATCTTCTTTCGGTCCGTTTGATGAGTCCGACCGAGGATGACTCTGGTCGGTTTTTCCAGGCGACCTGTCGGCTGGCACTCTTGCCCAGGCTCTTGTGTTGTGCCTGAGCTCTCTGTTTTTAGCGTCACAGTGGACAAAGAAATTGATTACCCTTGGCACAGTAGCCCTTGGTCTCGTTCTCCAATCGAGCGTCCGCTCGGAGGGATTCTCTCCATTCGGCTTTCCCGGCGACTCGGCCAGCTCAATCAATAGCCAGAATGTCCACGACCCTACGGTCATTCAATTTCGAGGTCGCTACTTCTGCTTCAGTACGAGTGGCGCCGGTTTCGCGATCGTGCGATCATCCGACGACTTGAAGTCCTGGAAAACTCTAGGACCCGTTCTCCCTGACACACCCGAGTGGCTCCAGAAACGGTACCAGCACAGGGCGCTCTGGGCCCCTGACGTCTTTGTGCAGGGAGACCGATTGCGGATGTACTACTGCACCAGCAACTTCGGGACCAACGAGTCGGTCATCGGCATGGCCGAATGTGCCAACTTCGACCCCGATCGGCCGCTCGAGGGCTGGAAAGACACGGGGCTAGTAATTGAGAGTGTCAAAGGGCGAGATTTCTACAACGCGATCGATCCCAAAGTGATCGCAGATGGCGATCGGCAGTGGATGTTTTTCGGTTCTTACTTCGCTGGCATCCATCTTGTAGAACTTGATCCGAGGAGTGGAAAGCTCAAGAACCCCAGCGATCCCAAACCGCAATGTGTGGCGCGAAACACCGACGAGCGCGGCAATCCACTTGAGGGAGCATCCGTCTGTAAACGGGGGAGTCACTTTTATCTTTTCGTTTCCTATGGCCTAGCCGCTCAGGGGATTCGCAGCACCTACCGAATCATGGTCGGACGGGCTGAGAGTGTCGTCGGGCCCTACGTGGATCGAGAAGGCCGCTCAATGGTCGAAGGTGGGCACGAGAACGTCCTGAAGTCCTCGTTTCCGATGATTGGTCCGGGTGGTTCCGACGTTTTCCTGGACTCAAGCGGGCGGTGGCTGATGCCATATCACTTCTATGACGCCCGTCACTATTGGCAGGGTGGACTTTGGGGCATGCCGACGCTTCAGATCCGGGAACTGCTCTGGTCCGAAGATGGATGGCCCCTGCCCGGAATGCCCATCGAGGCACTCACCCAGCCTCAGCATTCGGCGCCAAAGGGCATTGCCGGGGTGTGGGTCCACCAGGCCGATTTTGCCGAGCCTAAGCGAATTGAATTGCATGCCGACGGGACTCTTACTGACGGCCAAGTCACGGGCAAATGGGAGAAATCAGGTCAAAGGCTTACTTTGCGATGGCCTCGAACGGATGCGCCGGGCCAGTACTGGGTAGACGAACTTCTTCTCAGCTATGCTGACGGCTACTATGTTGGTAGAAATCAGCAGGGGATGGTCATTCGTGGCCTCAGAATCGAGGGAGATTCGAAGTGAGTCCTAAGGCGGTTTTCGGAGGCATGCTGGCCTTCTGCGTCATTTTGGGCACGATTCGAGCCAATGACACGGTGATCGGTGGCCGAAAAAAGACAGAACTGAGCTTTTGGAACGGCTGGACAGGTCCAGACGGAACCGCAATGCTCAAGATGATTCGCGAGTTCAACACCGAGAATCCGGATGTCGAGGTCTCGATGCAGCGCATCGAATGGGCCACCTACTACAACAAGCTCATGGTGGCCGAGCTTAACCAGCGCGGCCCCGAGTTGTTCGTGATCCATGCGAGCACGCTGCCGCGGATGCGCCGAGCGGGGTTCGTTTCCGACGTTTCTGACCTTTATTCCGGCGCCGGCGCCATTCGCGAATCCGACTTCGACCCCTACGTCCTCGACCAAGTGAAATTTGGTAAGGAAAAGATCGGACTGCCGTTGGACATTCACCCCCAAGGGCTCTACGGAAACGTGGACATGCTCAAGGAAGCGGGATTCGTCGACGCGCGGGGTAACGCGCGGCTTCCGGTGAACCGTGAGGAGTTTATGCGGGCCATCCGCGCGATGATGAAGACGCCGAAGGGCGACGCGACTCCGAGTGTTTGGGGCTACTCAATGACGATGTGGAGGAACAACTTCATGTCACTGGTGCCCCAGTTTGACGGGCACTATCTGTCGAAGGACGGCCGCGCGGACTTGGCGAACCCCGGAAACATTGCCGCGCTTACCTTCATGGCTGACCTCGCGAAAAACAAACTCGTGCCGCCACCGGAGAATCAGCTTGGTTGGGTGGGCTACCGGCAGAAAAAGGTTGGCATGGTGGTAGACGGCGTTTACATGTTGGGCGACCTCCTGCGTCTTGAGGACATGAAGTACATCGGTGGTCCGATACCTATCATTGGGAATCACGCGGCCACGATGGCCGACTCGCACGTGCTGTGCGTGAAGACCGGACTGTCACCGGAGAAGCGGGAAGCCTCCGAGCGGTTCATCCGGTACCTGTCTGCCCACAGCATCGATTGGGCCAAAGCTGGTCAGGTTCCAGCAAGAAAGAGCGTACGAGACACTCCGGAATTCAGGGCCATGCAGGTTCAGTACGCGTTCTCAAAGCAGATTCCCACGATGGAGTATCCCCCTCGCTCAACCGTACTATTTGAACTTGACTTCGAAATAGACCACGCCACGGAAATGGCTATTCGGGGAGACGAAACACCGACAGCGGCGCTCAAGGCCGCCACCGTGAACCTTCAGAAGGTCCTCGATCGCGAGAACAAAGACTATGGAACAGGAGCGACGCCATGACCTTCAATCGGCGTCGAAGCTTGACCGGGCTCCTCTTCCTGGCGCCCTACGCCATCTCGTTCGTGACATTCATTGTCCTTCCGATCATCGTGGCGGCCTACCTTTCTGTCATGCAGTTTGACCTCACGGCGAAGGGATCGATTCATTACGTCGGACTTCAGAACTTCAAGGAGGCCTGGGCGGATCAGTATTTCTGGTCGGGCATCAAAGCGACTTTGTCGTTCGTGATCTTGATGGTCCCCTCCATGCTGGTCTTCGCCCTCGGGACCGCGATTGGCCTTAACGCAATGAGCAGAGGAAGAAATGCGGTCAGGGCTTTGCTGTTTCTCCCCGGCCTCTTGAATGTCGCGGTCACTGCCATCCTTTGGGGCTGGTTCTACGACGGCACGTTCGGACTGTTCAACTTCCTTCTGAAGAAGGTGGGCATTGGCGAGGTCCACTGGCTTTCAGAGAAAGCTCTGGCAATGCCAAGCATCGTGGTGATGACTCTCTGGTGGACCATGGGAGGTACGGCAATCGTGCTCCTTGCCGCGCTTCAACAGATTCCACGTCACATCATCGAGGCAGCGGCTTTAGATGGAGCCGGTAAGTGGGCGATGTTCCGGAAGATCGTGTTTCCTTTGCTCACTCCTGTGCTGCTGTTTGTCGTCATTACGAACACCATCGGAGCTTTCCAGGTGTTTGGTCAGCCCTTCTTGCTCACCAAGGGTGGACCTGAACTGGCCACCCGTGGCCTCGTGCAATACATCTACGAGACGGCCTTTAACAACTACCGAATGGGTTATGGAGCAGCGATGAGTTGGATGCTGTTCGCGATCATCGCCGTCTTTGCCCTTCTGCAGTATCGACTTCTGCGTAGGAGCGTGGCATGAAGCGCCTCGCGGAAGGACTGAAAAACGGCTTGATGACCTTCTTGGGATTGGTGTTCCTGTCCCCGATCGTCCTGATGGTTTTCACTTCGATGAAGCCGGAGTCTGAGGTTCTAAACCCAGAGTCGGCCATTCCGAAACATTGGACGCTCGGCAATTTTCAACACGTTCTTGGGTGGTCCGAAGAGGCGCCCTTTGTGCGGTGGCTGCTGAACAGTGTCTTTGTCTCCACGTCGACGACCCTGCTCGTTTTAACCTTCTCTTCAATGGCTGCCTACGCGATCACGAGGCTGAAAGTGCCGGGCGGGGGAGTCTTCCTCGGAATCATCGTGGGCGCGATGATGATCCCTGGACAGCTTTTCCTAGTTCCCGTTTATCTCTTGCTGAGCAAGCTTCATTGGCTGGACACGCCGGCCGCTCTGATCGTCCCCGCGACCGCCGGCGGCTTCGGAGTATTCATGCTGAGCCAGTTCATGCGATCCGTCCCCGAATCGCTTGAAGAAGCAGCGATTCTCGACGGCTGCACGACTTTAGGAGTCTTCGCGAACGTGGTACTGCCTCTGTGCGGACCCGCCGTTGCAACTCTTGGGATCTTCACCTTTATCGGCTCCTGGAACGACTTCTTAGGACCACTCGTCTTCATGGACTCTGTCCGCGACTACACGTTGCCGGTCGGAATTGCCCTCTACCAAGCTTCCTATTACACGCAGTACGGGCTTACGCTGGCCACTGCGGTTCTCGGAACGGTTCCACTCATCATCGTCTTTTTGCTCTTCCAACGTTACATCGTTGAGAGCATGTCATCCACCGGGCTCAAGGACTGACCCACCCCCAAACTGAAATGAGCACTTCGCACACGACCACCCTTCATCTTCATACTGCATTCACCGTCGACGTGGTCGATCCACGTATCTTTGGTGGATTCCTCGAGCATCTTGGGCGCGCCGTGTACGAAGGTGTCTACGAACCGACCAGTCCGCACGCCGACGATCTCGGTTGTCGAACGGACGTTCTTAACGCCCTAAAGCGACTGCGTTTCACCGCGATGCGCTATCCGGGTGGCAACTTCGTCAGTGGATACCACTGGCAAGACGCAGTCGGACCCCGAGAAAAGAGACCCAAGACGCGAGACCTGGCCTGGCAGAGCATCGAGACGAACCAATTCGGTCCGGACGAGTTCATGCAACTCTCGAACCGCATGGACTGGACGCCCATGATGGCGGTAAACCTCGGTACTGGCACGCCCGAGGAGGCACGAAACTGGCTCGAATACTGCAATGTAGAGGGCGGCACTCGATGGGCTGACCTTCGGAAGGAGCATGGTCATGAGAAGCCTCACGATATCAAACTCTGGTGTCTTGGGAACGAGATGGATGGGCCTTGGCAGATTGGCCATGTCCCGGCCGAGCAGTACGCCATTGTTGCTCAACAGACTGCTCGGCTCTTGAAGATGTGCGACCCATCGGTGGAGTTGGTCGTGTGCGGCTCCTGCGCCCCCGAACTCCCGACCTACCTCGAATGGGATCGAAAGGTGCTTGAGCACTGTAAGGATGACGTCGAGTACCTTTCCGTTCACCGATACGTTGGGAACGAGGACGACAACACACCCGAATTCCTCGCCGTCACAAACAGTATCGATCGCCAGATTGAAGCAACCGACTCAGTATGCCGTTCGGTGCACCATACGAAGAAGACCAAGCGTCGCGTCTATCTCAGCGTCGATGAGTGGAACGTTTGGTACCGGGCGCGCACCGGTGAGCACGTCGATGGAAGAGGGAAGTTTGCTCCACCGCTTCTTGAAGAGGTCTACAACTTGGAAGACGCTCTGGTGGCGGCTGGTTTCCTGAATAGCTTCATTCGACACGCGGATTCGGTCAAGATCGCCAATCTGGCTCAAATCGTGAACGTGATTGCTCCGATTTTGACGCGGGGCGACGAGATGCTGCTTCAGTCGATCTTCTACCCGATCGAGATGTACGCCAAGCGGCGAACGGGTGTCTCCCTTCAGACCAGAGTCGAGGGTCCCGGATATGAATCAAAGAAATACGGACACGTAACGTATTTGGATTCGAGCGCGATCCTGAACGGGGACCAGCTAAGCGTGTTCCTCGTGAACCGCGATCTAGAGAACTCGGCAGAGATCAAGATCGATTTGGCCGACCGGAACATTCTGTCGCTCATCGATGCAGAAATTGTGACCGGCAAAGACCCCAAGTTGGCCAACACCTACGATTGCCCTGGCCTCATCCAGAGTCAGGCTTTCACCGAGTTGTCGATTTCGGGTGGAAAGGCAGTCGTGAAGTTGCCCCCCATGTCGGTTTACGCAGCGACGCTGCAACTCGACCGCTGACCGTCGTTTCCCCCGAGCCTACTGGGGTCAATCCCATTGCGAAGAACGTGGCGAGCGTCAAAACGACGACCGCCACCGTCGCGAGGAGTGCCTGATTGAGACTGTGCCTCTTTCGCCGCATTCGAGCCCAGATGATCGCCGGTAGAAAGATGATGAGCCAAAAGGCGGAACTTGCCACCAGAAACCAGGCGATCGTGACTCCTGCCGCATAGGCTGCCGCATGGACGCTAACCTTCCATTTTTGCGTCATGAGATAGAACGCAATGGCATTGACAGCTACGTCCAAGGCCAAAGCTTGAAGTTGCCTGGGAGCAGAAATCGCCCAGTACGAAATCACGAGGGCGAGGGATCCCGCTATGCCCAAAAGAAATGGGCCAGCTCGTTGTTCACGCACTTTAACGTGCAGATCGGAAATCTTGCCTCGCTTGATTCCGAATAGAATCCACGCGAGCGGCAAAAGCACGGTAAGGCCGACGAACAGGAACTCATAAGAGACGAGGGTTTTGGCGTCAGCGTAGGAGCGAATGACCCACGTGGCGAAGTAAGGAATCGTAATGAACGGACTGAATCCGCCGGAAATCAGAACCGCCAACCAGTCTTGCGTACTTTTTGGTGGTCGCTCTGCAGTCTGATTCATTCGGGCTTCAGACATTCTACGCAAAATGCCATCCCTACGTCATGGGATTAGCCTTGGCGCTGAGTGCCCTGATGGAGCGGAAAGGTTCCGCTTTCGATCTCGATTCCTGTCGATATCGAGACATCCTCCCGTGATTATCTGAACATGCATCGGAAGGGATGATGGCTAATGCTTATCTTTAGCCAAATATTCGTGCGAGCTAGTATTTAGGACAGGTGGCGACCGCCACCTTCGAGTCGGCGGTTCCGTAGAATAGCCACAGGCGGTGGTGAAAGGCAGCCAACCCTTCTACAAAGACCGTGCCAGATTGGTATTGACCTGACGTCTCGTAGGGTTCCTCCGGTTTCAGGAATGGATGGTCCGATCTCGCCAACAATTTGGTGGGATCATCTTTAGAGAACAGTGCTTGACCCGCGGAATAGGCTCCCTTACCGACTTCTGAGGTTCCGCCGCTGTTGGCGTTCTTTCCGTTATAGATGA
This sequence comes from uncultured Armatimonadota bacterium, assembly GCA_903904815.1. Taxonomy (GTDB): domain Bacteria; phylum Armatimonadota; class Fimbriimonadia; order Fimbriimonadales; family Fimbriimonadaceae; genus Fimbriimonas. The sequence continues at coordinate 217,883 of CAIVDU010000053.1, forward strand.
GGACAATCCCGTTTTTCGTGAGAACTGCCGGCGGACCCGCTTCGGTGAGTCCGCTGTCGAAAGTTCCGGCTCTCGCCGACAAGATTGGCTTCGGATTTCCCGACGCATCCATTACCGGGTTCCAGTTGACTAGGTCGGTTGAAGTGGCCAAGCAGATCGGGCCTTCTCCCCAATACATCCAGTAGACGCCGTTGATTTTCTGCGCCCTGAAATGGTCGCCCACCAGCTCAGAAACGATGGCTCCAGATTTTGACCACGTAGATGAGAACTTCCCGTTTTGAGCCTTGGCAAAGACAGGGCCATTCTTTCGCCAAGAAATCAAGTCTCTCGAAAAGGCGCTGCATAGCCGCGCAGTAGTTCCATCGTAGGCAGTGTAGGTCAGCAGGAATCCGCGATTCGTCTCCACAATTCGCGGATCTTCGCATCCGCCATTCCATTCAAACTTCGACTGGAGGTCGACGGAAGGGAATAGAACGGGAGCTTGTCTCCGGGAGAATTGCTTTCCATCCGAACTCGTGGCAAGGCCAATTCTGGATGTGTGAGGCCCGATTCCTTGGCCGGAATTGTCTTCCGCCCGATAGAGAACGCAAAGGCGTCCATTGTGCTCAGTCGCAGCCGGATTAAAGACATTATCGTGCTCCCAGAGGACTTCGCTCTTTCGCATAGGGCACCAGAAACTTGAACCCGTGTTTGACTCGAGAACTGGATTGATCTTTGAATCTCTTACAAACGGACCTAGCATCCAGTTGTCGCTTTGATCGACGCGCACTGGCTGGGGCAGCGCGTGGGCGATTCGACGGGGAGCCGATGTTGAAAGCGAAAAAGACGCCGAAAGGGCGAGTAGCAAGCAGAACCTATTCATGGCAACTAGGAGAGCGATCTTTGAAAGTCAAGTTCGTTATCGGGCTAACGATTTCATGATAGCCGGGGTTTGCATTTTCATTTCGCTTCGTATAACGAATGAGTGCTGCGAGTTCATTAGTTCGGCGAACGAATGAAAAACGTACGAGCTTAAATTGTGTTGGACACCGGGTCGTACATAGGGCATATTAGTGGTTGAATGTCCCAAATCGGGCCCAAACGAGAAAGAGGTTCGCGCCCGTCGGACCAAGGTGAAATCCCAACGGACGTTTCCAAGTTGTCAATAAAGGCGATAAGCCTCGCCTTGCGGGGAGCCCGGGTCGGTTGGTGGTCGAGGGATGTCAAGACCGACACCGTCACTTGGTCACCCGAACTCGAGTCTCTATTCGGCCTTATGCCTGGCAGCTTTGCCGGGACTCGAGACGCCTATCTAGAGATGGTGCACCCAGAAGATCGTGATCGGGTTATCGATGTCGTCCGTCATTCAATAGAGTCCGGAGAGGACTATTCCATGGAGTTTCGAATTGTCAGGTCCGATGGCTCCGTTGGATGGTTGGAGGGCAGGGGGCAGGCCGAGTATGACGAGAACGGCCGCCCAACTCAGCTCTTTGGAGTCGGCATCGATATCACGGAGCGGGTAGAGATGCAAATGGAACGGGCCCGAGTCACGGAAGAGATCCGTCAGAGTGAAGCCCTCCAGCGGTTTTTCGCCGATTCCATGCCTGCCTTGGTATTCACCTCGGATCATGCCGGACGGTTGGAGTTCGTGAACTCTCGTTGGTCAGACTATTTCGGTTCGGAGTACGCTTCGATCACGGATTGGACGGCTCTTGTTCACCGCGAAGATCGACGTCACGTGGCGAATCTGTTTCGTCAATCCATCGCGCTTGGCGAGAGATTCGAGGTGGAGTGCAGACTTCGTAGCCAGCGCGGCACTTTTCGATGGCATCTTTGTAAGGCCGAGCCCATGCGCGGACCCGATGGGGGAGTTCAGCGATGGTTCGGAACGCTCACCGATGTGCACGATCAGTTTGAGCGAGAAAGGATACTATCCTCCCTGACGACGCTGATTGACGCCACTCGAGATCTGCGAAGTGCTGCTGAGATTGCTGGGCTGACGACCAAAGTTCTCTGTGGAACGCTCGGCTCGACGGCTTGCTCATTCGGTCGAATTCGGAAAGAGGACGGGAATATGGTGTGGATCGGTCTGTCCTCGACCGGCGACGGTTTTGAACTCGGCGACTTCCCGGCGGCCCAACGAGCGCCTGAGTTCACCGATCGACTCCTTCGTGGCGAACCCGTGCCGATCCAGGATGCAATCACTTCTCAGGACTTGTCGCTTTCGAGTCGAAATTTCTTCTTGGCTAATCAGATCCGGTCACTGCTCTACGTTCCTCTGATTCACCAGGGGGACCTCGTCGCCGTGATGCAGGTTTTCCAGTCCGAACCGAGAGAATGGACACCTGAGGACATTCGCCTGGTTAAAGTGGTGTCTGAGCGATGTCTCACCGAGACTCTTCGAGTCGAGTCGGCTGAGGCCATCTATCGTAGTGAAACGCGATTTCGGGAACTCCTTGAAGCGGCTACGATCGGGATCATCGTCAACGACTCCCGGGGAGTTTTCACGTTCGCGAATCGTCCGTTACTGGAGATGCTTGGCTACTCTGAAGACGATGTTAAGCATCGACGTCTCACTTGGCAGACGATCCAGGTCCCAGAACGGGCAAAACTGGACGACGTCGCGCTTGCGCAACTCATGGAGACGTCGCGCTGCGACCCATACGAAACCGAATACATCACGAAGGACGGGAGAATGATTCCGGTCTATGTCGGTGCTGCCCTTTTGCCAGGAGACACTGGCGACGAATTGGTGGGCGCTGCTTTCGTGACGGATTTATCTGGACTCAAACAAGCCCAAAGGGATCTGATTTCTCTCAACGAGGAACTTGACCAGCGCGTTCGGGTTCGGACGGCGGAGTTGGAACAGGCGTATCGCGACCAAGAGAGTTACAACTATTCCATCTCCCATGATTTGCGGTCGCCTCTCAGGGCTATTGTGGCTACCGCGCGAATGATTGAGGTTGACCACGGGGATAGCTTGACCGAAGGAGCAAAGGCCCTTTTGCAGCGTCAAATAGAGAGCGCAAATCGTTTGGGTGGCCTGGTCGATGACCTCCTCAATTTGTCTCGAATCGGCCGTCAAGAAATGCGGTTTGGGACCGTAGATCTGAGCGCGCTTGCCAGGGACGTTGCTTTGGAGTTCAACGCTCTTGATCAGATCGATGTGGAACCGGGAATGAGTACCTCGGGGGATGGGACTCTGCTAAGACTCGTTTTGCAGAACCTCATTGGAAATGCCCTCAAGTTCTCGCGCCACAAGGCGAACATCCGAGTTGGAAGACTTCATGAAGAGGCGATTCCGACTTTCTTTGTCAAAGACGAAGGAATCGGTTTCGATATGTCCTACGCGCACAAGCTGTTCTTGCCATTCGAGCGACTCGTGAGCGACCACGAATTTCCTGGCACCGGGATTGGGTTAACGAACGTTCAGAAGGTCATTGATAGGCATCTCGGTCGGGTCTGGGCGGAGTCCATGCCGGGCGCTGGCGCGACGTTCTTTTTCACTCTGCCTCATATTTGAGAATTGTCAGCGATAGTCCAGTATCGCCATAGGCTTTTAGGTTGTTAGCTTTGGGATGGAAAATTCAGCCATCCGTTAGGAGCGTCGCGTTTCTAGGGCTCAACGGCATTTCAGGTTGAGTAGCTTCTGGTTGGGACCGTCGTTTCTGACCCTCGATTTCTCGAAGAATGGGTCGGTTGCCCGCTCAGGTTCCCGCTTGGAAACTCGTATGATGAATCTGGACCCGACTCGAAAATATTTCAGCCTAGCTCGTTTTGCCCTCGGAATGCTGATTGTCTGTCCCGGTGCCGTCTCCGTAAATGCGTCTGTTTCGAAGCAGAAGACCGTTTCTCTGACCAACGTATCGTACGACCCAACCCGAGAGTTGTATGAGCAATACAACGACCTTTTCGCTCGGTACTGGAAGTCGAAGACCGGTGATCAGGTGAGCGTGCAGCAATCGCACGGGGGATCCGGGAAGCAGAGTCAGGCAGTTATTCAAGGACTCGAAGCCGACGTTGTCACGCTTGCCCTGGGCTACGACATTGATGCGATTGCTTCCGCTGGTCTCACTGATCCCGGTTGGCAGAAGCGGCTTCCAAACCACAGCAGTCCGTACACCTCGACGATCGTTTTCTTGGTGCGAAAAGGAAATCCCAAACACATTAAGGACTGGGACGACCTCGTGCGGCCGGGAGTGAGCGTCATCACCGCAAATCCGAAGACCGGTGGCGGAGCGCGTTGGTCATACCTGGCAGCTTGGGGAGCTATCTACACAAAGACTCACAGTAACCCGGAAGCATTCAAGTACATCAAAGCGCTCTACAAGAATGTCCCTGTGCTGGATTCTGGCGCTCGCGGTTCCACGATCACGTTCGTGGAGCGGAAGATTGGCGACGTACTCCTGAGCTGGGAGAATGAGGCGTATCTCGCCCAGGACAAGCTAGGGAAGGGTGAATACGAAATCGTGACGCCGTCTATCAGTATTCTTGCTGAACCTCCGGTAACCGTAGTCGACAAAGTGGCGGCAAGCCATGGCACGACCGCAGTGGCGACCGAGTATCTCAGATACCTTTATTCGCGGCCTGCGCAGGAGCTAATTGCAAAGAACCACTATCGGCCGAGGGATCCCAAGGTAGCGGCAGCGTATAAGGGGTCATTCAAAAAGATCCCCCTCTTTACAATCGACTTGTTCGGTGGCTGGACCAAGGCTCAGAAGGACCACTTTGCAGACGGGGGTATCTTCGATCAGGTGTTGCGCTCGATTCGCTAACGCATGGGTAGCCCTCTCCAGACAAAGCGAAGAAGAAAGCCAAGAGTCATCCCGGGTTTCGGGTTGACCCTTGGCTATTCTCTTGCTTACCTGAGCATCCTGGTCTTGTTGCCACTGGCAACGCTGTTTTGGCAGTCTTCAAAACTTGGCTGGTCGCAGTTTTGGTTCGTGATCTCGGACCCCGAAGTGGTTTCGGCAATGAAACTCAGTTTTACGGCCTCATTCGTGGCGGCGCTGGTGAATGTCGTATTTGGCCTGCTTGTGGCTTGGGTGCTGGCTCGGTATAAATTTCCTGGCAAGCGGTTTCTGGATGGGATTGTAGACTTGCCGTTTGCGTTGCCCACTTCGGTCGCTGGAATCGCTCTGGCGGCCGTTTACGGCGCCAATGGATTTCTTGGAGGCTGGTTAGAGGCTCACGGGATCAAAGTGGTTTACACCGCAGTCGGCGTAACTCTAGCGCTCGTGTTTATCGGGTTGCCGTTCGTTGTTCGGACGGTTCAGCCAGTGATGGAGGAGTTGGAGCAAGAAACGGAGGAGGCGGCGGCCAGCCTAGGGGCCGGTCGATGGCAAACGTTTTACCGGGTGATTCTTCCAACCATCGCCCCGGCTTTGCTGACCGGCTTTGCGCTCGCATTTGCCAGAGGCGTGGGCGAATATGGTTCGGTGGTCTTTATCTCGGGCAACTTACCGATGAAAACCGAGATCGCTCCCGTGGCGATCATGAGCAAGTTGGAGCAGTTCAATAACCCAGGCGCAACCGCGATCGCACTGGTGATGCTCACCTTCTCGTTTGGATTGCTGATCACCGTTCACTTCCTCCAGTGGTGGAGTGGCAAAAGGGTTCGCCAACTGAGGAGCACGCCATGAGCCGAGTTCCCGCGCGGCGGAAGTTGGCCACGGAGGACCCTATTTTCGCCAAGGTGCTCCTTACGGTCGCCGCGGTCATCTTCCTGGGGCTTTTCTTAGTTGCTCCCTTGGTTGCGGTTTTTCAAGGCGCGCTGGCAAATGGGGTTACGGCGTATCTCCACGCCATTCGTCAGCCTGAAGCCATTCAGGCAATCGAGTTGACCCTTACCGCGGCCGCCTTTGCGGTCCCCTTAAACCTCATCTTCGGGCTCGCATCGTCTTGGGCGATTACCAAGTTCGAGTTTCCTGGAAAGTCGATCTTGATCGCTTTGATTGAGCTGCCCGTAGCGGTATCGCCCGTCATTTCAGGTCTAATTTTCGTTCTCATGTTTGGCACGAGAGGCGTTTTGGGGCCTTGGCTCGTGGCTCACAACTTGAAAGTGATCTTTGCCGTTCCCGGCATCATAATGGCCACTACGTTCGTGACCTTTCCGTTCATCGCCCGGGAAGTGATGCCTACGATGCAGTCCCAAGGGACTGAAGAAGAGCAGGCCGCTCTCTCTTTGGGAGCCAATGGCTGGCAAGTGTTTTGGAAGGTGACTCTTCCCAATGTACGATGGGCTCTCATCTATGGCGTCATTCTTTGCAACGCGAGAGCAATGGGAGAATTTGGCGCAGTCTCCGTTGTGTCTGCCCATATCCGAGGAAGAACAAACACCTTACCGCTCTATGTTGAGCTTCTCTACAACGATTACGACTTCGTGGGCGCATTTGCCGCGGCGTCCCTTCTCACGTTCCTCGCCCTTGTGACCTTGGTCGCGAAGAGCGTTGCCGCATGGTGGACGGAGAGGTCCGTCGCCCTTTATTAACGCCAATCTTTCATGAGCATTCAAGTTTCCCATGTTGATAAGTGGTTCGGGACCTATAAGGCCCTAGATGATGTGACCCTCGAGGTTCCAGATGGGCAACTCCTGGCCTTGCTTGGGCCGTCGGGATCTGGAAAGACCACGCTCCTCAGGACGATTGCGGGATTCGAATCACCAGACGCCGGAGATGTTCGGTTTGACGGAGCAGACGTCACTGGCCAACGAGTAGGAGAGCGACATGTCGGGTTTGTTTTCCAGCACTATGCGCTGTTCCGCCACATGTCGGTATTTGAGAACATCGCGTTTGGCTTAAGAGTAAAGTCGAGAAAGGATCGCCCATCAAAGGCGGATATCCGTGACAAAGTCATGGAACTCCTCAAGTTGGTTCAGCTTGAAAGCTTTGCCGCGAGAAAGCCCTCGGAACTCTCTGGAGGGCAGCGTCAGAGGGTGGCCTTGGCGCGAGCACTCGCGGTAGAGCCCAAAGTCTTGCTGCTAGATGAGCCGTTCGGGGCTCTCGACGCCAAGGTCCGGCAGGAGTTGAGATCTTGGCTCCGACGACTTCACGACGAGATTCACGTTACGAGCGTCTTTGTGACTCACGATCAGGAGGAAGCTCTCGAGGTCGCCGATACGGTCGTGATCATGAACCAAGGACGCGTCGAGCAGATCGGTAGTCCGTTCGAGGTCTATGAGCATCCGCGGACACCGTTCGTTTACAACTTTCTCGGAAACGTAAACCTCTTTCATGGCCGACCCATCTCCGGTGAGTCGTTGCAAACGGAGTTCGGAGCTCTCAACGGTCGCACCAACGGTCCTGCGAGCGTGATTGGATTCGTACGACCTCACGAATTGGAAGTTGCCCGCGTCGAGAATGGATCCTCGAGCATGTCCGCAGTAGTGCTTCAGTTACTGCCTGCTGGTCCCACGGCACGGATTAAGCTAGAGCTGGCCGAGAATGGGGCTTATGTTGAAGCCCAGGTTTCTCAAGAGACCTACCGCGAACTCGATCTGAAGATCGGGGAGCAAGTCTTCGTGAAGCCTCGGAAGGTCAGAGTTTTTCCCGAGGATTACTCAATCTAACGGCTCCGGCGACCCTTATCGTTCTGCAAATTCCCTCTGCTCTCAGGCGTAGAAATAAGGGCCCGGAGGCGAACTATGATTCTTGTTTCCGCAGTCCGCCTCCCAACTTGGACCTACTTTTAACGTCTGCGTACTGCAAACCGCCAACTCCAGACGAATGATTCTTGATTCCGTAGTCCGTGACAATAATTGCAGGCAGGCGACGCGTCACATTCCAGCTAAGCCGTTTGGGTAAGGGAAAAGGCGCAAACTGAAGCTAAGGAAGTCCTTTCTTAGCTTCAGTTTGCGTTCGATGGAGCTCTATTGCTCTTGATTCTGGGCGCCTTGTGCGCCCAGAACCTCACTGAACCGGAGGGGTCCTCGTTGGGCGCGCAGGCGTTACCGGTGCGACTGGTGCAGGAGCTGCCACCGGTGCAGGCTGGGGGGCAGGTTGGACGACTGTCGCAGCCTGCTGGTCGGGCTTAAGAGCGGTGTTGACCAGTTGGGCAGCCAGAATTGTCTGGATGACTCCGGTGATCTGGTCGGCGGCGCCGCCTGCCGCGCCCCGTCCGTCGCTGGAGATGTTGATCAGCTTGGCTTGGGCCAGAGCGTTCGCGATAACTGGCGCTATTTGAGGCAACAGCTCCAGCTGACGAAGCGTTAGATACGCGTCGCCACCTTCAGAGATGGCCTTGTTGACTTCACGAATTGCGTCTGCCTGCGCTTCGGCGGTTCTTCGAAGTCGAATGGCCTCGGCTTCAGCCTGAGCGGTCGCGTTTAGCTTTAGTTTCTCGGCATCCGCAGTCGCCTGCGCGATCTGAGTGGCTCGGAGTTCGGCTTCTCGGAGAGCGCCCAGAGCAACCTGTTTCTGAGCTTCAGCTTCCGCAATGACCGCGGCGTTGCGTGCCCGGGTTTGTTCCAGGTCTCGCTGTTTGTCGTTGACCGCCTGCTCGGCGCCAAGTTGAGCTTCTCTAGCGCGTCGCTCCTGGTCTGCCTGAACGATGTCTGCATTGGCTTTTGCTTCAACTGCCGACTGACGTCGCCGCGCTTCGGCAACTTCGCTTTGGACCTCTTTAATGTTCAGGGAGTTGAACACCAGGCCAAGGTCTTGGAGTTCGCGAGAGCAGGCGCTCTTGATAATGATCGCTAGGCGGTCATCGTCCTCCGCCGACGGAATCGTCGATACAGCTGACTGAACCGGCTGCGCATCGACGGCAGGTTTCCCTGAGTTATCCAGAGGGAAGGAGACCTTCGCATTGAACAACTCGTCGTGATGGAGCAGGTTGATCGCTCGGCGCCCCGTAGAGGTTAAGAGGTCGGTCAAAGTCGACGTCTGAATGGACGGCGGCATTGAAAAGAATCGGTTTGCTGCCGTCTTGATCGTCTCGTTGGAGTCTCCCACGGACACGATGGCGCTGGCCAAGACCCGAACCTTAATGGGTCGAGGCTGGCCTTGTCGATCAACGTCGGCTGTTTGGTCGGCAATGTCCAGGTCGATATTGATCGCTTTGGCGGGAATGGTCGTTCCCGTGGTGAAGAGTGGGATCTCCCAAGACTTACCGGGACCGCGATAGGTTTTCGTGCCTCCACTGAGCCAACTCACGAGGCGAATCGTTCCCGCATCAACGGTGCGAAGAAACATCGTCACCAGAATGGGTAGCAGAATGAAAAGGACTACGACGAGGCAAGCAATGATGATGAGTGGACTTGGAATTTCCATATGGCTAAGAGCCCAGCGCTCTTGACGGACATGCGATATTTCGCCGCTGACTTCGTTCGCAACTCACGAAGCCAGCTCTCGGGTCACTCGGCACGTATTTCGTGCCGAATCGACTTCAACTACGATAAGTTTTTCGCCCTTCTTGACGTGGATTCCCTTTTCGAGCTCTATGAGGTCAAGGGTGGCGAGCAGTTGGACGTGTTGACCATCCAGCGTAAGTCTCACGATGCCTCGTCCAGCTTCGTCAAACCCGGTGACTGCTTCGGCCTCCTGGTAAACACTGCCTTCAATTCCTTCGCTTGGAGTCGTCACGAACCGACCCATAAAGTCCATGAGTGGCTGCACCATGCCTAGTGAGAATACGAGGGCGCCGATGAAGGCCAGGATCACGATCTCGGGATACTTGACGACGTGATTTAGCAGAAGTCCGGTTGCGCCAAACCCTAAGCTCAGACTGAAGATGCTAATCGGCGATAGGGCCGTAAGGAACCTCGCTCCGGAACTCGGAGTGCCGTCGCTCGCTGACCGTGCTTGGTTCGGATGACCGTAACGTGAGTTCCCAGTCCCATGAGCGTGAGCTCCGGAAGCGGCGTGAGCCCTAGCTTGGCCCACCGTATGACTTGTATGGCCGGAATGGCCGGAGTGGGCCGCATGCGCGGCGCCATGACCGTGACCTCCTCCATGCCCCCGAAGCGCTCCGAGAGCGACCATCGAGACAAACCCGAACATGCCGATAAAGAATGTGAGAAGGAACACTAGTTTTGAATGATGTTACTGTAGCCAGCCTTCCCGGGTTGCGCGTTTGGGACTATCTCTGAAATATCATTGAACTTCACCAGTGGTCGGTGGCCAGTGAGCAGTGGCCAGTGAGCAGTGGCTAGTGTTTGGTGGCCAGTGGCCAGTGCGCAGTGGCGGGTGACCGGTGGCCAGTGGCCGGTGGCCGGTGCTTGCTGGCCAGTGAATGACCAGTGACGTTCACCGACCACCGATCACCGACGACCGTTCACGGACCACCGACCACCGACCACTGACCACTGACCACTGACCACTGACCACCGACCACCGACCACCGACCACCGACCACCGACCACCGACCACCGACCACTGACCACTGACCACTGACCACTGACCACTGACCACTGACCACTGACCACTGACCACTGACCACTGACCACTGACCACTGACCACTGACCACTGACCACTGACCACTAACCACTGACCACTGACCACTGACCACTGACCACTAACCACTGACCACTGACCACTGACCACTGACCACTGACCACCGACCACCGACCACCGATCACTGCACACTTGTAGGGTAAAAGTCCGTATGCCCATGATTGTTTTGGGGTTTGCAGTGGTGCACACCCTCCGTGTTCTCGCAGATGCGCCTATCGATCCGAAACGTTTCGCAAAACCTCGTGTCGTGTTCTTTGAGGATTTCGACAAGCCGAACCTCGATCGATCTCGGTGGAACGTGATCGTGACCGGGTTCAACGTCAACGTCGAACAGCAGGCTTACATCGACTCTGAGGACACATTGAAAATTGTCCACGGCCGGGAGGCCGAGGGGGCGAAGCATGGCGCCCTCTTGATTCAGGGACTTTTTCGAAAGGGATTTCGCACTAAGGATGGCCAGAAGTTCGACTTTGTGTCGGGCCGAATCGACACCAGGAATAAGGCTGAGTTCAAGTACGGTCGACTGTCATCACGAATCAAGTTGACCGCAGGTCTGGGCCTGTGGCCAGCATTCTGGGCTCTGGGAAATGGCGGGTGGCCCGAGACCGGCGAGATAGACATCATGGAGAACGTTGGCCCTGCGAATTGGACCAGTCAAGCGCTCCACGGCCCCCACTATTTCGGAAACACCCCCCTCGTGAACCGAACCACATTGCAGCCGGACGTGGCCGCCTGGCACGTGTACTCCGTCGATTGGTCTCCAGACACGCTGATCTTCAAGATCGATGCGAAGCCGGTCTACACGGTGACCAAGGCCATGGTTGAGAAGTATGGTCGTTGGGCGTTCGATAACCCGAAGCACATCATCTTGAACATGGCGCTGGGTGGCCAGTATCCAAATCAAATCAACAAAGCCGACAAGCCTTACTACGGCATCCCGGAGTCAACGCTAGAGTTGATCAAGAGCGGAAAGGCAAAGATGCTTGTCGACTGGGTCAAAGTTGAAGAACTAGGTTCCTAAGAGGTCGGCCGCGATCTCTTCTTCGTCCTCTTTGTTTTCAATGAGAGGGACACCCGGCGTGAGCCTAGGATGAGGTCGTTCGAGCGGGATGCCCGCTCCCTGTTTTGCCTTATCAGTGAGCCGAAGCTTTTCGGCTCGCTCGGCGGCCCCGGGGGAGACGGGCCATACGGTGTCGGCCGCCCAGTAGCTATCCAGAAACTCTGCCCACACCCGGTCATACAAGGCAATTGTCTGATCGGCGATATTGCCCCAATCGAAATCGGTAAAGAGCCGCTCGCGTGCTTTGGCTGCCAATTTCTCGGCTCTCACCGGGTCACGGAGGACCCGAAGGATGGCCCAAGCCAGAGATTCGGGATCGTTAGCAAAGCATGAAGTTCCGGTTTCGTCGTGAACCACGATCTCCTTGAGCCCGCCGGCGTCGGATGAGACCACATGGGCTCCAGCCGCCATTCCTTCCAAGGCGACAATGCCAAAAGGCTCGTAAAGGGAAGGGAAGACCGCGACGTCCGCCACTCGATAAAGCTGATGCAGGGATCGATTCGCCATGAACCCGGTGAACAAAACCTTATCTTGCAGACCAGCCCACTGGACGAACTTTTCGAATCGGTCGCGATTGCCACCGCCGACGATCAGAAACTTGGTATTCGGCTCCTGGGCAAGGACAGAACTGGCTGCATTCAAGAGCACATGGATGCCTTTCTCACGGACAAAGCGCCCCACATACATTACGATGCGTTCTTCAGGAAGCGCCAGCTTGGCACGATGCGCAAGCCGCTCCTTCTCCTCCCAGTCGAATTCAAATTTCTTTGCTTCGACGCCGTTGAAGATAACGTCGATCTTGTCGTTCGGGGTGTTGAAGCTGGTGGCGACTTCGCTACGCATGAATTCGGAGCAAACGATTACTCTCCACGCTTCATAGGTCAGCCAGTACTCTTGCTCGTGGATGTATCGGGAAGTGTCGTTGAAAATGCCGCCATGTCGCCCCTTTTCAGTGGCATGGATCGTGGCGATCATGGGGAGCTTGTATTCGTATTTGAGCTCCCTGGCCGAGTCCAGCGACAGCCAGTCATGAGCATGAAAGACGGTGGGCTGTCCACCCGGACGCCAGTCTTCAAGAAGCTGCCTAACTCGGCGGTCAGTGGCTTCGTTGAGCAGCTGGATCTCGTGAACAAAGTCGTGGGGTTTTGATGCGAGTTGCACCCGGTGAACTTGGACGCCACTCGGTTGAGTCTCCTCGTCTTGAGCCAAGGGGGTTGCCTTGGTCACCACATGGACTTCCAGGCCCTTCGCCTGGAGTTGCTGGGACAAGTCGTGGACGTGGGGGCTGATTCCACCCACGATCCTCGGTGGATATTCCCAGGAGAGCATGATCACGCGCATCTGCTTGATTATGCTTCGGAATTGAAACTGGTGGCGTGAGGGCCGCTTTCCTTCGCTGCCAGGTCTTCTGCGTGATACGCCGAACCGTACTCGTGGGCCCAAATGTATGCGAGCTCGGCCCCAAAAAAGTAGATCTGCGCGCTGTAGTACAGCCACAGAAGGATGACCACCAGGGCGCCCGCAGCCCCGTAAGCGGCTGAGAGACCTGCCAGGACAAAGTATTCGCTCAGAAGGAACTTGCTGATCCCAAATCCGATGGCGGTTACCCAGGCTGCCGGCCACACGTCACGCCACTCGAGACCGTGCTTGGGAAGCGACTTAAAGGAAATGCCAAACGCAATGGTGAGGACCCCTATGGAGAACAGAAAATTGAGGGTGGGCCAAATGTGCAGCATCTCGGGGTCCCTCCCGAGCCGCCGGAGCCAAGAGTCTAGGATGAGCCACCCAACCACAATCGCGCCGAACACCAACACTCCGAGGAAAGCGAGGATGCGGGTCTTGATTAAGGTGTGAAAGAAGGGGCCAGACGTGCGAAGACGCCATATCGTTTTCATCGCGTCGTCAAGTTGAAGAAACAGGTTCGAGGCGCTGAAGAAAGTCACCGCCAGCGACGAAATGGTTGCAATGATGCTGGCGTTGGTGTTGTGCGTCTTGTCAATCAACTCCCGCAGGAACGCGGCGCCTTGAGGACCCACGAACCCGGAGGCCTCTGACATGAGATGTTTTTCCGCTCCCTTGATAAACAGGCCGGCTACGGTCACCGCCAGGACCAGCATCGGGGCGAGTGACAAAATCGCGTAGAAGCTGAACGCCGCCGAGAGACGCGGTACCGAATCATCCGACCATCGTGTGCCCGTTTTGAGCACGAGCTCTTTCACCATCAGGAAAGAGAAGGTGAATTGGGGACGGGTTGAATCCGGCACGAGTGAATAGACGACGAAAGCCAAACCAATGGACTGCCAATCGAAACCTGATTAGGAATATCGAGGCCTGGAGGTGGGAATTGAGCTAAATGAAAGACCCATGACCCACTATCGGCTTAGTCGATGGGAGGTCATGTCCTTTTTCCGATGCCGGACCTGCGCCAGCGATTTGCTGCTTGATGCGATCAAGTCGCTTGGTGATGAGGGCGCGGATCTGGTCCAGCACCGGGGCAGGGTAAAGCTTCGTCGTGTCGAGCAGATGAAGGGCTTTCTGGTCCGTCTCCAACGCCTTCTCGGCGGCGTTTGCATGGAGCTCAGCGTTGGCCAAGGTGTCGAGAAAGGCGGGATCTTGCGACTGACTGAGAGCGACCGACTGCTCAGCAAGCTGCAGGGCGAAGGAAGTGTCGGGTCGCTTGGGGCCGTACTCCTCACTCAGAATCATTTGCGAGAGGGTGCTCAACTGCATGGGGGACTCCTTATATAGTCCCTCGGCAACGCGATGGCCGTATTTGTATGCCGCCGCTTCGTCCGTCTGAAGTAGGGCTAAGAACTTGATGGGACCGTAGAGCTTCTCCTGAGAGCGGTCACTGGCGAAGATGACGTCGCAGGTCGTCGCTGCCGCTTTCCAGTCCTTGTGTTGGATGGCAACCGCAAGCGCCGTCATGCTTCCGTTCGACTGGGGATCTGAGAGATCTGCCGTCTTTGCCTTGTCGCGATTCCTTTCTTCGCCCGCTTTCTTAGCGTCAAACTTGTTCGAAACCACCTGTTCCACCGCGGAGTCGAGGCCCTGCATCGGGTGACCGATCCATGCGATTTTTCCCTTTTGGTCGATGACAAAGGCGGTGGGAATGCCGTCTTCCCCTGCCGCCTGCATCCAAGAGGTCGCCATCGTTCTATCGGGGCGATCGACTGCCACGTGGTAATCCATCTTGCTCGCCTGGGCATTGACGAATTTTCGAACGACGTCGACGTAACTGAGGTCGGTATCCGACTTCTGTTCCTCCGAAATGCTGATGCCAGCGAAGATCGCCTTCCCCGAGAACTTCTTTGCCAGTTGGGTCAAGTGAGGGATCGACTCGCGGCAAGGAGGACACCAAGTCGCCCAGAACTCCAACACATAGACCTTTCCCGGCTGAAACGACTCGATCGGAGTCGACTTGAGCCACTTCTCAACCTTAATCGGCGGAGCCGTGCTCCCAATGCTGAGCGTTTCTGCCGACGCCAGGAGGCAGGCTCCTAGCAGGATAAGCATGGCGAGGGGCTTAAGAAAGGGTTTCATCGCGTACATTGAATCTCGAACCCTATAGTGCATCAATTTCTTTGGGCTTGTATCTCAAAAAAAGAACCCCGAGAGCAATGCTCTCGGGGTCCTTACGAGGACAGCCTAGCCAGGATTAGTGGCTGTGCGAGTGGCCGTGACCTTCATCCTCGTTCTGAGGAATCTCGGCGACGATCGCTTCCGTCGTAAGAAGCAGTCCGCTGATGCTGGCCGCGTTCTGCAGAGCCTGTCGCACAACCTTTGTCGGGTCGACGACGCCCTGGGCGAGGAGGTCGCCGTATTCAAGCGTTGCCGCGTTGAATCCAGTTCGCTCGCCGCTCTTGACCTTGTCAACCACGACGCTGCCCTCAACGCCGGCGTTCTCGGCGATGGTGCGAATCGGGGCTTCCAGGGCCTTCTTGATGATCAGAAGACCGATCTTCTCGTCACCAACGAGCTCCAGCTTGTCGAGTGCTCGTCCAGCAAGGAGGAGTGCAACTCCGCCTCCGGGAACGATGCCCTCTTCAAGGGCCGCTCGAGTAGCGGCAAGCGCGTCCTCGATTCGTGCCTTCTTTTCCTTGAGGGCGGTTTCGGTGGCTGCGCCAACCTTGACGACGGCGACGCCGCCGCTAAGCTTCGCTTGTCGCTCGAGCAGCTTCTCCTTATCGTAGGAGCTGTCGGTCGATTCGACCTGCTGCTTGATCTGTCGAAGTCGTCCCTCGATCGCTCCGCGGTCACCCTTACCGCCAACGAGAGTGGTGCTCTCTTTGGTGATGACGATTCGGGCAACGGATCCGAGCTGCTCGGGGGTTACGCTCTCAAGCTTGATTCCGAGGTCTTCGCTGATGAACTGTCCACCACTGAGGATGGCCATGTCTTCCAGCATCGCCTTTCGCCGATCTCCGAAGCCAGGCGCCTTGACGGCGGCGACCGGAAGGTTGGCGCGAATTCGGTTCAGAACCAGAGTTGCGAGGGCTTCGTTCTCAAGATCCTCTGCGATGATCACGAAAGGTCGGCCCTGTCGGAGGATCTTCTCGAGGAGAGGAACCAAGTCCTGGACGTTGCCAATCTTCTTCTCGTAGAAGAGAATAAGCGGGTCCTCGTAGACGGCTTCCATGCGGGTCGCGTCGGTGACGAAGTAGGGGCTCAAGAAGCCCTTATCGAACTGGAGTCCTTCGACAGTCTCGGTGACTGTTTCGGTGGACTTGCTCTCTTCGACGGTGACGACGCCGTCCTTGCCAACCTTCGCGATGAGCGTTCCGACCAACTGGCCGAGCTCGACATCGTTCGCGGAAACGGTGGCGACACGGATGATGTCCTCTTCGCCATTGACCGGGATCGAGATAGTCTTCAGTTCGGCGACGATTGCGTCAACAGCCTTCTCGATTCCACTCTTGATGAGGGTCGCGTTAGAGCCAGCGGCGACGTTTCGGATGCCTTCTTTGAAGATCGCCTGAGCGAGAACGGTCGCCGTAGTCGTACCGTCTCCCGCCGTGTCGTTCGTTTTGCTGGACACTTCGCGGATGAGCTGGGCGCCCATATTCTCGAATCGGTTCTCGACTTCGATCTCTTTCGCGATCGTGACGCCATCGTTGATGACGGTAGGAGAGCCGAACTTCTTCTCAAGGACGACGTTGCGTCCGCGAGGGCCGAGGGTCACCTTGACCGCGTTGGCCAGTTTATCGACGCCGGTTTCGAGTAGACGCCGTGCCTCGTCCGTATATTTGATTTCCTTAGCTGCCATTTTTTTCCTCTTAACTTTGTGAAGGAGATATTTGAGATGGATCGATCCCTATATCCGGCTGAAGCGTGGAGACGATGCCCCACCATGAGCCAATTCGGGTCCGAGTCCACTCACCTTCGATTTAGGCGAGAGCGGGCTCTTGCTCTAGAACAGCAAGAACATCGTCGGCTCGAAGGATGATGTAGTCGACTCCGTCAACCTTCACCTCAGTGCCGCCATACTTCCCGTAAAGGACGGTGTCGCCGGCATTAATGCCTACCGGGGCGAGTTGCCCGCTATCGAGTCTCTTGCCTGGGCCAACGGCCAGTACCTTGCCGCGCTGCGGCTTCTCTTGTGCCGCGTCGGGCAAGATAATTCCGCCAGCGGACTTTTCCTCTTTAGCCGCGGCTTCGACGACGATGCGGTCGTGCAGTGGTTGGATTGCCATCTTCGTTGCTCCTGATCGATTCGGTTTTCGGAAATTGATGCGGGGGTCGCCCGCTTTTTAGCAGTTTACCCAGGAGAGTGCTAACGGAAGACAATGCTTAACAAGCTTGTTCAGCAGTACACTCCGCCGCCGTGAGCGCTCACCAAGGTCTACTGCCAAATCCCTACGGTCACTTTCGAGCCGACGACAAGTCGTTTGTCGTAACCGATCTCCACACCCCTCGCCCGTGGATCAACGTTTTGAGCAACGACCGGTATGGAGTTGTGGTGAGTCAAGCAGGTGGCGGCTTCTCTTGGTTCGAAAACTGTCAGCTATTTAGGATTTCTCGGTGGGAGCAAGATTTGGTGCAAGACGCCATGGGGAGGTTTGTGTACGTCCAAGACCTCAACGTGCCGGACGAACTTTGGTCCACGACTTTCCAGCCCACGCGAAAGAACGCGAATTTTGATCAAGTCATTCATGGTTTGGGATTCACTCAGTTCGAGCGAGAGTTTCTGGACCTTCGGGTCACTCAGACCATGTTCGTTCCCATGAACTCCAACGCAGAGGTCTGGACGATCGAAGTGCAGAACTTGTCTGATCGTCCTCGAAAGCTACGTCTGGCCTCCTATCAAGAGCTGCACCTTGGGGGCATCGGCGATTGGCACCGAGAATTCCATCGCCTATTCACCGAGAGCAAGGTCGTCGAAGACTGCTTGGTGGCTTGGAAGCATCCCAATTTGCCCGAAGGACATCGGGGTGAACTCGAAACTCCGATCCGGGTGGGTCTGTCATGGCTGGGCGGAGACTCCGTGAGTTGGTTGACCGACAAGGGCGAGTGGCTAGGACGGCTTGGCAGCCTGGATCGACCAGCAGGATTGACGCGTCCGGTCGCGAAGTCCGAGACGCCGCGATGGGACGATCCGGTGGCGGTAGGTATTGTTGATCTGACGCTTCAGCCCGGGGAGACACGCCATCTGGTCCACGTGATTGGCGCCGACCGATCAGAAGAGGCTCTCCTGGGGGAGTTGGCCTCGTGGACCACAAGGGATACCTCGGCCGAGTTGGCCAGTACACAGGAATATTGGAAGGAACGCTGTTCGAAGAAACCATATCCGACGAATGACCCGGCGACCGACCTGGCCGTAAATGCCTGGTTTCCTTATCAGGCGATCGCCGGAAGGATTTTCGCGAAATGCGCCTATTACCAGCAGGGTGGCGCTTACGGTTATCGAGATCAGCTGCAAGACAGCTTGATGTATCTCGACTCCGACCCTGAAAGCTGTCTGCTGCAAATCCGCCGTCACGCTGAAGCGATGTACGAGGATGGTGGCGTTCGACACTGGTGGCATCCGAACTCCGACATCTTTGTCCAGAGCCGACACAGCGACACCTGCCTTTGGCTCGCATTCGGGACCCTGGAGTACTTGGACGCCACGTCCGACCTGAGCGTCCTCCACCTTGTAACGTCTTACCTGCCCGGCGGTGTCGTGCCAACCGGCTTCACGTCCTCGCCCAGGCTTCCACTCCCTCCGGTCGAAGAAGGGAAGGGGACGCTCCTCGATCACTGCTTGCGCGGCGTGGAACGAGTCCTCGCGCTTCGATCTGACCGGGGACTTCCTTTGATGTTGGCGGGAGACTGGAACGATGGCCTTTCCCACGTCGGCCTCGATGGCAAGGGCGAATCGGTATGGGTCGCCATGTTCCTTTTCCATATTCTTACGCGTTTGGCGCCCGTGCTCGATAAGTTGGGAATGACTACGGAAGCATTACGCTATCGCGATGAGGCGGCTGCCTTGCAGTTTGCTGTGAATGAGTATGCGTGGGATGGCGAATGGTATCTGGCGGGCACTCGAGACGATGGTGGAACTCTGGGAAGTTCGCAGGATCGGGAGGGTTCGATCTTCTTGAACCCCCAGACTTGGGCGGTGATCACCGGAATCGCACCCAAAGAGCGAGCCGAAAGAGCGATGCAATCGGTGCGTGAGAAACTGGTTGTCCCTTACGGAGCCCTGCTTCTAGCGCCTGCGTTCAAGAGCGTCGATCCCTACGTCGGCTACATCAGCCGATATGCTCCCGCGCTGCGAGAGAACGGGGGCGTCTACAGCCACGCGTCGACCTGGGCGGTTCAGGCGTTTGCCATGATGGGTGACCAAGAAACCGCGCATGCCATCTTTCAAGGAATGTTGCCTTCGCTTCGTTCAGCAGAGAACGCAGATCTTTACGCGGCCGAGCCATACGTCATGCCTGGAAATGCCGATGGACCGGATTCCCCTTACGAGGGGAGAGCCGGTTGGAGCTGGTACACCGGGTCTGCCGCATGGATGGTTCGTATCGCCCGCAAATGGCTCGTTGAATCCGAAGTACAACATTAACCGTCTGCCTATGCCCGACGCGTAGGAGGGCATCACATTCCTTGAGAATGTCGAGCAATTTCCAACTTCGTGGCTGCAAACGGGTCATTGCAAACTTTCGACTGCCCGCAACAATTGCGAGGAATCGCTGATTTTCCGCTTAACGCTTGCATCGGGGAATGTTTCGGCGTATATTGCTGAAAGGGTTCAGCAACCACTCAATGAGCCGAGTTACCATTCTCGATGTCGCGAAGCGGGCAAACGTTAGTAAAGTGACGGTTAGCTATGTGCTTAATGGGCACAGTGTTAAGGAACGAATTAGTTCCGAGACGTCGGCACGCGTCCTCAAGG
The DNA here is from genome assembly GCA_903904815.1 of uncultured Armatimonadota bacterium. GTDB lineage: Bacteria > Armatimonadota > Fimbriimonadia > Fimbriimonadales > Fimbriimonadaceae > Fimbriimonas. Next base: position 237,748 of record CAIVDU010000053.1, read on the forward strand.
TGGCAAAAGAGTTGGGATACCGTCCCAATGCGATCGCGAGAACTCTGGTCACGAAGCGAAGCGAGATCCTCGCGATTGTGTTTCAACGTGGAGACTTCTTCTCGACTTGGTCTGGTTTCACTGGCGAGATCATGCGCGGAGTCTCTTCCGCTGCCGTCGAGCTAGGCTACGACCTCATGCTTCACACGAAGAGCGTCACCCCTGAGTTCGAGGCTGACGCGCTTTGCGATGGCCGAGTGGATGGAGCGCTTGTTCTGCGAGACGAGGGTGATCCGGTTCTCCTTGGCTTATTGCACCATGAGTTTCCCTGCGTTCAGTTTTTCACTCGGAGCGAAGGTTCCGGGGCGCCGTTCGTGGATGCCGACAACTATGCAGGGGGACGGCTTGCGACTCGTCACCTTCTAGATCTCGGTCATCAGAAGATTGGCATGATCCGAGGGTCCTTGCGGTCCACCAGTTCGAACGACCGCTACAACGGATACCGTGATGCGCTTGAGGGCGCCGGTATTGGCGTAGGGCCAGAGCGAGTGCTTCAAGTTTCCCCGGGAAGCGACATGGGGCCGCTCGCCCAGCTCATGCGTGGTCCTGATCGACCGACCGCCCTGTTCGTATGGTCGGACGACGTGGCCTTTGCTTGCATTGCAATGCTCAAGGACTTGGGGCTTCGGGTACCTGAAGACGTTTCTGTCGTCGGATTCGACTCGTTGGAGGCGTGTGAACGATGTTCGCCCACGCTCACGAGTATCCGACAACCCGTGTTCGAAATGGCATCGGAAGCAACCCGATTGCTCGTTTCGATTATTAGAGGAGAATCTGCCCCGCGTAAGCAGATCCTCTTTCCGCTTTCTCTCGACGTTCGCGGTTCGACAGCGTCTCCCAAGGGGGGGCGCCGTTGAGAGTTCTCGAACCATTTTCACCCATCTACGGGATGAGTCAAAGTTGTTTTCAACTTGACGGTCCCGTAACTATTCGCCAGCACTTGTCAACATTTGAACTCCCAAGCACGACCTTGGGAGGGACGACTAGACCCATCGGAAGACCCTAGGGTCCAAGCTTCCCTCGAGGAAGAGGAAAACATGAAAAGAGCCTTCACGCTAATTGAATTACTTGTAGTAATCGCAATCATTGCGATCCTTGCTGCCATTTTGTTCCCTGTCTTTGCCCAAGCCAAGCTTGCCGCTAAGACCTCGGTGGGACTCTCTAACCTGAAACAGATCAGCCTTTCGAACCAGATCTATTACAACGACTACGACGACACCCGAATGGGACGTCAGTTGGTCAACAGCACCACCTGTTTGAGCTGGAAGCAGTTCTCTGAGGCCTACCGAAAGTCGGTTGACATCTTCCGAGATCCAGTCAACTCGGCCAACAAGTACGCTGATGGCTTCTCTGATCCTGCCGTTCGAGCAACCATCTGCCCATCGGGCACTGCTGGCGTAGCCGGTACGGACTACCACGTCTATCAGCGAGACTACTACTGGAACAACGCCTATATGGGCGGTTGGGACCAGGGTGGCAACATGAGTACGATTCAGCAGCCCGCAACCGTCGGTGACGTCGAAGAGGGAAGAGAACTCTTCACGGACCAGGGTCCTTGGACGAGCTGGACTCAAGACGTCGACAGCGAGACCAGCTGGATGGGTGCAGCCAATCCAGTTACTGGATTGCAGTGGAACATTGGCGGCGGCAAGTACGGCGATAAAGCCATGAACGTAGCGTTCATGGACGGCCACGCAAAGCGACAGTCGTTCTCTGGTATGTGCACCGTGTACAACACCCAGACGGACAAGACAACGCCTAACTTCTGGAACTTCACCAACTCGGATTACGGTCCCAACGACGGCCCGAGCAACTTCTGCAACTCCATGCCAATCAAGTTCAAGTAACTGTGAACTTGCGCCTACCGTCTTCTACCGAGAAGACGGTAGGTTTTACGCTTTTTGCCTTGAAGAATTAATATGTTTCACAAAACTAAATGGTCGGTTTGTCTCCTTCTTCTCGTGGTAGGCATTGCTACTTCGGGTTGCTCAGGCGGCAATGATCCAGTTAAAGAAGCGCCTGCCGAACTTGATAAGCGAGTTGAGACAGCAAAGACAATTCGTGAGTTGCACGATAAGTCCCAAGGAAACTACGACAGCCTGAGCGCAGAAGATAAGGCCAAGCTGGACAAGGTTACGGGCGGCGAAGCCAACTCGAAGAAAGCTTTTTCCCTCATGAGGTAAGTGCGTGTCTTTGGCCTTGCGCTACCCCTATACAGCGCAAGGTCCCTTTTCTTAGACGCGTACGTTATCTTTATTGGGGTGCATTGTCCTCATCTCCTCCGGAGTCTCCATGCGCATGAGTGGACGCTTGGGATTGTAATCAGCTTCGATCCAGCCATCATGGATCATCGTTTCGATGACCTCCATGAACATCAGGTAACCCGCCTTTATGTTGGTCCCTCCGTTAAGTCGCATGGCCTCAAGGCATCCCTGAATGACGCGCTCCGCGTCAGAAGTCGTCTCAAGCACCTTCAGAACCACGGCAAACATTCCTTGAACCGGGAGAAGCTTATCTCCACGTATGAGACACGGGATCGATTCAATCTTCCCATCTTGGAGGTGGACGATCTGCTGTCTTTCGGCGCCCTGCGTGTTTAATCGGAGCCGGTTGTTTTGGGCAATCTTCCAGGTCACGGGCTCCCCAGAAAAGAGCTGAGCAATGAACTTCACCCCTCCCACTGAGTAGGTAAGGGCCCGCGCTCGTCCGGGGGTTTCCGTCGTGAATCCCCCCGTAGCCAACCACCGAAATGCCTCGTCCGCATTCAGCTTGAGGCCCGCATCAGCCGCAATTTCCGAGCAGTATTCTTGCAGATCGGTGAAAAGACCATTAGCCGAATACCAGTAGTCGGCAAATCGAATGTGATGTTGGATCTGTCGCCGTTGCCAAGTGTCGTACTGCTCTTTGAGCCAGGAATCTGGGTGCCGTCCACGCTCCAATTCAAGGATTGTATAGGCGGCCCTTCGCCCGGCCGTGTGGGCCAGGGTCATGCCCGCGGAAAGAATGGGGTCGGCAAATCCGCACGAGTCTCCCGCAAGAAGCCAGTTTTCACCGGTGAGGCGTTGGGCGACGAAGCTCCAGTCCTTGGTCGCCTGGAGAGCGTTCTCCCTACGGGCATCTCTGAGGAGGCTAGAGATAAGCGGCTCTTCGGCAATCGCTTTCAGGAAGATCTCTTCAGTGCTCAGTCCGGTCGATTTGAAGTATTCGGCAGGAACCACTAGCCCCACCGAAGTACGGGTCGTGGAGATTGGAATAAACCAGATCCACCCCCAACCCAGGCTCATAATCTGAATTCGAGTTCCCCCGGAGCCGAGCGTGACCGCCCAAGTTGCGTCCTGGTAGTAGTCCCAAATGGCAATGTTTCGAAGCTTCGTGGGTGAGTCCACCTCGACACCCATCGCTTTTCGAATAATTCCTGCTTCGCCAGAACAGTCGACGTAATATCGAGCTTCCAGCCGTTCAGGCTCCCCAGATGTGCCCTGAGCCGGCCAGTCTTGAACCTGGAGTCCTGTAATGCGGTCACCATCTCGCTGAATGGCCCTTACCGCCGTGGATTCGAGTACGCGGCAGCCAATCTCCCGGGCATGGTCGAGAAGAATTTTGTCGTAGATCGACCGATCCACTTGAAACGCGAGGGCGCGGCGCTGTCCAACGAATTTCCCGGGCCGGGGCTCATCGATGAAGTCCTCACCCGCTAAGAATTCAAAGTCCCATAGCTGGTCCGTGCGACCCCATCGATAGGTAGCCCCGATCTTGATCGGGAAATTCGCTGCCTCGATCTTGTCCCAAACTCCCATTTCCGCGAGGATCTCGGAGATGGCCGGAAGATGACTCTCCCCCACGTGGTCACGGGGAAACTTCTCACGCTCGATGACGACGACATCGAGAGTCGGGCGGTAGCGCTTGAGCAGAGTGGCCACGGTGGAGCCTGCCGGACCACCACCAATGATGGCGACATCGCATTTCATCGTAGTTATTGTAGCTTTGAGTTTACGAAGAACGAGATGAACCGGTTCAGTAATATAATGATTCTGTCCATGACATGCGATGTTGCAATCGTCGGCGGCGGTCCCGCAGGCTCAACCATTGGCGCCCTTCTTCGGAAGTACGCACCCCACCTCCGCGTAACCATCGTCGAGCGAGAAGCTTTTCCCCGCGATCACGTAGGCGAGAGTCATCTCCCGGCCATCTCTGACATCTTGGATGAGATGGGGGTCTGGGACAAGGTGGAAGCGGCCGACTTCCCGATCAAGATCGGAGGCACCTATCGATGGGGCCGCACCGATGAGCTTTGGGACTTTGAATTCATCCCCGGACAAACCTTCGAGAACAAACCCCGTCCCGAAAAATTCGAGGGTCAACGAAAGCAGACCGCCTTCCAGGTCGACCGATCGATCTACGATACGATCCTTCTCGATCACGCCGAATCGTTGGGGTGCACGGTGCTCCAGGAGATGAAAGTGCGCAAGGTGATCGTCGACGGCGATCGTATCCAGGGGCTAGAACTTGTCGATGGTTCAGGCGCGAATCGCGTCGAGGAGGGCGAGATCCTCACTTCGAAGTACTACATAGACGGCAGCGGCGAATCGGGGCTGCTGCGGCGAGCGCTTGGAGTTGAGATCACCGCCCCGACCGCCCTTCGCAACATCGCGGTTTGGGACTACTGGCAAGATGCCGAATGGGCGGTTACGATCGGAAATGGCGGGACACGCATTCAAGTGCTCAGCCTGGGTTGGGGTTGGCTTTGGTTTATTCCAATCACTCCGACCCGAACGTCGATCGGATTGGTGATGCCGGCTCAGTACCTGAAGAACAGCGGACACACCGCTGAGCAACTCTACACCAAGGCGATCCAGACCGAACCTTTGGTTTCTCAACTGGTGAAATCCGCGCGACGCGAGGGGGATCTTCAGGCAACGAAAGACTGGAATTTCCTATCTGATCGCCTCGTAGGCGAGAACTGGTTTCTCGCCGGGGACTCCTGTGGATTTGCCGACCCTATCCTGTCGGCAGGCATGACCCTAGCTCACACTTCGGGCAAGAAGATCGCTTACACCATCGCCGAATTGGAGCGCGGGGAGCACTCTCCCGTCTGGCTTCGCAAGCAGTATGAGGACGGTCATCGCGCCCAGATCAAGCACCACATGCAGTTTGCCGACTACTGGTATTCGGCGAACGGTCGCTTCACCGATCTTCAGGAGTATTGCAGCGAGATCGCCAAGTCGGCCGGCCTAGAGTTAGATGCTCAGGCGGCTTTCCGATGGCTCGCCACGGGTGGATTCGCGACCGAGGCCCCAGGCTTCGCGCGAGCGCTCAGCTACCGAGTTGGCGGTATCAAGTTCATCACCAAGCTCTTTTCCGGAGAAGGTGCCGAGTGGGTTGCCGCTCGCACCAACCGATTCAAATTGAACCTGCAAGGCGCGACCGAGGAACTCTATCCGCTATATAAGGACGGTCGCATCGAACCTGTTCAGAGTTTCCAGCGCGGCGACAAAACACTTCCCATCGTCTTCGTTTACTGGCTGATTTACAACGGACTCCAACGGGAATCCGACGCCGACACCCTCATGCGCATGTGGATGGAAGTGGCCAGAGGTAACCGTATGTTTGCTTCCGCGAAGGAAGCCTACAGTGCGATCATCGAGGGTCTAGAGGGAATGATCGCCGAAGGCTGGATCATTGCGGATGTGAACCCAGGACGCCCGTTCTTACCCATCGAAACTCCAGAGGAATCGGGAGCGATGCATCCCAACCGGGACAACGTACCGATTCAAGTTCCGTTGGCCTCCAATGGATGAATGCAACGTGTTGTATACTTTGCTGAAAGGGTTCAGCAACCAAAGATGATTACTGCCGCGATTCTCTCCCTCGTCATTTCGGGCCACTCAGGTCCTCCTCCCCTTCTGGATGACTTGGAGCACCGAGCAGTCACCTTCTTCTGGGAGCAAAGCAATCCCGACAACGGCTTCAGCAAAGACCGAGCCACCAACTCGGACAAGGCCGATGACCACACCGTCGCCAGTTGCGCTTCGGTTGGATTCGCTCTTACTGGCTATGCGATTGGCGCCGAGCATCAATGGATCAAGCGAGAGGATGCCTTGGCTCGAACGAAGGTCACTCTCAAGCACCTGATGAGCGATTGGCCGCAGCATCACGGTTGGCTCTACCACTTTGTAGACTGGAAGACGGGTGAGAGGGTTTGGAAGTGTGAGGCTAGCACCATCGACACGAGCATCTGCCTCGCCGGCGTGCTAGTCGCCGAACAGTATTGGAAAGACGCTGAAGTGACCCGTCAGGCCGATGCCTTCACCGCTCGAATCGATTGGAGTTTCATGGCCACCGACGACGGGACGAAACCCAACGGGGACACCATTTGCATGGGCTGGAAACCGGAAGACGGTTTCATCAAGGCTCGATGGGACAACTGGGACGAGCTCAAAATGCTCTACATCCAGGGCTATGGCGCCTCAAACCTATCCACCAGCGGTTGGGCAAAGATCAAGCGTCCCCCCGTCAAGTTTCATGGACTCGACATGCTGACCGGCGGCCCATTGTTCATGCACGAGATGTCGGAATCGTTTTACGACTTCAAAGGCTTGCGTGATCGGCTGGGCTACAACTATTGGGTCGAATCGAAAAATGCCGCCCTCGGAAATCGACAATACTGCATCGACAACCCCAAGGGATTCAAGGGATACGGTTCCGACTTCTGGGGTCTGTCCGCTTGTGACACCCCTACCGGCTACGACGCAAAGGGCGCTCCCGGTTGGATCAACGACGACGGGACAATTACGCCCACGAGTGCCGTTGCCGCGATCCAGTTTGTGCCAGATAAGGCCATCTCATTCGCCAAGGCAATGCGAACGCTTCATCCCGAAGCTTGGGGAAGGTACGGATTCCCGAACGGATACAACCCGACCAAGCAGTGGATCGGGCCCGACGTCATCGGCATCGATCTAGGCATGATGATGACCGCGATCGAGAATTCAAAGACGGGCATGGTTTCAAAGCTCAGCGCCAGCCATTCCCTCGTAAAGCGAGGGTACGAACGCATGGGCTTGAAAAAAGCGGACAACAATTCGCTTCTCGAACTCGAAGACTAATAGGACGGAACCTCTCTCAAAGTGCGGTCATTGTGCCGCCGAAAATGATAAGCCAGGTAGGCGGAGAATGGTTCGTGTCTCCGCAGTCCATCGCCAGGTTTCCGTAAGAAATCGGCAACATACCTGTTCGTATCTGTCAATGGGCCTGGTTACATGCCCGATCGCGGATACTCTGGCGCTCTTCGCGCCAGAGTATCGGGACACGAATAAATTTCTTTGTTGCGATACCTCAAATCGGCTTGGGAGTATCGTGATTCAGTTCTTTCACGTCCTCAAAACGTGAGTTTTGCGTCTACCCTAGACCCTGGAATAGACGGCGTCGACCGCCCAAGTGGCTTCGCCATCAGGTGTCACGTTTTCCATTTTTAAAGCAAGTGAATCTGAGGTAGGCGCCAACTCAATAGTCCAACCCCAAACTTCGTCTCCCGCACCGTATTCACCTCTTGCTTTCATTGAGCCAGACTGCGAAGTTTCGCCTTTGAGATGGAGCACAGAATCGCTCTGGTGCCACGAGTCAACCCATCCAAATTGAATGGAGGTCATGTCCGAAGATTTTGCCAGGATGATAGTGCCCTGTTCCTGTCTGCCTTCGTATTCCCACTCGTAGGTAATCGTGGCAAAGTTGCCTTGTCGGTCGGTAACGACGTGAAGCGTGGACTTCGACTCGGAGATTCTCTTTTCAAGAGCGAGCCAAGGAAGATGGAGCTTCGATACGCCATGCCAAGTTCCCTTCGCACAATGAATCGAAACAGGTACCGCCATTGAGCGCATTGTAACACAGGTCCCCAGCCACCTCTCTGTGCCTATGAAGTGGTGTCAAATAGAGAGGAAAGTTCGGCTTGCGCGCTGTTTCAAACCTCTTGGGCAAGCGCGGATACGGTGAGAACGGTAGACTCGATATTCGGATCATGCCTAAACGAGTTGAAACGGTCGTTCTACACGATAGCTCCACGCCGATTCTCGGCGACGTTCAGAAAGGCGGCAATGTTGTTGTCACCTCGCTTGAAACGTTGGTCAGTCAGGCCAGAGCAAATTCACTTTGGCCCTTAACGTTTGGCCTGGCCTGCTGCGCCATCGAAATGATGTCCACAGCTGGCTCACGTTTTGACATTGCTCGCTTTGGCTCCGAGGCTTTTCGGGCTTCCCCTCGCCAGGCGGACGTCATGATCATCGCCGGGCGGTTGAGCAAAAAGATGGCCCCCGTTCTTCGTCAGATATACGACCAGATGCCCGAACCCAAATGGGTTATCTCCATGGGCGCGTGTGCTTCTTCGGGTGGCGTGTACAACAACTACGCAATCGTACAGGGTGCCGATCAGGTGGTCCCAGTAGACGTGTATGTGCCCGGTTGCCCACCATCCCCGGATGCTCTGATTTACGGGATCATGAAGCTCCAGGAAAAGATCAAGCGATCTTCGGCGAAGAACCTTCATGACTTGCGACTCATTGAAGTGAACTCTCGCGATATGAGCAAGGAGACTGTCTAATGGAGATCTTTCGCGACGTCGTCAAGCCGATGATGGCTGGCTTTGGGATCACCCGGAAGCGCCTGCAGCATGAGAAGGTCACGATTCAGTACCCCGAGGAGAAGCGCGAGCAGTTCGCCCGAACTCGGTGGAGACACGTTTTGACCCGATACGATAGCGGACTTGAAAGATGTATCGGATGCTCGCTATGTGCTGGAGCCTGTCCCGCCCGATGCATCTACGTTCAAGCGGCGGAGAACACCGACGAAGCTCGGTTCTCACCGGGAGAGCGCTACGCGGCTCGCTACGAAATCAACATGCTCCGCTGCATCTTTTGTGGTTACTGTCAGGAAGCCTGTCCCACCGGAGCGATCGTTCTGCGGAACGATTTTGAGCTGGCTAACTATCAGCGAGAAGACTTCATCTATACAAAAGAGATGCTTCTCGAACCGAACAAGCCCGTCCACGCCTAGTCCCTCGTACACTTTCGAGGGACATCGGCCCCAATTCGGCACTCTCTGACCATTTTTGGTGTAGTTAAAAGAGATGAAAGCACTGCCTCTCGCAATCGCGGCTTTTGGCATCGTGGGCGTTTGCCAGTTTTGGCAACCCCTTAAGGCCATCGACTCGTCCAAAGCGAGCCTCCCGATGCTGACATCGTCGGTCGGGACTCAGCCTGGCGGCATCGGTAAGTTGCACAAGCTCACCCCCAAACCAGGAGACGAACTTGCCGCATTTAGCGGAGGATGCTTCTGGGGAACGGAGAACTACTTCCGGCATGTCAAGGGAGTGGTCGCCACGGCAGTGGGTTACACCGGAGGAACGGTGGACCATCCAACCTACGAACTTGTGTGCACTCACACAACAGGACACGCTGAGACCGTGCTCATCGAGTTCAACCCTAAGGTCATCACCTACAAGCAGCTTCTAAGTAAGTTCTGGGACGCACATGATCCGACGACGCTGAATCGCCAGGGTCCCGATTACGGGGATAACTATCGTTCGGCAATCTGGACTTTTAACGCGGAGCAGTTGAAGGAGGCGAAAGAGTCGATTGCCGAGGATCAGAAGAAGGAAACGGATCCCATCGTGACCCAGGTTCGTCCACTTGATACGTTTTGGCTAGCGGAAGACTACCACCAGCAGTACGACGAGAAAACAGGCACCAACACATGCCCGGCGCCCCGCCATGGCGGCTAATCACTGCCTTCTGAAAACCTTTGGCATAACGCCGGAGACGCAAAGGAAGAGAGCCCGCAGTTCGCGAGAACTGTGGGCTCTTTTCATCGACCGAGGGACGGGTCTGACTAGAGGTCTCTTCGGTCAATGGTCAAGTCTTTGCTCAGGATCAGACCGAGCTGGGTGCCTTGATTGATGTGGACATTGGCATCGTGGTGCTCTGGCGTGAGAGCTCCAACGATCGCACCAAGGACACCACCGATCGCGGCGCCGCCCAACGCTCTCGCGTGGAGCGAGCCGAGTACAAGCCCCGCCCCCGCGCCGATCGCCGCATCTCTTCCAACGTTATTCTTGACATCCTCATTCTTTTTTGCCACGAACCGCCCATTGGCGCTTCTTGTAATGTTTGAGTCGTTAAGTGGCGCTACGGTTCCGTTTATCGGATACAGTTTTCCGCTCGGCATTTGAATGTGGGTGAACCGGACTTCAAGTACGCCTGGCTGATCCCCACGAGCGGCTCTAGCCCTTCGCACCACGCCAGTCACCACTGTGCCACGGGGAAGATCCATGTAGCCATCCTGGTCGCCACGTACGGTTGCCGTGAAACTGTCGCCCTCTTGGCTTCCGTCCGACGAGATCGTCTGATCGAGTCGAAGCGGGATCACGTTGTAGCTCTCAAACGTGATTCGAGAAGCCTGCTGACCCTGGGGGGACTGATTCCAGTTCGGGTTTCTCTGAACCACTGGATGATCGATATGTTGGCCTCGTGCGGAATCACCACCGGAGCGACTGGTGATCGCTACCAAATTCTGCTGAGGCTGCCAATCCACTGATGCTCCGAGCGACTGGCTCAAGAACCTCAGGGGAACCATGGTGCTTCCTCCGCTGATTTGGGGAGCCGTATCCATGGACACCACTCGTCCGTCGATGCTCGCATCGAGGTCTCCGATCCGGAGTCGGACGTGACGCCTATCGGTACTCGCTGAAATCGATTGAGTCGCCTCATCCCAAATGACGGTGGCGCCGATGGCCTCGAAAACGCCGCGAAGAGGAACAAACACGTGGCCGTTTACCATCTGAGGCTGCGTATCTGGGAAATTCACTGGGTTACCGTTGACGGTCACTTGGACCGTGTCTGCGAGCGCCATTCCGGCCACCATCGCAAATATTCCTGTGGTGATTCCCTTAATTGTTCTGCTGTTCATTTTCTCTCCCTATGGTGATCCGGGGTTAACCGTTCACTTGGGATTGGACGACACGGAAGAGATAATGATCCAGTCACTGGGACCAACGGTCAGAACAGGTAAGGGCCAGCGCTGATGAGGTTCCAGGCGAGCGCAAGCTCTCCTAATGCGAGGCAGTAGGAGTGGGATTGCATGGCTCCTTGCACTTCGAGATCGACTCTGACGGAATCCGAAGACGGCGTCAAGTTGCATACCAGAAACGGCAGGTCAACCGTAATGCATTTTCCTTCCAGCAGCGTGTATATCGACGCAAGACTCAGGCAAAACGTGATGTCTTCCAGGCCATCGTCAAGATGGTCGAAGCAGAATTGGACCCGGTGGCTATCCACGTTCACGACTGCCACGTAGGGGATACTGCCGTCAAAACGAGGCGTGAGCGAGTGGATTCTAAAGGACCGCATAGTGCCTCAATCGGTCTCTCCTTAGCTGTCTCGGCGTGCGAAATGCCCTAAGTTCAGTCGGGAGGTTTCCTTATCAAGTATACGCCGGACTCCCAGCAATTATGCGGGGAGTAAATCCAAGTTATCCCTAACTGCCCCGCACCGACGACGACCCCGCTCAGTTCGCTATAGTGAGCCATGGGCTTTCAAGTTTGGGCAGTTCTGTCCGCGTTGTTTGCTGGAATCACCGCCATCCTTGCCAAGAAGGGAGTGGAAGACGTTCCCCCGAACCTCGCGGTCGCGGTTCGGGTCACGGTTGTGCTTGTATTAGCATGGGCAATAGCGCTGGCCACCAAACAGGTGCGGGTGGGCTCCATCAACAGCCGAGCATGGATCTATTTGGCCACCAGCGGCCTGGCAACCGGCGCCTCCTGGATGTGTTACTTCAGAGCCTTGAAACTAGGACCGGTGGCAAAGGTTGCTCCCATCGACAAGCTAAGCTTCGTGATCGCGATGATTCTGGGGTTCGTGATCCTTCATGAAAAGCCCTCCCTAAACCTCATCGGGGGTGCAGTCCTTATCGTGAGTGGAGTCCTCTTAACACTTCGATGACTGTGACTTCGTTCGCGGCAAAGTGGGGGATAAGCTTAGCGATGGTGACTGGCTTGGTCGTCAGCACCGTTTCAAGTACCCCCATTCTCACCTATCACGACTTCATTGCCAAGCGAGATTCCCACTCGTTGTGGTTCGATTGCACGGCCGCCGAGTTTGAGGCGCAACTTCGGTGGCTTCGTAGTCACGGCGCCCACTTTGTGAGCCTAGACCAGATCTTCGATCACCTCGTTCGGCAAAAACCGTTGCCTCCTCACTCGATCGCGTTAACGGCTGCCGACGGCTACGAAGGATTCTATTTGCGGGCGCTACCGATCATTCGGAAATACCAAGTTCCGATCACGATGTTCGTCCACACGAAGTACGTCGGTGGGAGGCAGGGAAGGCCTAAGATGACCTGGACCCAACTCCAAGAACTGGACCGAGAGGGCCTAGTATCCATTCAGTCTCAGACTGTCACCCATCCCGCTGACCTGAGGGAACTTGCCGACAAGGAAGTCGCCTGGGAAATGACCGAATCAAAGCGCCAACTCGAAACACATCTGGGCCACAAATCAAAATATCTGGCGTACCCAAACGGAAAGTTCGACGACCGAACGGAGGTCGCCGCCAAGGCTGCTGGCTATCTGATGGCCTTCTCGGAAGTGACCGAGCCGTGCGAAACCTCGGCCAATCGTTGGGCGGTCAATCGCTACGTGCATACCAAATGGCGTCAGGCTTGGCGAGACTGCTACCGGCGTTAATTGCCTCTGGAAAGAGCATCGAGTCGCGCGCGCGACTCCTCAATGTCGATGTTGGCGCGCTCGATAGCACGTAGCAGGTTTGCGATCGCCGTAAGCACGCTGCCCGTGAAGGGCCAAATAAAGGCTTCTCGGGTCACGTAAGACTCCTTGTTGATCTTGCCGAGAATCGCAAACATTCGCGGAGGTACCGACGTTCGATCCTTGAACTGAACAGAGAGCCGACCTTGTCTTCCGTCCAGTTTGTCGATGCCCGCTGATCTCGCCTGCATTCGCAGGGACATGACTTGAAAAGCCGCCGTCACTTCGGGAGTCGGATGACCGTATCGATCCTCAACCTCCGCCTGCACTGCTCCAAGCGTGACTTCATCGCGAGTCGACATCATCCGCTGATAGTAGTAGAGACGCTGCGACTGGTCGCGAATGTAAGACTCGGGTAGCAGGGCCTTGACCGGGACCTCGAAGGTCGGCAGAGCTTCGAGGGATTCCAACGGGTCTTTCACGTCGCCGTCGCTCGTGGTGTCCCCGTCAACGCTGTTCTTCAACTGGGCGACTGCCTCTTGAATGAGTTGCGTGTACAGTTCGTAACCGACGTTCACCATCGTGCCGCTCTGCTTGGCCCCTAGCAACTCGCCCGCGCCGCGGATCTGGAGGTCTCGGAATGCGAGAGAGTAGCCGCTACCGAGCGTGCTAAATTCTTGAAGGGCTTGCAACCGCGCCATGGCGTTGTCACTGACGCTTGAGATTTTCTTCTTGCCGCCCTGTGCCACCGAGTTCGCTTCCAACACCGACTTGGGCGCGAGAGTGGCGTCAAACGAGCCACTGTAAAGGAAGTAGGCATACGCCTGGCGATCGGAGCGACCGACTCGGCCTCGAAGCTGATAAAGTTGGGACAGTCCCAGCCGATCGGCTTGCTCGACAATCAGCGTGTTCGCATTGCTAATGTCGATACCGTTCTCGATGATCGTGGTCGAGAGCAGCACGTCGATTTCGCCCTTGATAAATCCGACCATGATCGGCTCCAGCTCCTTCTCAGTCATCTGACCGTGACCAACGCCGATGCGTGCCATCGGAACCAGCTTACGGAGCTTCTCAGCGACGTGGGCGATGCTCTCCACTCGGTTGTAGACATAGAAAACCTGTCCGCCTCTCGCCAACTCGCGAAGGATGGCTTCTCGCACGACCTCGCCAGCATAGGGTCGAACATAGGTTCTCACTGGCAATCGTCCGGGAGGAGGATCGTTGATGAGCGACATCTGGCGGATGTCCATCAATGCCATGCTCAGCGTTCTCGGGATCGGTGTCGCTGAGAGCGTGAGCACGTCGACCTCAGTCCGGAGCTGCTTCAGCATCTCCTTCTGCTTGACGCCGAACTTCTGCTCCTCGTCGATCACGACAAGTCCCAAGTCTTTGAAAACGATGCCGGTCCCCAGAAGGGAGTGGGTCCCGACCACCATTTCGATCTTTCCAGACTTAAGGCCGTCGATCACTGCCTTCTTTTCCTGGGGGTGCGTGAACCGGTTGATGACCTCGACCTGGGTTCCGAAGCCTCGAAGCCGTTCCGAAAAGTTTCGGTAGTGCTGCTCGCTCAGAATGGTCGTTGGACACAGAATTGCGACCTGACGTCCCGCCTGAACAGCCTTGAACGCGACTCGAATCGCGACTTCAGTCTTTCCAAATCCCACGTCGCCGCAAACGAGCCGATCCATGGGGTAACCCAACTCGAGGTCTTGCTTCGCCTCTCGAATAGCGGTGAGCTGGCTGCGGGTCTCGACCCAAGGGAAGGTCTGCTCCATCTCCTGTTGAAAAGGAGTGTCAGGACCGTAAGGACGCCGTTGCACTTGATGGCGCTGAGCGTACAGCTTCACAAGATCTCGAGCGAAGGCCTTAGCCTCTTCTTTCGCCTTGCTGATCGTGCGCTGCCACTCGCCTCCCGTCAGCTTGTTGAGCTTGGGGTTTTCGTCGCCAGGATTCAGATACTTCTGGATTCGGTCGAGCTGATCTGCCGGGACGAACAGCTTGTCCGGCGCCTGGTATTCGACATAAAGGAACTCCTTTTCGACGCCTTCGATGGTTTTCTTCACTAGGCCCCGGAAGATTCCGATTCCGAAGTGAATGTGGACCACGTAGTCGCCCGGCTTTAGATCGAGGACAGTGGCCACCGGCGCACCTTCCATGAAGCGGCGCTGGGGAAGCTTAAGGCGGGCGACGCCGAACAGTTCCGCGTCGGTAATGACCGCGACCCGTTCCAGAGGAAGCACAAATCCGCCCCCCAGGTTGCCTTGAGCCAAGACGGTCTGGGCCTCCCGCGAGTCAAGCGACTGGGTGTCCGAGACGAAGATGTCGGCTTGGGAAAGAACAGATTTCGCCCTATTCGGCTGATCCGTGCATACGATGAGGGTGAAGCCCTCTTTGCGGTAGTTCGCCAGCGTGAGTGCAAGGGCCTCACTTCGACCTCGATACGGCTCGAGCGAAATGGCGTTGAGGTCGAATCGGCGCCCCAATTTGAGCCAATTGGGAACCGCATTCATTCCCGTCATGGCGACCGTAAGTGGGTGGTTGGCCAGGTGCTCGGGAGGCAGCATGAAGTCGAGGGCCGTACTCTGCAGTATTTCGCCCCGTTCGGCTCGTGCGAGGAGAGCTTGAGCGAGTTCTTCTTCGGCTCTGGCTGAAATGGACTCAAGCTCAAGAGGCTCATCCAGAATCAGAAGATCCTGCTCGGTGAGCAGGTCGATTGCGCAGCCGCTATCCGGGTGGACAAGCGGGCGATACAGATCCAGGCGATCGAAGTAGACGCGCGCTGAGAGCGCCTCTGCATCTCCCGCGATGATCTCCTCCAAGCGGGCCGCTTCTTCCGGACCGAGGTTCGAGGCTTCTCGCTCGGCAGCCGATAGAACCATGTCCCGAAGGCCAATATCCCCAGGACCCGTGTAAAGTGTTTCCCGCGAAGGAGCCAAATCAAGCTGATCAATCGACCGGATGGATCGCTGAGTGTTTGGGTCGAAAACTCTCACCGATTCGACCGTGTCTCCGAACAACTCGATACGGACGGGAAGATCCTTGCCCGAGGGATAGACATCGATGATGCCGCCCCGTCGGCTGAACTGCCCGGGAATGCGTACCGGTTCTTGGTGCTCGTAGCCGAGATTGACTAGCTGCTTCAGGAACCTTGCCGGATCCAATTCGCTGCCCGACTTGACTGAAAGGAAAGCTTCCTCAAGGACATCCCGCGGCAACGTTCTCTCAAGCACCGCCTGTGGCGATGTCAGCACGATATGCGCGCCAGGCTCAATCAGTGAGCGAAGGGCGCCAAGGCGATCGCTGAGGGCGATATGTTCGGGCGTTGCGTCTTCGAACAGGGCAGAGGTGCCACTAGGCAATTGGCAGATGACGTCCTGAGAAATACCGCAAAGCTGGAGTTTCGCCTGCCACGCAAGTGCGCGTTCGTAGTTGGCGGTGACGATGAGCGTCTTGCGGGGATTCTTGAGATAAGCCGCCGCGAACAAAATGGGCCTAGCTTCAAGCGCAATGGACCCCCACTCGGCGGAAGAATCGAGCGCAAGAGGTTCTTCTAGTTCCGCATATGCGGTGAGCGAGCGCGCCCAATCGGCTGTCCGAATCAAGACCACTAGGTTACCAGGTCAGAAGTCGGACGATTGACCTGTCATTCGAGGGGTCGGCCGCCGTTTGCGATGAATTGTGCGCATCGCGCTGGGGAACTTGGTATCTTCAGCACAATGCACGAACGTGGCCAAGAGATCCTGCAAGAGTTGCTGGAAGGAAACGAACGGTTTCGCCACGGCGAAGGAAGAGCTCATGTCTACTCGCCCGATGAGTTGAGATCGATCGCCAGCGTCCAAAGGCCGATCGCCGCGATCGTCGCCTGCTCGGATAGCCGTATCGCTCCTGAAATCGTATTTGATCAACCACTGGGGGCAATCTTTGCCAGTCGCGTTCCCGGAAACGTCGCCAGTGACAGTGCAAAGTGGATGCTGGAAATTGCCCTCGGGGAGTTTCAGGTCCCCCTAGTGATGGTCATGGGGCATACCGGTTGCTTGGCAATCGGACAACTTCTTGACGGTGACAAGGGCGGCGCGGGCGGGTTGCACCGCTTCAGTGTCCTCAGCTCCGTCTATCGGGCGAAGCTGCGCCGACCCGAGGACCTGTACGTCGCTGCGGTAGAGGAAAATGTGCTTCAAACCGTGGAGCACCTTGCTCGAGACCTCTATCCGCTTCGGAAGGCGCTCTTGAGCCAGTCCACGTCGATCGTAGGCGCCGTCTACGAGATGGAAACCGGGAACGTAAGGCCCATTCCGACCACGGTCGAGCTATATGGCGTCTATTAGGCTAAACAAAGAAGCCCCACCCTCTTAAGAGAGTGGGGCTTCTTTGTTTTTGATTGCGAGGGGTTAGCGTCCGCCGCCCTGGGTGTCCGCAGTGAATGCAGGTCCACCGAGTTCCTTCAACTTCGCCTTTTGCGCGTCGGTCAGAACCTTTCCGATTTCCTCGTTAAGGGCATCGGTGTTCTTCTTGAATGCGGCCATGGCTGCGTCTCGATCGATCTCTTGGCTTCGCATCTTATCCATAACGGAGGTATTTGCTGCCTGAGAGGTCTTCTGGAGATCAGCGATCTTTGCCTTCTGATCATCGGTCAGCTTCAGGTCGTCTTGAACTTCCTTCATGGCGGCTGCCCCGTTTCCAGCAAGCTGGATGCCGATCTGCTTCAGACGAGTCTGCTGGTCGGGCGTCAGAATGGCGTTCATTTCTTTCGTCGCGTCATCCATCACGACCTTCATGTCCGCCTGCATCTTCTCACGGTCTCCGTTAGCGCCCTGGAAGACATCACGCATCTTGCTCTGGATCTTATCTTGCAAGTCCAGAAGCTTGGTCTTCTGATCGTCGGTGAGCTTGAGGTCATTTTTGACATCATCTCGACGAAGGAGCATCGCGCCAGTTGCAGGTCCGCGTCCGAATCCTCCTCGGAAGCCCTGGCCGAACGACGCCGTTACGAGGGCTGCGAGAGCAGCGACGACGAGGAATCTCTTGCAAATTGAACTCATTTAATTACCACCATTCCCTTTGGTGCCGCCACCGGCTGCGCCACCACTTTGTGTACCGGTTCCCTTTCCGTTTACGTTACTCGGAACAGGAGCAATCTTTATATCTTTAATCGATTTCTGGATCATCGATTTCGTCTCGGGACCCATCTGATCGATGGTTTCGTCTCGGACCTTTTGCGCATCCTGGTTGTTGTTCACGATGCGAGGCGTCATGAACACCAGCAGTTCCGTCCGGTTGTCGTCTTTGCTCGCCGAGCGAAACAGGTTGCCGAGGATCGGGATGTCTCCCAGAATCGGAACCTTGTTCACCGTCGCCGTGACCGTGTGCTGGATGATGCCGCCGAGGATAACCGTCTCGTTGTTCTTGACGGAGACGGTCGTGGTCGCCTGTCGCTGGTTCACGATCGGCGCGTTGAACGACGTGTAGCTCTGAAGCGTGTTCGCGGTCTGCGTTACGTCCATCGTCACGTAGCCGTTCGACGTGATCTGCGGAGTAACCGTCAGGATGATGCCCACGTCCACGAAGGAGTAGTTGTAGGAGAACGTTCCCGTTGAGCTCTGGACGCTGCTGACGATGTAGGGGATGCTCTGGCTGATATTGATCTGAGCGGTTACGTTGTTCGAGGTGAAGATCCTTGGAGTGGACAGCACTCGGAACTTAGTGTCCGTCTTGAGCGCGTTGATGTAAGCGTCCAAGTTGTTGCTGGTCAGCGTGTAGGCAAGCCCCTGCGCCGCCGGCGTTGTCTGATCGCCGAAGTTGGTCGAACCGACGCCTTGGGATCCACTCTGACGAAGGATTCCGTTGTTGATGAACTTCCACTCAACGCCCAGCTTGTCGGAAGCGTCAAGGCTCGCCTCGACGATCATCGTCTGGATGACGACCTGGGTCGGGATCTTGTCGAGCTGGGATAGAACGCGCTTGATGATGTCAGCGCCGTCCGGTGACGTGACGACGATCACCGAGTTGGTGTTCGGATCCGCGATCGCGGTGACCTGACCGGTCAAGTCTTTGATGTTGATCAGCTGACCGTTGGCGTCGCGAGCCTGAGTGCCCGCCTGGGAGTTCTGGGTACCCGTCTGGCCTCCAAAGCCGCCCGCAAATCCTCCTCGCTGTCCTCCGCCTCCAAATCCTCCTCCGCCGAAGCCCTGGGTAACTCCGACCGAGGTCAGCAGTTCGCCCGAGGTGGCGTTGGGGTCTTGGAGTTCGACGGGGATGTTGCCGTCCTGAGCGGTTGCCGCGTGCTGCGGAAGTCCGTCGATCGAAGCAACCAGATCCGAGTTGGCAGTCTGACCGAGAGTGGTCGGTCGGGAAGAACTCGTACCGCTCGACGTCGATCCGCCAGAAATGCTCGTGACGTGGTTTGTCGAAGTCGTGGCTCGGTTACTCGTAACGCCTTGGCGCTGGCCGAAAGTGGAGAGCAGAAGGCTCGCAACATCGGATGCCTTGGCATTTTCGAGGGGGAACACGAAGGTGGTGGTATGCGTTTCGACCGGTGTGTCGAGTTCTCGAATGACTCGGCTCACCACTTCCTGGTTCTCAGGAGTAGCCGTCACAACCAGACTGTTCGTGCGTGCGTCCGCTGCGACCTGCCCGAACGAGGCTTGGGCCCCTCCGAGTCGCAAAGCCTGCTGGAACCGCTGAGCTGGGTCAATGTTCTGCTGACCCGCGCCGCCTTTTCCGGCCGGAGCGTTCGAGACAAGAACGTTCTGGACAACCGAACTGATGTCGGTAGCCGCCGCGTAAGTAAGCCGGTAAACCCGGGATGACTGGGGCTGGTCGGTCTGCTTGTCAATCTTCCGGATGATCTCCGAGACCGACAACTGCTCTCTCTCGGGAGCATTCACGATAACGCTATTGCTGAAATCGTCCGACGAAGCCTTAACCTGGGCTTGCTGCCCTCGGCCACCAAACCCCCCAAACCCTCCTGCGCCAGCACCACCAGCCATGGCGCCGAGGTTGAGTTGGATGCCTCCACCACCGCCGCGGTTTCCGCGGCCACCGAACGGATTGTTGTTGCCTTGTCCGGTGAATCCGCCGGCCGGAGCAGCTGCATAGACGTCGTTAATGACGCGGGCCACCTGGGCTGCGTTCGCGTAGGAGATCGGATAGACCTTCAATTGCTGGGACGAGTTACCCGTGTCACCACCAATCGGGAATCCGCCAGTTGGAAATCCACTAGGGCGATTGCCGCCTGCCGGGCGCTGCTTGATGACTAGCAGGTTGCCCTCTTTCGTCATGTCGAAGCCTTTCAGCGTGAGCGTTGTGCTGAGGATCTGGAACGCAGTCGACAGGTCGACCGCCTTAGCGCTCGTGATCGGCAGTTTGCCGTTCAGGTTGGGATCCTTGACGATCGAAATTCCGGAAATCTGTTCGTACAGTGCGATCACGCCATCCGCCGTCGCGTTGGCGAGGCTTAGCTTGACCATTTTCTTGGGAAGCTTAAAAGACTCCCATGGCTTTACTGAGCTTTCGCTAGAGCCCCCGCCAAAATCGAACTGACTCCAAGCCGCAAGCGGCATGACCGTCGCCAAACATATAAGAGCTAATTTAACTCGCATTCCTTCTTCCTCGCCGCCTTGTGTTACTCGTTGTCGTGTCTGGCACGACGTTCAATCCCAAGTCTTGGGTTCCAATATCGCCTCTAAGAGGGACGGTAATGGGTGCTGATGGTGCGGGAAGCGACGTGCTTGCCGCACCAACTGGTGTATTCGCGGAAGAGTCCTTCTCTTCTACGTTCACGGAAACTGGACCATCCGGTCCGATCAGGACGATATGGTCCGCATAAATCTCTCCAGCTCTCGCGTTCTCCCACTTGTCGCCTTTGGACAAGAAAACGCTCTCGCCGGTGTTCGTATTCTCTAAAAGACCCTTGGCAACACCGTCAACGGTGGCCATTCCCGAGTAAGTCCAGCCGGCGCCCCCTCCGAGGATGCTTGGGAATCCACCGACGACGCCCCCGCCCCCGGAACGCAAGATCACTGGCTTGAAGGCATCCACCACCGGACCTGTCAGTCTTGCAAATGGGTGTTCGGCCGCCGTCCTATCCGCCGCCGTGTAGATGTCACCGGCCGCTTTCTTCGTTACCTTTGGCTTCGCCTTTACCGGCGGCTTCGCGTCGTCGGCGGGAAATGCCACCAGGTAGATGACCACTAAGCCACCTGCGAGGCCCAGCCAGGTTACAGGGCTCGTTTTCTTCTTTGGTTGTGCTTTAGCCATTCGCGCCTCCGTTTCCTAGGGGTTGGTTCAAATATCCCACGACATTCAGATTCGCGGTCACATCGTCGGTCGAAGGGTCAGACGCTGCCATCTGCACAAGGTTCACCGACAGCTTTGAGCCAGAGCCCTCGATATCTCGAGTGAATCCTACGACATCCACGAACTTGCCGCTGATCGTAACCACAAATGGAAGCTGAGTCAACGCGCCCGCGTCGATTCCTCGTTGCGGACGGAATCCCACGAGTTTCACCTTGTGTTGAAGACTGAGCTTGGTTACCAGAGCCAGCGTAGCCGACTCCGCATCCTGCGACTGTCCAGCAAACGTCATGCTGGAGATCAGCTTCTGTCGGTCGTCAAGGTCGCGCTTCGCCGTGGTGATCGTTCTGAGGATGGGACGCTCCTGAGACTGTTCGGCAGCCGCTAAACCTTTCGTGGTCGGGACCGGAACCGTGAGAATGTAGATGAGCGTGCCGGTGAGGATCACCGCAGATGTGGCCCAGATGCCAGTCGGCAGGGCGTTGTTCTTGTCACGAAATGCGATCATGACTTTTGTTTTGTTGCCTCCAAGAGCGGTAGGTTTCCGACCGGGAAGGCGGAAAGGCTGAAGTTGACCACTGGCGTCATTTCGATGGCGCCCGTGCTGGCGAAGACCAACTGGACGTTTCGAAGCCGATCAAGTTTCTTCAGGCGGTCGAGGTACGCGTATACGGCGTCTGAGTTCTTAGCTGTTCCTCGAATCTGAAAAGGTTTCCCTCGCTCCGCTGTGATGCCGGTGAGCCAGAGATCAGAGTTCACCTGGTTGCAGAAGAGCGCCACCATGTCGCCCATTTGCTGAGCAGGCGTAAAAGCCTGCGTCAAAACCTTCGCGGTGGCTGCCACTTTCGTTTCAGCGGAGATGGCGTCCTTTTGCCGCGTCTTGAGCTTGGTCAAGTTGCCGGCAAGCTTGCGTTTGGCCAGGTCGACCGTGGCAAAAGCTCGACTGTGCTCATCGTAGGTGAATGCGAAGAACAGAATGGAAACGGCGGCAAACAGGGAAGCGCGAATAACCTTCAGGTCTTTGGAGGCCTTGGCCTTTTGCGCGGTCTGTTCCGGTGGCTCAAGATTGATAAGCAGGGCATCTTGGCTTGTCGCGGAGATGGCCGAAAGGGAAGTGCCCTCCGTTCGGACGTCTGCTTCGTCGAGCGCGAGTCCTCCACCGGATATCAAAGGCGCGCACGCCAATCCAGTCAAGGAATAGGTTCTCGAAACTTCGGCCGCCGGATGCAAGGTCGAGGGAACGACGCGGCTCGCGCGGACGAATCCCTCGGCCACGACGTCGATCGCAAGACCGCCTTCGACCGGTTGGACAACGGCAGCGTCTTGTCTTCCGAGTCCACCGGCGAGGTAGGCCGATCCTAGCGCGGCTGGGATTACTTTTTTGACCTTAAGGCCCGCCGATTTGGCTTCTTCAAGGAGTCGCTTGAGTTCGCCCGACGGCATTGCCGCGACGATGGCGAGCCGGCCTTCCGACGTTACGTCGTCGGTCAAAAGAAAATCGAAAGCAAGCTCGGTCGCCGCCACTGGGAACAGGTCCCCCAAACGGACTTGCACAACCATTCTTACTTCTTCTGGAGTTGTGTTGGGGACTCGAGTCGCTCGGATGAAGACGGCCCTGCGAGAAACTGCAATGACTGCCTCGCGGCCAGAGAAACCGACAAGCTCAGAGAGCGTTGCAGCGCTATTTGTGATTCGAGTCTGTCCGTCGAATGCGGTCACCGCACGCGGAGACCATTCGATGACGAGGCTTATTGGCGGGAGTCCTTTGCTCATGATGATTGCACCAGGTCCGTTTCACTGGTGGTGTCCGATTCCCATCCCCATCGAGAGATCATCTGTGCCGCTGAGAACGGCGCGGGGCTGATCGAAACGATCTTGGGGACCCCTGCAGTGACCTGGACGATGGCGATGTAAGCGGTTTGGGTGCTGCCCGCCGTGGCGACGATACGGGCTTCAAAACTTGTTGACGCGATAGAAATGCGGTTGGCGAGTGTCCCGAGAACTCGGGTCGAAATTCCCGGAACACTTACGATGGCTCCGAGGGTTGAAAATCCAGATTGCTGTTGGGCAACGATGGCAGTGGCGATGTCCGACGTGATACCCGGCACCGTCATCAGCACGTTTTGAGAAGCCGTGTTGATGTTTAGCGCGCCCTCCTGCTGAGTGGCGGCGGTAACCGTCAGATTGTTGAGAATGGCTCTTTGGTCCGCCTGGCTCAGGTTGCCACCGAGAGTGGTGAAGATTTGGCCGAGAGAAGTCCAAGTCGTCGGTCGACCACCCGCGGGCCGAAGCAGGGCCGCCAAGGTCGGGGAAATACCCCTCTGGACGAGTTGGGCTGCCGTAGAGGTGTTCACGTTGACTCGGGTACCGCCCGTCGCAGTCGTGTTCGGAGCGTAAGCATAGGCCGTGCACAGGTCGTAGAGTGCCGGAGTCGCTCCGTTCGTCAACGTCTGGAGCGTGACCGTACCTGTAGACGTCTGGGGATCGTAAAGAACGTCGGGGGTAATCCCCTTGACTAAGAGAAGCTCGTCGAGCGTGTCGAAATTGGCGAGTTTCGCGTTATACGGGTTTGCGAGTCCGTTGTAGTAACTATCTTTGGCGCCGTCGGCGGCTGGCGTTTCGCCCGCCGTGCGATAGTCATTGATGCAGTCTGCTTGCTCCTGGGTCAATCCCATCGTCACCAGCTGTGCTGGCGTGGTTTGATTGATGTCCATCAGCGAGCAAGTATCGACGACCTGCATTCGGAACGAGTCGCTTCCGACCACGAATTTCACCGCGCCCGTATCCCCGAGGGTTGCCCAGTCGTCGGTGAGCGTAGTCACCGTCGTGGTCACGGTAGACGTGGAGGTGCTGGTGCTAGCCGCGCTGGTCGTGCCCGAAATGCCGCTCTTACCCTCCATCAAGTACTGAATGGCCAGCTCGGCCGCCGAGCGGGCGATCAAGCTTGTCCGGCGCTGCGACATTCGGGCCGACTGCGCTTGCATGGCCGTGCGTTGGCTGGAGGCCGTCACCGTCAGGATCGACACCAGGATCAAAGTGACCCCGAGTGCAATCAGGAGCGCTTGACCCGACCGTCGTCTCGACTTCCGCCGTGGAGGTTTCGCGAGAATTGGCGTCATTGGGTCACCGGATTAGCGGCGGTCACGTCGCTGTAGGGAAGGGAGACGACAAACACATGGTCGCGTGTGTCGTTCTTAAATCGATAGCTCACCCGTACCGCAGCGGGAAGACGTCGTCCCGCCATCGTCCGGGTATCCCAAGTTGGGTCCCAGTTGGTCCCGTCGTAGAACTCGTAACCGATTGAGCTGACGTCGGGGCTCAGAATTCGTTCGAATCCACCCTGGGTTGGGTCGTTATCGGCGGGGCGCTGAGTTCGAATGAACAACCCTTGGTGGTTTCCTGGGTCATCTTCGCCGGTAAGCGACAGGCAGATTTCCGCAACTCCGCCCTGTGGTCCAACGTTCTGGTTATTGGTTTCCCAATCGTCGGTCGATTCAAAAAGCTGGGTCGGTGGGCGGTTGCCAACCGCGGTGAAAGTCAGGTTGTCGGAGTTACCGGATGCGGTCAGAGGGTTATCCGATTGGGTGGCGCCGGCGCCGGAACTAGACGAGGACGAAGAAGACGATGTGGAAGAACCGCTCGCGCCGTTAGAACTGACCGACGTGTCGCCAGGCGTCATCATTCCGACTTGCCCCACGAAGAAGCAGCCGGTTTCGGTCACCGAATTGGCCAACCAAGCCTGACGAATGAGATCGGACACGGTGTCTTCGAACTCCACTCGCGCCTCTTCAGCCGCTCGACTATTCGAAATCGTTTGGCTAGACTTGAACCCGACCGAGAGTGCGCGGGTCGTTGCCGCAGTAATCATCGCCACGATCGCCGCAGCCACCAGCAATTCGAGAAGAGTGACGCCGGACGATCTTCTCATTGTCCCGTACTCCCCGTTGTAGAAGGTGTCTGGTAGAAGAGCCCACGGGCGATTCCTCGCGGACCGGTATTTGAGTTGGAGCCACTGCTGTCCGGGGTGACTGTGACCGTAACCGCCATCAGGTCAGTGACTGACGTCGTGTCGATCGTCATTGCCCAAGAATAACCGGTGAGATTTCGGTCGGTGAAGTCTCCGTTAGTGGCGACCAATTGAGTTGGAGCGGTCGCGATGAGCTCATCGTATTTCTCGAGAGCTAGTCGCTGCAGGTACTCCGAAGTCTGGGCGCGCGACTCCGTTCTGGCCAGACTCTGATAGCCGGCCATGGTGCCCACGATGCCGATCGCGAGGATGACCACCGCAACCAACGCCTCGATGAGCGTAAATCCGTATTTAGCTCGTCGCGCGCTGTTCATAGGTTCCTGATTGCCAAACGTCGTTCGAAGCGTCGGGGAGCGGTCCCGAAACGTATGTGGGAAGGCCGTGAGGATCGATCAAGAGTGACTCAGTCACCTTTCCGACCATCATCTGCACACCACCGCCGTCGCTGCGCCCCTCCGGGTAGAAGTGGAGCTTCCAGTCGCCATTGCCCGTATCGTTTGTCCCGATACGAAACGTTGAGAACGTGATTCCAGGAGCGATCGGAATCGAGTGAACACTTTCCGTCGGCTGGCTCTGGAGATCGGTAATCTTGATCGGCGCCTGATTGCTAGAGGTGGTATCGGTGGTCGGTTCGGAGAGGGTGAACGTTGATCCAGCCGGGTCGTACTGCATCGTCACCGTCTTTCCGTCTTGGATTGCCGTGAGACGAGCACGAATCACTTCCGACCGCAAGCTGGAGGTGAAGGCTCGCTGGGCGAGCCCTTCCTTCACATGGGAGAAGTTTCGTTCGATCAATGCGGCCATGATCAAGATCACCATCACCACCACGGACATCTCTATCAGAGTGATGCCGCGATTGCGTCGGTTAGAGACTGCCCTCGATAATGTCTGCGGCATCGCCTTCTCCTCCGGGGGCGCCGTCCGAACCGTAAGACTCTAGCGTGTAGGAGTCATTGCCGTTCGCGCCCGGGTAGGTGTAAACATACTGGTTCTGCCAAGGATCGAGGCCCACCGGCTTCTGCAGGTAAGGTCCTTTCCAGTTGTTGGCGCCACTTGCGGGCTGGGTCGTGAGAGCGGCGAGTCCCTCTTCAGTCGACGGATAGCGATCATTGTCGAGTCGGAAGTTCTGAAGGGCGCTGCTGATGGTCGCGAGGTCGGACTTCGCCGCCGCGATCTTCGCGTCTCCCGTCTTACCCACAACTCGCGGAACGATCAGTGCCGCAAGAATGGCGAGAATGAGAATCACGACGAGAAGTTCGATAAGGGTAAAGCCTAATCGTCGGTTTCTTCGACCGAGGGTAATGCTGCTTGCGCCCTTCTGAGTCGCCCAGGTTTGTACTGTATTCATATCCGCATTTTCCTTATGTTTGGATTTCTGTAGATCCATTACTATTTCACCACGTCTCCCGCTTGGTAGATAGGTAGGAGGACCGAAAGAACGACGAAACCAACGAAGCCGCCCATGCCGAGAACAATCAATGGTTCCACCATTGCCGTCAATCGGTTCATGCCGTTATCGACTTCAAAGTCTAGAGAGTCGGCCACGCGGCCGAGCATCTTGGGGAGGTCACCGGTCTCTTCTCCGACCGCGACCATATTCGTAAGCACTGGAGGAAACGCGCCGGCGTCGCGCATCGCTTCCGCGATGGGCCGTCCGTCGCGCACGTCGTCCTGAACTGCTTTAGCGCTCTGTTGAAACACTCGATTGCCAGCCGCGAGTCCAGAAAGGTCCAGCGCGTCCAGAATGGGAACACCGCCATAGACCAGCGTTCCCAGAACGCGGGCAAACCGAGATACCGTGGCCTTCCGGATGACCGGCCCGAGGACCGGCGCCCTCAGGAAGAATCCGTCTCTGGCCGTAGCTCCTGCATCGGTAGCCACCCATGCCTTGTAGCCCACCACGATGACCACCAAGCCGATCACGATGAACATACCCCGCTTGGTTAAGAAGTCCGTCGATGCCAGCAGGATCTTGGTTGTCATCGGGAGGTCGTTGCCAAGGGCGGTGAACACACCGCTCAGACGTGGGACAACGAATGTCAAAAGGAAAACGATGACGCTGACGGCGGTGAACGTCAAGATCCCCGGATAGATCAGCGCGGAGACGATCTTGCTTCGCCTAGCGACTTCGCTCTCTTGGAAGTCCGCGAGTCTAGCCGCAACCTCTCCAAACTGGCCGCTAGCCTCACCGGCCTTGAGCGTTTGCGTGTAGACCTGAGGAAACAGCTTCGGGTGCTCGGCAAGCGCCGAACTGACCGGATGACCTGCTCGCACCATCTCAAGCG
The DNA here is from genome assembly GCA_903904815.1 of uncultured Armatimonadota bacterium. GTDB lineage: Bacteria > Armatimonadota > Fimbriimonadia > Fimbriimonadales > Fimbriimonadaceae > Fimbriimonas. The sequence continues at coordinate 265,136 of CAIVDU010000053.1, forward strand.
CGGCGGTGGCCACATCCGCGAGGGCGCCGCTTTCACTCTGTTCGGCCACGACTTGCAGCACGCGATCGAGTGGGAGACCAGCCAGAGCAAGGTCGGCCAGTCGACGGCTGAAGAGCGCGATGTCAGCTCGGCTGGCTCGTCCGCCTTTCTTCGCCTCGACCCCGGCAACGTGTGACCTCTCCCGCACAACCGCTTCTTCACGTATTTCAAGCACATAACGCCCTTCAGCAGCGATCACTGCTTTCGCCGCATCGATGTTCGATGCGTCGAGGTATCCGGTCTTTTTCTTTCCGGACGGATCGAGGGCGGTGTATGCGTACGTACTCATGAGAAGGTTTTGGGTTGGATTCAGCGATTCAAATCTTGTGAGTCAATCTAGTGGGTCGAGTTGAAGAAGACCTGAGGCACGCGAAAACAGACGAACAGCTCGTACCGTTCGGTGCCCGAGTTCTGCTACAGGTCTTCGCGTTGGGAAACACGCATGATCTCTTCAGGAGTGGTCTTCCCGGCAAGAACGGCGATTCGGCCGTCTCCTACCAGAGTTCGCATTCCTTGAGCCTCGATTCCGTGGGCTTTGATCACGCTTGCGGAAGCTCGTTCCACCGTAAGGCGTCGGACAGTCTCATCGACGGCAAGGAACTCATAAAGTCCTTGTCGACCCCGATAACCGGTGTTTTGGCACCTTTCACAGCCACGACCCTTTCGGAAGACACCCTTTGGCGCCTTATCTGGATCGATACCAATCGCAAGCAGCGATTCGATCGGTGGTTCGTAAGGCTCCGCACAGTTGGAGCAGACGCGTCGTACGAGGCGCTGTGCAACAACGCCCATGAGTGAGGAAGCAACGAGATACGGCTCAACGCCCATGTCGAGCAGTCGAGTCACCGCTCCGGCGGAGTCGTTCGTGTGTAGCGTCGAGAAGACGAGGTGACCAGTAAGGGCTGCGTTGATCGCAATGTCCGCCGTCTCGTGGTCGCGGATTTCACCGACCATGATGACGTCCGGGTCTTGGCGAACGATCGACCGAAGACCATTGGCAAACGTGAGGCCGATGCTCGCCCGCACCTGAATCTGCGAGATGCCAGGTACCTGATACTCGACCGGGTCTTCGATGGTCAGAATGTTCGTTTCTGGGGACCAGATCTCTTGCAGGGAGGCATACAGCGAAGTGGATTTACCAGAGCCCGTCGGACCGGTGGCCAAAATAATTCCGTAGGGGACTGAAATCGTTTTTCGATATCGAGCCAGCGTATCTGGCTGCATTCCGAGCTCTTCCAGACCAAGCATCGCGGTGCCCTTGTCCAGAATTCGCATAACCGCGCGCTCGCCAAAGACCGTCGGAACAATCGATACACGAACGTCAATCTGGCGTCCACCAATCGTGATCTTGATTCGGCCGTCTTGGGGCAGTCTGCGCTCGGCAATGTTCATTTCGCCGAGGATCTTAAGGCGAGACACCAGCGCTGCGTGCAGTCGCTTGGGTGGCCGCATGATGTCGCTCAACATGCCGTCGATTCGGAAGCGGATTTTTACTTCTCGCTCGTAGGGCTCGATGTGAATGTCACTGGCCCCGTCGCGAACGGCCTGGGCGAAAATTGCGTTGACAGTCTGGACAACTTCGGTCTCCCCCGCCATTCGGGTGAGGTCGCTGAGGTCGGCATTTTCCGAAACCTCGGTCGCTCCACCCTCGTCGGAAGGGAGCCCGGAGAGCATCCGCTCCAGGAAGAACCCTTGAATCCGTTCCTTGATCAAAGCTGGGTCAGCTAATACTGCCGTCACCGGGCGCTGAATCAGAATTCCCAGATCATCGACCGCCTGTAGGGAGGCCAAGCTGCCCATCGCGACCACGACGGAATCTCCGTCGATGGCCATTGGCAGGATGTTGTGCTTCAGCGCGAAGTCGCTAGGAGCTAAATCCAGGGCCTCTGGGTCGGGCTTAATGACGTTGAGGTCAATGAACTCGAGACCGTCGTTACTGATCTGCTGTGCGTCGGATGCGATATTAGAGAGGTCCAGGTGGATGCTCATAGAGATTGGCCTGAGTTACGGGTAGACGGCGCTCTGAGCCTATTGTTCAGTAGACCTGGAAGATCTAGCAGTGAAGAATAAGAGGAGGCGCCGCGCAAAAGCGTAGCTCACCCAACGCACTACGTGCGCAGGGCGCCGAACGTTCCGGCCAATCACTGAAGGCTAGATGAACTTAGACGCGCTAGCAAGGAAACTGTTCCATGGAGCCCCGGTAAGGGAACCTACGCCGCTCGGCTGGCTTTTGCCTTGCTGACCCCTAGGGAAGCCAGCAGTGCCAATCGAGACTCTCTTGGTCGCTCTCGCAACACATTCACCACGTACGCGGCAAACTCAGTTTCCGTCGCTTGGTAAACCAGGTCGATGGTCTCGTGATTGATCGTAACCTTGAAATCGGAGGAGGTTGGCTTGACCGTCAGAGGGATAAACAGGTCGATACCTTCCGGCTTCGAATTGAGACTCAGAGCCGCGTTCAAGGACGGAACGCCCCACTTTTCGACCAGGAGACCCATGTTCCGTGAGATGTTGGCGTTGTAGTCGAGTCCAAGTGCCCTGAACGTCGAAGACCCAACGTGATAAAGGAAAGCGCCGTCGGCTATCCACATGGTGTAGCCAGCGAGGCGGGCCCGCACATTCAGGTCGTCATCCTCAAAGTTGCCAATTCCAAATCGGGGATCGAATCCGCCAATGTCATTCAGGCAGTCTGGAGTCATCAGGAAAAACAGACCGCGAAGCTGGGACACTTGCGAAGCCGATGAGTGGTGCTCTCGATGATAGAGTTCGGAGAGATACATCATCTCCTTGTAGCTCGAGAACGCTCCAATATCGACTTGCTGTCGTCCGTTCACCGAGTTGGAGACCGGTCCAATGAGGCCCGGGCGTTGACCTGCTGTCTGAAGCTCCTCAATGGCCGCGACCATCTGGCAGAGACAGTCGACGGCAGGAAGTACATCGTCGTTCACCACTCCGAAGAGGTCATACCACTTGGAAGTCCAGAGCTCTTCGAGTCCGCGGTTGGCGCCCTGTCCATAGCCAAGATTTCGTGCGTTTTCGTAGATCGAAACGACATGAGGAATATCGGCCTCGATCTCTCTTAGCTTTGCCTTCGTTTCCGCGTTAGAGCCATTGGCTACGACCGCAAATTCCAGTTCGCCAGGATAGAACTTGCCCAGGCTATAAACCGCCTCGTGGACTCGTTGTGCTTGATTGCAGGTCGGCATCGCCAGTCCGATCCGTGGCCACTTCGGAAGTTCGCCATCCCCAATGACCGCGATGGTGTATTTTGCCGCCGGATCAAGTCCTTCACGAACGAGGCCAGGCCAGCGATTCTCTTGCGACAAGAAACGAACTTGACGGTCCGGGAAGTGTTGGTGAATTAGTTCGGCAAACTCTTGTGGAGTCCATTCGATCGTGTGGTACTGATTAAACGGCTTGTCGGTGAGTTTGTTGCCGGGAGAGTGATTATCCCGGTTCGGCGTCGAAATCACGATGCGACCAGGACAGGCTGCGACCGCCTTGAGAAATTTCCCCGGATCTGGGAGGTGCTCGATGGTCTCAAAGCTGGTGACCAGATCGGCGGAGGAATAGTCCACATCGCACACATCCGCCACGTCGAACGAAGAGTGCGGGTACCGCAGGCGGGCGTGCTGGACGGCATCCGGTGCAATGTCGAATCCTGCCGCTTCCTTTGCAAACACCGCGGCATAGCCAAGGCCGTAGCCTTCGCCGCTCGCGGCGTCAATGACCTTCTGGCCGACGTACCAAGGTCGGAAGTAAAGGTATCGCTGCCAATGAAACAGCTCCGTCGCCGGATCGGCTTCGTGGGGGATCATGCGTTCCCCTGTCCAGGGCAAAACACTTGGATTCGATTGCGGGCACTCAGTCATCGGAAGGACACCTGGTAGGAATATCGGCATCCTGCTCAAAAACTAGAGCCAATTGTGAGGGTTCCCTTAATCGATAGCAGTCTTTTTGGTCGGGACAGCATGGCTGACCGAGGACTTGCCGAGGTCAAGGACCGCTTCCGAGGTGTCGGTCTTCGCGTGGACGACCACGCTCGAAATTACCGCATTCGCTGGCAGCGTAATCTTCCAAGTTCGGTTCAGAATTTCGACCTTTTGATCGACGCCGGCGACCGTCGCCGTAACCACCGTATCGGGAGTGACCTCACCCTTTAGCGTATTGCCGTCAGCCGATGTCCAGGACAGAAAAGGCGTCTTCTGATCGATGGCGTAATGAAACGCAACCTGTGCTTCGAGTTCTGCTGTCACCGTCAACGGAGCGCCCCCTTGACCGGCCGCCATGCTCTCAATGACCTGAGTGAGATCTTCCTTGGACTTGGTCTTCGTGAAGTCGTCGGGATACGCGCCACCGAGGTCCCCGTGGCACCGGGCGCAATGACCCTTATAGTAGGCGAGCGGACCTTGCTTAAGTGGGGTCGGAGCCTTATCAGGAGTGGCGGGAGTCTGGGTTCCCACCACCAAGAACGGAATCGACAACGCCCAGACCCAGGTCCTCATCATTTCACCTTTTTGAGCTCAAAAATGGCGCCGCCACGCGGTTCGCCATTCGCGTTTAGGCTTTCGTCCACGCTGAACAGAATGGTCCCATCCGGCGATTCAGCCACATCGACTGGACGAGCCAAGACCTGCCCAGTTTCTCCCAAGGTGCCAACGAGCATTTCACCGCCCTCTGGCTCCCCGGTGGCCGTATCAAAGCGAATGCGCTGAATACGGTAACCGCTCTTTCGGGACCGGTTCCAAGAACCGTGGAGAGCGACGATCGCGTCCCCGACAAAATCGGATCCGAACTTACCCTGGGTGTCAAAGATCCAGCCGTCGGCCGCCCAGTGAGGGCCGAATTCGTAAACCGGGGCGATGGTTCGTTCTGCGATTTGGAGGATGTCGGGACGACCCTGGTATTCAAATCGTGGCATTCGACGGCCAACCACAAAGGGGTGGCCGTAGAATCCGCCTTTCACGTAGTGATTGAACTCGTCGGGCGGATACTCGTCCGTAATTGGCTGGTAGCCTTCGTGATCGCCAAGCTTTTGACCAAACCAGTCACTGCCCTGGTCGCATCCATAGATTTCGTGGGTGCCGGGGCGAATCAGGAGCTTCTCTGTGTTGCGAATGCCGGAAGCGAATAGCTGCCGGGTTGTGCCATCCAGACTGTAGTGCCAGATCTTTTCACGGTCAGAGGCGGTGCCATCGGTGACGTTCCCTTCGTCGCCGATGGACGTATAAAAGCCATCACCGTCCACGAGGATGGAGCGCCACCAGTGACCGCCATGAGGAAGGTCTTTAAGCACCGTTTGTACGTCGGCCGCCTTGCCGTCAGCGCCAATTCTCGCCTTGTGTACGCCACCTGATGTCGTAAACCACAGCCAGTCGCCAACCACTTGAAGGCCATGCACAAATCGATAGCCGGTCACGAACGGCCCCACCGGCTTGTACGCGGAACCAGATTTCTTCAAGGCCAGGATGACGCCGGCCTCCGGTTGGGCGACGTACAAGGTGCCGTTCTTGTCGAAAACCATGAAGCGAACTTCACCGACATTCTCCGCGATAAGCGAAACACGATACCCTGGTCGAACCCAAAACTTGGGCACGCCTTCACCGACATTGCTGTACCAAGTCGGGGCGCCAAACGGACTCGCGTCCATCGGAACTCTCACGATAGGCCCCGACAAGTTGGGGTCTGCATTGGCTGTGGAAGTCTGGCCAAACGAGCTTGCGGCTAGCGTGCTTAGCAGAATCCCAAGGGCGATTTTGTTCGACATCTGTCGAACATTATAGCGTGACGTACACCCAAATCTACAAACCTGCGAACCAGTCGTAACCCTGTTCCGCCCAATAATCTCGCGGCTTCCGATCCGTATAAATCACCCGCCCAATCCTCTTGATATTCTTGATCCCGTACTTGACGGGAATCACTAACCTCAACGGCGCTCCATGCTCAACCGAAAGGGGCTCTCCATTCATCTCATAACAAAGCATCGTCTGGACATGTCTTGCGCTCGGCATATCCAGACCTACGTAGTAGCCCCCTTCTGGGGCGTCGTCGGTCGGAGGAGTCGTCAGCCCCACATAGGGAACGAGGTCGGCAGGCTTGCCCTGAACGTCTGGAGCCGCCCCGCTGACCGTGCTAGGGGGATATTTCTCCATGAAGTCTCGCAGCCGAACCCCTTTCCAGCGCTGGATCATGCTCCAGCCCTCAATGCAGCAGAACTCCGTGATCATCTCAAACGAAGGGAGAGCCTTGATGTCGTCGATAGTTAGCTCGATCGGCGAATCGTGACCATGGACTCCCTCCACCGACAGCTTCCAGGAGGCCAGGTCGTAGTCATCCACCATCCCGATGGTCTCATTGAGCCGCGTCGCCGTAATTCTGTCAGCAGAGTAGGTTCTCGCTGGTTTGTCTGGATTGACCGCGTCGCCCCAGAAGCCTTCATTGAACTCGAGCCCTTTCCGAAGCGGCCAGGGGATGCCATCCACTTGGTGACGACTCGAAAGCCATTTGACCCCGCCGTAAACGCTTGCCATGTAGCCAGCCGCCCATACAAAGCTTCGCCGCGAGATCTTAGGTTCGATCGGTTTGAGCGGGTTGGATGATGCGTCGATGTTGAGTTCAGACATGGGAGCCTCCTGCTTGTGCTTCGAGGATCGAGCGCTCTTCCTCGGTGACGATTTCGTAGCCGGTGATCATTCCTCGGAAGTTGTTCCACCCGACCCGGATGACTTGGCCTACGTGAACGAGAAAGAAGCCGAGGAATCCCAACGTCGTCCAAAAGTGAATAAACCTTGCCGTGGAGTACCCAAAGAAGAGGGAAGTAAGCCAACTCTGCTGGGCCGGTTTGTAGATGGCAACTCCCGTAAGCACCATCAGCGCGCCCATCACCACCACCGATGTGTAGGCAATCTGTTGGGCGGCATTGTATTTGCGGACAGGAAGCTTTCCCTTCCAAAGATGCAGGTCAGCCAGCACGACGATGATCGCCTCTTTGAACGCGATGAGGCGTGGGACAATCTGACGCCATTCTCCACTCAGCAAGAGATAGGTGGCATAAAGCACGCCATTAATCGTAAACAACCATGCGAAGAAGAAATGCCAGTACAGGCCCTCAGCCAACCGGAAGTCCAGTTCCCAAATGTGGCGTACATGGTGGCCCGCCGCGTCGGTTCCTGCGCTAGAAAGCCATTCCGGCCACCAACTTGGGGCAACCGGAGTGAACACCGTGTCCGGGAAGAACTTGAAGAAGGTGTGCCCGAACAGGGTGATGGTGAAGACGTGGTTGGCCCAATAGATGAGGAGCCCGCTCCAAATCATGATGAACAACACTGGAAAGTTGATCCAATGGAACCACCGAATCGCAAGCGGATGCTTCTTGTAGAGAGTGTTTGCCATGTCGATTACGGATGAGAACTGTCCTCACCGGTAGTGTAATGCGGCAACTCGTCAGATAATTCCCACTCTCTTGGCAACTGACGAAAAAGGGGCCGTGGCGGCGAAGTCACCACGGCCCCTCTCAAGAATCAAGCGTCGATGGGTTCGGGTACGACGCAAGTGGAAACGCGGACGAACCGTTCGGCATCGAACTTGGCCAGCAGTTTCTTAGCCTTGGGACTACCTGTCTCCGCGATGTGCTCTTCTAAAAGGGCTTTGACGAGTGCGACATCGTCCCCGAGAGGCTCCGCCTTAACGTAGTCGCGATTAAGTGCCCACGGATCGTAGTCCAGAAGAAACACCTTTCCTCCCGTCATTCCAGATCCCAGGTTTGCGCCAGTCGAACCCAGCACGAGAGCAGTTCCTCCTGTCATGTACTGGAATGCGTTAGCCTCCACTCCTTCGACGACAACCCTCGGCCCGGATCCTTCGGTGCTCTTTCGGAAGCAGATGCCGAACCGGTTTCCGCCGCGAGCAGCGATGTAGGCCTTTCCGCCCCTCGCGCCGTATCCGAACGTGTTGCCGACAACCGTCAGACTGCCATCATTGTCTTGCGGAACAATGACAAGCTTTCCGCCATAGGTGGCGGTGAAGCAGGAATCGGCAGCGACGCCATCCAGGCGACAGTCCATCCCGTTCACCATATAGGCCGCGTAGAAATGGCCGGCCGCTCCCTGATGTCGGAACTTGATCGCACCTTGATCAGAGATTCCGAGATCGCCCTTAGCACGGGCGATCACACCAGCCGCCCCCATGGCGACGCAGCGGTCTTCATTGGTCAGTTTCTCGCAGATTTCGACCGTCTCACCGCGAAGGGCTGCCTTCGCCGCTTCGTGCTCTTGCACCCGCAGCTTCGGCATGTGCTCTCTGCTTTGCGCCGCATAGTCTCTCTTCTGGGAGAATCCTGCCGGCGCACCGAGGATCGCCTCGAAGTCCATAATCGCGGCCTTGCCCTGAAGGTTTGGTTTTCGCTCAAGCAGGTCGCGTCGACCAACCATCTCATCGATTCGGCGGATGCCGTGAGCGGCCATCAGCTCGCGGACCTCTCGGGCCACGAACCGCAAGTACCGAGCGATGTGCTTCGCTCTTCCGGAGAACTTTGCGATATGGGCAGGGTCCTGAGTCGCCACGCCGGGAGTGCATCCGAGACGTCGCTTGCCACTTGGATCGGCCGGGTCGGGTCCCGCGAGGTGGCACTTGCGGAGCATGGAGCAGCCAATTGCCATCAGCAGGCTCGTTCCGAAGCCGACTCGGTCAGCGCCCAACAGGAACAACTTGAGGACCTGTTCACCGTTCTGAATGCCTCCGTCCACGCTGAGCTCAATTCGGTGCCGAATCCCTTCCTCAACCAGGGTGTCCTGTACCGTCGGAAGGGCGGCTACGAGCGGGATGCCCGCATGCTTCTGGTCGACCCGCTTTGCTGCGCCCGTTCCACCGCAACCATCGCTGAGATGAAGACGATTTGCGCCAGCATGGACGCCGCCAAGCGCAACCATCTCGACCCCATGTGTCGCCACGTACTTCAGAGAGCAGTTAACGTCTGGGTTGAGATGACGCCAGCTCTCCAGCATCAGCTTTACGTCCTCGATCGAGTAGAGGTTGTGGTTGATAGGAGGCGAGACCAGTTCATAACCTGGTTCGCAGCCGCGCTGCTGGGCCACCGTGTGGCTGACCTTTCGGCCAGGAAGTTGTCCGCCCTTTCCAGGCTTTGCGCCCTGGGCAAACTTGATTTCCGCTTCCAGGGTCCTTGACGCCGTCATTGGAGTGATCGTGAATCGACCACCCGCGTATTGAATGCTCGTATTGCCGTCTCGAGTACCGATGCGAGACTTTTCAAATCCACCCTCGCCGCTGTTCGCGAACGGGCCCATCCCTTGGGGAATAGGCAGTCCCGCTGATTTCAGATGGATCTGGCAGTACCGCTTAAGCAGGTTCATCGCCCGAGCGACGGTCCGGTGAGCAGGGCCTGACAAGGCGCCTTCGCTCATTCCCGGCGCCATGAATCGCCAGATGATGTTCTCCTCCGGCTCTACTTCATCGAGCGGGATTGCCTCGCGTGATTTGAGGGCAATGCAGTCGAGCAAAGTGATCGGCTCTCGTCCGGAAACCAGACTGCTGTAGTCTGCGTAGGCCTCCCAAGAGCCAGGAACCGATCCGTGAATCTTCTTGGCATAGCCGCTGGCGGCATGAATGGTTCGAACGATCTCCGCGTTATTGGAGTGAGGTCTGCCCGCCCGGCTGTGCCGGAACTCGCCAACGTCAACCAACTCTCCAACCACCAGCTCACCGGTCTCGGTGAGCCCGAACGCTCCTCGGTGGAATCCGAGCCATTCGCGATCGAGAACTTCGATGCCAATTCCTGCGAGGTGGCCGGGAACTCCGGGGAACTCTCGGTCGAGAAGGCTCCGGTCGAGGCCGATCGCTTCGATGAGGCGTGCCCCGCAATAGGCCGAGGCCGGTGTCACGCCCATCATGGACATGACCTCGGTGAAACCACCCCGAATGCCCTTGAGATAGTTGTATTCATGCTCACCAGCCGTGGCAATTCCCAACCAGGGGCATACCGCGTCCGCGCCAAGGGCAATGAGGAGCGCACACTGGTGGATGTCCCAAGCGCCGGTGTCGGCGACGATCCCGACTCGGTGCCTCTTCCCCCGCTCAACAAGCCGAGAGTGCAGTCGGCTAACGACTCGAAGCATCTGAGCGGCCGCATTGGTAGAATCCACCGCCCGGTCGCTGAGAACGATCACCGAGTATCCGTCGACCAAGGCGGACGCCTGCTCGATCACGTCGGTCAGCTTCATCTCAAGGCCGATAGCGCCTTCCGTCGCGTCGAAGCACAGCGAAACCGTAGTCACATCCTCACGGGATGAGAGCCAGCCCAGTTCACCAGATCCAAGGATCCGATTCTTGAAGCTGAATACTGCCCGACCTCCGTCGGTCCACAGTCCAGACCGGTCTCCCAGGGAAACTGATGGGTCGAACACCCAGGCGTCACGAATGGGATCGATCGGAGGGGAAGTCTCTTGGGCAAATCGAAGAGCAAAGTGGTCTTCGATGCGACGAGGTAACGCGTTGAGCAAGGCAGCCGGAGACGTGTCATCTCCCATCGATCCGATCGCTGGCTTACCGGTCGCGATGAGGGGGCTCATGACCACATCGATGTCTTCCTTGTTCATGCCGAAAGCGCGTTGCGTTCGGACGAGATCCGGAATGCTGATGGGCTCGTCAATCGCTTGTCCCACCACCACGCGTTGACCCGGTGTTGGGAATGACAGGCGCGAGAGGTCTTCATGAACGGCTTCGTTGTTCATGATCACGCCGTCCCGAAGGCGAACTTTGACCGTTTCCCCGGGTCCGAGCAGTCGTTGCTCCTCAAGCTTGCCACGCGGGAAGGTGCCAGTTGGTTCACTGAGGGCAACCGCAAAATCTTTCGTGGCGGCAAACCACAGGGGGCGGAGTCCGTTTCGATCGAGGTGTGCGACTGCTTCGTCTCCATCGCATCCCACCACCGCGGCAGGGCCATCGCAAGCGCCGAGGAACACGCTCATCGAGCGGTAAAACTCTTCAAGCTTGCTGTCGCTTCGGATGTTGGACAGCGCCTCCGGCAGTAGGGCAAGCATCCCTTGAGAGATCGACATGCCTCCCGCGATCAACGCGATGAGCATGTCGTCAAGATTGGCGGTGTCACTTCCACCTTGGCAGACGACGCTTTGGACTCGGGCAGCAATCGGCGCCAGTTGAGGGTGCTGGTCGGTGATCTGGGCGATCAGGTCGCGTCCGATCGCTTCCATCCAGGCCACGTTCCCTTGAATCGTTGCGATTTCGCCGTTGTGAGCGAGCGCCCAGAACGGTTGCGCGCGTCGCCAAGCGGTGGTGGTGTTGGTGCAGTACCGGCTGTGGAACAGAACGAATCGGGAGGAGTAGTGCTCATCCTGCAGGTCCGGATAAAACTCCGCGATGCGGGACAGTTCGACCAATCCCTTGTAAACCGTGGTGCGGTTCGAGAGGCTCACCAGAGAGAACTCGTCTCCCGCGATGTCGGCCAAGGTGCGATCCAGCGCCAGACGAAGCAGGTAGCGACTGGCGAACCACCCATCCTCGCTTAAGCCTTCAGGACGTCGGAAGATCGCTTGGCGCACAACCGGAACCGTTCTTCTTGCCGGTCCGTTGGCCGGTAGGGCATCGGGATTCGTAGGGACGTCGGCCCACTGCAATATGTCAGATCCGGCGAGGCGGGCGAGTTCTTCGACTACGTCCACGCACCTTCGGCGCATCGGTCCTTCGTAAGGTAGGAAGAACGTTCCGAGGGCTACGTCATGCTGGGCGATGAGCTTAACGTGATTTGGAAACCGGTCCAAGAGGAGCGCCCAAGGAATATCGGTCTGGACGCCAGCCCCGTGTCCAGGAGCGCCACGGTGATCAAATCGTTTACACAGGTTGAGGCCTTCTTCCACAACCTGCCGATCTGCGGCGCCCTTTCGGGTAGCGACGAATCCAATTCCGCAGGCGTCCGCTTCAAGGACGTTGCGGCCATTCTTCTTAACGTAGTACATGTTCGGCCAAAGGCTCGCCGCAGCATCACGGTCATCCGTTCGCACGCAGCTCTGGGCGCGAAACAAGCTCACTATTTTACTACGGAATCAGACCGCCCCCTCACAAAGCACCCAGGAGGGGGCGAATACGATGCTCAAGGTCGCAAGAGCCGAAGATCCGAAGGAGAAACACCGTCGGCGTCTTAACAATTGCGCAAACATTCCCTAAAAAGGGACCCAAATTTGAGGGGATCGTCTCTGCTAGGTGCTGTAAATTGTCAACGGGGCCTCACACCCACCCCAGTCGCGTCAACGCCAGAAGAGATTTCTCCAAAACCTTGCACGGAGTGTTAGATCCAGTTGAATCTTACGGTTAACCGAAATGTGGCAAATGTTCTCCGAATTTGCAAAGCGGCATGCTTCTCGGTTTGCGTAGTAACCTGCCAGTGCCTTTGGATGGGAGCCTTGGCGGTGACACCGGTCGGATCTCTCTCCGCCGGAAAGCACCACTCCACCAAGTTCCAAGGGTCAGGTACGCAGTCCTGGACAGAGCCAACGCGCCCCCGGTTAAGGTCTCGCCGTCGTCGGCGAAGGGAATAGCACCTAATACTTGGTGGGCGAGGAGAGACTCGAACTCTCACGTCTTTTGGACACTGGAACCTAAATCCAGGGCGTCTACCAATTTCGCCACTCGCCCGACCGCAAAATAAGATACCTAGTTTACTCGGGTGGAGAAACCTCTCCCCATGCGGTCAGCTTCCTATCACCGATCTCTAGACGATGAAGCTTTGCCGGGATCGGAAGCATCTTCGCGTCCAAGACGGGATTCAGAGTCTCCAGCCGGCTCGTCACTAATTGCTTGATGCCCACACCATGAGCCTTGACCGACTCAATGTCGATATAGATCTTGGATTCGTCCACCACTCGAAGCGTACAAACCGCAGTCAAACTCAGTTCCACCAAAATCGTGATTGCCGCATCCACATGGACCCGGCCATCCGCTAACCGAACTTGGATCTTTTTTAGGCCCAACGAAGTGTTATTGGCGAGCATTTCTGTGATTGCCGCCTCCAAGACCACAATCCTCACCTTCGCTGGATTTGGGGCAACCAGCTTAAAGGGTGGGTGCGAAATCTGTACCGACTCACCGGTAATGTGCACCGACTGAACTTTGAGACCTAAGGGCAGTTCGACGTCGAACAGCTCAGCTTCAAACCGACCGATGCCGACAGATTTGGGCTGTTCCACGAGCCGAGATGATACCTGCCCCAAGTTTGATCCTCTTAGGTCTAAACTCAACTCGTCCTATGCTGTGGTTTTCTCCCGCACCCGCGCTCAAAGATAACGTCCCTCCCCCGATTCAGCGAGAATTTCGCGCCGCTTGGGTCGCCACCGTGGACAACATCGATTGGCCATCCAAGCGGACACTGACGACCGAACAGCAACAGCGCGAGATGATCCAACTTCTGGATGCGGCCGTCGGGATGCGGCTCAACGCGATCATCCTTCAAGTGAGGCCCTCCGCCGATGCCCTCTACCCATCAAAGCTGGAACCGTGGTCCGAATATCTGACCGGAAAGCAGGGCCAGGCGCCCAATCCTTACTGCGATCCGCTCAAGTTCGCCATCGACGAAGCCCACAAGCGCGGACTCCAACTCCACTGCTGGATCAACCCCTACCGGGCGGAGTCACCCGCGCAAAAGGGCCCGCTCAGTTCCACCCACATCGCCAAGACCAACCCCTCACTCGTGAAGCAGTACGGATCGTTCCTCTGGATGGACCCCGGTGAGCCGAAGGTTCAGAAACGAACTCTGGACGTCGTGCGCGATCTCGTTCATCGCTACGATCTCGATGGCATCCACATCGATGACTACTTCTATCCCTATCCTGAGGGCGGAAAGGATTTTCCCGACGATCGGAGCTACGCAAAGTATGTGAAGCAAGGAGGGAAGCTCGACCGGCCGAACTGGCGACGGCACAACGTCGACACTCTCGTCCATTCCATGTACGCGACCATCAAGCGCGAAAAGCGCTGGGTCCTCTTCGGTATCAGTCCGTTCGGAATCTACCGCCCCGGGATCCCTGAAGGCATTCACAGCGGCGTCGATCAGTACGCCGAGTTATACGCCGACGCCAAGCGATGGCTGAACGAAGGCTGGTGCGACTACTTCACTCCCCAACTGTACTGGGCAATCTCCGCCAAGGCCCAGAGTTACCCCGTTTTACTCAACTGGTGGGTCTCGGAGAACCTGAAAAACCGCCATTTATGGCCCGGCAACTACACCGGCCGAACGTCTCCCAAGTCATCCAATTGGAAACCCAAGGAGATCCTTGACCAGATCGAAGTCACGCGATCGACCCTCGGGGCGACCGGCAACGTTCACTTCTCGATGGACAGCTTCCTGAAGAACTTTAACGGCGTCGCCGATGCGATTCGAGGGGGAGCCTACGGCGAGACCGCGTTGGTTCCTGAGTCCAAATGGCTGAGTTCCGGGACCCCGGCCGCCCCCGTCATCACGAGCTTCGAAGGCAATGCCATCTCTTGGAAGCCAAAAGGGAAGGAGCATCCGATGTGGTTTGCCATTTGGGCCAAGTACGGCCAACTCTGGCGAAAATTCGTCGTGCCAGCCACTCAGACGCGGATGGAATTCGAGCCAGAGCTTCCGGCTGGGAAGCTAGAAAAGGTGGCAGTTGCAGCCGTAAGCCGATTAGGAGTCATGAGCCCATGTGCCGAACCGCAATTCGAAACCGGTAAGTCGCGTTAGCCCAAAGGGAGAACAACCGTGAACGTGGAGCCGCGATTCAGCGCGCTGTCAACTTTAAGTTCTCCCCCGTGAGCCTCGACGATGTGCTTGGCAATGCTAAGCCCCAAGCCGGTACCGCCGGTGTTGCGACTGCGTCCCTTGTCAATCCGATAAAACCGCTCGAAAATTCGGGGAAGGTGCTCGCTCGCGATGCCGATTCCCGTGTCTTCCACACTGATCTCGGCGACATCTTTCTTTTGCTTGACCGTGACCACAATCGATCCCGTATTGGTGTAGTTGATCGCGTTCTGAATGAGATTCAAAGCAACCTGGACCATCTGAGCCGTGTTCGCCTCAATCAGGCACTCCTTCGCCCCGTCGTATCGCAGCTCGAGTCCCTTTCGATGTGCCGAGGCCTCAAGTTGAACAACGCTAGCTCGAAACACGTCCGCGATGTCGCATCCGTGTTTGCGGACTGGGTTGGACTCCGCCGCACTCAGAATCAGAAGGTCCTGCGACATCAAGGACAGTCGATCGACCTCGTCGATGATCTTTGTGAGATACCGCTCGGACTGAGTTGCCTTTTCCGCATCATCCAGCAGCGTCTCCGCCATCGACCGAATGAGCGTCATCGGCGTGCGAAGCTCATGCGACACATTGGCGACGAAGTCCTGCCGGATTCTCTCGAGCCTTCGCAGGTCCGTGATATCGTAGACCGACAAAAACACTTTCCCCGGATCCTCTGGGTTAACCCACGCCTTAACCAGTCCGACCCTCTCCTTCGGAAAAGAAAACGACAGTTCCGACCGCTGGGGTTGTTCCGTCCTCTGAGCATCGAGGGCGATGCGTTCCAGGTCGTGCGAAAGGGTCACCGCGAGCACGGGTCGGCCTCTCGGGTCACGGAAATCGAACAGCTCCGAGGCGCGTCGATTAGCGTAAACGATCTGCCCCCGAGAATCGCAAATGAACAACGCCACTTCCAGCCCATCCGCCAAGTTGTCGACTGCCCGTTGCTGGGCCTCTAACTGAGACTGAAGAAGTTCAGATTGCGCATGCAGGCTCGAGAGTTGGTTGACCTTTTCGCCCATTTGGCGGGCGGTGTTTAGGCCAAGCGCAATCGCGAGTCCACCGCCCGCAAATCCGATGATTACGGCAGGAGTGTTACCATTCGAGGCGACAAGCGCTGACACCAGGCACAAAATCACCCCACCACCGTAGGACAGCAGCGGTACCCAGGACGTGGCGCGAAGTCTCACTATTCGTTCGGACGGATGAACATGACAAATTGACGCAACCGATTCTCAGAATCAGGAACTTTAACCTTTCTGGCCCAGATGAACTCGATATTTAACCGTCAGAAGCCAAACCATCAAAATGTTGCCCTAGTGGCCCACCCGTGGCATCGTCTCCGCCCAATGGTACGTCTGGATGATGCGTCCTACGATTTATGTTGATTTGAATCCTGTAGGTTGCCATTGGCCCCAGAAACTTATATGTAGTTCGCGTGCTCTCTTCTTTCCTATTTCCAAGTATCAATGAACCGCGTGCCCTTTCGGAATCAGCTTGATTGCACACTTTACGTGAGGCCAGCTAAGGATCACCTCTTGACCTCGGAAAGTCCATTCATTGGGTGTTTTGAGGTTCCCGCCCACTCGGTTGCCTGGCTTTGGCTAGAAGTAAAATTCGAAACAGCTGGCGCAAGGCTCGACCCGAACGGGAGTGTCATTGTCGAGACGACCAGTAATCAACCTGAACTAGCTAACTAAGGGATAATCCTGGAACTCGAGCGATCAGTTGGCCAAGTTGGCCCTTCACCAACCCATGCTTAGTGCGCTCTTGGTCGGATCCGCCGCGTTCCTCTCCACCAATCTGGACGATCTCGTAGTTCTGCTGGCGCTCTGGACAGACCCTAACTCGCAAAGGAGGGAAGTGCTCCTCGGCCAACTCGTGGCGACTACGGTGCTCGTCGGAAGCGCATTGGTCGTGTGCTCCGTAGCAATCGTGATTCCCGAAAGGTGGTTGGCCCTGACCGGTGTTCTCCCCATCGCGGTGGGCGCGAAGAGAATCTGGGACCGCAAGGCAGACGAGGAAGACGATGACCAGGCCCCTTCCCGGCGCTTTGGATGGCTTGCCGTCATGCTCGTGACGCTGGCCAACGGCGCCGACAACATTGCCGTCTACTCGGCCCTGTTCGTGCGCAAGACGGTCTGGACACTTCTCGCGTTGACGCTTCTCTTCCTCGTTTTAACCGTGCTCTGGTGCGAAGCCACGCGCTTAATCGCCCGTCATCCCAAGGTAATCCATCGCCTTCAGCGTCTCGGTGACCGAGGAGTGCCTTGGATCCTGATTCTTATCGGCATCTACCTTCTTGTCTCGAAGGGTTTGCTGGGGCAAACTTAATCCAACTCGGCTTGGGGAGTGTTTGTTTGGTCCTCCGCTACGCTAACGTCCTCGGCTCCGCTAAATAGCTTCGAGCCGCGTCGCACGAAATTGATTCGACCATCGGGCTCCAACACCCCAAATTTGACATCCGTGACCGAACCGATCTCTCGGCCCCGCATCGCTTGCTTCAGGTCGCCTTCCGTGAGCCCTGCTCGCCAAAGGTTTTCCTGAACCATGGCTCCGTTGTGAATGAGTAAGATCGGGCCACCATTAATCACGTGACGCAGCTTCCGAAAGCGGAGCATCAACTTTGTCAAAACAAAATTTGCGACCAACAGCACGATAGCCGCAACCATCCCGGCCTTGATCGACGTGTTGGCCACCACCATCGACGTTTCTACCGAGCTTCCCAACAAGAGTACGGCCAGGAGATCGATCGGAGACAACTGACTCAGAGCGCGCCGACCAATCGTTCGGATCGCCAGGATCAGGAAGACGTAGATGATCAGCGTATGCCACGCGACTTGGTACAAAACCGATGGGTCCAATGTGTTCGCCTTCCTCTGTAAATATGATAGGCTCATCGGCACCCCATGGAATGGCTAAAGAGCGTTTTTGACCATCCCGATCTGCGAGGTTGCGGCATCATTGCCGCAAAAACTCTGCTGATCTACGTGTTCCTGATCGCTGGACTTCGCGCACTTGGAAAGCGAGAACTCGGGCAGATGAACATCTTCGATCTCATTCTGCTGATCGTTCTGGGGAATGCAGTCCAGAACGCGATGATGAATAACGACAACTCGCTGGGCGGGGGTCTCATTGCTTCAACCGTCCTCCTCTGCGTAAACCGACTCTTTAATCACCTCATGCATCGCTCCCGCCGTGTCGAGCGAGCGATGGTCGGACAACCGGTGCTCTTGGTTCACAACGGGGTTGCCATTGAGGAACGCCTCACGGCACAGGGCATTTCACACGAGCAGCTGATGCAGGCGCTACGCGAGCACGGGGTTTGCTCGATGGCGGAAACGCGGATGTGTGTCTTGGAGGTCGATGGTTCCATCAGCGTGGTTCCCGCCGGATCCGAAGTGATGAAAAGCAAGCGGCATTTCAAGGCCATGCGGCTGTCGTAGGGAGGTTGCTCATGAGCTTTTACGCCTTGTCCATCTTCTCCGCAAAGTCCGCCATTGTTCTCGTGTTTCTGACGATTGCCTACCGGTTCCTCGGAAAACGCGATCTTGGCCAGTTCAATGTGTACGACCTGGTTACCGTAATCGCGCTTTCCAACGCGGTTCAGAACTCCATGACCGCCGGTCGAGGAGAGCTGGGCGTTGGCATCACTTCAGCGACCACGCTGCTGGCGGTGGGCTACTTATTTGCCCGGCTCTATGTGAGAAAACCCATCGCACAGCGAATCGCCTTCGGTGTTCCCGTGGTCCTGATTTCGGAGGGCCATCTCGACGTTGAGAAACTGAGCCACGAGCATGTTTCGGTCGAAGAATTGGATGCCGTAATCCGTGAACATGGCCTTGACTCGAAGAGCAGCGTGGCGCTTGCCGTGTTGGAGATTGACGGCTCGATCAGCATCGTGCCAAAGGACGCTGACCAAGTGATCGACGAAAAGTTGGACTAGGTCCTTACACCGTGCTCGTTTATCCGCCAAACCCTAGCGGACTTACAAAAACCCGACCTGAAGTCTCGACAGATCTTGGCCAATCGGATCTTCTAATGGCTTAAGATCATCCGGGTCCAATCCCACATAACTCGCTGCCGCCGTGAGAACATCGTCAGATGTGGGCGCAATCCCACGGAGAGTAGCAATAGTCGACAATATCTTGCGCCTTTGGCGCGCCAAGTCACTGGAGTGGCCAATCAAACCTCGCTGCTCGCGCTTTGCCTGCATTAACAATACGCTCAAATAGGCATGACATCCGGCATGTAAGACGTTCTCGAAGGTTTCATCGAAATTCACCGCCGAATTCTCGTCTTGTACGAGCAATCGCTGATTCATCGGAGCACGCTTAACCGTGTTCCATGCGACATCGAGCTGTTCCGACGTGAACTCGACACAGAAGTCAAAAGAGAGATCGCCGACCATGGGGATATACGTGTATGGGAGCGATAGTCGCGCGAAGCTAGCGAATAACCGAACTGGCCATCGTGTTCGCCTAGAATGATCTTTCAGTAGAAGGTAATCGAGTGCTAGAGCGCTCTATGCCTTGAAACGGGTCACTTATTCGTCTGATTGGACGACACGGAGGCAAAGAATGTTTCCCAAGCTGCGCCGGGCGCCCATGACAGTGGCCGAGAGCCAGGTGGGTCTCTCCTCATGTCAAATGCACAGACACGGTCGCTGTTCCAGGCCATTCCCTCGAATGGCACTTAGCATCAAATCTTGGATCGGGGAAGGCTATCGTCGTCGGCGATAGGCCAGTAATTTTACACGTCACTGAAAGATGCGACTTCAGTGAAATCTACAAGATCTTGTAAGGTTGTGACACGTAAGGTCGCCGGGTGACACCCCTGGGTCGACGGTGCGAGAATGATCATGAATTTTCGAAAAGCAGCATCTTCACTTTTCATCTTGGCCTCCCTTGGTTCCATTGCCAGTGCAACCGACACCCTGAACATCTACGGATTAAGTTCCCTTTCGAGCGGGGACTTCACTGCCACTATTACGAAACCGGGACCCCTGGTCGACAACGTGTACGCAGGACCATTCGAAGTTTCGTTCGACGCCGGAAGCACATTCAGAGTCTTTTGTGCAGACGTATCTGACACTGCCCGCTTTAATGTAGCGACCCCCGTAACCGCAGTCAACACCTTATCGTTAGGCTCTAACTTCCAGTACGCGGCGCAGCTTTACAATGCGTTTGATTCCAGCGTTGGCAACGACTCCTTGAAGAACGCCGGATTGCAGGTCGCGATTTGGACCGCTCTGTTTCCGGCCAATACTTACACCGATTACCAGCAAGCCGGCGTCATCGCTCAGGCACAAATTTACCTGTCGGCAGACGTAAGTGGCTATTCGAAGCAGGCAACCTATTACGACTTCGGCGGAACAAATCAGAGTCAAATCGGTGCCTATCGTCCGGCGCCAACGCCGGAATCAGGAACGATCGCGGCACTAGGTTTCGGTTCTCTCGCACTAATCGGGCGACGCCGAAAGATGCGCGTGTGACAGGGTCAGCCTAACGCGCTCCTTGTGTGCTGAAAGGAGAGCTTCGGTCTTTGGCCGGAGCTCTTTTCGCTGATGACCTATTCGAAAATGGCTGGCTACAGAGCAATCAAATTGAGTTCTGCAAGCAGTCTTTGTAAATCTCGGGGGTCGGGTAAGTGCAGAGTCTGAAGTCCGGCTCGCGCCGCGCCCTGAATGTTCTCGGGACGGTCGTCAATCATCAGAGTCGCCGACGGTCGGCTACCGATTCGGTCGCACGTGGCCCGGAAGATCTGCTCATCAGGCTTTTGAGTGCTGAATTCGGCCGAAACGTAGAAATGATGTCCGAAGATGGCCGTCAACTCGGGAAATACAATCGCAAGCAAATCTTTAAGAAGGTGACCGTTGTTGGTGAGCACCGCCGTCTTCATTTGCTTGCCCACTTCCGTTGCAATGCTCAAAGAAGATTGTAACGGGATGGTTCCTGCCTTACGGTAATTTGCCCACTCTGCCTTTGAAAGGGGATATCCGATTCGTTCCCCGAATCCCTGCAGATACTCTAACGCTGACAGTTGACCGCAATCGGAGAGTGACTCGAAGCCTGAGTCCCAGATCGCCCCGCGAATGTCTTCGACCCCTTTCCCGCTTAGGGAACTCAGGTACGCCAACCGAGCGCGATCATCGAGATCGCACAGCACACCATCCATATCGAAAATGACCGCTTCAATCATGTCTGCCGGATACTACGTTTACACCTTTATCCCTCACGGCTCTGCCGGTAAAGGCAGTCTCCCAACATCCGGAAGCATAAACGTTAACCTCAAGACGTTCTTCAACTGGCTCGCATCGAATCGAACCGCTCATTTCAACAACAACCTCTATCTCGACGTGGTCGAATGCGGTTTAGAAATTACCGGTGGAACCGGTTGGGACTGGATTGGAGCAAACATTTCGGCCTAGATCCTTGAACCTATGGGCAGCTTCTGAAAATCTCAGGGGCTGCCTACTCCCAAATGTGCAAACTAACATTTCGCGGTCGCAACTAACACGAGTGAAGCCTACTTTCATTCCTGGTCGTGAGCGCCCCACTCGTGTGGGCTGCGAACTGCGAGCTGCGAACTCGCCCTACTCCTATTAGGTACAAATGATCCAAGTTTCAGAAACAAGTGAAACCTGTGATATGCTAGGCCCGTGAAAGCGGTTCGCAGCATCGAGTGGAGATACTTCGTCGCCCCAGTCGCCGGTTCTGGAGCAGGACTGCTTCCAACTTGGCTCCTTTTGAACCAGCGAGACCCGACATACGACGTCGTCCTTTTTGTGCTAGTTCCCCTCATCGTGGGCTTCGTAACGAGCGGCGTCGCCATGATCGGTCGCCAAGCGGTCCTCTCAAAGTTGTTTACGATATCGCTTTTCGGATTGATCCTTTTCGGAGTCGGGATTCTTGGATTTGCTATGGACGGCATGATCTGCGTTGCCCTCGCAGCGCCTCTGGCTCTGGCGCCGCTTCTCCTAGGATGCTGGCTCGCGAAAGAGATGTTTGGTCCTAAGTACGTTGCTCGGGATCCAAAGCCGTTCCTGATGGTCGCCTTTCTGGTTGGCGTTGGCGCGTGGGACAGACTCGTCGACCCGAACCGGGCAACCCAAGTTGAATTTGCGAGCAGTGTTGACATAGCCGCAAGCCCCCAACGAGTTTGGAAACAAATTCTAAGTCTCGATGTGCTGCCACCTGCCGACGACTGGGTATCAAAACTCGGGATGGCGTGTCCACAGACCACCAAACTGAAGGGTCAAGGTGTAGGTTCGGTGAGAGAATGCACGCTCTCCACTGGTCACATGAACGAGAGAATCACCGTGTGGCAGCCTGAACGAAGGTTGGGATTTGTCGCACTGAATACCCCTCCCCCGATGACCGAGTTAAATCCCTTCCGTGAAGTGCATCCCGCCCACTTGACTGAACGTTATTATCGTGTCCTGTACGGTGAGTTTCGGCTGGAGCCGCTCGCCGACGGGAGAACTCGCTTAAGCCGAATCACCCGATACGAACACCGAATCGGCCCTGCTCGCTACTGGACATTCTGGACGAACCAGGTCGCCTTTGTGGCCCACCGTCGGGTGCTCGACTTTCTGAAAGCCCAGTCCGAATCTTCAGACCAGCTTGCCCGCCAGACTCGGCCGAACCTAATGGCCGATTCTCCCCGGATTGCAAACCGCTCACTGCAAACTGCCAACTTCTCTAGATTCGTGTCTCCGCTAACAAATCTGCGGAGACACGAAGACCGGCGAACCTACTTCTTAATTCGGTAGCCCTGCCAAACCCACTCGAGCGCCGCCGGAAGGGTCTGTCTCACCACACGTCCGTCGACGTGATAAGCATCGTCCGCCCACACAAACTGGTAGTGATAGCGTTTCTTCTTGAGTTCCGCCGCCATCCGATAGTTTGCATAAGGCCAGTTGTGATAGGTCGATTCGGGATCGTTGGGACGCAGATCCTTCGCTCCGACCTCCATCCACAGACGAATAGGCTTTCGCTTCGATTTTGGAACCAGGTTCTCGTGGTATTCCCATGCCCCGTGAGGTGTCTCTGGGTTGAGCGGAGATTGCTGATTCACGTAGGTGCCCGAATAGGTCAGCACTCGATGGTAGAGGTCGGGGTGGTACCAAGCCATCGAAAGAGCGCAAGCGCCGCCTGAGCTTCCACCCATGGTCATGCGAGCGTTCGGATCTTTTGTGAAGGTGATGTTGTAATCGCGGGAAATCCGGGGCAAGACTTCAGTTTCGACGAACTCGGCGTACTTGCCCGACATCGTGTCGTACTCAAGACCGCGCTCACTGCCTTGAGCGTCGCCACCACCCGAGTCGATCATGATCGCAACCATGACTGGGAGCCGATGATCGGCGATCATATTGTCCAGGACGGTTGGAAACTCTCCGCGTCCCATGCTGTCTTGTGAGATCAGAAACGGAGCTGGAGTGCCGGCAACGTACTGACTGGGGACATAGACGGTCACGCCTCGGTGATACGGCACGACCATCCCCGGAGCAGTCTTCGCGATTCCCGGATAGATCTTGCTATCGGTTGAGTCCATCGTGAAGTGATAGACTTTTCCTTTTGGAACGTCGGCGCGGACGGCAAGTTCGGGCGCATCGGCATAGGGAGGGGAGATGCGATAGTCTCCGTCGCCTGCCTTCGGCACGAAAGGCGCATATTTTGACAAGTCCATAGGCGGCGCCTGTCGCGTGTCAGCAATTACGAGTCCGAGGCTTGTCGCCGTGAGGGCCGCTATAAATCCCAATCTGTTTTTCGTTGTCATCTTCGACTCAAATCCTCCGTCCGTGAGCAATCGTCACGCATCCAGCATATAACAATCCCTCGACTTGTTCCTAGCGCCAAACGAGGGCGCCTTCGGCAAGCGAAAAAGAAAAATCATTTACCTAACATCACGTTGGTCGGCGACCTTGTTCAAATGGGGCAATTCGTCGTCTGCGTCGCGGTTTTCGTTAAGTATGCTGTCGGACGCCTCAGGCCTTGGATCACCCCGAATGAAAACCTATTTACTCCTCGCCATGGGGGCGAGTCTTCTCAGCCGTCAAGCATTGGCTCAGGATGTAGCGGGGCAAGCGATTCGCCGCGAACTCGCTGAGCCGTTCTGCTATTTCAAAGCGCCAACTGACCAGATCGGTTTCAAGAACTGTCCGAAAGCCACCATCATTACGCCTGACGGAGCATTCCTGAGCGCATACGGTGAGCTATCGTTTTATGCCGGATCTCCCGCCGCTCTACGCCCGGTCAATAAGCGCGTCAAAACACTTCTGAACGACTATCTGCCGGTGATCCAGTTTGGATTTGATCGAGACGGCCTCCGGTATGACTTTGAGGCTTTCGCGACACCCATCCATCTCGACCCGCGCAACAACTTGGTGACGTTTGTTCAGTGCCGCGTCAGGAACCTCGGAAAGCAACCCGAGAGCGGAATCCTGGGTGCGAACTTTGGCGACATTGCCTCAAGCATCAACACCGATCCAACTTACGCTTGGTCCAAAGGCCAGCGCGAAGCCCTCAAAAAGTCCCTCGATGCCCAGCGATCGACCCGGTGGCACAGCAAACCGTTCTTAGATGAGGCGGTGTTCAAGAGTGGAAGCGCAAATTGCCATTACCTAGATGGAGTTGCTTCGCAGGGCGGCCATCTCGTCTTTCTCGGTCCAGCCGAGGGAGCCGCTCCCGGCATGCCGGATTACCACAGCATCTACAAGGAAGCTTCCGCCCAGTACGCGTTCACCCTCAAGCCAGGGGCTGAGAGAGTTTTTCGATTCAAGATGCCAGCGGTCCCCACCCTTCTCTCGCGGTCAGAAGCGATCAAAGACGTACAGTCGGCGGACTACGACGAATATCGGGGCAAGACCATCTCGTTTTGGAATTCTCAAATCGCCGCTGCCGACCGGTTTTCGGTAAGCGATCCGAAGGTAATGAACACGTTCAAAACGAGCCTGGTCAATGACATGATCGCCAGTGAACTCAACGAGGACGGTCAGATCTACCAGCGAGTCAACAAGATTCACTACAACTACATGTGGATCAGAGATAGCTCGTTCTTCGTGCGCACATACGACATGCTGGGTCTGCACGACATGGCGAAGTCTGCCCTAAAGGACTTCATCGTTTGGAAAAACGGAAAGGCGATCAGCTTCTTCAAGCCCGGTGCCCCCCAGCCGCAAGGAGCTCGGTTGTCCGTTCAGGACGACTACTGGGGCCAAGTTTTGTGGGCCTTCGGAGCGCACTGTCGAACCACCGGCGATCGGGAAATGTTGGCCCAGATCTACCCGCTTCTAGCCGACCATGTCGATGAGTTCGTCGCAAAATGCGCCAAAGACCCGCGTGGTCTCTGGCCGGTAGCCGGCCCCTACGACAATGAAATGATCGATGGCCATTACACCGGGCATAGCTTTTGGGCGCTCCTTGGCCTGAAATATGCGGTGATGATGGCGAACGACATGAACCGCCCCGACGATGCCCGTAAGTGGCAGAAAGTACACGATGACTACGAGGCAAACTTCCTCAAGCAACTTCGGGAATTGACGGCCCAATCGGAAGGGTACATCCCTCCAGGCATGGACAGCGTAACCGCTGGAAACGACTGGGATAACGCCTCTGGCGGCATCTACCCATTCGAAGTGCTTCCCAAGAGCGACCCAATGGCGCAGAAGACGCTAAGAATGGTTCGAGACTACAACTACCAAGAAGGCATCGTGACCTATGGTGGAAACGCGTGGGTTGCCAAGAACCTCAAGAGGGAAGGTAAGTCCGGGGATCGAGGCACCCTGCACCACTACGAAACGTTTTATCTCACGGAAAGCAACACCATCCTAGGCGAGCAAAAGAAGGTGGTAGAGGACCTCTACTCGATCCTTGCTCACACCGGAAGCACGAACAGCGGGTTTGAATTCTGCATTCCCGCCTGGAGTACTCGGGACCCCGGCGACAACTTTACGCCTCACGGCTGGTTCGCCGCTCGGTACATGTCGCAAATTCGAGACGCCCTCGTTAGGGAAGAAGGCTCCCAGCTTCACCTTGCCTCCGTTCTGGCGCCTCAATGGGTGGCGGCCGGTAAGGACGTCACCGTGAAGGAAGCTCCGACGTTCTTTGGATCTGTCAGCTATCGACTTCACAGCAAGAAAGATGGCGCGTCTTTCCAGATGGTCAATCGATGGCGACAAGCCCCCGCCGAGATCGTTTTACACGCTCCCTGGTTCGTCAAGCTGACTTCAGCCACTGCAGATGGAAAGCGCGTTAAGGTCACGGATGGCGCGGTGACGCTCAAGCCAAATGTGCGCCACGTGGACTTGGTGTGGCATAGAACAGAGTCCCCGAATCTGTCTTACCAGGAAGCGGTTCGCCAGTTCCTCACTAAGTTCTATCGAAAGCCTCAAGGCGCGAACTACGACTTCCTGTTCCCAGTCAGCGGAAAGTAGGGCGTCACGTTTCAGAGAATATCAAAGACAGCAGACGCTCTCGATAATAGTCAGGACCTCCTGTCGCCAACTGGCGACAGGAGAACGCTGCACCTCAGTAAGATAGGAACCTGGCCATGGCACTCAACGCAACCGATCAAATTCGTGACAGGGTTGACGCCATCTACCGTTGTGATTCAAGGCGAATCCTAGCCACACTCATTAGACTCTTGGGAGATTTCGACCTTGCGGAAGAGGCCCTCCAGGATGCCTTCAGCGCCGCGCTTGAGCAATGGCGCGTCGAGGTTCCGGCAAATCCTCGGGCATGGTTAGTCTCTACTGGTCGATTCAAAGCGATCGATGCACTGCGAAGGAGAACCCGGTTCGATGCCTCGCTCAAGGTAGTTGCAGAGAAGCTGGACCAAGCGGCTCAACTCGAGGCTGACTTAGTAGACGAGTTCGTCCGAGACGATACGCTCAGACTCATATTCACCTGTTGCCACCCGGCGCTTTCTCCTGAGGCCCGTGTTGCACTGACCCTTAGGGAGGTTTGCGATCTGACGACGGAAGAGATCGCCCGGGCGTTTTTAACCGCGCCTTCAACCATCGCACAGCGGATTGTTCGCGCGAAATCGAAGATTCGTGACGCAAGAATTCCGTACCAAGTCCCGTCAGTGCAAGATCTCCCCGATCGGATCGACGCCGTACTCCACGTCGTGTATCTCGTCTTCAACGAAGGTTACTCCGCCTCATCCGGAGAGAATGTGACCCGCCCAGAACTGTCATCAGAAGCAATTCGGCTCTGTCGACTGGTTAGCGATCTCCTTCGCGAGCCCGAGGTCGCCGGTTTGCTGGCGTTGATGCTACTCCAGGAGTCACGACGTTCGGCCCGAGTATCTCCCTCCGGCGATCTGATTCTTCTGGAAGACCAGGATAGGTCGCTTTGGAACCTGGACTATATCCAAGAGGGTGTTCTGTTAGTGGAGAACTCGCTCCGGTCGCGCCGTTTCGGGCGCTACACCATCCAAGCCGCAATCGCCGCGGTTCACGCCGAGGCGCCTCAGGCTTCGGAAACCGATTGGAGTCAAATCGTTGCACTATACGACGTTCTACTGAGCATGGAACCGTCTTCGGTCGTGGAGCTGAATCGCGCCGTCGCCGTAGCAATGAAAGACGGCCCAGGCGCGGGCATCTTACTTATCGAGGAACTGCTCGCCGCAGGACGCCTATCGGATTATCACCTGATTCATTCGGCGAGGGCCGAACTGTGTCGGCGCGATGGACGAATCTCTGAGGCGAAGACTTCCTTTGAAACGGCCCTGAAGTTCGCCCAGCAACAGCCCGAGCGGAGATTCTTGGAAGCTCGACTGAAAGAGATAGCCGAATAAATTTTTAATTTAGGAAAATCTCGCGTAGGATTTGTCGAAATCGACTCCGACAGCTTCGACTACTTGCTGAGAAACCCGATTTGGGTTTGGGACGCACCATCCGTTCTCGCCCTAAATGACCTAAAGTCAAATATGGCGAGGCAGAGCCAAGAAGAATCGAAACTCGAAACTTCTGGTTAAGTAGTCTCATCCAGATCGAGTTCGCAACGGGGTCACTCATGATTACAAGAATCCATTCTTCCGCCGTTTACGTTTCAAATCAGGACGCGGCAATCGCTTTCTATGTTAACACGCTTGGGTTCAAGCTTGTTTCTGACATGCCAATGGGCGAGGGTACTCGCTGGGTCACCGTCGTTCCTCCTGGGGCTGCCACGGAACTCGCCTTGCTTCCCATCGTCTGGTACGACGGACAAGGTGATCCCCACAAATCCACGGGGATCACCTTCGCAGTCGAAAACATCGATGGTATGTACGAGACCCTTCTGGGGCAAGGCGTCAAGTTCAAAGATCCGGTGTCTGTGATGCCTTGGGGAGACAAGGCAACGTGGTTCTACGATCCCGATGGAAACGCATTCTTCATCGTCGAAACGCCGTAGCTTGCGGTTCGCGTGGTCCGGAATCACAGCCTTGTCCGGACTGCCATCTGCCCACATCTAACTGCAAACTCACAGACAATCAGGATAGAAAACATGCGATTTATAATGTTCATGATTCCAAACCAGGAGTCGTACGAAAAAGGCGCTCTCCCTACCGCAGAGTTAGTCGGCGAGATGATGAAGTTCAATCAGGCCCTTGCGGAAGCCGGGGCGCTGATCTCTTTGGATGGTCTGCAGCCGACCCCTAAAGGAGCCCGCGTCTCGTCAATCCAAGGGAAAAAGTCGGTAACCGATGGCCCGTTTACCGAGGCCAAGGAAATTATCGGAGGCTATTGGATGACCCAAGTGGGATCGAAACAGGAAGCCATCGACTGGGCGTTGCGCTGCCCAATGCAGGATGGAAATGTGATCGAAATCCGGCAGGTCTTTGAAATGACGGACTTTCCTGCGGACGTACAGGCCGTCGCCGCCGAAACTCCCCTGGAGTTTTCTTGCGGACAGTGATGGTACGCGGATGAGGAGATCACGATGAATTACATGCTGTTGGTTTACATGGAGGAGAATCCTCTTGAGGTGCCGGAGGGCTGCGGCACAATGGTAGACAGACTGGCGGAGGAGGGAAATTTTGTGGCCGGAGGCATACTTCAGCCGACGACGACCGCCACGAGCGTGCGCCGGCGCGAGGGGAAACGCTTGGTGACCGATGGCCCCTTTGCGGAGACTCGGGAGCAACTCGCGGGATACATGATCGTCGAAGCGGACAACTTGGACGAAGCCATCGCCATCGCCGCCGAGCACCCGGTTGCGGAAGTCGGGACCATCGAAGTCAGACCCCTGTTCTATGTGCCCAAACCCGTCGTCCGGCTACCTAATCACGAGACCGCGTAGGGGCCACTTCCCATCCGTTTCACGAAGACACATTTCACCATGACGACCGACAAAATTCCCCATCCGATCATCGCGACCCAAAAGGAGTGGCTGGCTCTCAGGTTAGAGCATCTCCAACACGAGAAAGAGATTACAAAGCTTCGCGACAGGGTCGTGTCTGAACGTCGAATGCTACCGATGGTTCGGGTTGAGAAGGAGTACACCTTCGAAGGCCCTGAAGGGAAACGTTCGCTCCTCGACTTGTTCGAGGGGCGGCGTCAATTGATCATCTATCACTTCATGTTCGACCCCGAGTGGGATAAGGGTTGTTCGGGCTGTACTGGGTTCGTGGATGCCTTAGGTGATCTCTCGCTTCTCCAAGAACGAGACACTTCCTTCTCGCTCATTTCAAGAGCGCCGTTGCCCAAGCTCGAAAAGTATCGTATGGAACGAGGCTGGAACCGAACCTGGTATTCGTCGTTCGAAAGTGACTTCAATTACGACTACCACGCGACCTTGGACGCGTCTGTAGCTCCCATCGAATATAACTACAAGACTGAAGCGGAGCTCATGAAGCGACGGGGCGCAGAGCATTTGGTCGGTGAGGAACACGGACTCAGTGTCTTCTTCGCTATGAAGGGGGACGTTTTTCACACCTATTCCTGCTATGCACGCGGAACCGAGGGGATCACCGACTCCTATTCGCTTCTAGATCTGACACCGTATGGCCGCCAGGAAGACTGGGAAGATTCACCCATTGGTTGGCCCCAGCGGCCTACCTATGGATAACTTTTTCCGCGACTGAATCTGCCTTGAGCATCAAACGCCACAAAAGAATCCCATGCAAAAAATCACCCCGTTTCTATGGTTCGACACCCAGGCAGAAGAAGCCGCGAACTACTATACGTCCATCTTCAACAACTCCGAAGTCCTAAGTGTCAGTCGAGGTGGGGACACAGAGGCCGGAGAGCCGGGACCCGCATTTATGGTCAACTTTCAAGTGGAGGGTCAGGAGTTTTACGCCCTAAACGGTGGTCCCCACTTCAAGTTCAACCCGGCGATCTCGTTGTTCGTAAGCTGCGAAAACCAAGAAGAAGTCGATGACCTATGGACTCGACTCTGTGACGGCGGAGCCCCTAGCCAATGCGGCTGGCTCACCGACAAATTCGGTCTGTCATGGCAAATCATCCCTAAGGCACTAGGAGAGCTTATGGGAGATCCCGATCCCGTAAAGTCAAAGCGCGTAATGAATGCCATGTTCAAAATGACCAAAATCGACATCGCTGAACTGCAACGCGCATACGAAGCGAGCGAGTGAATTGTCGCTTCGCTTTGGTTCATCATTGAATCCGTGATCAAGTTGACCGCCGCTTGTCGGCAATTGGCCCTTGCAGCCTTGTTCAGTTCCGTCGTGACGGTCCAGGCCCAGGTCAGTCTTAGCCGATCACTGACCGACCCACGTAAAAACTCTGCGATTGCGCCGGAAGTCAACTTTGAGCGAGACTCCTACGATTGGCTCCATCGCCATGCCGATGTCTTGGACGCCCAGAAATTGGGCAATCCGGACATCGTCTTGATCGGCGATTCGATTACTCACTTTTGGGGTGGTGAGCCGCATGCGTCGCAGGCCAACGGCCCTAAAGCGTGGCATGCCACCTTTGGGAGTTGCCGCGCGCTTAACCTAGGCTACGGTTGGGACAGAACTCAGAACGTGCTCTGGCGACTCGCCCACGGGGAGTTTGTCGGCCTGAGCCCGAAGTCGATCGTGCTCAACATCGGAACCAATAACTTGGTAGGTGACTCGACGGCTCGAACCAACACGCCAGCAGAAACGGAAGCGGGAATTGAAGCCATTCTAAAGGTGCTCCGAAGCCGCGCGCCCGAGGCGAAAATCTACGTAATGGCTGTGTTTCCACGAGGATTCGAAATAGGGAACGATCTCGACAATCGAATCAGCGAACTCGACGAGATCCTGAGTCATCGACTCAAAGGATTGCCCAATGTCACGGTCCTTGACATCGGTTCACTACTTCGAGAGCCCGACGGGAGTATCTCCCCTCGAATCCTCTCGGACGGCACTCACCCCACTGAGGCCGGCTACACCATCTGGGGAAACGCCCTCCGAAACGCCGGAGCCATTCCAAATCTTTCCCAAGCCTACGGACGGCAACCTGCAAACTCTCGAACCAGTTGGCAGCTGATCCGGGTCGAATCTACTTTCTAGACTGCCGCCGCCCAAGGAAGACAGCCGCCAAGAATCCCTCAAATCTTCTCGACGTCCGCGCCAGACCACCTTGCCATCCGTCTAGCATCGAAATAGGCCAGCGGGGTTTTCCAAAGCTGCCATCGTGATAATTGACCAGGGCTTGGTCGAGTGGCATTCTCTCCGGACGATGGTGCGTGCGGAACAAGTGATCCCAAACCGCGACTCCCCACAACCCGACGATGGCCAGATTGGCCGTCGGACGCCAGTGATGCATCAGGTGGAATCCGTACACCCTACGAACCGAAGAGCGGTGCATCCTCGGTTCCCAGAACTTCTCGAAAGGGAGGTGAAGAAACGCATGCCACACCTCATATCCGCAGTAGTAGAGCATGACCGCGCAGATGAGCGATGTATAAACCGGCTGAGTCGGGGCCAGCAGCTTAACCGGAAGGCCAAGCAATACTGTGAAGACAAAAACGAAGATCAGCCCTGACCAGAGAGGGAACATCATCGATTCTTCCTGGTGCTTCTCCTCGACCGGAAATTCGCTGGTCACGGTAGCGAGTTTCTCCGGATCATGAGCCCGAACCGGCGCGCGAACATCCGTCAATCCATGATGGTTTCCGTGCGCTCGCTGCATCGCGCTCATGAACGGCAACACCGCTGAGTGCAAGAGGTACCGGTGGTACAGGTATTCGAAAAGGCTGAGCGGAACGCCCATGGCCAATGTCCACGGCAGGATACGCCAAGGTCGAATCCCCTCTGAGCGCAAAACACCGGGGGCGATCAGCCAAAACGCGGCGAAGACGGCGACGGTTTGGGCCAAGGCAGCTAGGAAGAACTGCTCGAAAGGCACGCGTGCCTTCATCGTCTCAAGCGGTTGCTGTTCTTCCTCTGTATGGATCAATGACCCACTTGACGGGTCTATATCGTTATGCATTTCGGATACCCCTTCAACTTCTGCGTTGCTTTCTGGGATGATCCGGGAGAGCTGTAGAGTTGTTGCCAGCGAAGTGAGGACGCTGCTTTTTGGAGAAGATCCGTCAGGCCAACACCGTTCCTACGCGGAATTCCAGGTGATCGTCGCGAAACGACTTTCCTCAAAAGCAAGTCATCAGTTCGAAGTCGGCGGGTAGAGTACCTGCTCACTTCGACACATACACGTACCGGTTCTTGTTCCTGTCAATTAACGAACAGCAATTCGCTCGGAAGCAAAAAGACTCATTTCGGTTTGCACCAGAACTGCCGCTCGACGAACGATTACCACTCGACCGACTGCCCGATTCCGGCCCTCAGGCTGTCTAGAAAAACGGTTTGGGCGGCGACCGCATCCTGAATGGCGTTTCCAATCGACTTATAAATCGTGATCTCGTCCGAGGAACGTCGACCAGGGTGCACTCCTGTCAGCACATCTCCGACGAGACCCACCAGGTGCGCGTCGTCAATGAGGCCGTGTTCGAGGGGAATCGTCAGGTCACCACATGTTCTCGCGGCGGCCCGGTTATCCACGAACACGCGCGCCTTTGCGACCGCTTCTTCTGGTAGTTCCTGCATGCCGGGCTGAAACGAGCCCAAGGCCGAAATATGGGTGCCTAGACGTAATGCGGAAGCATCAAAGAGTGGAGAAGTCGCGTTAGTCGCCGTCAAGACGATATCCGCCGCCCAAACCATCTCGTCTGGCAAAGCGACTATAAGCTTGACTTGGGGTGCGATTTGAGAAAGCGCTCTCTGGATTCGAGTGGCGTGTCGTCCGAGAACATAGACGCGCTTTATCGATCGAATCGTCAGGATGGCCTCAAGGGAGGACATGGCTTGAGGGCCTGCGCCGAAAACGGCCAGGACTTCGGAATCAGGACGGGAGAAAAGGTCGGTCGCGACCCCGCAACTAGCGCCGGTTCGAAGCGCGGTCAGTGCCGCCGCGTCGATGACCGCCTTGCAGACGCCGGTCTCAGAGTCAAGCAACACGGTGGCGCCCTGGAAAGCCGGAATGCCTCTTTCGACATTCCCATGCATGACCGAGAAGAACTTTGTGGCGAAGGTCGAAGGCAGGTCACGAAGCCGAGCAACAAAGGCGGGCATGATGAGACCCACGCCGGCGCGGTCTGGAAGTTGTAAATGAATCCTTTCCGGGATGATCGCGAGTCCATTCACGTCCGCCTCAAATGCGAGTCGCATCGAGGCCATCATTCGGGCCATGTTCCCAACCGTTTTGACGTCCTGAGCGTTCAGGACTACCATGTCGAGAGAGAAGCTCCATCGATTCGCAAGTTGCCGGCGATGCGATTGAATTCGCTGGCTGGCAAGAGAATCACCGGGATCTCCCCGTACCCCATGTGTTTGGATACCACCACCCCAAGCACCGCGATCGAGTCTGGCTCGGACAAGACGAGCCCGGCTGGCCCAAGACCCTTTGACAGAATTTCGAGCATGATCGAGCTCCCCGAGCTTGAGCCAACGATCCGCTCGAGCACCAGCATTCTCCCTGCCAGTGCCTCACCAACCTGGGGATGACGTGGGTCGCAAATGACTCCAGTGACTGGATCGACTCCGCCCCAGAGGCTGATGGGTTTCGTCAAAACCAGCGTGGGACCTTCCGCTGTCCCATCTACAAGAACTTCACTTGCCGTCAGTTCCTTTGGTCTGGCCTCCGAACCACGCTACCCGCAACGGCGCTCTCCACGCATTCCGGAAGACTCGCGTAGAGGACTTCGTATCCGGTGTTGCTAGGGGTGTAATTCGCGAACTTGCCGGAGTCGGTCATGAGCACCCCTCCCTTCGGATCGAGAATTGGAGTCACCACCACGCATGTGTCCGCCACGATCGTCACCCCTGCCGCTTCTAGGTCAGGGAGCATTGACTGAGATTGCAATGCTTCGATCGTATGGCGTCCCGTGCAGATATACACCGGGACAGAGAGCTTTCGCCCTGCACGGATCGTTTCGAATTCAAGGAACTCCTCGATCGAATAATGGGGGCTTCCCAGGGCGACCGCGTCGAGAGAGTCACCCGTTGAAGTCGAAAGGGTCTCCAAGGTCTCTCGCACCATGCGGGAAGTGAGCCCGATCACGCAAGAGGGTTGCCTTCCCCCGAGTGCCTCCTCAAGAGTCTTAGCCTCGGGAGTTACCCCCGCAACATGAAACAACCCCACTGCGCCCGTCGACGCCGCGCTCGCTCCGAGCGCCTTGAGTTGATCCTCGGTCACCGTTTCGGGAATGCCGTCGATCACCGCGACATTCGCGCCGACAGTGCGTCCAAGCCACGCACCGAGTACCGGATAAAAGACACTTGATGCCTTCAGTGATTCGGAGATTGCCGAAGTGTCAATCACGATTGTCGCCAAACGATTTTCCGGAACGTGCAGGCCGTAGTAGGGAACCCGCCCGGTGATCGCGGCACAAATATCGAGGAAGTCGCCATACCGGTTCGTCCGAGCTCCCAGTACCGAATTTACGAACACCACTGCGTTGCTTTCGGCCCAAGCGATATCCTCCCCCTGGCCCGGCCGATGTCCGCCCTGGTACGGCGCGCAGGTCCAGGTCGCCTGGCACTTCATGTCCGTGTAAGCCCGCATCAGTCGGCGTGCCATGTTCCTTTTCTCTTCCGGGAGCCGAGACATTCGGGGTTTCAACAGATTGAGCGCTCCGACATTGAGGGTGGTAGGGATGCTCACCTCTGCGCCCGCCTTGACGAGGCGTTCGGCAAAATGGACACCGCTATCGCCATGGTAGAGGCATCCGTCAATATGCGCCGACGAGACCGGAATGAGATGAGGCGCCCCCAGAATCCGCCCCATGTCGCACAAAATGCCGATGGCCATGCGCTTGGCTTCCCCCAACTCCCCTCGGGCCATCGACTGTTCTTCCTGGGTGAGGTGCATAAGCAACCCGGAGTCTACGCCAAGCGGGCCTTCAAAGTCCCAGGGAATCCGTGAGGCAAACTATTCATAACAAGCCAGATACCAAGGGTCAAATTGGCCAAAAGTACAGGAAAAGGTAGGCAATAATCGTCTCTCAATGGAGAAGTCTCTATACAGCGCAGAATGGGTCGAGAGCTATTACGACGAGTTTGCCGGACAAGAGTGGGACCGGTTGGTTCGAACACCCGCCCGCGAAATCCAACTTGCCGTCCACGCCAATGCCTTGACAACCTTCACACGTGAAGGAGACCGAGTGCTGGAAGTCGGGGCCGGACCGGGCCGATTCACCCAAATCCTTGCTCAACTGGGAGCGACCATCGTGGTAACCGACATCTCCCAAGTCCAGCTCGATTTGAACCGCGAGAACGCGACAACGTATGGGTTTGCCGGTCATGTCGCCGAGTGGCGAAAGCTTGACATTTGCGACCTCTCGTTCTATGCCTCAGAGTCTTTCGATTCGGTAGTGGCGTTTGGTGGACCACTCAGTTATGTTTTCGATCGCCGAGACCAGGCGATCGAGGAGTGCAAGCGGGTGACCAAACCGGGTGGCTTCATTGCTCTTGGCGTGATGAGCCTTTGGGGCACCGTGCACCAGTATCTGGAAGGCGTGCTGGGATACACGCCCGAAGAGAACGCAAGGATTATTGCGACCGGAGATCTCACCAGCGAAAACGCAAAGTTCGCAAGCCATTTCTGTCACCTGTTTCACTCCGGGGAATTGAAGCAATTCTTGGAGAATCACGACCTCGAAGTAACGTTCGTGTCGGCATCTAGCGGGCTCAGCGCTGTTCACGCGTCCGTTCTCGATGCGGTTAGGACCGACGAACTCAAGTGGAAACAGCTGGTCGCCATGGAAATTCAGGCATGTCAGACCACGGGATATTTGGATGCCGGAACCCATCTCATTGCCGTTGGGCACAAGCCATCCTGACGTTGAGTTGCACGACCGTGTAATCTGCGATCATGTCTCAGTTCAACGGTCTCGGCGTCCATCTCGGGAACCTCTCATTGCTCTCTCGAGCCAAGACGAGGTCGATCAGCCCTGAGAATTTTCACGGCGAGAAGGGCCGGGGAGGTGCGGCGTCCTCCGGGACGGGATCCAACGCCTCCAGAGATCTCGGAGTTGGATGGAAGGTTTCGCCGAGCGTGAAGATCCCTTCTGGAACGACGTTCGAATTGGCCGATATCGACGGCCCCGGCGCCATCCAGCAAATCTGGATGACTCCCACCGGTATATGGCGAAACTCTATCCTTCGGTTCTTCTGGGATGACGAGGAGTCCCCCTCGGTTGAGTGTCCGGTTGGAGACTTTTTCGCCTGCGGCTGGGGGCGCTACGCTCCGCTGTCGTCATTGGCAATCTGCGTAAATCCCGGCAGCGCCTTCAACTGTTACTGGGAGATGCCTTTCCGCAAGCGATGCCGGATCACCCTGGAAAATCGTGGGGAAGACATGGTGCTGTATTACCAGATCAACTACGTTCTGACCGACGTGCCACCGAATGCCGCTTACTTCCATGCTCAGTTTCGGCGAACGAATCCGCTGTCGTACAAGGACGTGTACACGATCCTCTCAGACGTAAGCGGTCAAGGTCATTACGTCGGAACCTACATGGCCTGGGGTGTCAACAACAACGGCTGGTGGGGTGAGGGAGAGATCAAGTTCTTCCTTGACGGGGACGAAGAGTTCCCGACGATTTGCGGTACAGGTACGGAGGACTACTTCTGCGGGTCGTACGACTTCGACGTCAAGCTGAAAAACGCAAGCGGGATCGAGCGAACCGAATACCAGGAGTTCTGCACCCCCTATGCCGGCCTGTGTCAGGTGATCCGAGGCGACGGACACTATGACGTCCAGCAGAGATTCGGCATGTATCGGTGGCACATCGTGGACCCAATCCGATTTGATCAGGACCTGAAAGTGACCATTCAAGCGCTCGGTTGGCGATCGGGCGGAAGGTATCTCCCACTCCAAGACGACATCGCGTCCGTCGCCTTCTGGTACCAGACGGAGCCGCATCGGAAATTTCCTCAACTGCCCGACAAGGACTCCCTTGAAATCGTTTGAATGAACCGGGGTTCACACGAAGTTCGCGCTAGTCGCCGCAACTTGGAGGGCTTCGTTTCGGATTCGCAATTCGGTGAGTTCTTCTTCTCCCAGCCGTTCTGCGACGCCGGCCATGATGCGGTTCCCCCTTTCCGCAAGAACTCGCTGCAACGCGGGCTCGGGAATAGCTGCGCCCAAGTCTCGCAGGGCTCGCAATAGTCGCAGACTGACTGCCGCATCACCTTTTGCATACACGCGGATCTGCTCAAAGGCATAGTCGACAAGCCTTTCCAGCCCCAACTGGGGAGCCGCTACCCGGAGATAGCCGGGGGGATCGTAGAGTCGCCACTCGAATGGCTCTCGGCTCGCGAAGAAGATGAGAATCCGGCAGAGTTGATCGACGCAGGTGATCGCCGTCGTAGGATCGTTTGCAGCCGGAGAAATGGCCTTGAGGGCGATATCGACAATCTGCAAGATCCCGTACTCGACGTCTTGCTCCAGGGTTCGACTCGGACCAATATCGAACGCAGCCAGAAGCTGGATTCTTAGTTCTGGAGTTAACTTGTTCTGCTTCGAGACATTGAGCAGGACGGCTCCCATGGGCACGAAATGTCCGACACGTCGCGTCACCTCCACCGAGACCTGATTCTGTTTCGCCACAACCTTGAGGCGTTGGAGATCCATGTAGCGGATGTAGCCAGACTCCTCACTGTGGATCGGAGCTTCGTCTCCGTTCACGATCGGTGGTTCGGGGACCACGAACCGCGGAGAAGCTGACGACTTGGGCATCATCTCAAGAATCGCTTGCTCGGTATCGGATGCGATGTTGTCTACGATGTAGTTGACGCTGATGGCTTGAGAGATGTGGTGGATGAAGAACAACAGCAGAGCGACGCAGAGAACCGCCAGCAACATCGCGCCCATCACCGTTATTACCGGTTCAGCGCGGTGGGGATAGGTGTGTGCCGCAGGCAGTGCGGCGATGCAGTAGGTGAACGTTCCGACGAAGAACCCAAGGGTCCACTGGGTCGTTCGATCCTTGGCAAAGCTAACGATGATACGAGGCGAGAACTGCATCGAAGCGAGAGTCAGCGTCATCAGAAGGATCGCGAACACGATCGAGACGACCGTCATCACCGAGCCCGCGATGGCGCCAAGAATGATCTGGGCGACCTGGGGATCGGACCGGGAAGGGAACAGCCATCGCGGCACCCAAGTGGCCAGTACCGGCACGGCGGCTTCCGTGGTAGACAGAATCGCTCCCGCAAATCCAAGGATCATGGCAATGATCAATGGCCGAACGAGGAACCCGCCACGAAGGTTGTAGTTGATGTGCCGAACTACCAGAGGGAACCGTTTTAGCATCGAATCACAAAGGATCGTCGTTAGCGAAGTCGCCAACCGGCCTGCGATCCCGCTCCTGCTGGGTGAAACCATTAGGGCCTTAAACAAACGTTACCCGACCTCAACGTCGAGGCTCATGGTGTCCCGATTTACCCTGTTAAGTGGAAAATCAACTCACTCCTGAGTTCGCTCGCTCCCGAATTGCAAACTGCCGACTCCGCCAGACCGATTCGTGTCCCTGCGGTCCGCCGGCCAACTTAGGGCGCCGCCCATTCGATCCTTACCAACTGCAAACTGTCGTCCGCCAACTGCCCCCAGAATGCCACGTGTCTCGGTAGCCGTGCCACCAGCGTAAGTTGCCTTTGAGCCCAACCCTTCGACTGAATTCCACCAGCCAAGGGTAGCCACTGCCTCCTGCCTGCGGATTCCGGACATCACGAAGTTGAGCCCGGCGTAAGTGCCGCCTAAAAGCATATTGAGTCCCGCTCTGTCAGACTCAAGAATGCAGACCGAGGTGGTTCGAAACCTCGTGATCGGCCACGACTGTGGTGAACCAATGGGCGAACAAACCAACGAAAGCAAAGCCCCCCATCTCCCAGACGACTTGTCCTACGAAGATTGGATTTCCTTCATCTTCGACCATCCGGTTATGGACCCTCAATGGTGGTGTCACACCCCCGATTCGGGGCTATATCAATACTGGAATGAAGAATCGGACCCGTCAAGGACACTGGCGTACCTGACGAGACTCTTCAGTTCGCCTTCCTTCCTCATACCGCGCTTTTCCAGAGCTCAAATCGACCAAGGGCTTTACTACATCGTGAGTAGTGGGTGTTCGAGCCACATGTTCGTTCTCGCGACACAGTCCTTACCATGGGCCGACCGTAAGCGATGCATCCTGGCGATATTCGATCTTTTTCGAGATCTCATAGCCCCCGTTTACGGGAACGACCTGAGTTCTGGAAGCAATTCAAAGTCGAATCACAATCGCCCTACTCACACCTGTTTCATGTGGTGGGACATCATTCCTCTACCGGTCAACACGCCCGAGTCGTCACTCATCATAGATGCCGTCGCTTCGGTGCTAGACCAAATCCTAACTCTCGATTCAGAAGCATGTTTGGAAAGCGGAATGCACGGAGTGTCCGAGTTCCATTTTTCCAACCCCAAGCGTTTCGAGGAAGTGGGGCTGAACTTCCTTAAGAGAAAAGACATCAGCTACCGACTACGGTCTTACGCTCAAGATGCCGCTTTTGGTAGGGTTCTGTAATCATCACAATGAGCTTCGCAATTCCGTCTACAACTAGTGACTACCTTCTCGAAGGTGACCCCGCAATCCGTTGGCAAACCATGCGGGATCTCCTGAATCTGCCCGCCGAGGATTGGCGAGTCGAACAGGCCCGCATGCTCTCGGACGGGTGGGGAGCACGCTTCCTTGAAAGTCAGGGAGCCGACGGAAATTGGCCAAAGGCCCGATGGACCGACACCGTTTGGACCATGTGCACCTTGGTCACGATCGGAATGCCGCCGCGCACTCCGGGAATGGTGCAAGGCTTTGAAAACATCGTTGGAAGGTTGATGCCCTTGGGAAAGGCGGTTTCTCGGAAGGCACTTACTGAAGAGATGGATCTGTGCCACCTCGGGTTCTGGCTTAGGATCGGTGCAAGGTTCTTGCCCAAAGACGAGCGATTGCCTGCTCTCACGCGGGTCATCCTGGAGTTGCAAATGGCCGACGGAGGCTGGAACTGCCGTATTCGAACCAAACGAAACGTCAATCACAGCTCATTCCACACAACGTTCAACGTCTTGGAAGGATTAAAGGAGGCCGCTATCGTTGGCATAGTTGATTTGGCCGAGTTCAAGAGTTCCGAATCAAGAGCGCTTGAGTTCATGCTTCAGCACCTTATGTATCGGTCGGATAAAACTGGAGAGATCATCGACCAGAGATTTCTGGATCTGGCCTTCCCATCGTATTGGCACTACAACGTCCTTCGGGGCCTCGACTACTTGCGTGAGACGGATGCCATTCACGATCCGCGGCTAAAAGACGCCTTGGACTACCTCGAAAGTCGTCGCAAACCTAACGGACGATGGCCCGTGGAAAAGCGAATACCGGGCGACACCCTTTTCGACATGGAACCCATGGGCCAAGACAGCCGGTGGAACACCCTGAGAGCGCTCCGAGTTCTCAAGGCTGCCTGCCGCTAAACACATCATCGCTCAACCCTTGACACCCGTCCGGTGGCTTATCCCAGCGAACCAGCAGCTCTCGCGAGTGAGATGAGAGAGTAATGCTGTTTAGTCAATCCAGGGCAACTGTGCCCAGGTCCTCGCCCGCAGCGAAGCGTACGCGGGAGAGGGAAGGGAGAGGGTCAAATCGAAGCTAAAACAGTCCATCATACAGGGCCGGTAAGATCGCTTCTAAAGAACGGCAGGTAAGATTTCCTGCTCATGAACCGTGCCCCGCGCCCCAATTCCGCGACGATCGAAGCCTGGCAGCGCCGCCACTTTGGGATGTTCATCCACTGGGGGCTCTATTCACTGCTTGGCGGAGTCTGGCAGGGCAAGCAGGTCGGTGGCTACAACGAGCAGATACAGGCCCATGCTCGCATTCCCCGGGACGAGTACACCGCCCTCGCCGCGCAGTTCAATCCGGTGAAATGGGATCCCGATGCGGTCGTCGCCTTGGCGAGGGCCGCCGGCATGAAGTTTGTGGTCCTCACCTCGAAGCATCACGACGGCTTTAGCTTGTTCCACACCGCTCGATCACCCTTCAACGTTGTAGATGCAACGCCGTTTGGAAAGGACATCGTCGCGGGTTTGGCCGAAGCGTGCCACAGGGGTGGCATAGGCTTCGGCGTCTATTTCTCGACCATCGACTGGAACTTCGAGGGCGCGACTCCCATCGACTACGATCCTGTGGAAGGGGTTCGAAACGACAACGTAATCCCGGAGGCGCATGCCCAGTTCAACGCCGCCCAGCTCACGGAGTTGATGACGAA
The DNA here is from genome assembly GCA_903904815.1 of uncultured Armatimonadota bacterium. GTDB lineage: Bacteria > Armatimonadota > Fimbriimonadia > Fimbriimonadales > Fimbriimonadaceae > Fimbriimonas. The sequence continues at coordinate 306,729 of CAIVDU010000053.1, forward strand.
TTACGGGCCGATTTCCGAAGTTTGGTTTGATATGGGCAAGCCAACGCTCCATCAGAGCCAACTGTTCGCCGACACCGTGCACCGTCACCAGCCTCAGACAATGGTGAGTGGCCGGGTCTTCAACTACCAGGGCGATTTCACCGTGATGGGAGATAACGAAATCCCTCCGTATCCTCTCGAGGAGCCGTGGCAGTCACCTGCCTCGATCTACCACGAGACCTGGGGTTATCGATCTTGGCAGGCGCATGAGAAACTCGAAAAGAAAGTTAAAGAGCACCTCGCCAACCTCGTCCACGTCGTGAGTCGCGGCGGAAACTACCTCCTTAACATTGGCCCCCGAGGTGACGGCTCCATCGTGGAGTTCGAGGCCGACGTCTTGAAAGGAATCGGTGCATGGCTTAGCCAACACTCCGAAGCAATTGAGGACACCGAGTCGCAGCCTTTCCGCTATTTAGAGTTTGGAGCCGCGACCGTCAAAGGGAATCGGCTGTACCTCTTCATTCTCGACTGGCCCGTAAGCGGGGAACTGGACCTTCCCGGACTAGAAACCGAAATCGTTTCCGCTCGTTTCCTTGGACAAGGTGCAGCGCTCGCTACCCACGACTCTGGTGAAGGGAAGAAAGTCGTCGTAGGAAAGACCCCTTCAACCGAAGCGGTGCCGGTGGTGGAACTTGTCCTAGAAGGCACGCCTATCGTCCAGCAGATAATGGTGCACGAAACAAGCGTAAGACTTCAGACAATCGAGCAAGGGCTTCCTCACCCGCGACGAAGTGAACGCGGGAGAGGGCGGGAAGTGGGTGAATTCGAACCTGCGTCGCAAAGCGAACCTTCAGATGCTCTAACCGATCCGACGCCCCTTGGAGATGGAATGCATCATGGGAGTGTCCCACTGTCCATGACAGAGCCGCAGTTCGTGCTCGAAGCAGACCAAGCCGACTCCTTTTTCCATCGCAACGGATACGGCTACAGCGATCCGCCCAAGCTATACAAACTTCGTTGGAACCTTTTGTTCGAGCATTCGGGACGGTATACGGTAACCGCCGAGTTCGAGAGCGGTGGCCACCCTGGCGGAGTCGAGGTGCGCGTCGGCGATGCCATCGTCCAGCAGCTCATTGCTGCGGATGGCCCTTTTTCGATCGAGTTGGGGCATGTCGAAATCCTCAGACCCGGCCCCCTAGAGGTATCCATCACGCCCTTTGCACCCTTTGAAAAGGGAACCGCATTGGGTCCCAGACTTCGTCATCTGACACTGCAATGTGTCAACGAACGTGCCTAAGCTAATCCCGAACCTTTCTTCGCCCAGTGTTGGTGCCCGAAATTTCCAAACCCATTTCGGGTTTTACGGAAGCGCGCGGAGAAATTGCGGAAGTCGCAGCAAATCACGTAATACATGTAGCGCTCAGACTGCATTTGGTGTTGAAGCCAATAGGGACAGTTACGTCCGATTTGCCAGCTTTGACGACCAGCGATTTCTGTGCGACTTCGCGTCGTTGGCAGAATCTGAAGGACGTGCGGGCCACTCGAACTTTGACAACTAAACAGAGGACCCCAAAGCCAAGGTAGACGCGAGCTCCGTTCGTGGTTCCTCCAATGCCGAAACTTGAAAGTTCAAGTAAACGCAATATCCTTACTGCGAAACGAACCCAGACCCCGAGCCTAACCTACCGGCTCGCGTCTCTCCGGTCGCATCGCTCTGATACTCGTCTACTCCATCACGCTGCAGTGCTGGCTTCTCGTCCCGCACTGCGAAACGAACCCAGATTTCGCCAAATGTCGGTAAGTCCAGACTCAAAGTAGCCGCAAGTTCCGTTTGCGGCTCCTCCACCGATAAGCTTGTAAAGAGCGTCGCCGGAAAAGTTCAGTCCTGATTGAGGGCTGAATTTGCACTAGCGCTGGACCTATCGAGAGTCATCGAGAAGACCAAGTCGCCGATGGGCTCTCCTTGGGGAGTGAGCGATGAGCTCTGCAGCGTTTCCTCGTATGCAAATCCCAGGCGGCGAGGGATGCCCGCACTGCGCACGTTGCGCGTGTCGCATCGAATTTCCACGCGTGTTGCCTGGAGTGTATGAAACGCAAAGTCGCAGAGGAGGCGGGCGGCTTCGGTCATGTAGCCTCTCCCCTCTAGGGCTGCTCGCAGCCAGTAACCCATCTGGAATGAACGCGCCTCCCAACGGATGCCATAAAGGCCTACTCCTCCTAGATACTGTCCTGTCTCCTTCTCCCAGATACTCATCGAGAGATATTCTCGCTGCGCCCATTTCTCCAACTCGTGACACACATATGCTTCCGTTTCTGCTTCGTTCGGAGGGACCTGGCTGTGTTCGTACGGTCTCCACGGTTGGAGCTTCTCCCGACTCTCTTCGATGGCTTCCAGGAGTGCCTTCCCATCTCCTGCCCGATAAGGTCGCAGCAGCACACGCTCGCCGATGATCTCTTGCGGCAGGTCTTTCAAGATCGAATCATTCCTGTTTTCCATGCTTTCCTCTTATAAACGAAATACCCTCACGACGAAACGAACCCAGATACGACCAACAGTTGCGAAGTCCAAATCCGATGTAGCCGCGAGTACCGCTCGCGGTTCCTCCACCGCCATACCTGGAGGAGACCGAGCAGACGCAATAACGTTACTACGAAACGAACCCAGATCCCGATCCTAACCTAACGAACTGCGCCTCTCCGGTCGCATCACACCCATACTCCTTTACCCATCAATCCGCGACCGCAGGCCATTCCTCGACCTCGACCCCGGAGGACTTGTCATTACCCACATCTCGATGCCGTTCTGAACCTGCGATTCAACGAATGCGTTGTCAACAGGGCCCTCTCCCGCGCATCGCTTCGTGTATAGACCGGACACATGGTTAACAGGTGTTCGGGGACATGGTTTACAACAATCTATTTTGTGGCGTGGGAAGTAAGGACGGTGCCAACGA
>CAIVDU010000054.1 GCA_903904815.1 uncultured Armatimonadota bacterium
AGCCCCCATACAGCGTGGCCGGTTCGGGGGGCATGTTGTAACGAATCTTGGCCAAGACCCGAGATCGTTCGACCTCCGGGACTCCCCAATGAAGGTCATCGAGCTTGACCTCCCCTTGGAGAAGGTCATCGGCTTCTCCGACCACGACCCGATTCTCCTTGGAAAGCAGTTCGAGCACGTAGAGCGGCCGACCGTTGCGAGAAGCAACCCCGACTCCGCGCCTCTGCCCCACTGTGAAGCCAGCGACGCCGGCATGCTCACCGACGACCTTCCCGTCGGCATCCACAATCTCACCCACTGAAAAAATGTCCGGTCGATTCTTCCGCAGAAACTCGCTGTACCCGCCCGCTTCGCTGACAAAGCAGATCTCTTGGCTATCCGGCTTATCCGCCACTGAAGTCAGTTCCAAATCGGTTGCCAGTTTACGAGTGGCGTCCTTGCTCGGCATGTCGCCCAAAGGAAACCAACTATGCCGCAACTGATCTTGGCCGAGCATGTACAGGACGTAGCTCTGGTCCTTTTCTGACCCACGTGCCCGCATGAGCCGGAACCACCCGGTAGGATCCTTACGAATCCGAGCGTAGTGACCAGTCGCCAACCGATCGCAGCCGAGTTCCTTCATCTTCTGAAGAAGCACCTCGAATTTGACGTGGCGATTGCACTGGACGCAAGGGTTTGGAGTCCGCCCTGCCGCGTACTCCTCAATGAAATTGTGGATGACCGCGTCCTTGAACTCCTCTTTGAAATTCATGACGTAGTGGGGGATATCCAACTTGCGGGCAACTCGGCGCGCGTCTTCTACTGCGCCGAGTGAGCAGCATCCGGCATGGCGAGGGTCGGTTTGACTCTCTTGCCAGATCTGCATTGTCAGACCAATAACGTCATAGCCGCGGCGCTTGAGAAGCGCTGCGGCCACTGAACTGTCGACGCCACCGGACATGGCGACTAAGATGGTTCCCTTCTTGGGCACTACTTTCCGAGGATCTCCTTGTAAGGCGACGCGGTCAACACGTCAAAGACGTCCGAAGCAGTGGCCACATGGATTTTGATTCCTTTCGCTTCGATGAAGAAAGTGGGCGTGGAATTAATGCCGAAATAGCTGGCATCGTCCATGTCCTTCTTAACGATCTCCATTTCAGGGTTTCCGTCCTTTGTGATCTCCGCCTTGATGTCGTCCTCGTTGAAGCCGAGTTCCTTGGCGGGTGCGACCACCTCATCCCAGCTCTTAGGCTCGACTCCACCGACAAAGACTCTGTTCGCGTAGTCCCAGAACTTGCCTTTCTTCGCCGCGTATTCGGAAACGAGCGCAAGCGTCACCGCCATCGGGTGAGGCTTCATCAATGGGAAGTGGCGATAAACGGTCCAGATCTTGCCCGGATGCTTGTCGATGAACTCGTCGAGTTTTGGCGTCAGCTCCTGGCAGTGGGTGCAGGCGAGGTCCGCGAATTCGGTGATCTTGATCGTTGCTTTCGAATCCCCGTAAGAGTGAACGTCCTTTGCGTCCGGCAACAGTCGCGTCAGGTCCTTGGTGCTCGGCACGATAGACGGCGGCTTCTTGGTATTGGCGAGAACGTTTGCGCCAAACACAACCGCAACGATCGTTGCAAGAGACCCGATTGCAACCCACTGGCTGTCCCCGCTGCCGACAGGCTGCTCTTGAGTTACAGACTGTAGCTTGCTGGCCAGAAGCGCATAGACGACCACCGTCAGAATCATGTTTACGGCAGATCCAAAGCAGTAGGGGCAGAAAGCTCCAATCTTCACCAGCGCGACGTATTGGAAATAGATGCTGGTCAAGGCCCCAAAACCGGCCATTCCGTAGCCGACATAGACGAGTGGCTTCGTTCGCCCCAGGCCGACAATTCCGCGAATTCCGGCGAGCACCGTAAAAGCCAGGTAGGCGGCAAGTCCGATAAAAGCGACCGGCATTCCGAACCAGTAAGCCCTGGGATCACTCGCAACGGTGGCACAACCGCCATCGGCCCCGCAATTCAAGTTGAGACGGAATGCGACCTCTAAGGATAAGAGGCTCGCATCAAAAATCCCGATGAAACCTAGCACAAGGAGGATGCGGTTCAGATTTGCGGGTCGGAAAAATCCGCCGGAAGGAGTTGCCTGCACTGGACGAGTATACGTTCCCGAGGCACCTTCATTCTGCTCCGCCGAGGCAGAACCTGGCTCTTGATCGAGGGGAGCCGATGGAATAGAAGACATACCAGAACAAAACGTTCCCTAGAGAAGTTCCGTTCCCAGGCCGAAGAGCCTGCGGGTAACCTTAAAGGAGTTCGCGTCGGACACGAAACTCACCCATGTCTGCGATTCCTCTATCACCTAGCAACCGCATCACGTTATCGGCACGGCCCCAGCCGCGCCGCGGGACCTATTTCGTCCAAACGTGGGGCTGTCAAATGAACGAGGAAGACTCCGAGCAGATCGGTCTCTACTTGGAGAGCATCGGCTTCGAGAAGGCGAACAATATGCTCGAAGCCCAGGTGATCCTGCTCAACACCTGTTCGGTGCGAAAGAAGCCAGAGGACAAGGCCTTCTCACTGCTCGGCGAGCTCCAGATTCTCAAAAAGACGCGCAAGGATATCATCGTCGGAGTTTGCGGCTGCATGGCCCAGGCCCGGTCAGAAGAGATTAAGCGTCGAGCCCCGTTCCTGGACTTCGTCCTAGGAACCGGTGATTTGGGTCTATTGCCCGGACTGGTTGAAGAAGCTGCCCAGAATAGAAAGTTTCGCATGCGCGTAGAGCTCCCGGAGCGCAAAGGCACGGTAGTCGAAGAGGTCCCCCAGCGGCGCATCGACCGCGTCCCGAAGCTGAAGGCGTTCGTTCCGATCCAGTACGGCTGTGACAAGTTCTGTACCTACTGCATCGTCCCGACCACTCGCGGCCGAGAGCGATCTCGACCGTCGGCCGACATCTATGAAGAGGTTGCCCTTATGGCCTCGGCCGGCACCAAGGAAGTCACCCTCCTGGGCCAGACCGTCAACTCCTACGGGAAAAACCTGCTTGAAGGTCGCGTTCCCTTCAGCCAACTTCTTTGGAAACTCGCAGAAATCGAGGGTCTAGAGCGAATCCGGTACACCTCTCCCTACCCCCGAGACTTTAAGGCCGACCTCATCGAGGCGGTAAGGGACTGCCCGAAGGTAATGGAGCATTGCCATCTCCCCCTCCAGTCGGGCGATGACGAGATGCTCGTCGAGATGAAGCGCGTTTATACGATCGAAAGCTTCGAGAAAATCATCTCCGAGTTAAGAGAAGCCGTGCCTCACATGGGGCTCACCACTGACGTCATCGTCGGCTTCCCAGGCGAGACGGATCGGCAATTCGAGAACACCCTCGCTACCATGGAGAGGATTCGCTTTGACGGCGCCTACATGTTTGCTTACTCGATCCGACCTGGCACTCCGGCTGGCGACCGCAAAGATCAGATTCCCGAAGACGTCAAGAAAGATCGCCTCGCACGTCTCATCGATCAGCAAAACCGCATCGCCGCCGAGAAGAACGAGGAATGGATCGGACGCGAGATGGAGATCCTCGTGGAAGGAGTCTCCGCCCGAAATCCGGGAACGCTTCAAGGCTACAGCCGAGAGTTCCGGATGGTCTGCTTCAAGGGTGACCCCAGTCGAGTCGGCCGCACCGCCAAGGTGGTCGGAGTATCCGCCCACCAGTGGGGCCTCGTCGGAGAGCTTATTTAGCTGACCGGGGTCTTTTCTGCTATTTCAACCACGGCCTAATGGATCGGCTCTCGATCACAGTAGGCACTGCTGAGGGCACAGTGGTGGTGCTCACACCGGGACCCGGAGAAGATGCAGTTTCGTACGCCGAGGTTTCTGCCCACGACTTGGGCCTCCGACTTTAACTTCCAAGCCAAGTACAGAATGAAAAAGTAGCTGGCGAAGAACAGCGAACTCGTGTAGCCGTTCATGACTGCGTCCGAGATTCGGTGATCCAGCGACAAGTAGGTCCACTCGTAGTAGGCGATGCTTGCCACTGCTGGAACCGTGATCGCAAAAGCCTGAATAAACATCAACACGCGATGGTCTGTGCCGATGAGAGGAAAGTCACTGACGAGAGCCACGTTTGCCGCAACGTCTCGATCCGGAATGCTACCGATGTTGCCGGCAATGGCCTTCACCCGCTCCAGGACGATAAAGAGGTATACGATGATTGCCAGGTTGGCGAGGACTCCGGCAAACCCGATCGACGTGAGGTTCACCGAAAAATTGATCAGCGGAAAGGTGACCGCGGCCGACTTGAGTTGGGCCTGATTCTTGACATCGTCCTGAACCTCACTGGCGAGTGTGCCGTAGCCATCCGCGTCGGAAATGGGGACACCTGAACTCGCATCAGCCTGTGCTTCATCCGTTTGCAGTCTCCCGATATAGCCGAACCTCTGAAGCAAATCAGCCGACTTGAATTGGTACGAATCGGGAATAGGCGGAATCGAAAGAGGCGCGGCGAGCACCTGATTGACCGCCTGTCCCTCCGGTTCGAACGCCTTGGAGTTCATATACATCGTCATCAAAATGAGGCTGCACAGGTATCCGCGCTCGGTGCTGTTCAACTCTTCGAACTGCTTGGCGGCTCCCGCCTTTGGGGCGAGCTTAAGTACCGTGATGACGTTGTACCAACCCTCTAGTTCGGTCAAATGCCCAAAGGCTCGTGTGAGCGTCGGATTGGGATGTACCGCGACCGAATCTTCAATCTTTCGCCCTACAACGATCGCCGTCTGGGCGGGAGAGTAGTCGTTCGTCCAAGACTCGTAGGCCCACCGAATCTTTTCGTCTACCTCCTCCTTCCGCTTTTGAGCCCGAGCAGTTCGCCCCTGTGCCTGGTACTGGTCGGTGGCATTGGTGATGGCGGTAAGGACAAACACCGACGTGAATATGGCCAGCGCCGAGAGCGCAGACTTAGCCGCCTTATTCGCAGATTCGAGTTGCGAAGTCCATTGATCCTCGACCGTGCGCTTCCGATCTCCTGGCATTTGCTATATATTACAATTGTTATGCTATATATAACAGTGATCTTCAGAAGCAAAAACTACTTCATGGCATTGGGGAGTAAATGCCGCTCCCGACAGCAATAACTGAGTGGAGTTGAAAGGCTTGTTGATGTAGAGGGCAGCGCGGTAAGGAAATCGGTCATCGTGACGCAAGCAAGCAACCTGAGCCGACATTAGCGCCACCCACATTTGGCTCTGTTCACTCTGCCGTAGGCTCGACGGGTACGCTTGAGCCTCTATGTCGCTCCTGAACGCCAAGATTGGCTCGAAAGCCCCAGAAGTCTTCAACACCGTCATTGAGATACCTCGGGGGAGCACTAACAAATACGAGGTCGACCAGGAGACCGGACTCATCCATCTGGATCGCGTGCTCTATTCTCCTCTGTTCTATCCGTTCGACTACGGCTACATTCCGGAGACGCTTTACTTGGACGGCGACCCGCTGGACGTGCTCGTGCTCATCACGCATCCGACCTTTCCCGGCTGCGTGATCGAAGTTTCCGCGATCGGCGTGCTCAAGATGTCCGACGAAAAGGGCCCCGACGAGAAGATCCTGGCAGTGGCCAAGAAAGACCCACGATACGGTTACCGAGAGACCCTAGACCAACTCAACGAGCACACCCTCAAGGAACTCCAGCACTTCTTCGAAGTCTACAAACAGCTTGAAGAGAAGTCAGTAGAAATCGAGGGATGGCACGGACCGGAGCTAGCTCTTGAACTGATTCGACAGTACCGAACGGACAAGTAGGCGGCTAAAAGACGACGAGTCCTCGGGCGATGGTGCCCGAGAGCATGTCCTCGTATGCCTCATTGATTTGGTCCAGCGAGTAGGTTCGCGAAACCAGGCGATCTAGATCCAGACTGCCGTTAAGATAAAGTGCGGCAAACCGCGGAAAGTCTCGGACCGGATCGGCCGTCCCGTAGTACGAACCCATCACCGTTTTCTCCTGGCGAGTCAGAATTGCGCCTGGTAGGTTCGTTGAGCTCCCCGCTGGCGCGATCCCCGCGAACACAATCTTGCCCCCGGGGCGGGCCACGGCAAGGCACAGCTCCTGCACTGCGGGAATTCCAACTGCTTCAAAAACGTAGTCCGCTCCTCGGCCTTCGGTGAGCTTGCGAACCTCTGCTGAAATCTCGTCGCTGACCAAGAGACCGTGAGTGGCCCCGAACGACTTCGCGATCTCCAGCTTTTCCGGCGTCTTGTCGATCGCCACAATCGTTTTCGCGCCCGCGAGTCTCGCGCCGAGAACGATGCTCAAGCCAACGCCACCTGCGCCAAACACCGCCACCGAAGTACCCGGTTCCACATTTGCGGTGTTCAGAACCGCACCGACACCTGTTGTGACCGCGCATCCGATCAAGGCAGCTATCGACAGAGGAACCGTCTCTGGCAACCGCACGCAACAAACAGCAGGGACAACCACCCGATCGGCGAAGCACGCGAGCGAACTGAAGTGGAACACCGGCTTGCCTTCACGCGATAGCCGGGTCGTACCATCCAACATGGTTCCCGCCCATACTGCCTCCACGAAGGTTCCGCAAAGGCTGGGTCGACCATGCTTGCAGTAGAAGCACGCACCACAACTGGGCGCCCAGTTCAGAGCCACGTGATCGCCGACTTGCAGTCCCTCGACACCCTCGCCGAGTTGCTCGACGACTCCCGCCCCTTCGTGGCCCGGAACGACTGGCATCGGATGGACGGTGGCACCTGTCATCAGATGCCAGTCGCTGTGGCAGACCCCAGTAGCCGCCATTCGGACGAGAACTTCTCCACTCTTGGGCGGCTCCAAATCGAGTTCTTCGATCACGAACGGGGTGTTGGGTGCATACAGAACGGCGGCTCGGACGATCACTGATCGATTATGCGCCCCCGGCACAGGTCGAAATACCTACCCAGGGAACACTCGCGGAAAGCGTGGGTGTTGCCAGAGCATGCACCAACCACCGCCCACTCTGGAAACTTCGACTTCGTCTCAGCGAGTTCTTCTCTCGGCAGTGCTGTCCGGCATTCTCGGAGTCGTCCTCCTGCGCCACACTCCTTGGGGAGTCAACGTGATTGTCTGGATGGTGGCAACGGCTGGGATCGCCTGGTCTCTTTCTCGAAGGCTCAACCGTGGAAGGGTCCTGTTTGGTTGGAAGGCGTTACTTCCGGTGCTCTTCTTCGCCGGTGCGTTTGCATGGCGCGATTCGGATGAGCTGAAGATCGCCAACGGAACTTTATTATTCCTTTCGCTTGGAGCGCTGGCCATTTCGTCCGAGAGCCCGGATTTGTCGCGGCAGGGTAATTACGTTGTACGGGTGATCGGCGTCTGGTTTCGGTTCGTGTCCGATTTTGCCCGACTCCTAATGGTCGGCATGGAAAAGAGCCGCACATCGCTGAGCTACAGCAGGATCGCGGGAGTCCTAAAGGGCGCTATGATCGCCCTCCCCATCCTTCTGTTGTTTGGCGGCCTGATGGCTTCCGCCGACCCCGCCTTCTCTCAAGCCATCGTTCGCTGCTTCCAACTCGATCCGGTCGATGTCTGTGAATGCCTGTTTACGTTCGCGTTAGTCACACCGTTGGTCGGTGGAATGGTGTCCCGATTGGCGCTCCCTCCATTATCCGAGGCCCAATCCACCTCTCCAAAAGTTGCGAATGGGACCACAGGGTCGGCGACTCGAATCATCGGATCGCTGGAGATTCTCACGGCAGTCACGTTAGTGGATATCCTGTTTCTCGCGTTCGTTCTCGTTCAGATTCGCTACTTCTTCGGGGGCTCTGGACGGGTGGCGTCGGTGGCTGGACTGACTTTCGCCGAGTATGCCCGTAATGGATTCTTCGAGTTGACCGCGATTGCCGCTCTGACCATCCCGCTGATCTTGGGAGCCAAGACACTCATCTCGTCCTCAAGCCAACGCTGGTTCTCCCTCGCGTCCGGAATCTTCCTCGGATGTGTGACCTTAATTCTTGCCTCTGCCATGGAGCGCATGAGGCTCTACGTGTCCGTCTTCGGACTTACAGAACTGAGGCTGTACACTGGATTCTTCATGATCTGGCTGGCCACCGCTATAGGGTGGGCAGGATGGGTGGTTCTGTCCTCTCAGAATCGAACGTTCCTTAGGAACGCCCTCGTAGCCGGATATGCGGTGGTGGCGGCGCTCAATGTAGCTAACCCCGACGCCTTGATCGCCAGCAAAAACCTCACCCTGGGCAAGAAAACGGATCTCACCTATCTCTCCAATCTAAGCGTCGACGCCGCGCCCGTCGTGGCTGCCGACATGCCCCGACTCTCGTTGACCGATCAACAGACTTTGCGTGCTCAGCTACTGCGCAACTGGAAGTCTTCAGCCGATGCCCTGGATTGGCGGTCGACGAATTACTCTCGGGCCATGTTCGAGTCTCAAATCAAACGGAGGCTCTTTGCTGATCCTAGGTCGTGAGCCAACACAGACACCGTGTCTCAGATTAAGATACTAAAATGCCGGTCACCGAAGCCAAGGTCAAAGAACTCCTCGCTCCTCTCAGCGCGGTCAGAACGATCACGTCTCGAAAGATGTTCGGGGGAATCGGAATCTACAGCGACGGCATTTTCTTCGCGGTGATCGACGACGATCGCCTGTTCTTTAAGGCGGACAGCGTCAACGATCCTGAATTCGACAAATACGACGCGCAGCAATGGGTGATCGCCGGAGACCCACCATCTCCGATGCCCTACCGCGAAGTTCCCGCAGTTATCCTTAGCGATCCGGAAGCAATCGTCGCATGGATCGATGCCGCGGTGGGTGTTGCTACCCGGAAGAAGGCAAAGCCCGCTAAGAAGAAGAAGAAGTGAGCAGCGTGTTCCGGGCGGTTCTGGCGCGTCATTTGGAGGATCAGGAACCGTCGGCGGAGAATGATTCGTGTCTCCGCCTACTGGACCACCGGACCGAATAGCCACCTCTCCCGTAACCGCCAACCTAAAAGTTCTTTATCATCAACCGGTGCGGGATGCCCACTTCCTCGAACGGCTCGCCCTCGACGCGGTACCCCAGAGCCAGATAGAACGGAATGGCGTGGTCTCGGGCGTGGAGACGAATGAAGCCGGCGCTTGCTTCGACCGCGATCGCTTCCGCCATGTCGACCAGGGCGCGACCGATTCCCTTCCCCTGCATGTCTTGCCGAACGGCGACTTGACGCATTTTAAGGCCGTTGGGGGCGATTACTACGGCAAGATTCAGGGTTCCCACGACCTCATCTCCTAGGAATCCGACGAGAACGATCTCTTTCGCTTCGGCGGCGAGATCTTCTTCGGAAAACTCTAGACCGATCGGCCAGCGGAGCACCTCTCGGCGCAGTTGCACCGAGAGTTCATACTCCGCCGATCCGTGCGCCACCTGCTGGATGGAGAGGCCCTTCACTTCTTACTTCTTCTTGGCTGCCGGCTTCTTCACCGCCGCCTTCTTGGCTGGAGCCGCCGCTTTCTTGGCGACGGGCTTCTTCTTGAAAGGCTTTCGGGTACTCGGCCCCGCCGCTCGCTTCTTGGCCAGGAGTTCGGTGGCTTGCTCTTCGGAAAGAGTGGCCGGGTCGGTGCCCTTGGGCAAAGTCGCGTTCGTCTCACCGTCGGTCACGTAAGGACCGAACCGTCCGCTGAGGACCTTGACCGGACCTGCCGAGCCCTCAAGCTCGCCAAACTCCTTGAGCGCCGCCGGAGCCGACCGGGCCGTCCTAAATTTGGGCTGCTTCAGAATTTCGACCGCTGCATCCACATCCATCGTGTTCGCGGAGCGCCAATCCTCGACCGTCCTCCGTTCCGTTCCGCACTCGACATAAGCGCCAAACTTTCCGACCTTGAACAGGATCGGTTCGCGCGTCTCGGGATGGTTTCCGATGGTTCTGGGAAGGAGGCATAGGAAGCTGAGATCTTCTTGGCTCAGGTTACGCGGGTCCACTCCGGGAGGAACGCTGACCCAAGTCGGCTTAACCTTGTTCTCGATCTCTTCAGGAGTCCGCTCGACTTCCAGGTAGAAACCCTGTCGATTCTTGAGAAGCAATCGACGTCCAGTGGTCGGGTCGAATCCAACTGATTCCAGCGGAGCCGCTTTCTGATCCAACAGTTCAAGCGATTTCTCTACGGTCAGATCGGCAGGGGCAAGGTCTTCAGGGACGTTTCCGTACCGCTTGTTGCCTTCTTCACCGATCTGGAGGAACGGGCTACCGTCCTTGCCGTTTCGGACGAGGATCTGTTCGCCGGTTTCTGGGTGCACTCCGACTACGAAAGCGGGATAAGGAATCTCCTTCTTCCGCTCGTCGACCATTGTCTTGAGGCCTTGCTTTCCGTCCTCGCCAAGGAAGAAGCTCTTCAGATAGTGCTTGCTGTTCTCTTTGCCTTCCGAGATGTCATCCAGCGCCTCGTCCATCTTGGCCGTGAAGCCAAGGTCCATTAGCTCCTCGAAGTTCTTCTCCAGGACTTCCATGGTCAAGAAGGCTTTGAAGGTCGGAACAAGCTGCTTGCCGGCCTTTCGGACATAGCCGCGATCCACGATCACCGAGATGATGCTGGCGTAGGTGCTGGGACGTCCGATCCCTTGCTCTTCCAGTTTCTTAATAAGCGTTGCGTCGGTGTATCGAGCCGGCGGCTTCGTCTGGTGGCCCAGGGGAGAAATGTCTTTCAGGTCGACTTCAAGGCCTTTCGTCAGAGTTGGAAGACGTCGATCTCGTGAATCGGTGTCCTCGTCCTGGCCTTCGGTGTAAACCCGCAGAAAACCGTCGAACAGGATCTGCTTTCCCGTCGAAAGGAACGTCAACGTCTGCTTGGCGCCTGCCACCGTCACTTCGACCGAGCTGTCGGCCTCCGTCTTGAGTGCGCGAGCCGGTTTCATCTGGCACGCCACCGTTCGCTGCCATATCAGGTTATAGAGCTTGAATTGGTCGTCGGTCAGATACTTTTCGATGTTGCTCGGTCGACGGTTCACGTCGGTCGGGCGAATCGCTTCGTGAGCTTCCTGAGCGTTCTTAACCTTATTCGTGTAGTTGGTGGCCTTGTCGGGGAGACAGTCGGGATAATCCCGGTTGATCAGCTCTCGGATTTTTACCAATGAGTCGGCGCTGAGGGTAAGGCTGTCCGTTCTCATGTAGGTGATGAGACCGGTCTGCTCGCCACCCATTTCGACGCCTTCATATAGGGTCTGGGCGATTCGCATCGTCCGATCCGCGCTGAACCCGAACTTTCGGTTCGCGTCCTGCTGGAGGGTTGTCGTCATGAAGGGCGGAGCCGCTCGCTCAAACGCCTCGTTCGTTTCGAGACGGGTAATCACGTAAGGCTTTGCCGTCTTGGCCGCCTCCGCAAGTGCGCGGGCTCGGGTCTCGTCCAGCAGGACGACCTTTTCCCCACGACTGCTCTTCAACTCGCCGGTCGCGTCATCAAAGTCGGAACCGCTCGCAACTCGAACAGCGTCGATCGCCTTCAGATCGCCATTGAACGCCGAACCCTTGGTCGAGAACTCGCCCCGAAGGTCCCAGTAACCGCCCGATCGGAAGTTTCGGCGCTGAATCTCTCGGTCAACGATCAGCTTGACGGCAGGGCTTTGGACCCGCCCCGCGCTCAAATTTTTCGTCACTCGCGACCAAAGAACCGGAGAGAGCGTGTAGCCGTAAAGCCGGTCCAGGATACGTCGCGTCTCCTGAGCTTCGACGAGATTGGTGTCCACGTTGCGCGGATGATCAAGGGCCTTCAGAATCGCATCCTTGGTGATTTCGTGGAATGCGATGCGGACTACCGAGACGTTCTTGCCGGGCTTCAGAACCTCGAGAAGGTGCCACGAAATCGCCTCACCCTCTCGGTCTTCGTCAGTCGCGAGTACGAGGGTGGTCTTTCCCTTCAACGCTTCTTTGAGCTTACGAACCTGGGCCGCCTTCTCGGCGGGGACTTCATAGAACGGTTCGAAGTCGTTGTCAACATCGACGGCGTAGTCGCTCCACCACTTCTTTCTCAGCTCTGCGGGCAGTCCCTTCGCGTTGGGCATGAGGTCACGAATATGCCCTACGCTGGCCTGGACGTCATAGTCCTTGCCGAGGTAGCCCCCGATGGTTTTTGCCTTCGCAGGCGATTCGACGATGACGAGTTTGTTGGCCATGGCTAGATATCGATTTTCTTGCTAAATTCGCTGTGCTTCTTTACGTGTCGGTTTCCCAGATCTTTCCCTCAGGGCCACGGCAATGTACTTGCCGTATCTCAGCGAAGTCAAGCAAATCCGACAATCACCAAAGAGAACCGATTAACTCCGAGGACGGTAACCTTTATCAACAAGTTCCTCCCTCAGCGACAATTCCTCCAAATGGAGTCGAACGCCGGGCGACGAAGCACAGTATGTAAGGACACGCCCTCATGAAATCCTTCGTCGCAATAATCGTTTTCGTTTCCGCAAGCTTGGCAAGTGCCGAATCGACCTACCTCGGCATGTACATCCAGGGCACAAAGATCGGCTACGCCTCCTATGTCGACCGTGCCGACAAGCTTGGGGGCGCCCCGGCGACGCGAAGCGACAGCCACACGGTGATTGACGCGGGCCTGTTGGGAACCGCAGTCAAGCTAGTAACGGACTCCACCACCTGGACTAACGCCAGCGGTCGACCGCTGCGTATGAAGTTCTATATTGAGAGCGGCGGTCGAACCCAGACCGTGGACGCCATCTTCGGTGAGAAGACAGTGGCGGTGGACGTGAACAACAATGGAGCAAAGTCCCACAGTTCCCTCAAGATCCCAGCCGGGGCCATCGTGGACGACCCGATCACCTTGATGCTTCACGACCATGCGGCTCAAGGTCAGAAGCGCAGCTTTTGGGTCTTAGACCCCATGACGATCACGTTTTTGAAGAACGACGTCAAAATGGTTGGTCTTTCCAGCACCATGGTCGCAGGAAAGAAGGTCTCCGCCAACCTCATTGAAGTGATCGACCCTCGAACGACCATGCGGGTGTTCGTGAATCCTAAGGGCGACCTCGTACGGGTCGAAGGGCCGATGGGCATCGAAATGCTCCCGGAGACCCGAACCGCCGCTCTCGCCAAGCCGGGCAAATACTCCCCGACCGTGGACCTGGCCATCAACACGAGCATCAAGACCGACAAGCCGATCGACGATCCGTCTCACCTCACTGAGCTCAAGCTCCGGATCACCGGGAAGGACCTCTCCCAGATCCCTTCCGACCCAAGCCAGTCGGTCACCAAGGACGGCGAAGCGTGGATCGTGGATGTCCACCCAACCCGATTGGATTCGGTTGACGGTCAGTCCATCACCGACGCCCAGGCGAACTCGGCCCAGTGGCTTCAACCGAGTCTCGACATCCCTTCGAATTTGCCTAAATTCCGGGAACTTGCCCACAAGATCGTTGGCCCAAAGAAAGATGTGCACGGAGCGTCTCTGGCGATAAAGCAATACGTCTACAGTTTAATGCAGCCGAACGCAGGAATCGGAGTTTTGCGCGATGCCTCGGAAATCCTGTCCACGAAGGAAGGAGTCTGCCGAGACTATGCCATCCTTACAACAACCCTGCTTCGAGCGGCGGGAATTCCGTCAAGGGTAGTGGCGGGATTGGTAAATTGGGACGGTACTTTTTACTATCATGCGTGGAGCGAAGCGTGGGATGGACACCGATGGATCGGAATCGACTCAACGACAGAGGACCAACAGCTTTCTGCCGGACACATCAAGCTTGCCGACGGGAACGTGGAAGACGCGTTTACGTTTACATTCCTTGAGAAGGCGAAGATAGAAGTGCTGGACGCTCGTCACTAAAAGAGAATCATGGATGGATTCAAGACTACGTTAAAGAGATTGCCTTCAGCGGACCCGCGGTCAATCGGTCGACTGGTGTTCGTGCTTTGTTTCGCGATCGCCGGAGCAATTGCGCTCCAGCCCCTGGCCCCGCTGGTCTTGAACTTCCTGTTTAGGTCAATTAATCGCCTGATGTCGAGCGATAAGGTTTTGGAGCCGTCGCCATTCTCAAACAACTGGTTGAGCAGCATCGGGTTCACGCTTCTTGGCGCGCTGCTGGGTTCCTATCTCGGCGGACGAATTCTCGCTGGTCTGGAGTACCTGGGCCACCTCTGGGATGCGATGGATGTCAGCGACAAGATCACCTTGTTCATCGGCACCTTCGCCGGCCTCGTCGCCTCCATTCCCGTCCTACAGCTTTTCCAAGCTCTCGATATTTCAAGCCAAGCCCGGGTGGTAGTGATCGCCGCCACCGTTATCGGCTTCGCCGCCCTCGCCATCTACATGTTGCAAACCATGGCCGAGCTGCTGCCGTGGAATCGCACCAAGGGTCGCAGCAAGCGCTCGGGCATCAAGATTCTCGACACCAACGTCATCATCGACGGCCGCATCTACGACGTCGCCAAGACGAGCTTCCTCGAAGGCCAGATGTACGTCCCCGGCTTCGTGTTGGAAGAGCTCCAGTACATCGCGGACAGCCACGATGCCCTTCGCCGCCAACGCGGCCGTCGCGGTCTCGATGTGCTGAAGCTCATGCAGAACGAGTTTCCGCTGGAGATTCGCATCCACGACAAGCTGGCTCCCGACCAAGGCGATGGCGTCGATTCGAGACTGGTCCGCCTGGCCAAGTCCCTTGGCGGCGACATCGTTACGAACGACTTCAATCTCAATCGGGTGGCTGCCCTCCAAGACGTAAAGGTCATGAACCTCAACGACTTAGCGCTGGCCCTTCGACCGAACGTCCTGCCTACCGAAACCCTCGAACTCTTTCTCAGCCGTGAGGGCAACCAGATCGGTCAGGGTGTCGGCTACCTGGACGACGGCACCATGGTCGTGGTAGAGAACGGCAAGCCGCATTTGGGTGAGACCGTCGATGTGGTGGTCACCCAGGTTATTCAGACCGAGCGAGGAAAAATGATCTTCGCGGAAGTCCCGGGAGAGCCGGATCCGGCGGTTCGCCGGCGCATCGGACAGCGTAGGCAGAACGGTTGAAGACCTATGCGGCGATTTTGGCCGCCGGCGGTGGCACTCGTTTCGGGGGGGATAAGACCCTTGCCCTCCTCGGTCGACGCCCGGTCTGGAGGTGGTCTTTCGACACTTATGCGGAGCACCCGGAGATTGCCGGTGTCGTCTTGGTGGGTTCAGATTCGAATCTGGAGGCGTTGCAAGCCTCGGGCGCCCATGCGGTGGTCCGAGGGGGCAAGACACGTCAGGAGAGCTCACTGGCCGCCTTAGAGGCCCTCCCTATGGACGCCGAGGCACTCTTGATTCACGATGCGGCACGTCCGTTCACTTCGATGGCACTCGTGTCCAGCGTCATTCAAGCAGTTGAGAGAGTTGGCGCCGCCGCCGCCGCCATTCCGGTAGTCGATACGATCAAGCAAATCTCCCCCGACGGCATCTCGACTCTGGACCGAGAAAGACTTGTGGCGATGCAGACGCCTCAAGGGGCACGAGTGGAACTTTTGCGCCAGGCCCACGCGGCTTCGAGCGGAAATACGACCGACGACATGGCGCTCATCGAGGCAATCGGGGTACATCCTGAGATCGTGTTGGGCGAACCACAGAATTTTAAGATCACCACGCCGGAGGACCTGTCGCGAGCCCGCGCTCTCATCGGAAGCCCCGAGATCCGAACTGGCTTGGGATACGACATTCATCCCTTCTCCAACGATCCCACCCGAACCCTGTATCTGGGAGGAGTCGCCTTCCACGACCACGCCGCGCTTGACGGACACTCCGACGCCGACGTGATTCTGCACGCCGCCACCGACGCCCTCCTCGGAGCAGTCGGCCTCGGGGACATCGGTCAACACTTCCCCAACACCGACCCGCGCTGGCTTGGTGAACCCTCGCTCACCTTCCTCCGTCACGCCGCTCAACTCCTGAGAGAGCGCGGTTGGCGAGTGGTCAACCTCGACATGACCGCCATCGCCGAGTCGCCCAAGGTCATGAAGAAGTCCGAAGAGATTCGAGCCCTCGTCGGCGAAGCAATCGGCATCGACCCGTCTCGAATCAGCATAAAGGCCACCACAAACGAACGCCTCGGCTCGATCGGAAGAAGCGAAGGCATCGCCGCCTTCGCCACCGCGGCGGTCTCCGAGATCCTGTAGCCGGGCTTTTCAACCACGGAGCGTTGGGTCGCACGATACATCCGACCGAACAGCGCCCAGCCAAAGGTGGCCGCTGGCTCCGCCTGCGGATTCTGGACATCGCGGAGCTGGTCAGCCAGGGCCCTGGACAGGAGCCCACGGCTACGCCCAGACCGAAGGTTGGTAACTCGAGCCCACGATAGGACCGCTCCGTGAGGTCCCATCGTGGGTAAGACCAGAACCAGCCCTAAACCCCGGCAGCGGGTTGCGGCCAATTTAAACAAGCCAAGGTCCTTCAATCCGGGGCACTAAAGGAGGAGCTACCTGAACTTGAGTAGACATCCACATAGTTGCCAGCTCGTTTCGTCAGGAGTTTCAGCAGAAGATCGGGGAGCAGACTTTCCAGTTGCTCAAGGTGGGTTGATTTGGACTGCAGTACCAGAACGGTAAGGGATAGACCCTTCAAACTCGTCTGATGCCGCATGTTCTTGTCACACGTGATCAGAAAATCAAACTGCTCGTTGGCTTGGCGAACAAGATCTCCGTTCCTCAGTTCCTGCCAATTCAATTCCCTCACATGCTTGACCGCATGTCCAGAGATTCTTGAACGCAGCTTCAACGGTACGTTATTGTCGAGAAGCACTCTCAAGCGATCTGTCTTTTAGGAAACTCTCGTTGAATAAGCTCTTTTGAGGTTTCCAGCACCGCGTCCACCATCTCCGACGACACATCCGGATAATTCTCGAAAAAGCCACTCAAGTCATGAGCCTCTAGGTAGTCAAAAAGAATGGCGATCGGAATGCGCGTCTTCCTGAAGCAGACGGCACCGCTCACTCGATCCGGATCTTGCCAAAGGGCTTCGTCTATCGTCATCTCTTCAATCTCTAGCCCAAGTATATGTCGGCGCAGAGTTCCGTGAACTCCATTCGATCCTCTCGGCGAGAAAACAAGGGGCACAGTCGTTGCTAATTGCTTAAATATGGCGCAGAAGCCGATTCGCTTTAAGAGAGCTCTCAGGACGGGTGAGTCCGATACAGGCTGCGGAGTGAGGAAGGGTCCTATTCTTTCGGGACCTTGGGCGGAAGAGAGTTTCCGCATAATTTATTCATGATCCGAGTCTTGTTGGAGGGATTGAACGTGCTGTTCTTCGTCTTCCACACCTGCCTGATCCTGTTCAACATCACCGGATGGGCTTGGCGTCGGACTCGGCCGTGGAACCTCGCGCTGCTTGGCCTGACCGCCGCCTCATGGTTCCTGATGGGAATCTGGAAAGGGACCGGGTACTGCATTTTCACCGACTGGCACTTCCAAGTTCGTGCCGCGCTAGGGATTCATGAAACGGCCGACAACTACCTTCAGCTGCTTTGCCGAACTCTCACGGGATACGACCCGGCGCCCTTGCTGGTTCGTCAGGTGGCGGCACTGTTTTTTGGCACCAGCGTGATAGCAAGTGGGGTGCTTAATTTGCGGGATCGGACGCATGGTGTGGCTTTGAGCGTTTCGAACTGAGCTTAGGGCTGATGCCGCGCTGCGGCTTGACCAGTGCTGCATTGGGCGTTGCCCACATATTGCACTGGTTGCGAATTTTGTGGAGTTCTGCGGCTTGACGCCCCTCTGGTCAGCGCGGCTTGTCGCCCGATCCCGCCGAACGTAGCGAGGGAAATGGAGCGTAGCGGAATCGAGAACGCACTCGAAAGGTTGCCATATTTGGCGTTAATCGGGCCGCCCGAACTTAGAATTGCTTCAAACGCTCCACGCACGTCAAGCCGTGCTGATCAAAGCGCGGTCAAGCCCGCGCACTCCAAAACGTTTGTCAACTTTCGCAAAGTATCTGCTACGCCTAATGCAACACCCTTCAAGCCTTCGCGCTCGGCATGAATGGTCACTCTCGCAGCTCAGACCTCAGTTGAATGGCTCGCCGGCGAAGCTGAGAATGCCGACTTCGGTCGCGCCTTTGGCATGAAGGACTAACGCGCACTCTCGCGCGGTGCCGCCGCTCGTGAGCACATCGTCGATCAAGAGAATGCGCTTCCCGCGTACCGACTCGTGGGCCTGAAAGGCCCCGACGAGGTTGGTCGCTCTTTGCTCACGGTTGAGGCCCACTTGGGGTGGGGTTTTTCGGACTCGGATGAGAATTCCCGGAGACGGCGACAGCCTCTCGGCAAGGAGTTCGGCTTGGTTAAAACCACGTGCTGCCCGGCGACTCCAGTGGATCGGAATCGGCAAGACAAGATCGTATTCTAAGCCCAGCGATTCCGGAGCCAACTCAAGCTGCCGCGCCATCCACTCGACCAACGAAGTGTGCCGCCCGTACTTGAGCGCCTTGACCGCGTCCGCAACCACCCCCCGATACCGAAACAGGCTGGCTCGAAAGGTCAGCACATCTTCGTCGAAGAACTCCACCAAAGGATCATGGGGCTCAAACTGACTGACACAGACCGCACAAGGCGATTCACCCAACCGACCGCACAGCGGGCACTTGCTGGGGTAGGGCACCTCCATGACGCTCTTCACGAGCCGTAGGAGGTGATCGTTCACAGCAGGAGATCCATCAATGCCCGACTCTGGGCGTCCAGCGCTTCCAGGTCGCGGATTTCGAACCGTCCACCGTCTACGCTGTGAATCAGCCATCGAGACGGAGAGATCTCAAACGCGTTGTCTCGCCAGTTTCGTACGTAGAACTCGGCTTCGCCTCGTTGAGAGTCCACGAGAAACCGCCACATGCCCGCCTCTTGGCGCAGCTTGAAGATCTTCTTGATCGTGGGCGTGAAGTACCGGCGGTCCAGTTCCGTCTCGATCAAGCTTCGCGTGTCTTTCTCCAGCCCTTCGACCGTCTTGAGGATGGCGACTTCCTTGTTGTCGTCGGTTTGAATCGAAAGGAACTCGCCAGGCTTACTGGTTGGGAAGGCTCGCTTGATCCGCGCAGACAAAATGGTCTGGTCGCCCACAAGCTCTAATCTGAGATGAGCGCTCCCGGCGGGTCGAGACGCCTTCACTTCACTCGGCTCGACGTATCGAATGGGCTTGCTGTGCACAGGAGAGTTTAGCCGCCGCGAGCCTGCTTCGCAGCGGGCGAGAAAGAAACCATCAACCTCAAAAACGAAAAAGGACCACCCGACGATTGTCGGATGGCCTCTTTAAGGACGTTTAGCTACGGATCAGGCGTCGCCACGAGCGTGACCAAAGGTCGGCTCGAAAGGAATCAACCCAAGTCGCGTTGCGGCTCGGAAAGCCTGAACTCGATTGTTAACCTGTAGCTTGTCGTAAATGTTAGCGAGATGAAAGTCCACGGTTCGCTTAGAAACATACAGTGCATCTGCTGCTTCCTTGCTGCTATGACCCTGAGCAATCAAGCTCAGAACTTCGATCTCTCTTTTCGTCAGCCGAACTGCGCGGTGCGCTCCCTCTGGCCGAGTCGTTGTTGGCATTGGCATAATCCCACCCCTCATGTATCGTCTAACCGCCCACTTTATTTCTTCCACACGTGGCCCAGTTTCTTGATATGTCTTCGCATCACCTTTGAAGGAAAAACATGTAACCCGCTGGAGTACTAGCTCTCCAGCTTCGCCGCGAGGGGACTGCTTGTCGTTCGACCCGTTAAAATCACTTGCATTTTGCGTGTAAACGGGGTTGGTATCTACCGTGAATGACGCTTTTGCGGACCATAGCGCACGGAGTCCCAGGTCCCTAGCCCCCCAGAATTCGAGCTCCCTCGACAAAGCCACAAGTCATGGCTGCGCCAGTTCTTCCTGCACGTTTCTCGTATTGCGATAGTGTTTCGTTTACGAACTCATCGACCTGGTCGGAATGAACCAGGGCGACGCACGAACCACCAAATCCAGCACCCGTCATTCGTGCTCCCACACAACCGGGCGCCCCCTGAGCCGATTCCGCCATCACGTCCAGTTCCATGCAACTGACTTCATAATCGTCGCGAAGACTGTCGTGACTACCCTTCATCAACCGGCCTATCTCCGGTAGATCGCTAGCCCCTAACGCCTGTTTGAAGGCGACACAACGATCGTCCTCGGTGATGACGTGACGAGCGCGGCGGTAAGTGACGTCATCGAGTTCGCCCTTCATTGCTTCCAGCAAAGCCATCGTGCCTTCCCGGAGGCTCGGAACCCCGAGAATGGAGCTTGCCACTTCGCATTGAGACCGCCGCTCGTTATAGGCAGAGTCGGTCAGAGCTCGCGGCTTGTTCGTATCGCAGAGCACAGCCGACAGGCCCCGGGGAATTGGCGCGTATTCGATCTCCAAAGACCGGGTGTCCAGGAACATCGCCATTCCGTCCTTCCCCATGGCGCTCGCCATCTGGTCCATGATTCCGGAATTCACTCCCACGAATCCGTTTTCGCACTTTTGTCCGAGCTGGGCAAGTCGCACGTTCGTGAGACCGAGATGCGCAAGCTTGTTCCAGACAACTCCGAACGCCATTTCCAAGGCCGCGCTGCTGCTCACCCCGCCGCTTCGGGGGACGGTGCTGGTGACTACCACGTTCAAATTGGGCAGTTGACCAAACTCCCGTAACGCCCATGCCATCCCGGCCGGGTACTTGCTCCACGAATTCAGTTTGCCGGGGACGACCGATGCCGAGTCAAAGCCCTCTCCTTCACCCACTTGCTCGGAGAACAACTGAGACGGACCATCGGTGATGGATGCAGCAATGTAGGTCACTTTGTCAATGGCGGCGGGAAACACGAAACCGTCGTTGTAGTCGGTGTGCTCTCCGATCAGGTTGATTCGCCCTGGCGCCACCCCAACCACGGTGGGGTCCACCCCGAATCGATGAATGAAAAGCTCCCGAACCAATGTCTCGCTCATGAGTTTTCGTCATACCCGAAGCGCAAGCCAGTGCAGATACCAGGGCGTGAAGTTGCGGGCTGTGGAAGGAACCGGGTGGCGCTGCGGGGACGCTCAGTAACCGCCCAGGGGGCCAGCCCGGCGCCAACTCTTTTTCCTTACCAGTGGGCTTCTTCGGTATGATCGACGCATGTCGGATCCGATCCTTGGCCAGATTCACGATTGGCTGCGTGCCCACGAGCAAGACCTTCTTAACGATACGGTTAAGATGCTCCAAATCCCTTCGATAGAGGGCCCTGCGGAACCCAACGCGCCGTTTGGCAAAGAAAACCGCCAAGCACTCGACCTCGCGCTCTCCATCTGCTCTGATTGGGGATTCGACACGAAGGACATCGACGGCTTTATTGGATTCGGTGAAATAGGCCAAGGCGACCGCCTGGTGGTTTCCCTCGGACACCTTGACGTGGTCCCGGTAGGTCCCGGCTGGAAGCACGCCCCATTCGGAGCGGAAATCGAGGACGGCTACGTTTATGCCCGTGGATCGACCGACGACAAGGGCCCAACCATGGCTTCCCTCTACGCGATCCGAGCGATTCAAGCGGTCGCGCCCAACATCCCAGCCCGAATCCGCCAGGTGTTCGGCTGCAACGAGGAGTCTGGGTTTGCCTGCGTTGCCCGCTACGTCCAAACCGAGGAAGCCCCGACGTTCGGCATCGCCCCCGATTCCATGTGGCCACTCGTTCACGGCGAAAAGGGGATTGCCAACCTCGAGATCGAGGTTCCTCTGAACAAAGGGGACTTCGCGCTGCTCGAAGTCGGCGGCGGACAGCGCCCCAACATCGTCATCGATTCCGCCTCAGCCAAGGTCAAAGTGTCTGGCCTTGCTCGTGCCCACGTCGAAGAGAAGCTCGCCGACTCCTGGGACCGCAACATCACGTTTTCTTGGGAAGGCGACGTCCTCGGGGTTTACGCAATCGGCAAGGCCGCCCATGGCAGCTACCCATTTGGAGGCGACTCCGCTGCGATTCGTGTCTTGAGATTCCTCAACGAGATTGCCCCGGTGAATGCACAGCCGTTCTTCGAGGAACTGTTCGATACCACCCATATCGGCGGAGCGGGGATCGGAATCGCCGGCTCCGACCCCGAGAGCGGTGACCTGACCTGCAACCTCGGGATCGTCGAAACCAAAGACGGCAAGGTTTCGCTCCTGTACAACATCCGCTACCCGGTCACCTGGACTGGAGAGAAACTTCAGGCCTTGTGCGACACCTACCTCCAGCGGCTGACCAGCGGATTCCACCTGAAGGTGACCCGAGACAGCCCACCGTTGTATTTCCCGATCGACCATCCCCTCGTAAAGACGCTGCTTGAAGTCTACGAAGAGGAGACGGGAGAGAAAGGCAAGCCGGCGACCATGGGTGGAGGCACCTACGCCAGAGCGATCCCCAACACGGTCAGCGTCGGAACCTGCTGGGCGGGCGACGGCCGAGCCCACGAGACCGATGAGCGGTACAAGATCGAACACCTGTTCAAGGCAAGCCGGATCTACGCGAGCATGCTGTACCGGTTGGCGATTATGCCTTAGGGGTTGGCGGTTAGCGGCTGGCGGTTAGCGGTTAGCGGCTGGCGGTTAGCGGGACCGAAGGGGAGACCTCCTCAATCCGACCGTGGGCGGAGAACGATTCGTGTCTTCGCAGTCCACCCACCAATCCGTAGCCGCGAAATCGTGCAGCCAGAACCGACGGAGAGAATGAGGAGCTTCGAACCACGGGTGGTGTGGGCCAATCGGTAAGGCCGATTGACCCAGTCAGGCTAAGCCTCCGAACTGGTCGGATCGATGATCGAGCGGACTTCGTTGATCGAATTTGCCGGGAAACCGCCTTTCGCGGCGTGCTCCAGGATCAGTTCTGCACTCGGCGCGATGTAAACGCAGTAAATTTTGTCGTCGGTCACGTAGCTCTGGACCCACTGAATCTCTGGACCCAGTTCACGCAAGACCGAACAAGACTTCTGCGACACACCCTGCAGGTCTCCTGCAGTAAGTTTCCCGGCGCCCGGGAGCTCTCTCTCAATAACAAATTTTGGCATTTTGATTTCCGGTTTCTGGGGCCAACCGAGTTGACCCAGCGACCAATAGTCTAACACGCTAATCGACTTTTGTCATGACCTTACTGGAGCAAAAGCCTCGACAGAGATTCGAACGTATTATTGCATCCGAAAAGCGCTTCAAGCCCCCGGGTCGATGGCCGTATCCGGGTCCGTGTCCTTAAGCATCTGACGCTTCCTTCGCACGCGGATATTGAGGAGCTCGACGAGAACCGACCACGCCATTGCGAAGTAGGTATAGCCGCTCGGAATGTCGAATCCAAGCCCTTCCGCCACCAGGTTCACACCAATCAGCACCAGGAACGAGAGGGCCAACATCTTGACCGTCGGGTGACGGTCGACGAACCCAGCCAAGCTGTTAATTCCCACCATCATGACGAGCGTCGCGAACACCACGGACAAGATCTGGATTGGCATCAGCTTCACCATGCCAATGGCGGTGATGACCGAGTCGAGAGAAAACACCACGTCCAAGATAAAGATCTGGGTGAGGACGCCCCTGAGATGTGCCTGCGGCTTGAGGTCGACCGTATCCTCGTCTCCCTCCATCTTCTCGTGGATGTCGATGGTGGCCTTGTAGATCAGGAAGAGTCCGCCCGCAATCAGGATCAAATCCTTTCCTGAGACCGAGAACTGAGCGACTTTAAACAGCGGGTGATTGAGAAGGCTCGAAATCCACAGCAGCGAGATCAAGAGGATCAGCCGCGAGACCATCGCCGCAATCAAGCCCAGTTTCCGAGCTCGCACCTGCTCGGCTCCTCTTAGTTGTCCCGAGAGAATCGTGAGAAGCACGATATTATCGACACCCAACACGATCTGGAGGAAGGTGAGAGTTACGAGTCCAATCCAAGCCTTCGGGTCGGCGATCCAAGCGAGCACGGCTAAGGGTAGCACGGCGAGCACCTTCTCCAACACCAAAGAAGCCCGACTGGAGAGCAGTCGGGCTTCTTAATCGACGTCCAATGCGTCGCTAGCTCAAGGCTTTTCCAGTTTCCACTTCTGGGAAGTCTTGGCGTCCCCGACCTGCACTTCGAGCATGTAGTCACCAACGGCCACGAACGTGGCCCGGAGAGCTTCGTAGGGGTCCTTAACCACGTCTTGAGCGGCAACACCCGTTCGCTTGGTTGTTACGATCGGCTTGGGTTCGGTCAGGCGAAGTTCAAGCGAGACCTCATTGAAGCCTCTGACTGCGTCAAAGGCAGTCTCCTTGACCACCTTGCCGTCCTTGTCCCGGAGTCGAATGAAGCCTTTGCCCGGCTCCGCCGTGTAGATCTCACCCTTGATCGCGGGCGACTTCGGCGTCGAGGTATCCCACTTTGATCGACCGTTTTCGTATCCCCAACTCGTTGACCGAGTCATGTTGTCGACCGAGAACAGGGTGATCGGCTTCTTGCGCATATCCGGTGTCAGCTCATAGAACCATTTCAGCGGCAGCACCCAAGCGCTACGCGCATGGGTCCCGATAACGAGGTCTCCATCGCGGGCTTGGACCACCAGGTCGTGCACCGGGGTTCTCGGGATCCCACCGTGAAGACTTTCCCAAGTCTTGCCGCCATCTACCGAGGCGAACACTCCCATGTCGGTACCGACATACAGGTAATCCTTGTGAGTCGGATCTTCTCGAATGACGTTGATCGTCTCGGCGGGAAGGTTGCCGACAATGGAGGTCCAAGACTTGCCGTAATCCGTCGATTTCCAGAGATACGCCTGCCAGTCATCTTCTCGGTAACCGCTTTGCGAGCAATAGACCGTTCCCTCATCCCACTTACTGGCGACGATCCGGGAGACCCACTTGTTCTTTTCAGGAGTCGCAATATCGATCCACTGATAGCCACCGTCTGGTGTCATCTTCACGTTGCCATCGTCGCATCCGACGTAGATGAGTCCGAACCGGAGCGGACTCTCGCTGACGTCCTTGATGGTCGAATAGGGCACGTTTCCGTCGGGCAGGTTCTTCGTCAGATCCGGCGAGATCGGCAGGTAATGCTTGCCCATGTCGAACGACCGATAGAGTCGCTGTGCGCCCACGTACACCACGTCGGGATCGAATGCCGAGATGAAGATCGGCGAGACCCAGTTGAAGCGCATGGGAGGATCGCCTTTGGGAGCGGAGGGGCGAGCCGACCAACTGAGATTGTTCTTGCTGAAGTCGATCGCGGAGTGCTCACCGAACTGATAAGCGACATAGGCGACGTCTCCGTTACCCCTAGGATCCACGGCGACCGCGCTTCCGTCTCCGCCAAACACCGACTTCCACTCTTGGACGTCGCTCTTTCCGGGAACGTAGGAGCTTGGGCCCTTCATCGTTCCGTTGTCCTGCAAGCCGACGTAGACGTTGTACGGATACTTGTTGTCGACGGCGACGGTGGTCGCCTGGCCGACGGCAAGGTTATCGATGTGTCGAACGTGCTCTCCGCCGTCATGGCTCACATAGAGTCCGCCATCGTTCCCTGCCCAAACCTTCTTAGGATCCCGAGGGTCGTGCCAAACCGCGTGGAAGTCGACGTGGGCGGATTTGAACACGTAGGTCCAGTTCTTGCCGCCATCCGTGCTTCGGAGCAGCGGGAGGCCGCTCACGTAGACGTCGTTAGGATCGGTCGGGTTTACGACGACGCGTTCATAGTAGTAGCCGCCTAACTCGCCGAGGAACCTAGCGGTCACAGGGTGGAAGGTCTTGCCGCCATCGTCGCTTCGGTAGACCTCGTCGTGGATGACGTCACCTTTGAACGCGTTCGGCTGCTTGACTTCGATCTTTTCACGGATCTGCTCCAGGGTGAGCTTCTTAGCTTTGATCTGGGCGAGGATGTCGTCCGTCTTGAGGTCTCCCGGGGCGTAGTCCTTGAAGAAACTCTCAAGAAGCTTGTGATCGACGAGTTGAATCGAATCCTCGGTCAGGAGGAGAAATCTTCGAGCCGTTAACCGTCCGGACGGGATCTTTTCGTCCCGATCGGCCCAGTCGGAATCGAGTCCCTGGTTGTCGGCCATGGCGTAAATCGTTTCTGGATGGCTTGCGCAGTTCCCCAGCCCGATTCGTCCTGCATCGTATCCCGTTGGGAGTCCAGTGACTGGCTTCCAAGTGTTCCCCCCGTCGGTGGAGCGATAGACTCCACTTCCCTTCCCGCTGCCTTGGTAGTCCCACGCCTTTCGGTCGCGGTCATACATGCTGGCCACGAGGTTATTGGTGTTATGTGGATCTAGAACCATGTCCATGGCTCCCGTTTCTTCATCGACCTTCAGAATCTGTTTCCAGGTCTTGCCTCCATCGATCGTCTTGTAGACTCCTCTCTCCGGGTTTTGGGAGTAGAGATGGCCCATGACGCAGGCGTAAACCACGTTCTCGTTCTTGGGGTCGATGATGATATGGCCGATATGATGGCTCTCAGGCAGTCCCATGTTCGTCCACGTCTTGCCTTCGTCCACGCTCTTGAAGATGCCGGTGCCGGAATAGCTCGTCCGCTGATTGTTCGCTTCGCCAGTGCCGACCCAAAGGGTCTTGCCATCTTTGCTCACGGCTACTGAACCGATCCCGAAAGCGCTCTGGCCATCGAAGAGGCTCGTCCAGGTCAGTCCGTCGTCGTCGGTACGGTAAAGCCCGCCAGTTGCGAAGGCAACGTAGAGTTTCTGAGGGTCACCCAGCGGAGCCGTAATGTCCACCACTCTTCCAGTCTGGATCTCCGGACCGATAGAACGCCACTTCAATCCGCCGAATGGACTCGCCGATTCCAGTTTGAGCCGGTCTTCGTAAGACTTGGCCCGGACCTCAGCCGGGGTGCCGCGAACTGGCATCGGGTGGAACTTCTTCTGCTGATCCTGAGCAGCCAGTTTTTGGTCCCCGATCTCCATATCGGGGTCAGTTTGAGCTTGAGAAACAGTGAAGACGAGAGCCAAAGCGGCAAACAAAATAGGCTTAAAAGACATGGCCGCGTCCCTTTTACCATGATCGTGGTAGGTACGCCAACTAGAAGGGTTGTTTTGGCTTTCTATGCCGCAGCTAAATCGCTCTGGACGCTTCGAACTTCGCCATCCTCACCATGCCAGTGAGACCGAGACTTTTGCCCATGGAAAGCTCTCTCCCGAAGACGGTGTACACAAGGTCGTCACTAACCTCTTGAACCTGATCGAGGGGCGCTCCGGAAAGACCCGCCATCAGAATCCTCGCGAGGGCCATAGCCGAGATTCCTTGCGGGTTATCGACCGCAAACCGGTAGTCGAGGGTTCCGTCCGGCCTGGGCGACGAGGACACAAACACTTCCGATTCACACCCCGGCACCCTGCCCTGAGGCGTGCGGGGCAGTTCCGTCGTCGACGGGTTCTCAAACTCTTCTCCAAGCGAAATCAGGGCCTGAATCCGTTCTGCCCGATCGGGGAACAGATGCAGGTCATCGAGAAACTCTTGAAGTTTTGGGGGAATCATCGATCTACTTCTCGATCGGAGCTCCGACCAGATTGCCCCACTCTGTCCATGAACCGTCGTAGTTTTTGACCTTTGTGAAGCCAAGCAGGTACTTCAACACGAACCAGGTATGAGAAGACCTCTCTCCAATGCGACAGTAAACCACGATGTCTTCATCGGGATGGACGTCGGCGCCGTTCTCGTAGAGATCTCGAAGTTGATCGGCCGGTAAGAACGTGCCGTCCTCCGCATCGATCGCCTTGGCCCAAGGAACGCTCCTTGCGCCGGGAATGTGGCCACCTCGAAGAGCGCCCTCGTTCGGATAGGCTTCCATGTGAAGTCTGGTTCCATTGAACTCTTCGGGGGATCGGACATCGATGAGCTTGCCGCCCCTCTGAACGTGAGTCATCACTTCGTGCCGGAAGGAGCGAACGGTACTGTCATCCCTCGGCGGTCCCGCATAAGTCGTTGCGGGATAACTCGGAACTTCCTTAGACAGGGGACGGCCCTCTTTCAGCCATTTGATTCTGCCGCCATCCATGATGCGGACGTTCTGATGGCCGAATAGCTGGAAGACCCATGCCGCATAGGTAGCCCACCAGTTGTTCTTGTCGCCGTAGAACACGAGGGTGGTTTCCTGGGAGATTCCCAACCGGGAGGTCAGAGCTTCAAAGGCATCTCGGTGAAGGTAGTCCCGTTTGATCGGATCGTTGAGATCTCGTGTCCAGTCGACCTCGACCGCGCCCCCGATGTGTCCGCTGGAGTAAAGCAGGGGATCCTCATTGCTCTCGATGATTCTTACGTTCGAGTCATTGAGGTGCTCGGCGACCCACTCAGTGTCCACCAGCATTTCCGGGTTGGCGTACCCGCGATCTTCAATGTTGCTCATCCTCTTCAGATTACTAGGATGGCGGCAATGTTTCCTAACTTCTTCTGCCTTGTAATAAAAGCGTTACAGGCATGATTCGCTGGGCTGACCCATTCGCACGGCCTGGGCCTATCCGGGCGGTGAAGTTTGAGTAGTTAAGCCATTCACCTGATACCGGGCAACGTGTTATCATGGACCATCAAAATTGGCCATTAAAGCAATTGAAGTGATATATTGAACCAAATAAACACCCTCGATTTCTGTCTTCAATCGATTACCAAGCTTGCCGGTTCGAATGGTGTCGATTCCGCCACTGCGTCTAAGACGGAAGAGTTCTTTGAGGCTTACGCGAACCATAACGTCTCCAATGAGCTCGCACTGTCGGTCAGCGGAGAACCGATCTCACTGTTTCTCGGGATCACCTACGACCTGGACGACACTTCAAAAGCCGACCTAGTGAATGGAGCCATCGCCGCCGCCACTGCGGAAGGTTGGGCCGACGTGAAGTTCACGATGGATCCCATCGCGCTAGACACCACGCTTGGGTCGCTCGCGACCAAGATGTACTTTGACAACGGAGGCGAATGATGCGAACACTTCTGGCTCTCTGCCTTTGCGGAATCGGAGTCGCTTCTCTCGCCGGAGCTTCCGTCCCGACGAACTACTCTGGAATGGCGTTCGTAGCGGACCTAATCGCGAAGCCAGTGGCAAAATCCAATCTCAGCGCACACCGAGGCGCCTCGGGTCAGGGAGGGGCCACTAACAGCGCGTCGGGAACTCAGCCGGCGAAAAGCTCTTCCATCGATTTCGGCTATACCCACGACTACACTCACGGATCCAAGGATCAGTTCTATTACAAGCTGACCTACCTTGGGAACAAGCTGATGGAGAACGGGGCCAAACCTCAACTCGCCAGCGTGGGAAGCACCTATCTCAAGGACCCCTCCGAAGTGGACGGTGCCGACCTAAAACTCTCCATTGCAGATGGAATCGGCGGGTTGTCTGGCCCATTTGGCGATGCGATCGGTCTCCATCCTTTCGATGCGCTCGGTGGACTTTTTAAGTTCTTCCACGGAAAGATCGAAGTCAGCGCGAAACTTCAAGACAATCAGCAGTACGATGCCGGACTTGGCCTGGAGTCGATCAACGTTATTCCGTTCGTGCCCCTCGTGAGGGATGTTCCGTACGTGACCAAGACCTTGCGAATTGGGGTCCTCGGTGACAAACAGTCGCTCAAATCATCCTCGGGAACCACAACGTCGACTGACTCGCTTGAATTCACCTATCGGGCTTACGCCGCCTGGGGCTTCGACTATACGGAAACCCAGGCGACCTATGACATGCGAGATGCAATCCTAAAGCGCGTCGACGGGTTGACCCAGTCCGATGTCGATGCGCTGAAGACAAGCAAGGATGCGACGGATCCGCTGGTGGTCACCGCCCTCTTCTCCGGTACCACAACTCAGGAAGACCCACGACATCCTTCGCCTCACCCTTCTGGACTGCGGGACTTTTACTCCCAAGACCTCGCTACTATCAAGCAGAAGCTTCACACGAACCTTCCGTTTTACGCGGATCAGCGGGTTCAACCGAGGCTGAACCTCGAGTTCCGAGGCGAGGGAAGCTACGCTCCAGTGAACTTCGAACAGCGAAGATACAATGCGCTCTACTCATTTGGCGCGAACCTCTGGCTCGACCCTAGGCGTCCCGATGTCGGAAAGATCAGCCTGACTTATCAGCACGGTTACGCTCGCGGATCTCTGCTTGAGAGTCTCGATGGACTGATCGTGACCTTTGGGTTTCAATTCAAGTGAACGGGACGCAACTCAAAATGGGAATCAGCCTTTAACGCCAGGCGAAATCACCAGCCGGCAGATTTGAACTATGATCACGACCAATTAAGTCCTTTTTGTTTCATTTATGGGTGTGTTAGGGCTAGTCTGTGCTATTGAAATGAGATATAAGGCAAGAACATCCCAATTGGCCAGGGTTGGCAAAGACCTACGCCAGCTCACGAACCATATTGCGATGATTTTTGTGATCGCGTTCATGAGCGCCACAGCCATCGCCCAACTCCCAGCCAAGGGAGATGAGGACTCGCTGATCGGAATGATCGATCTGTCCCAGAGCAGCGCCGGGACCCCAAGCGATCATCCGAAATGCGCTATCGAACTTCCCTCTAACTTGGGATTCACGCCTACGAGCGTTAGCGTGGAAGGAGACTTGGGAAGTAAGGGGCTGCCGATGAGCGCGCGGTTAATCCCTTCCCCCACAACGCCTCAGAAGTTTTGCGTTGAAGTTTCCGTCTTGGGTTCTCTGACGAGTCGAATGATCACAGCCCAAGTGAAGGTGTCTGGGGGAGCAATTCTCCCTTCGGGGGTCACAAATGGAGCGGAACCGATCCCCCTAGCAACAAAGCAATTCGCGTGCTCCATCTTGGTGAAGGCGGCTCATCATCTGTACTCAACGAATTCGGCGAATCACGTCTACATTTTCAATGGAGTCGCCAAAATATCCGAGTTCTTGCTCGGGCTGCAGGAGTCTCCCGATAACTTTCTGCGAATTCGTGTGGAGAATGACACAGCATTAGACTCGGCTGTCTCGTCTGCGCATGCCGTGCTTTCCGACGCGAACGGAACGCCGGCGGGTTCCCAACTTCAGGCTGCTCTCGCTAACTCATCCGACCGGGACGCGGTCGTCAGTTCCACCCCGATTCCCGAGTCACCTTCCCTCTCGCATGGAACTGGATTGGCCATCCCAAACCATGGAAGCCGGATCGTCACTGTCGATCTCGAGCCGGCCAAACTCACCCCTGGCACTTACTCGGGAACGCTTTACATCGATGCTGACTCGCCAGCGACAACCACGACCCTCCCGTTTAAGTTGGATGTTCGCTCCCATCCCATTTGGGTCACCCTTGCGATGATTATGGGAACGCTTGCCGGATACATGGTCTACTGGCTCAAGCAGCCTCGTCAGGGATATGTCGAACAACTTGAGTCGATGCGGGCTTCCTTGTTGGCGCTGAAAGCAGCGGACCTTGACTCCATCGCCCGTTCTGCAGTCGAGCTGATGGAATGGCACTGGCGGCAACTCTGCATCCGGACTGGTGTCAATGAACCAAGCATTGACACTCAGGTCGTCTGGAAACGGACTAAGAATTGGTTCCCGCGCGCGGACCCCTCGCTCGACACCACCCTGGCCGCGGACCTGGCAACCCTGCGGTCTGCACTTCACACTGCCGAGGTGCTCCGTGGTCTTTCCACGAACGAGGACGGCGAAGACGCCGACCGACCGCTTTCCCCAACCGCCCTCGGCCAACTGGACGACGCTTGGAAGTCGATTGCCCTACTAGACGTGACCCAAGCGGCGGCGACGCTCAAGCAGATTGAATCAACCCTGTTCTTTCCTCAACCGGAAGTCCAATCGGTGGCGGTCATCTCCGCATTAGCGGTTAGCACCGCAACTCCAATGCGGAGCGTGAAGGAAATGTCCGTCCAGATTGCGAAGTCAAAAAAGATCTCGCTAAATCCGCTCAAGGGACAGGTTAGAAGGATCCAGTTGATCCGCTGCGCAGCCACCTTTGTCGCGACCAGCCTATTGTTCCTGTCCGGACTTTACACGCTTTATATCGCCGTTCCTGGGTTTGGGCATTCGGCTTTCGACTACGTCAAAGCGATCACCTGGGGATTTGCGGCGGGAGCAGGCGGCAAGGGCCTGTCCAGCACCCTCACGACTTGGGCAAGCAGTCTCGTGCCTTAGCGCTCGTGTTGGCCGATATGATCATCCAGACTTTCCGCGAAACACTCTCCTGAAACCTTTTACGGCTGCCCTAAGGTCCTAGCCTTGCACGCCATGAAGTCACCTGTTTATTGTTCAGCGACGAACCGTCCGTGACTCCACCGACAGCGCATCCGTGGACTAGTTCTCACGGACTGAATTTGCCAGCTTATGGTGCCTTTAATCTGCATCGATGCTGGACCAAACGGGAGTACGCTATGAGCATAAAACTTGATAACACCGGAGCAATGAAAGATGTACGATCTCTCAAAGATCCCCTTAAGCGACGTTTTGCTGGGGAATACCTCCAGTGGCTGCGCCTGGGTCGACTGGGAAGTATGCCAAGCCGGGGAAGTCTTTCCGCCGTCCTTGCGAAAGCCGTCAGCACGAATCTCGATTCGCTGAACTGAAAAATATGGCAACCAGAGTGCTTTCCCCGCGAGAAGAAGAGATTGTCGAACTGTGCGTCGAGGGCCTTACGAACGAGGCCATCGCCCTGCGACTCGGTCTCAGTGTGGGGACCGTCAACACCTACTGGGTTCGAATCAAGCTTAAAGTAGGCGGATCCGGGAGGACCGACACTGTCGTCAAGGTCATCAAGGACCGGGCCGAAAAAGCCCTTCGCGATGCCAACGTGGAGCGTAAGGGCCTGGCAGACATAGTCGCTGAAAAAGAGCGAAGTGTGCTTGAACTTCGAGCGGCTCTGGCACTTCTCCACCTGGCGATGGACCAGATTAAGTCCACGGTGTGGGCAACGGACATGGAATTGGCGATTCACATTATCGCTAACGGTGAGCTGCCGTCGACGCACTTCGGCGTCAAGTGGGAAATTGGCAAGACCGTCTACGAGATATTCAAAACGAAGGACCCGAACAATCTGGCGGTGGCTGCCCACTTAGCGGCCTTGAAGGGAACCGAGTCCGAGGTTCGTCTTGACGGAGAGTTTTCCCAAATGTTTCTGCGGGTCATTCCGCTCCGAGACGAAGTCGAGGAAGTGATGGGATGCGTGAGCATCCTCAACAGCGTGAGTCAGTCGTCGGACAATTAGCGTCACGCTCTATTAGGGTTTCACTCCCGAGAGATAAATTGTCCGTCAAAACACCGACGGCTTCTTCGTGGACGGTTCTCTTTGTACCGATCTCGTGTCCGTGAACTCATAGACGTCAAATAAGCGACTTTAACTAAAACACGGCCGAGACAATACTGAGGGTGCCATGGCGACTACTGAAATTCCTAGCATCATGCTCGTCGAGGACTCGCTGGACGACGAGCTCTTGGCTCAACGGGGCATATCGAAAGCGAAGATTCCATGCAAGGTGGTCGTGACCCGCGATGGGGCCGAGGCGCTTGACACGCTCCTGAATCGGCAGAACGAACTCCCTAGCCTGGTCGTGCTGGACTACCGGTTGCCCAAATTCACCGGACTTCAGGTTCTCGAACGGCTCCGGGCCGAGGAGCGAACGAGCTGCCTGCCGGTCGTGATATTCAGCGGAACCAATTCCGACAGCAACTTGAAGCAGTGTTACAAGACCGGGGCAAACAGTTGTGTACGGAAACCAGATCACCCGGCCGACTACATTGAACGCCTGGTGACAATGACTCAGTACTGGCTGTCGGTTAATCGCTGTTCGGACGCCCCGCCGGATGCCTGGGTAAGGCGGCGCCCGCAGGGTCACACCTTAGCAAATTCATCGGCGAGCGAACTGCTCTAGACCTCTAACTAGCGCCAAGATGATGAGCGCCACGGCGAGAAGCACGACGGACAGGCCGATGGCCTGATTCAAGTCGGACTCAAGCCCAAGGTAGATAGCGAGCGGCATGGTTTGCGTCTTACCCGCCAAATTGCCGGCAAAGAGAATAGTCGCCCCAAACTCCCCTAACGATCGCGCCCAAGCAAGGACTGCCCCAGAAATGACCGTCACTCGGACCAATGGAAACGTAATCCAACGAAGCGTTTGAAAGCCGCTGGCTCCATCGAGCGCGGCCGCATCGTGCCAGTGAGGGTCGATGCCCTGCAGGGCCGCCGCCAAAGGGCGAATGTAGAGCGGAGCGGCCACAAAGGTTTGGGCCAAGACGACGGCGCCCATTGTGAACGGTAATTCGGTGTGAATCAGACCGTTCCGCCCAAACGCGAGCAGCAGACCGATTCCCGCAACTGCCGGAGGAAGGACCATCGGCACTTCGACGAAGGTGGCGACCAATCCGCTGCCAAAAAACCTCCCGCGTCCCAAGAATATGGCCACTGGCGTGCCGAAAAGGACGATCAGAACCAAGCTGGCGCAGGTGGTTCGAATACTGACGAAGATAGCTTGCCGCGAGTCATCGGACTTTAGCGCGGCGAGGGCCGCGTGAGGCGCGTGCGAAACGAGCGCGAGGATGGGCAGAGCCAAGAACGCCAGCATGGGCAGGCTCGCCGCCCAAGCGGGCGCCAGACGAACAGGATATGAGGGTGGGCGGGGCGCAGCGATCTCACAGGGATTCTAGTTCTTTTTGGGTCTCCTAATGCTTTCATGCTTCCAGTTCGCGCCTGTCAATCGCAAGGTACATGCTCGATGAGGGAGTACTGATAACAAGCTGTAGCTAATTCGCAAAAAGGATTCCTTAACTGAGCAAAACGCGGCGGATTCTGCCGAAGATCTCAGTAGTGATTCCAGTGTCGCCCAAATCTGAAGAGACCTCCGTGGTGTTTATGGCTCGCCAGCCGATTTTTAACCGCCAGGGAACAGTTACCGCATTCGAATTGCTTTTTCGAGATTCCACCGGCAAGTCCGTTGGCGAGCTCACCTCTCAGCAAGAAGCGGCGGCCATCGCCCAGTCCGTGCTGGACATTGGGCTTGACACGCTGGTGGGTGAAAATCGTGCCTTTATCAACATTCCGCTCGAGTTGCTCTCGCATCCGGCACTGCTTCTGCTTCCTCCGAAGCGGGTTGTGTTAGAGATTCTTGAAGACGTCGAGCCGACGGCAGAACTGATCGAGACCATGAAGTCCCTCAAATCCAAGGGCTACACGATTGCTCTCGACGACTTCGTGTTCGACGGACGCCTTGACTCGCTCCTTCCCTACTGTCAACTCGTAAAAGTCGAGTTTCCAGTAGCTGACAAGGCGGCGCTTCGACGAAACGTCGCGAAATTGAAGAGCATGGGTTTAACTACTCTCGCCGAAAAGGTCGAGGAGAAGGATGAATACAAGCTCTGCCTCAACTGTGGATTCGATCTCTTCCAGGGCTACTTCTTTGCTAAGCCGGAACTGGTTCCTGGCGCTGCCGTGAAGGCGGGAACGGGAACGCTTGCTCAACTCTTGCACGAACTGCAGAACCCGGGAGTGACGATCGTTCGCATCGAGGAACTGCTCTCGAGTGACGCAAGACTCACGCACCAACTACTACGAATTGCCAACACGGCCGCTTTCGGGACAAGCGGCGGAGTCGCGTCGATCCGCGCCGCCCTTATGACGGTCGGCACAGTCCGGCTAACCGCGCTTGTTGGGCTCATGATGATCGCCGAGCGAAGCGGGGGACACAGCGATCTGCTCACTCTTGGCACCGTGAGAGCGAAGCTTTGTGAAGAGTTGGCTCGCCATTTTGGTCACTCAGGGCCTGACCGACACTTTACCGTTGGCCTCCTCTCCGTACTCGACGCCGTACTCGGCATGAAGATGTCCGATGTCCTAGTTCAAATTCCGCTTGCTGAAGATCTGAAGGCGGTGCTTCTTGACCCGACCAAGCCGGGAGAACTAGGGGACGTTCTGAGGCTCGCTCAAGCCGTAGAGACCGGCAACTGGCCAGCCGTCCAGGCGTTGGGAGTCGACCCAATCACCGTTGGCGATTGCTACATGCGGGCATTGCACTGGTCCGACGAGATCCGATCTCAGCTTGCCGCCTAATTCTGGTCTTAGGCGCCAGCGCCATTAATTCAAGAAGGCAGTCGCCTTCTTGAACTCCTTTTGCTCGTACATGGCCCGGTCCGCCTTGCGAAGAATGTCGTCGATCGAGACGTCGACCGACTCAATTGGGGCATAACCCACCGAGAGCGAACAGGCATATCCGGAATCCAATACTCGGGTTTCAAAAATACTCTCGACTCGCTGAAGGATCTTTCGAGCTTCGGCAGGAACCGTCTCCTTGAGCACAATGACGAATTCGTCGCCGCCCACTCGCGCAACAAGGTCCGTTTTCCGAGTCTCCGACTCCAATACTTTGCCCAGCATCTGAAGCACTCGGTCGCCTGCTTCGTGACCGAACTGGTCATTGACGTGCTTGAACCCATCGCAGTCGATCATGACCACAACGTAAGAGTTCTGAGAACCCTTTTCGACCACTTGAGTTTGCCAAAACTCGTGCAGGGCCCGGCGATTAAAAACGCCGGTGAGGGGATCGTGAAGAGCTAAGTTCTCCGTTCGCGCGAGCCGAGTTTCCACGCCGGCAATGATCCAAGCGATACCTGTGAACGAAAGAGCCCTGAACGCCAACTCGGTCAACGCTGCTTCTAAGGTCGGGTGAATCTGCTCGAACAGATCCTCCCCGAACATCGAGCCCACTGTGAGGGCGACCATCGTGAGTCCACCCCGTTTTCCATCAAGCCGGACAGCCAGCCAGATCGGCAGCAGATAGAGGATGCGAATCGCTCCGACGTGACCGTAGCCGTGAGCGAAGACGAGCGCAAGCAAACAGACGCACGAAACGCCGATCGCTGTGATGAACGGGCGTCTCGACTGCCAGTCTGAAATCTTTTCGGTAAATCGGTTGATTGGTGATCTCCCTTCGTCCAGCCAAAGCCCTACACGGATTTGACGAACATCTTTCTTAACGGTTCCGACCAACGGAGCCCCTAAACTCGAGCCTGCCCAACTGGCAAGCTACGATTTCCCTAAATCTAAGAGTTGTTTTCAGCGCCCATTAGTTCTAAATACGGTCAGAAACCCGATTCACCCTACAAATTAGGCACAAAACCCTAAGAATTGTGGGGAAAAAGGGGGGAGGCTCGCATGAAGGCGCGTGGCCACGCCTACGGTGTTTTACTCGTCCTGCGTCTACATTTTTTTGAATTCGAACACCTTGTTTTGTCAATCGCGTAGTAACCTTTAATCTATGCCGATCGTGCAGTTCAATGAGCCCTTGCGGCTCTCTCAGGACTTCTCGCCTCGAGGAGACCAAGCAACCGCTATTGCGGGACTCGTGGACGGGCTCGAATCGGGTTACCGGTATCAAACCCTTCTCGGTGCTACCGGAACGGGAAAGACCTACACGATGGCATCCGTCATTGCCGAGACTCAGCGGCCGGCACTGATCTTGGCCCACAACAAGACGTTGGCAGCCCAGTTGTGCCAGGAATTTAGGGCGTTTTTCCCCGAAAACTCAGTTCAGTACTTCATCAGTTACTACGACTATTACCAGCCCGAAGCGTACGTTCCCGGGGCAGACCTCTACATCGAGAAGGACTCGAGCGTTAACGAGGAAATCGAAAGGCTGCGGCACGCCGCCACCCACTCCCTCCTAGAGCGCCGAGATGTGATCGTGGTTGCTTCCGTGAGCTGCATCTACGGCCTCGGTTCCCCAAGTGAATACGCAGAAGCGGTCGTGACCTTCGAAAAGGGCAATACGATCGACCTGCATGAGGCGATCAAAAAGCTAGTTTCGATGCAGTTCGCCAGAAACGAAATGGTTCTCGAGCGAGGAACTTTTCGCGTTCGAGGCGACACGCTTGAGATCCAGCCGAAGGACGAAGAGATCGTCACCCGGGTTGAGTTTTTTGGCGATACCGTCGAGCGAATCCGACTGTTTGATCCTCTGACCGGAGAGGTTCTGGATGAACCCACGAAGGTGTCTGTATTCCCTGCGACCCACTACGTCACGCCGCTGGAGCGAATGGACGAAGTGATCGAGCTCATTCGAGCCGAACTCGAGGCCCAAGAGCAGATGTTCATCGGTCAGGGCAAACTCCTGGAAGCCCAGCGCATTCGCCAAAGAACCGAGTTCGACCTGGAGATGATGAAGGAGGTCGGCTACTGCAGCGGAATCGAGAACTACTCTCGCTACTTCGACGGCCGGGCTCCCGGCACCGCGCCCTACACGCTGTTGGACTTCCTTCCCAGCGACGCCATCGTTTTCATCGATGAGAGTCACCAGACCCTGCCGCAGGTTCGCGCAATGTACAACGGAGACCGCCAACGAAAGAGCGTTCTCGTCGACTATGGATTTCGCTTGCCAAGCGCGCTGGATAATCGTCCTCTAAAGTTTGACGAGTTCCTCGAGCGCGTCCCCCAGATCGTGTACGTGTCAGCCACTCCCGGCCCCTTTGAACTGGAAACTCAGAACCAAGTGGTCGAGCAGATTATTCGTCCCACTTTCCTGGTCGATCCGGAAGTCGATATCCGACCGACCAAAGGACAGATCGATGACCTCCTGGGAGAGATCAAGTCCCGGGCCGACCGGGGTGAAAGGTCTCTCGTCACGACACTGACCAAGAAGATGGCGGAGGACCTGACTGGCTACCTTCAAGATCTCGGCGTCAAGGTTCAGTACATCCACTCCAACGTCCACTCCCTCGATCGGCCCGAAATCCTGCGAGACCTTCGACTCGGAGTCACGGACGTGGTTGTCGGAGTCAACCTGCTGCGAGAAGGACTCGACCTGCCCGAGGTCACCCTCGTCGCCATTCTCGACGCAGACAAGGAAGGATTCTTACGTTCTGAAACGTCCTTGATTCAGACGATCGGACGAGCAGCACGAAACGTGAACGGCAAGGTCATCATGTACGCCGACCGCATCACCGGTTCGATGGAACGAGCCATCGAGGAAACGAACCGACGCCGAGCCACTCAGGTGCGCTACAACGAAGAGCATGGAACGTCGCCCCAAACCGTGAATAAGGTCATCCGAGAGACCGTTCGAAGCTACGACGCGGTCAACGACGTCGCATCTCAATACAGTGAATCCACACTCGAGAAGATTGGAAAGGATGGAGCGGCGCTGCGAATCGAAGACATTCCAATCCTCATCTCCAGCCTAGAAAAAGACATGAAGGACTTCGCGAAAGCGATGGAGTTCGAGAAGGCAGCAAAGATCCGCGATGAAATCCAATCACTTCGAGGGATACTCGGCACCAGCGATGGACGACTAGGTCAGGACAAGCGACGGAATCGTCGAATGGGATCTCACCGCTAGCCAAATACACGGATCGCGTCCTCGACTCTAAGGAGCAGCTTTTCTTCGGTGGCAAGCAACTCTTGGC
Organism: uncultured Armatimonadota bacterium; assembly: GCA_903904815.1. Lineage (GTDB taxonomy): Bacteria > Armatimonadota > Fimbriimonadia > Fimbriimonadales > Fimbriimonadaceae > Fimbriimonas. Next base: position 39,230 of record CAIVDU010000054.1, read on the forward strand.
TCGACTCGATCATCCCGCGGAACTGCTCGTTGGCTTCTTCCCGTGACTTCTCGTATTTCTCGTTCGAGACCGTGATCTGGGTGTTCACTTGTGCATCCAGCATCATTCGCTTGGCGCTGTAAACCAACTGATACATCAGGGCGATCACGATCGGCAGGGCTGCCAAGGACAACATCAGCATGCCCCAGCCGGTGCTAGGACCGATCATGATTCCTCGAACAGACAGTGCGAAGGCCAGTGCGCTATAGCCGACAAGGATCGCGCAACCCATGGACATGCCCCAACCGCAACCCTTTTGAGCGGCATCACCCTTAGAATCGGATTGGCTCAGAACCGATCGCACTCCGTTCAGAGCCTCCTCATGGGCCGAAAGTGATGCCTTGATCCATCGATCACGTCCGTCGAGGGCAGCCTCGATATTGGTTCGGGCAAGCTGGATGGCTTCGGTTCTACGCCGCTTTTCCGCTTGGAGTGCAGCGGCCGTCAAGGCTTTCAAGTCTTCCTTCGCCGAGCTTGACTTTCGAACCTGATGCGCCGCGATCAAGAAATGCGCTTGATCGTTCTCCGACTTGGTGGAGTCAACGCCGTCGGTCAGGTCATTGGGCAGGTTGATGCTCGGCACCCGACGCCTGACTTCGACCGTTTTGCGAACCACGCTCTCCCAAGCGGAGATCTCTTGACGCGCGACTTGGCGCAGCCTCATCTGCTCACGGACAGTGCCCTCAAGGAGATCTGCCGCAAGCATCGAAGTCACTGGGTCGGCATAGGCCAATATGATGCCGAGCGGTCCCGTCCGAACGAGAGCATCAAGTTCTTTGCGGGCTACTTCTATCCGCCCAGTTAACACGGCATAACGGGCTCGCTCATGGAACGTCTCGACGTTGGGCCACACGCCAGCCGCTGCGTAAGACCACTGATAGGCTTCGTCAAACCTTTCCAGTCGGCACAGAAGGTAAGCGTAGAGCCGCGCACAGAGCGCCTTGCCCGGACCGGTCGCGCTTGATGCCTGACTCACCGCGAACTCGAGTGGGATCATGGTTTCCTCCTCGTTCGCGGTCAACTGCCATGTGAGCCAACAGTATTGAGCCCAGACGGCGCAGGATAGACTAGCGCCTAACTCCGAAGTGACCTCCCGAAACAGTCGCCGAGAGTCTCGCAAGATCCTCGATCGGTCTAGGGGAGCTTCTGGTAAGCCCTCTGTCAAGAACTGTTGGGCTTGATTAAGCTGCTGGCGCTGAAGGCCGTCAAGTCCGTCTAGGTCCGCTTGGATCTCGGCTTTGAAGGCTGCGCGCATCCTCTCAAGTTCGCGTGCACGGTCTTCCAGCGTGTCCCAAAGTGCCTCTCGTGTAGGTCTATCACCATCGGAGATCGTGCGCTGGGCGCCGGTTGCATAAGCTATTCGCCCCGCTTCGTCGAAGCATCCCAGCCCCTTTCGAACCTTCTCGAGTTCCTGCATGAACCCGGAAGGTTTCCCCATCGCGAGCTTGAACACATTCTCAATGTTCTTCGCGGCATCGACTCGGAGACGGTACAGTCTTTCAGCCTCAAATCGAACGATGTAGGGCGTTTCAGTTGAGAGGGAGATCATGGGCACCACGGACGCAATGCCGCTGAGCCAATCCACCAGAAGTGCCGTATCACCGAAGATGACGTCTGCTGCCCGTTCCGGGGTCAGTTCCGAAGTAAATGCCAATGTCGTAATGATCTGATCGGCACTAGTACTCTCCGGACTCAGGTTGGAGGAGTGTTTTGAAGGCATTTGACCGTCAAGTCCAGTAATTTAGCGAAGCGGAGCCGAGACCTTAACTCCCCTAGCAACCAAACTGTTTGGCGACCGCTTCGGCTTTCTGCAGGAGTTTTTCCTCTTGGCTAACTTGTGCCTTCGCCGACTCCAAACGCGTCCTAAACTTTGAATTGGCATCATTTCGAGCCAAGTCGTAGACTTTCTTTGCCGCTTCGACGCGGGCGCCGAGTTTGTTCTCAAGCACCATTCGTCGCGACATGCACCCGATGTAGTACACGATCGATGCCCCCACCGGAACCAACGAGAGCGCGATGCATAACATGCCGATAGGAGTCGCTGGACCCATCGCGGTTCCCTTTCCCGCGAGCAGCATTGCAACCCCGTACAGGACCATCATTGCGCAGCCACCACCCATTCCCATGCTGCATCCTCGCTGCGCCTTAGCGTTATCGTCTGACTCAACGAGAGCTGCTCTCGCGGTCGAAATCTCTTCGTCGTGAGTCTCCGTGGAAGACTTCAGAAGGTCATCCCTTTCCTGCATGACCGCCTCCACGATTCTGCGAGCCTGCGCGAGCGTTTCGGTTCGTTTCCGCTTCTCGCGTTGAATCCCTGTTGTGATGGCACGAGTGAGAGATGCCTTGCTTTCCGTGGCCTTTTCGAGTCGCTGCGAAGCAACCAAAAAGTGAGCGAGATCCAGTCCGGCCTTCGCCTTCGAAGAACCCTCGATGAGATCGGTTCCGACCTGAATCATCGGTAGCTCCTTGAGGATCTCCTCGATGCTCTTGCTCGCGAGCTCCCATTCTCCGACTGCGATTTGTGCCTTCTGCCGAATCTGTTGCTGTCGCTTGACACAAATATCGACTAGGTCTGGACCGAGTTCACTGATCTTTGGGTCGGCGAAGGCCAGAAGCGTCGCCAGGGGGCTCTTCTTGATGAAGGCGGTGACTTCACGCTTTGCCACGTCGAGCGTCGCGGCAGACATAGCGTATTGAGCTCTCTCATGGTACGTCCCCACGCATGGCATTTGGTCTGCCGCAACCTTCGACCATCGATAAGCTTCGTTGAACAGACCAACTTTCGACAGGAAGTAAGCGTAGAGGCGGGCACTGAGACCGATGCCGATTCCCTTTTCGGCATCTTTTCCACTCATGACGCTGGCAAACCACTCGATGCTCTCTTTTTCGCCCGCCGAAGCCTGCCAGTTCATCCAACCCAATTCGGCCCAATAGATTGGAGCCAGTTCCACACCGTCGAGGCTCATCGCCTCCTTCAGATGCTTACGCGACTCTCGAATCAGTCGAGAACGTTCCATGGCCTGCTCAAGCAGACCCTCTTCAAGAGCCGTCTGGGCTTGTTCGATGCGTTGATTCGGCAAGGTTTCGAGACCGTTGAGGAACCCTGATGACTCTTTTTCTAACAGCTTCCTGATGGGCTCTAATGCCAGCGCCTCACTCTCAAGCACTTCCCAAAGGGCATCACGCAAGACGCGATCAGATTCTTCCTCCTTAGAGGTACGAGACTGTGGATCGACGATGGTGGCGGCCTCCGTGAAGGCAGCCATACCCCTTCGCATGGAATCCACTTCTTTAAGCATTCCACTGGACTTAGCAATCAGAGCCGAAGCGCTGTTATCAAAATTCTCTAGGGCTACTTCGCGGAGCTTGCCCAAACGCTTGGCATGAATATGAAGAACCTCGACCGGCTCCATGCTCAACATCAGGAGCGGGAAGATCCAGGCAACCTCGTTCAACCAGTCGGTGAGCTGCGTTGTATCGCCAAATGCGACGAGATCAATATTGGTGGATTTGTTCGCGGAAGTTGCCACTGTGGTAGCTAAAAGTTCGGAATATTCATTTGACTAACACAGGGATTCATGCGCTTAAAACAGAAATATTCTATTGATATGCCCATGAGAACATGAATGAATTCTGGTCGTCTGAGTGGTGTATGACGAAGACACCGAGGTGTCTTTTGGGAGAAGAATGTATGACAAACCGGAATCCGCTACTGATCGTCGGAGCCTCGTTCGGCCTCATCGCCGCTGGAATCGCGGTTCGAAAGCTAGTTCAAAGCCCAGCGGTCCGTTCGGCGCTGTTTGGCCCCTCCGAGCGAAAGGCGAAGAAAGCCCATGAGGATTGGCTCGTAGACATGAACTAGGAAAACTCCTTCCCCGCTAGCGACCCACCCAGTTTCTCCCCGTCCGTCTCGCATTAGTCTGGTTTTCCCGGTCGGGGAGCGCCCCGACCATGTACAATTCGCGTTCGTCTCAGAGAATGCGACTTAAACGCGTTAGAATTTTTGGGTTCAAGACATTTGCGGACCGCACCGAGTTCAGCCTCGAAGGTGGGGTCATTGCTGTCGTCGGTCCAAACGGTTGCGGCAAATCGAATCTGGTAGACGCGATCCTCTGGGGACTCGGCGAGGGCAACGCACGCCAGCTACGCGCCCAGACTGGGCAGGACGTCATCTTCAGCGGAAGTTCTCGACGAAAGCCGGTAGGTTTCGCCGAAGTCAATTTGCTTTTCGATAACGAAGATCGTTCGCTCCCCCTCGATGCGGATGAGGTATCAATAACTCGAAAACTCACCCGAAACGGCGATTCTGAGTACTCCATCAATCGACAGTCGTGCCGGCTGCGTGACATCTACGATCTACTCGCGGACTCGGGTTTGGGACGAGCAGGTTACGCCATCGTCGGTCAAAAAGAGATCGATGCCGCGCTTTCGGCAAGCCCGGAAGACCGCCGGGGCTGGGTCGACGAAGCCGCTGGTGTCCAACGGTACCGAGCACGAAAGATCGAAAGCCTGAGGCGACTCGCCACGGCCCAAGAGCATCTCGACCGAATCGCCGACATCGTTCGAGAACTGGAATCGCAACGCGCGCCCCTTGAAGAAGAAGCAGAGCGAGCCATCGCCTATAAAGGCATCCTCGGAGCTCTTAGAGACGTAGAGCTAGGGCTCCTTGTTCAAGAGGTGGTCACCGCCGTCAACGAGGTCAAAGAGGCGGAACTTCGGATCACCGAATGCGGCCGCATCTCGAAAGAAGAAGCGGTCCGTGCCTCAAACCTCGATCTCCAGGTCCGGTCGACTGGCGAACAGATCTCCGAGATAGAAGCGGAGATGGATCAGGTGCGAGTCCTCCAGCACGGATCACTGACTGGACTGGAGAGAGCCGAAGCCAACATACGGCTTATGGAGCAAAAGCTCCAGAGTCTCGATGAGTTGGAGAAGTCGCTGGCCGAAGACGGAAACGTCGCCTCCGACCGCATCGAGGAATTCCGGGCCGAAGCTCTGGCCGCTAAGACAGAATTCGACGCCGAGTCGGTCAACCTAGACGTCCTTCGTTCAGAGCTTTCCGGAGTGGGGGATGAGGCGAAGAGACTGGGGACTGAGCTTCGAAAGCTCGAAGACGAACTTCGACGCGCCAGAGAGGCCAAAGCCAGACAGCTTAAAGTCGAGGCAGAGGAATCGCATCGCGGAGAGCGCCGAAAGATGGCTCATCGTGAACTGGAAGGCATCGACGCTTCCCTGCCCGACCTGGAAGTCGCGACCAAGGAAGCTGAAGCAACCGTCAACGAGGTCGAAGCGCGACTCGCCAACGCACGCGCCGAAATTGCCGAGATCGAATCCAAGATTCAGCAGATCCTGAAGGCCGAAGAGAAGGACGCCCAGGCAGTCCGGGGTTCCCTCTCCCAACGAGCTTCGCTCGACGGACGGCGACGAGGCATTGAGGCGACCATTCTTTCGCACGAAGGCGTCAGTCAAGGCACTCGAGCCGTCTTGGAGGCGGCCGAGAGAAACCTCCTTAGCGGAAACTACACCCCGGTTGGTGAGGCGGTCGAAGCCGAGGCAGAAGTGGCACTAGCCATCGAAACGGCGCTGGGAGGCAGCTCCAACGACTTGATCGTCGACCACGAACGAGACGCGAAAGAAGCCATCGAATGGTTGAAACAGAATCGGGCCGGACGCGCCACGTTCCAGCCGATTCCCCTGATGCGTCCCTCCGAGCCGAGCTACGAATTGCGGCGGTTGCTGGGGGAGCGTGGCATCATGGGTCGGGCCAGTGAGCTCGTTCGATGTGAGTCCCGATTCCGTCCGGTGATCGACAGCCTCCTTGGTCGCGTGCTCATTGTCGAAGACATCGACATCGCCCTCAAGCACGCACGGACCACCGGCTGGAGCCGAATGGTGACCCTAGACGGCGAAGTCGTCCACAGCGGTGGCGCGGTCACTGGCGGCCGGCAGGCGAAGACGGGGTACGGACTTGTCCAACGAAAGGCCGACCTCCAGGCAATTGAGGACGAGATCGCCCAACTCGACAAAACGGTCGGCGAATTCGATTCTCGAAGCAAGGCTCGATCTCGCCAAAGGGGTGAATTAGACCTAGAAGCGAAGGAGCGTCAGACGGCGATCGCCGCGATTCAGCGCGAGCTGAATGAATCGAGAACATTCCACCGGACTCTCGCCGACGAGTTGAAGGGCACGCTTCGCTCCCGGGAGCGCCTCGCTCATGAGATTGATCAGCTTTCGGGGGAGAGGAAGGCAGATGCTCAGCCAGTGGATGTCGACGCCATCGAGGCACTCCGAGACGCCGCATTGAAGGAGCTCGCGAGCCGATCTGCGGATGCAGAGGGCGCCGAGGCAAGACTGAAGGAACTGGAGGCCCGACTTTCCCAGGCCCAGTCCCGAGCGATCGCCGCCGAGAGGCGACTTCACATCGCCACCGACACCGAAGGACAGCGGAAGAAGCGACTTGAGGGTTTAGAACCCGAACGGTTGAAGATTCGCCAGGCCGCCACCGAATTTGAAAAGGAGCGCGAGCTAGCCAAGACCCAACGGAGCGAAGCGGATTCCAAACTGGAGGCCTTCCAAATCCAGCGTCGGGAACTGCTCGAAAAGAGCCTCCAACTGGCCGAGGATGCGAAGCAGGCCCGCGAGAACGCGACCAATGTCGGAGAGGCGTCCCACCAGGCTGAACTCGGGCGAGCCCGAGCCGAGAACCGTAGATCGGGCGCTCTTCAACGGCTGATGGAGGACTACGGTCTCTCAGAGCCGGAAGCGTTGGCTCAGCAGGGAACTCATGAGATTCCCCCCGACGCTCAAGCCGTCGTCAATCGTCTGCGGAGAGACCTTCGCGGAATGGGGGATGTCAATCTCGGCGCGATCGATGCCTACCAGCGCTTGTCCGCCCGTCTCGACGAACTCCTCGCCCAGCAATCAGATGTGCTGGGTGGGATTGAACAGGTAGAGGCGAGTATCGCCGAATTGGACAAGATGACTCGCGATCGATTCCTCTCCACATTCCTTGCCGTGCAGGAAGCGTTCACCGAGACATTCCGAAAGCTATTTGGAGATGGCGAAGGCAAGATGAGCTTGAGCGACCCGGCCCACGTCCTCGAAAGTGGCATAGATCTGGACATTCAGCTGCCGGGAAAGAAGCGACAGCCTCTCAATCTTTTGAGCGGAGGCGAAAGGTCGCTCTGTGCTTCTGCCTTCCTATTTGCCCTGCTGCGAGTAAAACCTTCCCCGCTCGTCGTTCTCGACGAAGTAGACGCTCCCCTGGACGGCCGAAACGTGGAACGGTTCGCCGCGATGCTTCATGAGCACAGCGACAAGACACAGTTCATCGTAATCACCCACAACATGAGCACCATCGTAAGCGCCCAGGATTGGCTAGGCGTCACCATGCAAGAGCCAGGTGTGAGCACGTTATTGCCGGTCCGCTTGCCGCAAGCCCAAGAAGCCCTTCAGCAGCAGTAGCCGGTTTGCCAGGCGGATGGAATAGGCTCGATTTTGCTGGCCCCATTCCCGTGATTCCGTCATGTTGAGCAAAGCGAAACACCCCCTCATCTGGTCGAGCCTAACGGGTCCCTTTTTCCGATGCTGCCGCAAATCCGTTCTACCGGGCTCTGAGCCTCAATTCCCCTCCAACTCAGTCCTCGAAATCGGTCGCTGGCTCAACGAACTTCGGGGGCAGGAGAATATCCAAGGGCTTTCGCTTGATCTCGTCCCACCTTCGGGGGAATTTCTTCATTGTCTTCGCGGTCTTCTCATAGATTGGAAAAACGCGAATGACTTCCTCCCCCTCTAGTTCGCGTCGGACGATCTCTTTCAACTTCAGCGAGATCTTGCCAGTACGGAGGCTGGCGATCGCATCTTCGTCTTGAGCGGACCGCATGGGGATCACGAGACCGCCACCCCGGCACGGGGCTGAGGACACTTCCATCTGAATGGCGAACGGAGCGAACGCTCGACCGGTGACCACGTCGAAATGTTCTCGAACCTTCCAGTCCTCGATGCGAGTCTGAACGATCTCCAAGTTCGGTAACGGCTGAGACCGCAGGAAGTCGAGCATTTTGCCGTTTGAGTCGAGTGCCGTTACCATCAGGTCCGGCCGGGCACACGCGAGGGGCCAGGCGGGAAAACCGGGTCCGGTTCCAAGGTCTAGGACCGTCGAGCCAACTGCGATGAGATCGTGAAACAGGAGACTGTCTACGAAATGGCGTCGCCAGGCGATCTCTTTGGGAACACGGGTGAGGTTTTTCACCTCATTACTGATGTAGAGGGCTTCTTCAAACTGTGAAAACCTCTCGATTTGGTCGGCGCTCAAGTCGAGACCAGACGAAGCGCACCATGCGATGAAGTCAGGATTCACTGCTTCCATGGTGACACACAAACCCTTAACTCCATATAATGTATAAAACACTATATGCGATAGAACTGGAATAGGGAGTTGTCGTTTGCTCGACGAGCCTATCCCCAGGAAAAGTTCGCAACTAACAAGAGAAGGGTGAACGCATTCGTAACTCTCCGATTCCGGAAACCTCTATGTCCCCGATTTCGACTACGCGAGGCGGCACTATGAACCTGTCAACATCCCGAGTCTCGGAAATTTATTCTCGTTTGACCAATCTTTCCGCGGTTGCAACCGTCATTTCCTTTGAGAGTAATCCGAAATCCCGGCAAATCTGCTTGCGCCAATAAACCTAGGTGTATAGTCCACTATGAATTTCAGGAACATCGAAAATGAATTTGGGCTTGCAGATGCTACCGAGTTTGGCTACTGTGGATTTCATGAACTCAAAATCTTAAAATGAGACCTTCTGGAAGAGACTTCTGGGCCTAAGGGACATATAGCTGAATACACTATGATCTTCTTTTTCAGACCTACCTAAAATAGTTCCCTCTTTCACAAGAAAGGCCAACATGACTAACTTTCCCCCCTAGAACCCTTGGATTTCCGAAAGAATCGTCACAAATTCCCTTGGAATTTGGCGAAATCCATCATATACTCCCCTGCATTCTATCCTTGCGGACGGAATTTATTTGTCTCGGAGTTGTATGAAAAAAGCCTTTACGCTCATTGAACTTCTTGTAGTTATCGCCATCATTGCGATTCTCGCAGCCATCCTATTCCCAGTCTTCGCTCAGGCGAAGCTTGCCGCGAAGAAGACGTCTGACCTGTCGAACATCGATCAGCTCGTAAAGGGCACCCTGATCTACATGAACGACTACGACGACAACTTCCCCACATGGTGCTCCAGCCTCTGCAACGCAGGCCGAGTTACCAACCCGCTTGACCCGAACGACACCCCGGGTGGTACGACGGGTATCGGTCGCCGACCAATGTGGCAGTACGAGATCTATCCTTACGTTAAGAGCTGGGATATGTACTTCTCGCCAAGCGACCACCGACCGACCAACCTCGTCGCTCGCTACTACAACCTCAGCTACGGTTACAACTACGGCTACCTCAGCACGCTGAACGTATCCGGTAACACGGCTTGCCCTGGTGAGACCGGTCAGTGGTTCTCGAGCATCAGCTCGACGAGCGTCGACCAGCCTGCCAACATCGTTGCATTCGCTGACAACGGCGGCGCACTCGCCTTTGGTGAGAGCGGTTCCACTCTTGGCGACATCGTCAACCCGCCCGACGCATGGCCTTCCACTCAGTACTTCTACGGACCTACTGAAGTTGGTTGGGGTCTGAACTGCAAAGACTACTTCCAGGGTACGACAGTCGGCGACACCGACGGCTTCTCCCCTCGATACACCGGTGGCGGAAACCTCTCCTTCACCGACGGTCACGCAAAGTTCAACAAGACTAGCCAAGCCGCTATCGGAACCAATTATAATCCTCAGGTGAGCTGTGAAGCCACGAAGGTTACCGACAAGACGAAGTACATGTGGGATCCTCGCGGCGCCTCTGCTCCTACAGAGTAAATAATGAAAAAAGCATTTCTGATCCTTTTGTTGACAAGTGCCTTCGCGGCTCCGTTTGTGCTCGGTGGATGTTCATCCGAAGATTCCAGCAAGCCAGCGGCTGATCCAGCCAAGGTACCTGTGACGCCTCCGGCAGCCCCGGGTGCCAAGGGTGGCATCGCCCCTCCAGGCCCCTAGTCGGAAGAAGCATCCGAAATCGACGAGAGCGTCGCGTGAGAAATCACGCGACGCTCTTTTTTGTTTGATCAATTGATTAATTCTTCTTGGCCCGTAGTCAAAAATGCGTCCGTTCGATTGTAAAACCCACGACCCATGCGGAAGCTGCACGGGTAGGCGGAGGATGAGTCGTGCCTCCGTGGCGCCTTCCGATTCTCGACCATCCAGGTGGTCTTGCGGCCCGAACTCGTGCTCAGCATGCCGCGACAAGAATCATTCGCGGTCTTCGAAGGATGCCAAACGCAAGCTGCCCGGGGGTACAGACCATCGCAAAAGTCGGCAAAGTCGAAATGGGCCCCCTCGCCCGCAGCGAAGCGTACGCGGGAGAGGGCGGGGAGAGGGTCAATTTGAACCTGCGTCGCGAAGCGACACCCCGAAATCAAATTGTTTGGCGCTGTATTTGGTAGCTTGCTCTGGGTTTTTAGATTGTCTGGGTAGGCGGAGGATGAGTCGTGCCTCCGTGGGGTCTTCCGAGACGCGACGGCAATACACGTAAGGCCCCCAGTGAGGGGCCCTACGAACAGTAATTCGCAAGTTTTCGAATCTCTCAGGTTAATGCCCAAGGGCCTACGTGGGGTCCCGTAGTAGTTGTTGAGTCTCATAGCCCCACGGTTGCCGGCTCCGGCGGGCTCCCCGGCGAGGTGCCACCCAAAATCGTCCAACCCCGGAGATGGTGCGTCAATCACCCCCGATACGCCACAACCCCCTGCCGGGGGTAGGTTCCAAAGATGGTCGCGATACCTCGGGTAGCTTCGCAACCCAAGGCTAGCAGGCAAAACGTCTCCGACGTTGGGGAAACGGACCGGAACATTTCCTCCGGCGGTGTCTGATGAAATCGAATCATCGGGAGCGATGGGCATCACGACTGCCCCTACTATCGGAATGGGGACAAAACCGTCGCCAATTCCGGATATGCCGGAGGCATTATGCCTGCTAGACCCGGGTTGCCATGCTCCGGCATTGCTACCCGGGGTAGGTCACCGCAAGATCGTTCAACCCCGGAGGCGGTTGTGGCATTCTCTTCCGACTGGCACAACCTCGTGCCGGGGGTAGATTCGTGAACCCTATACACCCCTTTTCCGCCGCGGTCAGTACAGACGTTCTCCACCGGTATGACGCGTCACGCCACCGAGGATCTTCACAACCTGAGCGACACTAGTCTTCGATTACTGCACTTGGTGTTCTCCTTCCTTTTAGGCGGAGAACTCGAATTTGCCCGTCTTGCAATGCAAGGTGAATATCAGCAGCGTCATTCTAGTTTTTATGAAGACGAGCCCTTTTCATGTCTGCTCTGAATCGCCAACAGAACGCGATGCATGTAGCCGCAAGGCAGAAGAAAGGGACGATCTCAATTGCCCGACATTCGTTCCGCGGCGTCAAGGAGGTCGTGACATCGGACATCAGGAAAGAGAAAGCCAGCCCTAAAAAGAAGACTCGACAGGTGATTCCAAATTCCTGATTTACCCTTACGCTCATGCCTGCAACGACAAACATAATGATCGCAAAATACACCATCGCTATTAATTAGGATTGACTAATTGACCATCATATCCAATTCCTACAGCTTCGTTCATATTCGCCGTGTAATCATAGTCCATCCGAGCCGCAGCTAACTGCTCTGAGAGTCCAGATTCCGTAAGCGCTCCTCAGCTTTCTTTATGATGTCGTCGTACTTGTCGAATCGGCGGTGATATCTCCGCCCAGCCGAACGCCAGATCAACGGCGTGAGAACGGCGGCAACAAGCAACGTGACGCCATAGGTGACCCACGCGGCCAGGTGGAATGTACGGGACATCTCAGTCGCCCAAAGAAAGACCATACAAACAGCGGCGACTATGTCGAATCCTGCAGAAAAGCGCATTCGACGAAAAAGACGACGTAAGTCTGAACGATTCGCGACCGTAAGTTCACGAAGCAAATCTCGGTCACCTGGGATAACAGGAGTCTGCATCAGAGGTACTCGAATTGTACAACGCGAATTCAAAGACCCCAAAAATTCTCGAAGTCTTCCATCTACAAAATCTTTGATGGCGACTGCAACAGCCACAGCGAGTCCGGCTACGCTTTCACCATACTGACCCTCCATAAAGCCCCGCACGGTTAGCAATATTCCAGCGATAACCAGGACATCATGTTATCTGCCACCCAAGATCCCTTGGACTTGGGGATTAGTATCCCTAATACTAGGAAAATGATCAAACACAGAAATTTTCTGAAGGACTGAGCCAGGCCGACAAGCCAGTACATTCTTAGGATTTGTAAGCTTATGCCAAGGACGGTTAGGTAACCACGCGCGCACTCCCGAACGACACTATCCGCTCCAGGGGTCGTTTCCCGAACGCCCAAAAGGGCAGAACCAAGAGTGTCAGGAGGAAGGGTTGGGGATGGAGGTTCCGAAAGACTAAAACTCACGATCGGGGTTTGTTTGTGGCTCCCTCGATGGTCGGACTGGATAAACCGTAAGGCTCCGCATCAGTGGCTCATCATGAAGAAATGGGTCAATCCAGTTCTGAAATGATTTGTGCCACTCCTCGCTTTGGGCAGACTCGATCATGCGGTCGGAGGGAGCCAAGAGGGCCTGAAGAGCACCAAGCCGCGATAGCATGCCAAATTCCCTGAGCGCGGACGTTAGTCGCGGCGTGAACAGCGGATCCACGTTGGCGGCGTGATCAAGGAATCGCGTGAGAGCAACGCAATCAGTATGGATGTCGACTAGGGTGACATACCCTTCAAAGCTTTCACTCGACGCCAAGGGATCATATCGTGGTTGGCTTTCTTCGAGCATAGACAATACTCCCCCCACCTGCCTGCGAACTTCTTGAATCATTTTGATTGCTCCCACTTTACTGTTTGCCTGGAGTGCAACTGAGAGAACGCAATGACTTATTCGCGCCCGCTCCGGTACGCCGGAGGCGTAATGCCCGCTAGCCCTGCGGTTGCCCGCTCCGGCGGGCTACCCGGGGACGGATACCGCAAAATCGTTCAACCCCGGAGGCGGTTGTGTCAAACGGACCCCGAACGACACAACCCCCTCCGGGGGTAGATTCGTGAACCCTATACACCCCGGGTAGCGATGCCGGACCATCACAACCCAGGGCTAGGAGACACAACGTCTCCGACGTTGAATTCACCGCAATGGCTCGTCTGAACTTGGCGGACGAACCTTACAGTTCGGACTTCACGCGTTCGATGAACGCGTCGAGCGACATCGCGCCTAGGTCGCCCTCTTCGCGCGAACGCACTCCAACGGTTCCCTGTTCGATGTCCCGGTCGCCGATGATCACCATGTAGGGGACCTTCTGCATTTGGGTGTCTCGAATCTTCTTGCCGAGGGTTTCTCGGCGGTCGTCGAGGTGAACCCGCAGTTTGAACTCGTCGCGGAAACGAACCTTCAGTTCGGCGGCGTATTCGGCATGACGATCTGCAATCGGGAGGATAGCGATCTGAACCGGGGCCAGCCACAACGGGAAGGCGCCGGCGTACTGCTCGGTCAAGAGTCCAATCATGCGCTCCAACGAGCCGAATGGCGCTCGATGAATCATGATCGGTCGGTGAGGCTTGCTGTCCTCGCCGATGTACTCCAGTTCGAATCGCTCCGGCAGGTTGTAGTCCACCTGAACCGTTCCCATCTGCCAGTCGCGTCCGAGCGCGTCCTTGATGATCAGGTCCAACTTCGGACCGTAGAACGCGGCATCGCCGGGCGACACGAAGTAGTCGACGCCCATCGTCTGACACGCCTTCTCGATCGCCTCGGTTGCAGCAACCCAGTTCTCGTCATGTCCGACATACTTGTCCGACAGCGGGTCCTTGGTGCCAACTCGGGCGCGGAAATCCTTCAGACCGAGCTTGTCGAGCACGGTCTTCATCAGGTCAACCACCCCAATGAACTCGTCGATCAACTGATCCTTCGTCACGAACAAGTGCGCGTCGTCCTGCGTGAAGCCGCGAGCTCGCAGAATTCCGGTGACCTCACCGCTCTGCTCGTACCGATGCACCGTTCCGAACTCGGCGTACCGGACCGGCAGGTCGCGATAAGACCGCATCTGAGACGCGTAAATCTCAATGTGGAACGGACAGTTCATCGGCTTGAGAATGTAGGTCTCGCGCTCTTCGTCCTCCATGAACGGAAACATCTTGTCGCGGTAGGCGATGATATGGCCGCTCTTCTCGTACAGCTTGATGCTGGCGATGGAAGGGGTGACCACCGGCTCGTAGCCACGCTTCAACTGCTCTTCCTTCAAGAACGTGACCATCGTGTCGCGCAGAACCGCACCCTTCGGTAGCCACAGAGGCAGACCGGGGCCGACCCTCGGCGAGAACATGAACAGTCCCAACTCGCGACCAAGAATTCGGTGATCCCGCTTTCGTGCCTCTTCGAGGTTGTGAAGGTGAGTTTCTAGCTCCTCCTTGGTCTCGAAGGCCGTGCCATAGATGCGAGTGAGCTGCTTGTTCTTCGCGTCGCCGCGCCAGTAGGCGCCGGCCAGGTTCATCAGCTTGAAGTGCTTGATCTCCTTGGTCGAATCGACGTGAGGTCCGCGGCAGAGATCGAGGAACCGGTGGAACTTGCCCTCTCGGTCCGTTCTCTGCTGATCGTAGAAGCTGATGGTCTCGCCATCGGGAACCGCTTCGAGCAGCAGCAGCTTGTACTCGGCAACCTCGGGGCCCTGGCCCAAAGTGGTCTCTTCGAGGATGAGCTTCTTGGCCGCTTCGCGATCCGGGGCTTCCATCCGGACGATTCGCTGATCGAGCTTCGAGAGCTCCTTCATGCGGGCTTCGATCTTGGCGAGGTCCTCTTCCCGGATCACCACCGGCGAGTCGACGTCGTAATAGAAACCGTTTTCGATTGGGGGACCAATCGCGAGCTTGATTCCTGGATAGAGCTCGGTAAGCGCCTGGGCCATGAGGTGGGCGGCCGAGTGGCGGAGTCGATAAAGATATGAGTCTTCGTAGCGTTCTTGGGCTATAGCAGCCATCGTGAATCTCCTTCCCTAACCGAGGGATTGTTACTGTCGGGAGAGATTATATCCCCTGTTGGGAAGTGCAGTGGGTCCAGCGGTCGGTTCGGTGGTGGTTGGTGGTCAGTTCAGAAGTGGTTGGTGGTCCAGTGGTCAGTTCGGGGGTGGTTGGTGGCCAGTGGCCAGATCAGTTTGGAAGTGGTTGGTGGTCCAGTGGTTAGTGGCAGCTCGCAAGTCGGGCAGGAAATCGGGCACTTTCGGGTGATCGACCCCGAATCGATGGACCAGGCGAATTATTCGACCCGTCCCAACTCGAGGCGGCCGTAGGGTGAACACTCCCGGAGCATCCCCTGCCCCATGCCATTGACCGCCGACCACCGAACACTGACCACCGACCACCGACCACTGACCACCGGCCACCGAACACAAAACCCATTCCGAACGTCCAATAATCAAGTAAAACGGAGTTTGACTCCGAGAGACGTCCCCAGATGCCCCTAAGAACGATCCTTTCTCTTACCGCTCTAACCGTGGTCGGTTGCGTATCCGCCCAAGTCTTGGGTCCCATCGGTGACCCGGACGTGGAGAACGCACTCACGAATCTGCGACAACAGGACAGCCTGTTCCTACGGCTTCAGGGAACCGTCACCGTCGGAAACGCGGCCAAAGCAATCACGTGTGATCAATACTGGTCTCGCACCACCGATACGAAGGGAAATCCATTCGTGCAGAGTGAGCTTCTGGAGTACCAAGACAGCCGACTCAACGCCCGCGTCGTGGCCGATGGGGCTACTGTATGGACCTACAACCTGTTGACCCACGAATACCAGAGCGGTCTGTACGGAAGATACGACACCGGCCCGGCGCCCGCAAACTACTTGAAAGACGCGCTCGCGATCATGCGCGCTGGCGCGGACGGCTACGGATCTTTTAACACCCGTTTGATCAGCCAAACCTACAATGGGACTCAAGCAACTTACCAGACTTGGATCCCCGGAGCAACCGTCACCGAGGTGATCGATCCGGCAAACTCAGCACTCTTCGATGTCGTGTACACCCTGGGTAACCCGGTGAGGCGGCAAGCAGTGTTTCACCTCACCACGGTCAACAATTTGACAGAGCTGCTGTCTATTGACTATCGAGATGTGTCCACCCTAGGTGGGCAGCCACGCGTGGTCTCGTGGACACTGACTCCGTACTCGGTGATCCCGAGTTCCGCCAATTTCCAGGCCTACGCCTATAGCCAGATTCCAGGCTGGCGACCCGTCACCTCTCGGAATTGACAAGCAACTGAAAGAGGTCCCAGGCCTCTTCCGTCGGAGGTCCTACCATCAGGGGTTCGGCCATTCCGTCTCGAACATGCATCGCGAAGGCGCGTTCGGGGCGGTCGGGCTGGATGAAGTTGCGCCATTGTTCCCCCGAATCGTCGACGAGAATAATGTCCTGAAGGCGACTTGGGGGGAAGCTGGTTTGAAGACTCCGCTGAATCTTTGGCCCCGGATCATTGGCAAAGATCAAAACGTGAGAGGGGATCCCGGCCGAATGGAGCAACTTTGTCCACACACCAATCTCGGACAGTGCGGCCAGTTCGAAGGCACCGATGTACGTTTCCGCGCCACCCGGGCTCCATTGAGATCCGGATAAGGTCATGCCCTTAAGAGGAGGCAGGACGACGTCACGTCCAACGAGGGTTGAGAAAGACTGACGCCAAATCAAATTTTAGCCAATCGCCTTTGCGACGGCTGCCTCGATAGCAATCGGGTCCGCAGCTCCGTCATACACCACTCGGCCGTCGCGATCAATGACCGCGACCACCGGGATCGCCTGAATCGAAAACGCCTTATGCATCAGTTCGAACTCGTCAAGATAGGCAGGAAATGTGTACGATTCCTTCTTCCGAAACTTCTCCACCGTCTTGCGAGACTCGTCCGTGATCGACATCACTTCCAGACCCTTGGCCTGATACTTGTCGTAAATCGTCTGGAGGTACGGCATGAACTCTTTGCACGGCCCGCACCAGGTCGCCCAGAAATCGAGAATGACCACTTTCCCCTTCAGGTCACGGGGGGAAACGTTCTTTCCTGCCTGGGAAACGGATTCAACCGGTTTGTCGGGCACCATTTTGCCAACGACCGCGATTTCGGGGTCATCGTCGCAACCTACAAGCATCGCCACTGCGATGGCAGTTCCAAGTGCAAGCCAAGCCTTCATGGGAATAATCCAGAATACCGGTTTCAGAACCGTCAAAGTCTTGAACGTTAAAAACCCTTCATCGGTTCCCAGTAAGGGACTCCCCCGGTCGTAGCCACGGGTTCCTGCCCGTGGCCCTCACCGACCAACTCTGCGAATCCCGAAAACCAAATCCGTAGCCATTGGTTCCTGCCCCTGGCCCTCGCTGGACAACTCTGCAATATCCGGAATCCGCAGGCAGGAGCCAGCGGCTACCCTGGGTCTGGGCGTAGTCGCGAAGTCATGTCAATAGCTCGCCGAGAGGCGAGCACATCGTGGGCGCGAAGGATGCGAACGCCGTCAAGCTGAGCGGCCACCTGGATGGCGAGCGTTCCCTCTAGTCTCTCCCCCACCGACAGCGCCGTCCCTTTGCGGGCCAGCGCCCGACCGATGAATCCCTTGCGGCTCACTCCTAGCAAAACCGGATATCCCGTCTCGACGAAGCGAGATAGGTTTCGAAGCAAAGCAAAATTGTGTTCGTCGGTCTTGCCAAACCCGATCCCGGGGTCGATCCAGATTTGTCCATCCGGGATGCCAGCCAAGTTCGCGTTCTCAGCAACCGCAACCAGCCCAGAGACGACTTCCTCAACCACGTCGCCGTATTCCGGCGCCAGTTGCATGGTCTGCGGAGTTCCCTGCATATGCATGACGCACACGGTCGTCTGAGCGTTGACGCATACTTCCAACATCCTGCTGTTTCCAAACGCCGAAACGTCGTTGACGATTTGTGCCCCGGCAAGGAGAGACAAACGAGCGACTTCCGCCTTCATCGTGTCGACGGAAACCACCAGCCCACGAGTCGCCAGCGCCTCCACCACCGGCAGGACGCGACGAAGCTCCTCGTCCGCCTCGACAGGCTGGGCGCCTGGACGCGTGGACTCGCCTCCGACGTCGAGAATATCGGCTCCGTCATCGACCATTCGCAAACCGGCATCGACGGCATCTTGAAGGGTAAAGTGCATCCCCCCGTCGCTAAACGAGTCGGGGGTGACATTCAAGATGCCCATCAGTGCCGGGCGGTCGTCGGGCAGCCTCAAGATCAACTCACGAGGGACAGTTTGAACCGGTCATGGAGCAGCCTCACCGCTCGGTTAGACTCCGACTCCGGAATGAGAACGCTCAGCGAAAAGTCGCTGTCACTGGTCTGAAGGACGCTGATCTGGGCGTCGTTGAGAGTGCTCAACACGTCGAAGAACAGGCCGGGAGTCTGCATGAACTCGTGTCCGACCAAGGACACCATCGTGCATCCCTCCGTCAGCTCCGCGACAACCCTTCGCACGTCTCCCAGCGATTCCAACAGTGTGGCTTGGGTCTCGACCTCACGGCTGGCATTGCGGCCAATCTGGAACAAGAAGACCTTTCCTTTGAGCGGAATGACAAGTCCATCGAGCACGTCGGCGACCGTCGAGTATTGCGCTCGAGGAACGGCAAACCCGGTGCTGTTCGGGCTCAAATTGAGCATGAATAGATTGATTTCATACCGGGCCATGGTCTCGTAGATCCTGGCTTCGAGTTCGGTGCGTTCGGTCTCGGTTCCTGCGCTAGATAAGTCGAACTGAAGATAGACCAGCTTTCCGGTGTGGGTCACACCGGTCGCGCGTCGGCCAGGGTGTTTCTCACGCTTGACGATTTCGGTTCCCTCGTCGTCCGAGAAAGTGTTTTTCACCCACAGCGGAATGTCGTACTGCATCGCAATCTCGGCCGCGCGAGGATGAACCACCTTCGCGCCCAAGTGGGCGATCTCGGCGACTTCGTCATACGTGACCTTGCGAAGCGTCGAAGCATTGGGCACCGCATCAGGGTCAGCCGTCTTCACGCCGTCCACGTCGGTAAAGATCTCCACCGCGGTCGCCTTGAGGGCTGCGCCAATGGCCGCGCCCGAGGTGTCAGACCCGCCACGTCCCAGAGTGGTCAGTTCCCCGCCGGGCGCACCGTCTCCCGAAACGTAGACTCCCTGGAATCCGCAGACCACCGGAATCGCTCCCTTCTCAATCGAATTGAAAAGGCTGACTGGATGGATGCCGACGATTCGCGCATTGCCGTACACGCCATCGGTTCGAATCCCTGCTTGCCCACCGCGAAACGCTTGAGCGGAATGGCCCAGGGTTTTCAGGGTGTGGGCAAAGATGACCGCGCTCATGATTTCGCCGCAAGCGATCATCAGGTCCAGTTCGCGAGCGTCCGGTTCGACGCTGGGGTCGATCTCTTTGAGAACATTGATCAACGTATCGGTCGCGTAGGGTGCTCCTCGGCGACCGATGGCACTCACGACCACGACTGGTTGGAACCCTTGCTCTTTGGCCGAAATGACTCGGAGCGCCGACGTCATGCGCGCCTCCGGAGTGGCAACGCTGGTGCCGCCGAACTTCATGACTTTGATGTTCATCGTTCCAACTCCGTGGGGATCAGGCTCTCCCGAAATCGTTGGGCCACTTTCGCGGCATCCGCATCCTTGACGACGAGCAGAAGTCGGTCGTGCATGTCTCCAATGTGATCCACACTCACATTCGTTCCGATGACGGTTTGGACGATGCGAGAAATCAACCCTTCCTCGTCTCTCATGTTCACTGCGTGAACGAGCACGATGCTGCGCCCACTGCTGACCACAAACGAGAATCCGCTTGCTTCAAGCACGGTCTGGACCGCTCCGGCTCGATCCTCGGAAACGAGGAATGATAAGCCAGAAGGGGTCAGCTTCAAGAAGTCGATGCTGACTTGCTGCTCAGAAACCGCCTTGAGCACCTTGAGCCTTCCCACCATCGCGGGAGCGGCGATCTCGGACACGTGCACTTGAGCGAATCCAGTTCGAACCTCGATCCGACTGACTCCCCGGCGCTTCTCGAATTCGGTCTCTCGAAACGTGGCCGGCGTCGACTTCGGCGAATCCATGTCGCACGAAATCGGTTCGGTCATGAACTTGCTGGTACGACTCACGCTGGGGCTCCGTCCAAGATCGATTCCGCCTGCTTCCAGATCTCTGCTTCGAAGCTAATCCCACTGGCCTTGACGTTGGCCACGACCTGCTCTGGCGAAGAAGCGCCCGTGATCACGGAACTGATGATTGGCTTGCGCAAGCACCAGGCCAACGCGAACTCAGACAGGGTGTGGCCGTGCCCTTCCGCGAACGCCTTCAGTTTCTGGACGCGAGTCAAAAGCTCCTGGTCGGACAGCCACCCTTTCATGAACATGTTCGACGACTCGTCCGAACCTCGAGTGCCGGCGGGAGGAGGCACTCCGGGCAGATACTTGCCCGTAAGGACGCCCTGAGCGAGCGGTGAGAAGACCACCTGACCGATACCGAACTTCTCGGAAACGGGCACGACTTCGCTTTCAATTCCTCGGGCCAGGATGCTGTATCGAGGCTGATTGCTGACCGGCGGGTTGGCATTGAGCTGCTCGGTGGTGCGGACGACATCGGTGATTTGCTGCCCAGTCCACTCGCTGACTCCCCAGTAGAGAACCTTGCCTTGTCTAACCAGATCGTCGATCGCTCGAACCGTTTCATCCAGCGGCGTCTCTGGATCGAATCGGTGGAACTGCATCAGGTCGATATAGTCAGTTCCCAGTCGCTTGAGCGAGTGATGGACCGACTCGGTGATGTGCTTTCGGCTTAGTCCCCGATCGTTGGGTTTGTCGGTGATTGGGAAGAAGCACTTGGTGGCCAGAACGAGATCGTCACGTCGGATACCGACGATGGCTTTGCCGAGGGAGCTCTCAGCTTCACCCGCGTTATAGGCGTCAGCGGTGTCGAAGAAGTTGACCCCAAGCTCGAAGGCCTTGCGGACAATCTGTTCCGTCGTCGAATCGTCGATGCTGCGGCCCTGAGTGAGCCAGCCACCCACGGAGACTTCACTGACTCTAATGCCAAATCGACCGAGCTTTCGGTAGTTCACAAAGAGTGAGGGTACCCCGCGAGTGGCCATGCGCCGGTTAAACCTCGCACGATCCACTCTCGTACCGAATGGATCGCCCCGCCCGAAGCCCTAAGCCTAAGATGGTTTCGCGAACACTACTGGAACTTCAATAGCAATCGTCCGCCACGGAACTGCTGGACAGGGACCAACTGACCACCGGCGATCGCATCCGCAATAAGAGACTTGTACTTGACTTCCCAGTTGGCCAGCGTGGAATCGTGATCTGGCCACGCAACCGGCTTTCCGTTCAGCCCGGTGGATGCGTACCAAGCATCCACGCTTTCTCTCGCTCCCAACATCGCCGGGGCGTTCACGTACACGTGGGTAAAGCCCAGCTTCTTCATGCCGTCCGCGAAGTCCTGCCCGGTCTTCATGTCGTCGTAGGGGATCTCAGTGCTATGGCCAGGATTGGCCCACATATAGGGCACGTCAAGAAGGAACCCAAACGTCTCGTCGTAGAGGGCGACTTTTCCGCCCATTACCTGCTGATTAATCGCCTGAGCCGGCTCGTAAAAGCTAATCGTGGCCTTTTGATACTCTTCCGGAGTCATCTTGCCGGTGATCACGAGCATCTGCTGAGTCACTCGATCGGTCTCCAAGACCCAAAGACTGTAGGCTGCCTGAACACCTGCGACTCCGGCCAAGAGGGGACCCCACTGAAGTCGCCGGACTCCACCACCCAGTAGAACCGCCAACGGCAACACGAGGGGCACCATATAACGACTCTGTTCACTAAGTACAAACCACATCGCGAGCGATATCAGCGTCGCCCCCAGCACCGACTTCTCAAAAACGCTGGCTCGCCCGCTCACGAGCCAAAGCAAGAAGCTGAGCAGGATCGCCGCGCCTACTGCGCCGATGCGTGGTTGACCGCCGTCGATGTACTTCGCCGGCTCATACGCGAGCCCCATCACCGCCGATCCTGCCTTCAGTGGCAGGGGATCCGACCCCGGTCCCTGACGAATGCCGAACGTTAACTGCTGATTCCGATAGATGTCGGCTCGGCGTTGATCCCAGTTCTTCCCGCCAAACTTCTCATAGAAAAAGGGAAACACCGGGTTCCCCGTGTAAACCACGTTTTTGATGTACCAAGGCGCGGCGACTGCGCTCGCGATGGCCGCCACCAGAACCGCGGTCTTCAGTCCCGCCGCGTTTCGAGTGAACGCCAACAATACGAGTCCCACCGCGAGGATTGTTTGAAGTCCGGTGTACTTGCTGCCAGCAGCGAAGCCAAGGCAGATGGCGGACAGCCACAGATACTCTCGCTTCTGCTTATCCTCAAGAAGTAGCCCGGCAAAGGCGATTCCCATCCCGGCGAAGATCCCGTTTGAGACATCGATGTAGGCCGTCCCGCTCTCCCACATCACGACCGGCACGAACGCAAACGCAAGAGCTGCCCAGTAGCCGGCTCGGTCCCCATACTTGCCCCGCGCCAACCCAAATGCCGCAAGGATGCCGAGGACGAAGTAGCAGAAGGTAAAGCCTTTGGCCCCGCTCTGTCCTCCCCACTTAAGCCCCCAAATCGAGAGGTAGTCAACGATGCTTGGGAAGTTGCTGTGGTGGATAAAGACGGGATAGATCTGTCCGGCTTGGAGATACAGTTTGGGGACCGCGAGGTGGTAACTCAAGCTGTCCCAGTCGATGGTGTCGCTAGGCGACAGTACGCCGGCCAGTGATACAAACCCGGCTAGGAAGAACGCCAGAAGAAACAGTCCATCGAGCCCTTTTGGAATTGAGGCCTTGACGGGGTTCTTCCGAAAGTCGAGAGCCAGGAGCACCCAGCCCGCGAGCGTGAATACACCCACCAGCCCGATTCCCCAGTTGAACCCGCCTGGAATGAGGCCGATGAAGAGTGTCAAGAGCCCCAGACTCGCGAGCCCCACCACTCCATGCGTCGCAAACCGTGCGGCAGGGTCGAGGCCACCGGTCCACCGGCCGACCTTCAAGGTCCCAATGCCGATCGCGCCAACGCACACCAGAACCGTCACGAGTAAGCCAAGCATTCAGCCGTATCGTACCGGGTCATGCATCTATTTGGGATAGAAAGCGAACACCGACTGCTATCCCGACCGCCAACAGGTCAAGTCCTTACCCACAACGTTCCCTTTGTTTTAAGAATCGATACAAAGTCGGTATGGCGACGCAGGAGTTGTTGATCCGAGATAACCCGGGCAAAACCGCCATCAGATCCGAGTACGCCGGCGCATTCGGAGTGGTTGATCAATTTGATCCCATTCCGGTGGTAGGGGCCGCCGCAATGCCAATCGGTGCCGGCTGTCCGATTTCATCGGACACCCCGTAACGGTAATGCTCCGGTCCAATTCCTCAACGTCGGAGACGATTTGTGTGCTAGCCTCGGGTTGCGCAGCTACCCGAGGGAAGGGACCATTCCGCCATCTACCCCCGGCAGGGGGTTGTGCCGTACGGGGGACGATTGACGCAACCACCTCAGGGGTTGGACGATTTTGGGGCGACCTACTTCGATTCTGCGCGTTTGAACTTTGGGCGATCTGCCAAACCTGCCGCTGCTAGCATTCGAGCCCTCAAGAACTCTCGCGTTTCACCAGCGGGAAGCTTCGACATTTGGGTCGATGCGATCCTTCGAAGGTCGGAATACTTCCCTTGAACCTCGTCGTATTCAACCACGAGCCGAGCGGCCAACTCATTGGTCGGATCAACCTTGAGGGCGAGTTCAAAATATTGTTGTGAAAATGGGGCCGCACCCATCGCCAGAGTCAACGCACTCATGGCCATGAGCTTCTTTGGATCTGGAGTTGCTGGCAAACTTAACGCCTCACCCGTCCAGTTATATTCTCGTAGCTTCCTTGCGCAGAACTCCCACTGCCCCAAATAGCCGCGTCCCAGTCCAGAAGCGGCGAGCGACAGACAAAGGTAGTCGGGATCCATGCCCGAATCCGCGTCTGGGCGTGAGTTCATCTTTATTCGCTCTGCGGTATCCGACAGCGCTTGCTGATAGTGGCCCGATAGTAACTCACAGTGAACGGCCATTCCCTCAACGAAAGGTTCCAATTCCGGCTTCGCTCGACGAACCGTGCTGATATAAGAGTAGGCCTCCTTGAATCTTCTGAGTTCGATCAAATCGGCTGTGTGCCTTACAGCCGCGTCACCGCGTTCAATATTCCAGAGCAACTGGGGGTCATTGGGTGGACCGGGAGTTTCCCGTCGCCATGGACCAGGCGCTATGGGTTCTCCTACTGTGATCAACGGGTGCGGTCGGGCCAGAGACCTGGCCCCGGAGACTTTCACACTAGCAAGCGCTTGACGAACCCAGTCAATGCGAGAATCGACCTGGTACGCGGAAAACGTGCCGATCGCAAATAGCAGTGAAATCATTTGCCGTTCCTCAATAGCTGGCCCCAACCTTATTGATCTTTGAGGGCGCCTACAAAGTCAAAGACGTATTTAAACGCTTTTTCGTCCGCACCGGCTCGGGCTCAGTCCGCGTTCAGACTACGGCCCATTGCTCCAAGACTCCAAGCCTTGTGGCCAAACGTCGCCCGGGTCGACGGCCCGACTAGGCCCTCCGGCATGCCCAAGTTCCCAGATAGGGTTAAATTCCTCGCGTGTCTCAAGTTGGCGTCGAACCGAGAGCGCCTAAGGCCAATGCGGTTGGCAAGGCGAGCGGAATCATGGTCGCCAGCATGGCGGCTAGTCGACTCCTAGGGCTCCTTCGCGATACCTTCATCGTCAGCCACTTCGGGCTCGGGAACGCTAGCGACTCCTTTACCATCGCCGCACGGATTCCGGATCTGATTTTCATGCTGATCGCGGGCGGCGGACTCAGTTCGGCCTTCATCCCGGTCTTCACCGAGTTCTGGTACACCGACCGCCGAAAAGAGGCGTGGCGAGTATTCTCTGTCGTCGTCACCATCTGCTCCTGCATCGCCTTGGTGCTCATCGCGGTCGCCTGGCTGTATGCACCGCTGATGGTGATGAAATTCGGCCGCGACAAACCGAAAGAAGTGATCGACATGGCCGTGCTGATGAGCCGGATCATGCTTCCGGCCCAGTTCGCCTTCCTCATCGGCTCCGTCATGCTTGGCACGCTGTACGCCCGGAAGCAATTCCTGGCGCCGGGCCTCGCTCCGAACGTCTACAACATCGGGATCATCGTCGGCGCGAGCATCCTCCCCACGTTTTTCGGGTTTGGCATCGCCGGCGTCGCCTGGGGCGCGCTTTGTGGAGCCTTCATCGGCAACATCCTCATCCCGTTGCTCGTGATGATTCCCCAAGGGATCGGGTTTGTCCCCTCATTCAATGTAAGGACGCCGGGTGTCGGTCAGTTCTTCAAGCTTCTGCTTCCGGTAATCGTTGGCTTTTCGCTCCCCAGCATGGTGACGCTGGTGTCTCAGTATTTCGCGTCCCCTTACGGGGAGGGCTCCAACATCGGCCTGAACTGCGCCAACAACTTGATGCAGGCCCCGTTGGGAATTTTCGGGCAGTCATTGGCGCTGGCGGTATTCCCAGTTCTCGGTCAGTTCTTTGCCGAGAAGCGGATGGATCAATACCGTTCTCAACTCAGTAAGACGATCCGGACCGTCTTTTACTTGACCATCCCCTCGGCAGTGCTCATGTATGCGGCCGCACCTCTGATCGTCAAGATCATCTACGGTTTCGGCAAGGCTTCTCACGACCCCGAGCATCTCGCCCTGATCGCCAATTGCCTCCGCATCTACTCGATCGCGATTCCCGCCTGGTGCGTGCAGCCCGTCCTCATGCGAGGCTTCTTCTCGCTGCACAAGACCTTCAAGCCAATCGCTTGGGGAACTGCGATGACCGGACTGTTTATCCTCCTTTGCGCAGGCATTCAGGCGATTCAATTCGGCAGCCTTGCGATTCCCGGAGCCACCGCGCTCGGCATCTACGCGCTGCCGTGGGCAACTAACGTTGCCGCGATTCTGCTCGTGATCATCCTTTACAAGGCGCTCGAGGGGGAAGTCGGAAAACTGGACCGACTAGGATTCACGCGAACCATCGCAAAAGGACTCGTTTCGACTGTCCCGATGGGCCTTATCGCCTACTTTGGCAGCCTGCTCGTCCAGTCCCAGGGCAAGCTCGTCTCGGTCCTCTGGTTCATGTTTGTAGCTTGCGTCGCCGGCTGGGCCTACTACTATGTGACCAGTTGGTACAAGATGCCCGAGACCAGCTACCTCGACAAGGCGCTCCTCAAGATGAAGCTCAAGCGGTAACCCCGGAGGTAGTCTTGCGGGCGAACGAAGGAGTTCAGACACCATGGAAGACGCCGTCATTCTCGCCGGAGCTCGCACGCCCATCGGGGCGTTTCAAGGCTCCCTATCTTCATTTACCGCCCCGCAACTCGGAGCTAAAGCGATCGCCTCGGCACTCGAGCGCGCCGGCGTGCCGCCGGAAGAAATCGACGAAGTCATCATGGGCTGCGTGCTCACCGGGGGCATGGGACAGGCCCCGGCGCGACAGGCGGCGATCTTTGGTGGACTGCCCGATTCCGTCCCGGCCCTAACCATCAACAAAGTATGTGGATCAGGCATGAAAGCTGTGATGCTCGCCGCTCAAGCGATAAAGCTCGGCGACAGCAAACTTGTGGTCGCAGGTGGCATGGAGTCGATGAGCAATGCTCCGTATGCTCTAGACAAAGCCCGAACCGGATATCGAATGGGCAACGGCGTCCTTACCGACCTGATGATCCACGACGGGCTCTGGGACCCATACGGCAATTGTCATATGGGAATGTGCGGCGACGCGACGGCGGCCGACCAGAATATCTCCCGCGAGGAACTTGACGCCTTCGCCGCCGAAAGCTATCGACGCGCCATTCAGTCTCAAACTGCAGGTCGGTTCGAGCGAGAGATCGTCCCCGTCTCCGTCCCCCAACGCAAAGGGGACCTGATCATCGTGCAAAACGATGAGGAGCCAGCCAAGGGAGATCCCGCGAAACTTCCCTCGCTCCGGCCTGCGTTCAATAAAGATGGCGTCACCACTGCGGGCAATGCCAGTTCGCTGGACGATGGCGCCTGTGCGCTCGTCGTATCGTCGCAGACGGAGGCCGACCGACGAGGGGTTCGCCCGCTTGGCCGAATCGTCGCCTTCGCGACCCACGCCCAAAAGCCCGATCAGTTCACCACCGCCCCTGCGTTCGCCATTGATAAATTGCTACAGTTGGCACAACTTTCAGTCAGTGATATCGATATCTTCGAAGTCAACGAAGCATTCGCAGTCGTAGCACTGGCTGTGAGCAATCTGGCTAAAATCCCGACGGAAAAGCTGAACGTAAATGGAGGAGCGGTTGCTCTCGGTCACCCGATTGGGATGTCCGGCGCCCGACTAATCCTCACTGCGTTGCATGAGTTACGGTTACGGGGCGCGCGGTACGCTGTCGCGACTCCGTGTATTGGTGGGGGCGAGGCGACCGCAATTTTGCTGGAAGCTTGCTAATCACTGGCACTACTGCTGTCGTGAGAATCGCTTGGCAATGGAACTGATCGGTCAGACGCAAATCCGAACGAGAGATGCAGGTGAGGCCGGTGCGCAATGTTGCCAAGCGAGACTCCAACTGAGTTGAAATCCATGAAGATTCTAATCGTGTCTGTCGAAGTTGCCCCGTTCGCAAAAGTTGGGGGCCTGGCAGACGTAGCGGGGGCCCTTCCAAAGGCGCTTCATAAGCTCGGACACGAAGTCCGGGTCGTCATGCCCCTCTACAAGATGATCGAAGATGACCCTCGATGGACGGTGAAACCCGTACTCGACGACGTCACCGTCACGATGAATCCTCACTGGTCGAAACAAGCTGTCCTGAAAGAGACCGACCTGGAAGGGGTCCCCGTCATGCTGATCGGCACCGATGAATGGTTCCCGCTGTCCGTCGACAGCGCGTCGGTCTACCAGCCGGGCGGCATGCAGCATCTATTTTTCAGTCAGGCCATCCTGACGATGTGCGAACAGCTCGGTTGGATTCCCGATGTGATCCACTGCAACGACTGGCACACCGGCTTCCTTCCCGTCATCCTTCGTGAGAAGGCGTCCGGCGTCTGGGACCAAGTGGCCTCGATCTACACGATCCACAACCAGGCGTACCAGGGCGAGTTTGGTCTGGAAGTGCTGGACGCTCTCGAGCTCCCTCACAGCCTCTACAATCCGAATCAGCTTGAGACTTACGGTCGGGTCAACTTCTTGAAGTCCGGTTCCGTTTTCAGCGATCGGGTTAACACGGTGAGCCCGACCTACGCGAAGGAGATCCTTACGCCGCGATATGGATGTCGCCTGGAAGGCTTGATGCAGCACCTGGCCCACGAAGGAATCCTCAGCGGCATCCTAAACGGGATCGATACTGACGTCTTCAATCCAGAAACGGATCCCGACCTTCCCGCCCACTTCTCGGCCGCCAACCCGGCCAACAAATCGAAGTGCCGTGAGGGCCTGCTCAAAGAGCTAAAGATGAAGCCGATCGAAGGCGCGCCGGTGATCGGAATGGTCAGCCGCCTTAGCAGCCAAAAGGGCATGGACATGGTTCTGGAGTCTGCCGAGTCGATGCTTTCGCTCCCGACCCAGTTGGTCGTCCAAGGTCTGGGTGAGCCTCCGATTGCCGAGGGATTCCGTCTGCTTGAAAAGCGGTTCCCCAAACAGGTTCGCTTTATCCCTCGATTTGACGCTCCGCTCGCTCAGCGGGTTTATGCGGGCTGCGACGCATTCCTGATGCCCAGCGCCTTCGAGCCCTGTGGGTTGGGTCAGCTTATCGCCATGAGATACGGGACCATCCCGGTGGTTCGGTCCACCGGCGGACTCGCCGACACTGTGTTCGACGGGCAGAATGGATTCGTCTTCCAGCAACAGGCGCCGATGGAGATGCTTGCAGCGATCGAGCGCATGCAGGCCGTGTTCGGCAACCCAACCCGCTGGGCTGAGATGCAGTCGGCTGGCATGAATGCCGATTTCGGCTGGGATCGAAGCGCCCAGAAGTACGTCGAGCTGTACAAGGATGCTATCAGCGAACGACGCGGCGAATCTAGTCAGAGAACCGCGTAGCGTTCTCGATATTGATTCGGGCGTTACGCCGCATCTGTTCGACTCCGACGCGTCGAGCGGCGGAACCGCGGGTCAATTCATCCCATGCGCCTTCACTCAAGTTCGCCAGCTCAATGAGACTGGGCCACGATCTGACGTTGAAGTCCGGCTCTTGAGTGGGCGTCGCCCGAAGAGGCTGAGTCGCTCGCGGAGTATTGAACGGGCACACGTCTTGGCAAACGTCGCAACCGACGGTCCAACCATTCATGCGGCGGGCTAAGTCCGACTCAATTGAGTCGGCGTGCTCGATCGTCAGGTAACTGATACAACTTCGGGCGTCAACTTGCCACCGGCCGTCCAGATTCACGATGGCCCCCGTCGGACAGGCGTCAATACATCGATTACAAGTGCCGCATCCGCCTTCGCTCGGCTCATCAAGCGCCAGTTCAACCGTCGTCAGCAAGACTCCGAGAAAGAACCAACTCCCCCTTTCGGAGTTGATCAAGAGCGTGTTCTTACCGAACCACCCAAGGCCCGCCAACTGGCCGAAATCTCGCTCCATAATTGGAGCCGAGTCGACGCAAGCTCTGGATTGGCTCCCGGGAAACTCGAGCGCCATCCATCGACCGAGTTTTGTCAGTTTCGACCGAATGACCTTGTGGTAGTCTCGCCCCAGCGCGTACTTGGCGATTCCGGGCCTCTCAGGGCCCTCTGGGCGCGTTTGATTGTAGTTGAGGCCTACGACTACAATTGAGCTTGCGCCGGGAAGAAGGGACCGGGGATCGCTCTTCATGGGAAGGTGCCGCTCAAGGTAGTCCATCGACCCCGCGAAACCTTTCGAAATCCACGCCTTATAGGCGTCCAAATGAGGGGGCGATGTGGGAGCGCAGACGCCGACCAGAGAGAACCCCAATCGCATTGCCTCCGACTTCAAACCAGAAGAATCGAGACGCGTGTCCGAACTCATGAACCTCACACGAGGAAGCTGAGTCGCTTCCAATGGTCGAATGTGATCTCTCCCGGCCGAGACCGTTCAGTGAGATCGATGCTTTCCAGCCATTCTACGGCCTGGTCGCGATCCACGCCATAACCGGCAACGAGGTTGTTGACCAGTGTCTTCCTCGGTTGGCCAAATCCTTTGCGAATCAGCGGGAACACCTTCGCTTCTTGTTCGGGCGTCAGACCGGTTTCCCGGGGAGTGAACACGAGAACCCGAGAATCAACCTTGGGTGGGGGCAGGAAGGCTCCGGCGGGCGCGTCCGCCAAAAAATCGATGTCGTAGTTTGCCTGAAGGTACACCGAGAGCGAACCTCGATCGGAATTGCCCGGTTTTGCCATCACTCGCTGGGCGACCTCCTTTTGCATCATCAAGACGGCCTTGCTAAACCCGCGCTTCGATTCGGTGATTCTCGTGAGGAGTGGACCGGTGATGTAGTACGGCAGGTTTGAAACGAGTCCCCGTGGCTCGGGAAGTTCGGCAAGGATTGCATCGAGATCCGCTTCAAGGGCATCGACCTCTCTCGCTTCCGCTTTTGGCGCGGAGTCTTTCAGGGCCTCGATCATCCTCGAGTCGAGTTCGAGCGCAATGAGCCGCTGGCTGGTCTCGGAAAGCGGGCTAGTAAGAACTCCCGGCCCGGGACCAATCTCGAGAATCCCCGGATACTTTTGGAGAGTTTCGACAATGGAAGAAACAACAGACCCCGAGCAGAGAAAATGCTGCCCGAGGCCTTTGGTGGCGGAAAGTCCGTGCTTCCCAAGGAACTTCTTGAGAACCGACGGTTCGTATAGTTTCAACGAGTTCTTAAGATGTGAACCTTGACCATTTGGTAGCCGTAGCCATCGGCAACCTTTTTCGACGAATAACAAAGATCGATGCGGTTTCCTTTGATCGCTCCACCCGTATCGGCGGCGATCGCAAGTCCGTATCCTTCGACATACAAAATAGTCCCTAGCGGGATCACCCGGGGATCGACGGCAGCAACTCCAAAGTCCGCGTGCATTCCGGTACAAGTCTTACCGGTGGCGTGGGGACCGATCGTCGCTGGGCTCGGGTCATAGGCAGTCGCCTTCATGACCAAAACCTTCGAGCGGGTAAATGAACCTCTGCTCGTGGAGAAGCCGCTCCGATTGATGAGATAAAGGGTCGGCACTGGCTCGACTCTCTCCTCATCGACCAACTGAGACTTGACGCGATGGCCATTTTCGTAGACCACCTTATACGTTCGTTTAAGAACGCCGTCATGACCCTCTTGGGCTTTGACCAACTGTCCGGCTCTTACCGAACGGCTGAACTCGTAGCGAATGGCGGTCTTAATCGGGGTCGACTGGACCTCCACCAACTCCTTATTTTCTCGCTTCCCTGCCGTGCTCGCGATAGACGCGGCGCAGAGAGCAGCGATGAACATACTCACTTTTTGTGAGCAGTTGCGCATTTGGAACCTCCTCTTGCCTGGCTGCAGACAAGGGTTTATACCCGAGGAACTGGCAGATATCCGGTCAAACGGGCGCCTCTGCGAGGTCTCAAAAGCACATAGGTGTAGGTTTTAGGTTCAAAAACTTCACTCTCGCACCCGAGGCAAAATTTATGAAAAAAGAGGCAAAAGGGTTGACAAGCTTCATCATTTTCGCCCCCTCCAGTTCAGCATGTTGTCGTAAAACAGATACTGGTGAGCCCATCCGGCGAGGTGTCCAAACCGCTCTCGGAAGTGCTCCCCGATCATCCGATAGCGTGAATCGGTGAGCGCTTTTCCTTTCAATTCGGGGAAATAGAGACGGACTGCCGCCTGCAAAAGATGGGTATCGACCGGAACCGCTGACGTGTGATGGAGCGCAAAAAGACTGATGCAGTCGGCCAGTTTTGGACCAATTCCCTTGATCTCACACAGGTGCGCGTGGGCGTCCGCGTAGGAACAGTGTCTGAGCGATCGGATCCAGTCATCGCCACCCCTCTCTAAGACCTGCTGGGCCGCTTTCGGAATCGTGTCGGCTCGATAGCCAAACGCCTTTCCACGCAGAACGCCAGGAGCGATTCGCGCAATCACCTCAGAACTCGGAAAGTGGCGAATCGTCCGACCCAGCGTCTCTCCAATGGGCTCTCCCTGTTCCGACAAGTACCGAACCATCTGAACGATTCGCGGCAAGTTGTTGTTCGGCGAGCACAGGAACGAATAGAACATCTCCACCGCGTCATTAGGGCGGAGCAACCGCAGCCCGCTCATCGCCGCCACGTAAGGCGTCATCTCAGGCGCGCGCTCGATGATCTCCGCTTCAACAGAATCCGAGTCCCAATCGAGGCGAAAGAATGAGCGGAAACCTTCGAGAGAACCGTTCGTCAAGACCTGAAGCGTCTGTTGTTCGCCCCCATATTCGCGCTTGGTCTCGGCGACGTAGGTGAGCGCGTCTCGGTTTCGGTCTCGGTTGATTCCAGTTGCCTGAATCAGTGCCTTGTAACCCAGCCGGTCGTGCTCCTTGACCGCATCGGGATCGAGGCTTACTCGATACCAGTTCCCGCCATCAACTCCGAACCAGTCTCCTTCCCCCAGCCTCTCCCACCGAAACACCTGACCGGAAGAGACGCAGAGTTCCAGGTCCAGCCGTCCCGCCGGGTAAGAAAGGGTGAATTCATTCATGAAATCGCGTTCAAGGCGTTCTAAGACGAGAAGGCGCGCCGGAGGCAGGTTCTAGTTTAGCTTGACTCTTCCCTCCGCTCCTCAAGGCGGCAACCGCGGCCTCCGTGCAATGATGAGTTCGCATGGCAACGATTGCGCTCATCGCCCACGACGGAAAGAAGGTTGAAATGGTCGAGTTTGCCAAGACTCACCGAGACCGACTCGCCCAATTCGACCTCATCGCCACCGGTTCCACCGGGCGTTTCGTCTCAATCGCCACCGGCCTTGAAATCCGTACCCTTCGCCATGGCCCGGGTGGTGGCGACGTCCAGATCGCCGCTGAGGTCTTGGAAGGACACGTCCATGCCGTGTTCTTTTTCGTCGAACCGATGGAGGCTCATCCCCACGATCCGGATATCCAGACGTTGATGCGGATCTGCAACATCGAAAACGTCCCTCTTGCCACAAACCCCGCCACCGCGGACCTCGTAATCAAGGGGTTCGGTCAGCCGCCCAGCGAGTGAACTAGAATACGTGTATGCGCATCGTTGCCATACCGCTAGTTCTCGCTTTTGGGCTAGGCTGCTCGAACTCTCCGGCCGACATCAAGATCAATCTGACCGTAGATCTTCAGAAGCCGATCGGGAAGATTTCCCCCTACATCTACGGAACCTGTGGTCCCGACTGGCAAGGCAGGACAAAGAATCTGACCCTGTTCCGAATGGGTGGAAACCGCACCACCGCCTACAATTGGGAGACGAACGCCAGCAACGCGGGAAGCGACTGGCATTTTCAGAACGACGGAATGTTCAAGGGGAAGGCTCCCGGCGAAGCGATGCTCCATCCGATCCAGGACGCGTTCGCCGCGAATGCGGCGGTCGTGATGACCGTGCCCTGCGCGGGCTACGTTTCTGCCGATGAAAAGGGCGATGGTGACGTCCGCAAAACCCCGAACTGGCTAAGCACTCGCTTCAATCTTTCTCTGCCGAAGAAGAACGCGCCCTTCTCACTGCAGCCGGATCTCAACGACGGCAAAGTTTACGAGGACGAGTTCGTCAACTTCCTCGAAAGCAGCGTTGGAAAGTCGCATCCCCCGCTCTGGTTTGCCCTCGACAACGAACCCGACCTCTGGTCCGAAACCCATAAGGAGATTTGGCTTCAAAAGCCCACTTACGCCCAGTTCTCCCGCATTTCGCAAGACTATGCTCAGGCGATCAAAGCGGTCGCTCCCGATACCAAAATCTTCGGACCGGTGAGCTACGGTTGGGGTGGTTTCCAGAATTTTCAGGGCGCCCCCGACGCCAACGGCCGCAACTTTCTAGAGTTCTATCTGAGTGAGTTCGCGAAGCTCCAAGAGAAGACGGGCAAACGATTTCTGGACGTGCTCGACCTGCATTGGTATCCCGAAGCCCGTGGCGGTGGAAAGCGCATCACCGAGTCGGGAACTGACCCGGCCCTCCTCAATGCCCGGCTCCAAGCGTTCCGTTCGCTCTTCGACAAGTCGTATAAGGAACAGTCCTGGATCGTGGACAGCATTCACGAGTCGATCGCCCTGCTACCACGGATCAAGGAGATGATCCAGAAGAACTACCCGGGTACCGAACTCGGATTCACCGAGTGGGACTTTGGCGGCGGCGGGGACATCACCGGCGGCGTTGCGAGCGCCGACGTACTGGGCACGTTTGGAAAATACGGCGTCTTTCAAGCCAGTCACTGGGACAGCAGCAACGATTCCTACACCTACGCCGGCTTCGCGATGTACAGAAATTTCGATGGCCAAGGCGGCCACTTCGGCGACACCGCCCTCGCGACAACCGACGACGCCCCCGACACCGTCTCGGTCTACGGAAGCAACGACTCAACCCAAAAAGGAGTGACCACCGTGGTGGTGGTGAACCACACACTCTCTCCCCAGCGGGTGAAACTCGCCCTCTCCGGTGAATCTTCTTTCCGAAGCGTCGAAGCCTTCCAACTCGACAACACCGCCCCCAAACCCCACCCAATCACCGCCCCGGTGTATCACGAAAGTGGAATGCTACTTTCCCTGCCTGGGCCTAGCGTTATCACGCTGCGCTTCACACGGTAGCCTCAGGGACTTTGACGGCAGTCCCAACAATCCGAGGCACTTTAAAGGGCCGGCCGCTCGCCGGCTGAGCAATACTGCACAAAGTACGTCTCCATCATCTGGAAGCCACCACACGGCTGGATACAAGTATTTTCATGACAATCGGAAGTGTCGTTGGCCTAATATCGCCGGTTTGGCAGACTCCGATCTCTTCTAAAGACTCGACTGGAGAAGCTCAGCTCACGGATAGTCAAATAGCGATCGAATTCGCACTCCGAGCCCAATTTATAGATCAGGATCAACCTATGCCCAGGTCGAGCGTAGCCCAGAAGCGGTGGGAATCGGTAATGACTTCGCTCGGTGAGAGTCGCTAAGCGCGGGAAGCAAGGAACAAATCTACACTGCGCCGTT
Organism: uncultured Armatimonadota bacterium; assembly: GCA_903904815.1. GTDB lineage: Bacteria > Armatimonadota > Fimbriimonadia > Fimbriimonadales > Fimbriimonadaceae > Fimbriimonas. The sequence continues at coordinate 74,592 of CAIVDU010000054.1, forward strand.
TCCAAGCTATTCGGAGACCAGAACGGCTCTCAAGAAAGTGAGTGCTTGACCTCGCTTCTTTGGCGCAGAGATTGCCGAAATGAATCAACCCAAGCTTCCCAAGAACATCGAGAGCGCCATTCATCTCTACGCGGGTCGACATCGGTTGACCAATGATGAAGCAGTGGCTTTCCTGCTCCGCGCTGGCCTTGAGGCGAATCAGGCGCAGGTGCCGGCGGAGCGAGACAAACCCATTGTGGAAACCGACACCGGTCCCAACGCGCCGAACCTGTTTGTCGCCAAGCAAATGCCGGTCATTGGCCTCTTTGCGAACCTTCCTGGCTTCCTGATGGCGATGGAAATCGTCATCTCGAAACGCACCAAAAGGATGGAGGAGTTACCGGCTAAGACGAGGCCAAAGTGAATCGCCTGTTGCTCGATACCGATACGTTTGCGTGCATTCTCCAAGATCGCTATCCTGAGGTGACGACACTCGCTTCCCACTACATTCGCGAGTTTCGCTACTTCACCGTATCAGTGATCACCGTTTCAGAGATCGTCGAATGCCTCGAAACGATACAGAGCGAGGAAGCGGTCGTGAACTTCCTTCGCCGGTCGGAAGGGCTTGAGATCCTCCCGATCGGCAAGAAAGAGTCGGTTCTGGCGGGGACCATTCTCGCCCAACTGAATCGAATCGGTCTGCGCCTGGGCGTCATGGACCCGTTCGTGGCCGCGACCGCGATCGAGAACGGGATGCAACTCATCACGAACAGCCCTCGAAACTATCAGCGAATTATCGATCTCGGGTTTCCCCTCGAAATAGGTACCTGGCATCGGAACTGAGCGCACTAGAGCGATCCGGGAGGCAGTAAAGCGAGGAACTGATCCTCGTCAAGCACTTCCACGCCGAGAGACTCCGCCTTCGTCAATTTCGAACCTGCCCCTGGACCCGCCACCACGTACGTCGTATTCTTACTCACACTTCCGGCCGCCTTCCCTCCCCACTTTGCCACCAACTCCTCGGCCGCTTCACGGGTAAATTTCTCCAGCCTGCCGGTAAAGACGAGGGTCTTGCCCGCAAAGAGATCCCCAACTGGCGATTCTGCCTCGGTCGGAATCACGCCGAGTGCCTGAAGCTCGTCGAGCGCTTTTCGGTTCTCATCGTCCTCAAACCATTGCTGAATCTCGCTCGCCGTCCTTTCCCCGATGTTGGGTACCGCGAGGAGCGCGTCGTAGTCGGCATGCCGCAGCGCTTCCAGGGTTCTTAGTTCGCGAGCCAAGTCCTGAGCCCCGCGTTCTCCCACCTCTGGAATGCCGAGGGCAAACAGGAAACGCGGCAAGGGGCGGGTCTTGCTCGCTTCAATGTTCGCCAGCAGTTTCGTCACCGACTGCTCGCCAAATCGGTCGAGTTCGATCAGTTCGGCCTGTCGTTCGTGAAGTCGGTAGATGCTGGGAATGTCGGTGATGAACCCTAACTCGAGCAAACGGTCGACCAGTTTTTCACCGAACCCATCGATGTCCATCATCTTGCGCCCTACGAAGTGGCTGATCTTCATCGCGATCTGGGCTGGGCACTGACGATTGGGGCACCTGATTGCCACCTCGCCTTCTTTCCGAACCAAGGCCGTTGCGCAAGCCGGGCAGTGCGTGGGCTCCTGCGGCACTGGAAGATCTCCGTCTCGCTTGTCGAGCACCGGACCGACGACCTCGGGAATCACGTCACCGGCCCGTTGGACGATCACGAAGTCGCCCTCCCGCACATCCTTGCGGCGGACTTCGTCGTAGTTATGGAGGGTAGCGCGACTCACGGTGACCCCACCCACCGAAACTGGCTCCAAGTCCGCGACCGGGGTGATTGCTCCCGTTCGGCCAACCTGAGTAAAGATTCGGTTGAGTCGCGTAAACGCCTGCTCGGCCGGGTACTTGAACGCGACGGCCCAACGCGGCCCGTGCGACGTAAAACCAAGCTGCTCTTGGGCAGTGAGGTCGTTGACCTTCAACACGACGCCATCGATTCCGAACGGTAACGATTCGCGGATCTCACGGGCGTGATGGACGTACTCCAGAAGCTCCTCGATACCGAGCACCGCTCTCGCCTCATCCCGCACGCCAAACCCCAGTTCACGCAGCCGGTCTAGCGTTCCACTCTGAGTCGAGGCAATCCGACGGACCGTTGCAGCAGGAGCGGCATCTTCCTCGAAAAGGCTGTTGGCTGGAGTCGCTCCGGCGACTTCGACAATGCCAACCCCATACGCGAAGAAGTCGAGCTTCCTCTGGGCGGTCATGCGACTGTCCAGTTGTCGAAGCCCGCCGGCCGCCGCGTTCCGAGGGTTGGCGAAAACCTGTTCTCCCCGAGCCGACCGTTCCTCGTTCACCTGTTCAAAACTCGCTTTGAGCATCAGTACCTCTCCCCGGACTTCGACCTTGCCCGGCAATGGCTTCAAGAGTCGATGAGGAATGCCTCTCACTGTCTTGGCATTGTGGGTCACGTTTTCCCCGGTCGTGCCATCGCCGCGGGTGGCGGCGGTCTCCAATCTGCCATTGACATAGGTTAATGAAATGGAAGCGCCGTCAAACTTCAGTTCGGCGAAATACTCAACGGCCCCTTCCACGCCCAGTCCCTTACGAACGCGTTGATCGAAAGACCTCAGTTCTTCTTCGTCGAACGCGTTGTCGAGCGACAGCATTCGAACCGCGTGACGGTGTTGCGTAAACGCATCGATGGGAGCAGCGCCCACTTTTTGGGTAGGACTGTCTGGGATTACAAGCTCCGGGTGAGCCGCCTCTACATCCTGCAGTTCACGAAACAGACGATCGAATTCGCTGTCACTGATCTCGGGAGAGTTCAGGACGTGATACCGGTAAAGATGGTGCTCAATGAGCTGCCTGAGTTCAGCGGCTCTCGCGTTCGGATCCATTGCCACCGAGGATACCGGAGCCGTCGCTACTCATCCATCGCCGCGTCAAGAATGCTCTCGGCGACAAAAATGGGAGCGCTGAACCGTATGGCCACCGCAATCGCGTCCGATGGTCTGGCGTCAATCTCGATCTCTTCCGAACCGTGTCGCACGTAGAGTTTTGCGTAGTAGACCGTATTCCAAAAGTCGTCAATCACGGCGCGATCAACAATCCCGCCGAGCCGGTCCAAGATGCTCTTAATGAGGTCGTGGGTCATCGGTCGGTCAGGACGATTGCTTTCCAAAACCAGCTGAATGGCCTGAGCTTCAAAAGGGCCGATGAGAATCGGGAGTTTGCGCTCGCCATCCGACACGAGCACGAATCGGGAGATTTGACCGCCATTTTCGGCCACAAAAACTCCTTCAACCTGAACTTCGATCAGGTCGCCGTTTGAGCCTGGCTCTCTTTCTGGAAGTCCATTGTCCAGCGGGAAGAACGGAGGCGGCTCGCTTAGATTTTCAGGCTCTTCCGAGCCTTCGTACTCCTCGGACATACCTTTACAATTTACCCGTGTTCGATTCCATAAAAATGAACAAGGGTGGCGAACCTAAGTTCGCCACCCCTGTAGCTCGTACCCACCAAGCCTATGCTCGGTTCAGACAGACGCTTTGGTGCGAGCGACAACGCTTTCAAGGAACATCGCGTTCGTCGGCGTTCTCTTGAGCAGCTTAATAAGCTGCTCGGTCGCTTCGATGCTCTGCTCTTTTGCCATCAGACGGCGAAGCTGAACCATGCCCTCGAGTTCGTCCTTGTTGAAAAGGAGTTCCTCGTGGCGAGTCGAACTTCGGCGAACGTCGATGGCGGGCCAGATTCGGCGCTCCGAAAGCTCTCGATCGAGAATGACTTCCATGTTGCCGGTTCCCTTCAGTTCTTCGAAGATCGCTTCGTCCATCTTCGAGCCGGTATCTACGAGCACGGAGGAGACGATGGTGAGTGAGCCACCTTCCTCAATATTTCGTGCAGCGCCAAAGAATCGGCGAGGGCGATACATCGCAGTCGGGTCGAGACCACCGGTGAGAGTCCGTCCGGACGAATTGACGGTTAGGTTACTGGCACGAGAGAGTCGGGTCAGCGAATCCAAGAGGATGACGACATCGCGTCCCGCTTCAACGAGTCGCTTTGCCTGCTCGAGGCAAAGGTCGGCCACACGCATGTGGTTTTCGGCCGGCTCGTCAAAAGTGGACGAAATCACCTGACCACGAACGCTTCGCCGCATGTCGGTGACTTCTTCCGGTCGCTCATCGACCAGCAGCACCATGAGATAGACCTCAGGATGGTTGGCGGTGATCGCGTTCGCGATCGTCTTCATCATCGTCGTTTTTCCAGCCTTAGGCGGGGAAACGATAAGACCTCTTTGGCCTTTTCCGATAGGCGCCAGGAGGTCGACGATCCGGGACGGAATATTGTCAGGGACGGTTTCGAGATGCAGCTTTTCGTTCGGATAGAGCGGGGTCAGCTCGTCGAAGTTCTTGCGTCGTTGCATCTCGGGAGAGCCGGTGGCGCAGCCGTTGATGCTTTCAACGCGCAGCATGCCCTTGTACTTCTCACCCTCTTTTGGCAGACGGATCTGCCCAAAAATCGTGTCTCCAGCCCTCAGACCGAATCGCTTAACTTGCGATTGAGAAACGTAAACGTCCTCGGGGGACGGATGGTAAGACTCGCGACGAAGAAATCCGTAGTCTTGGATAACTTCGAGAATTCCCTTTGCGTAGACCGCGTCGCGATCCGCGTTCACAAACGGCAGTAGCCGCTCAATGACCTCATGTCGGAGGAGAGTCTTAGGGTCAAGCTTCGCGGATTTGGCTTCTTTTAGAAGGCCAGCCGGAGGAAGTTGGTCAAAGTAGTTGTAGTCCTTCTCGGGTAGTAACTCGAGATCAACTTGGAGGTCGGACTTTGGGAGGCCCTCGCGATTACCGCCGCCCCCTCTGCCGCGTCGACGGCCACCGCCGCCGCCGCCGCCGCTTTCGGACGACTTACGAGGTCGAAACTGATGGATCATATTGCTCCTGAGACAGGGTTTATCCTTTACGAAAGGTCATGGTTGGACCTGGGAAGATGGGTGTATTACCCTTCGCGAAGGATCGCGATGTACGGGAGGTTTCGATAACTCTCCGCGTAATCTAATCCGTATCCTACCACGAATTCATTCGGAATCTCGAAACCGATGAATTCGACAGGGGATGCGATTTTTCTCGATTCGGTCTTCGACAGAAGCGCGGCAACTGCCAACGTCTTCGGGCGACGAGTGCTGAGAAGCTCCCGCAGGTGGTTCAGGGTTATACCCGTGTCCACGATGTCTTCTACAATTATGACGTTCAATCCTTCGATATTGACGTCAAGATCTTTTCGAATTTGAACAACTCCGGAACTGCTCTTGCCAGAACCGTAACTGCTCGCTTGAATAAAGTCGATCTGAACGTTCAAACCGAGCTTTCGTGAAAGGTCCGAGAAGAAGTATAGCGACCCTTTCAATACACATACAAGCAAAATGGGCTCATCTCGGTAGCGATCTTTGATAAGTCTCGCCATTTCCGACACTTTCGCCTCCAACTCTGTCTCTGAAATGAGAGTTTCAAGCATTGGACGCCAACATACCCGGTGGGAAGAAGAACTGAACTATTCGATCTCAAGCGACCGGAACCGCTTTTCGGTGCCGTCCATCGACTCGGTGAGTAGCGTGTAAGCCCATTGGACTCGCCGCTGAATCTGCGCGGCCTGGTCGGCCTCGGGTGTACCCGCTGGAAAATTGGAAGGATCGGCCCGTCGATTGATCCGCTCATAAGCGTGGCGGATGTCGGTAAAGCTCGCGGTCGTCGGGACGCCAAGAATCCGGCGTGCCAATTCAATTTTCTCTTCCGGAGTCTGGATCACTGGCGAAGCGTTCTGCGCCTGGACTTCGGTTCTCGACTTGGCAACCGGTTCCGAGAGGCTGTCCGCCAATTCTTGAGTCGCCGGATCGTCAAACACCTGGTGGATTCTGTCCCACTCGTTGTTCAGGTGGCCGCGAAGAAGGTCGTAAGCACGTCGGCCAAGTGACATAGAACATTCAGGTTACCTTTCCGAGCCAAATCCTCTCTACTCATCCCGCTCGAGACCTACGGCGGTTACCCAACGCATTAGGCCATCTGGCGAATGGTGGATATGCCAAGCCCAAGTCGGTCAAATTAGAGCTATGTCCGAATCACTCAAGATCTGGTGCAATCAATCGCTTTCCGATGCAGCGATTGCCGAACTGCAAGCGGGGATCGGAAATCACTCGCTGATCCTAGCGAGCGAAAGAGGTAACAACCTGTCGGCAGGCGGCCCAACCGCTTCCCTCGCCGACGCCGACATCGCCTTTGGTCAGCCTGACCCAGAGCAGTTGATGAGCCTCGATACCGTTCGTTGGACTGAACTCACCAGTGCTGGATACACGCGCTATGATCGCGATGACCTGAGGGCCAGTCTCACCGTGAACGGCGCACAAATGACCAACAGTTCGAGCGTCTATGCGGAGCCGTGCGCCCAGCACCTCTTGGCATTCATGCTGGCGCTCGCCCGGCAACTTCCCCAAGCGCTCCTAGACCAGTTCGGATCGAGATCGTGGGACTTCGAGGCCCTCCGACCAAACACGAGAATTCTCAACGCAGATACCGTCTTGATCGTTGGGTTTGGAGCCATCGGAGAGCGACTGTCGGAACTTCTAGCGCCGTTTGGCCTGGAGGTGATCGGCCTACGCCGCACTGTTCGAGGAGACGAGCCTATCCCCACTCACACGCTCGACAAGCTCGAAAGATATCTCCCGAGCGCCGACCACGTGGTGAACATCCTTCCCGCTCATTCGACTACCGATGGCCTCTTCGGCGAAACGCAATTCGTGTTGATGAAATCCGGCGCTGTTTTCTACAACATCGGGCGCGGAACCACCGTCAACCAGTCTTCTCTGGATTCGGCTCTCAGAACTGGCCGCCTTACAGCGGCCTACCTCGACGTCACCGATCCCGAGCCTCTCCCTCCCGATCACCTTCTTTGGACCTCGCCGAACTGTTTCATCACGCCCCACATCGGCGGCGGTCATGGCGACGAATCGATCAGCTTGGTTCGCCACTTCCTGGCAAACCTGAAACGATTTGAGGCCGGACAACCCCTCGAGGACCGAATCGCCTAATCCATCGCGAAAAAAAGAGGCCTCGTCCCGCTGTTCGCGGGACAAGGTCCTTTTCTCTTGCAGACCTCGGTCGCGAACTAGAAGTGCTTGATGATGGTGTCGCCAAACTCAGAGCACTTTACTTCGGTCGCGCCTTCCATCAGACGATGGAAATCGTACGTGACCGTCTTGGCTGCAATGGCGCCTTCCACACCCTTGATGATCAAGTCGGCAACTTCAGTCCAACCGAGGTAACGGAACATCATTTCTCCGCTTAGGATGACCGAGCTAGGATTGACCTTGTCCAGGCCCGCGTACTTCGGCGCAGTTCCGTGAGTCGCCTCAAAGATCGCGTGCCCCGTCTCGTAGTTGATGTTTCCACCAGGAGCGATTCCGATTCCACCAACCTGCGCGGCGAGAGCATCTGAAATGTAGTCTCCGTTAAGGTTCATACAGGCGATGACGTCGTACTCCTTTGGCCGAAGAAGAATCTGCTGAAGGAATGCGTCGGCAATGACATCCTTAATGATGATGCCGTGCTCCTCGATGATGAGCCAAGGTCCACCCTCGTACTCGACCGCGCCGAACTTCTCCTTGGCTGTGTTGTAGGCCCAGTCTCGGAAGGCGCCTTCGGTGAACTTCATGATGTTGCCCTTGTGGACAATCGTGACGCTCTTCTTTTTCGCCTCAATCGCAAACTCGATTGCGGCGGCCATGAGTCGCTCGGTGCCGTCCTTCGAAGTCGGTTTGATGCCGAATCCAGAGGTCTCTGGGAAACGGATCTTCTTGAAGTGTGCCGGGAAGTTCTCCTTAAGTAGAGCGGCGAACTTCTTAGCGTCCTCCGTTCCCTCTTGGAATTCGATACCGGCGTAAATGTCTTCGCTGTTCTCGCGATAGATCACCATGTCCACGGCTCCAGGGTCCTTGACCGGACTAGGAACACCGGTGAACCATCGGACCGGTCGAAGGCAGACGTAGAGATCGAGAATCTGTCTCAGCGCAACGTTCAGAGAACGGATTCCGCCACCGACGGGGGTCGTCAGGGGACCTTTTATTCCGACCAGATAATTCTTAAAATCCTCGAGCGTCTGATCCGGCAGCCAGCTTCCGGTTTGATTAAACGCCTTTTCGCCAGCCAGAACTTCGTGCCACTGGATCTTGCGAGTTCCGCCGTAGGCCTTCTCTACCGCAGCGTCAAATACGCGAACACTGGCAGCCCATATGTCGGCGCCTGTACCGTCACCCTCAATAAAGGGAATGATTGGATCGTTGGGGACGTGGAGACCTTCTGCGGTCATCGAAATAGCGGTGCCCATGACTGTGAGATTACCGAAGATCGACGATTTGTCGTCCAACGCCATATGAGGCACATTTCCGCAAACTCCATTCGAAATTCGGGCGACTTCTTCAAGGTGCTCTACTCAACACCCCGGACTCAACTCGCCACGATGGTGCTTGAACCAGGCCAGCACTCCGGCGCCTTTGGGTCAGATCATCCTAACGCGGACCAAGTCCTCACGGTCATCGAAGGACAGATCGAAGTCCGGGTTTCGGAAGAGCGCTTTCTGCTGGGCGCCGGTGACTCTATCCTGATCGAGGCCGGAGAACCCCATCAAGTCACCGGCGCGGGACTTAGCGCCGCGAAAACGCTGAACATCTACGGCCCACCCGCGTATCCAGAGGACGACTAGACAATCACGATCCGTGGCACTCGATCCCACCCAGTCGAAGTTGTTCCAAAAGCTCGGCGAAGTGGTTCCGATCTCGTGTTTCGACGACGACCTTGACCTCCACCGTGGACACATCGGCGCTCGCAAATGCTCGTTCATGCGTGATCTGCTTGACACTCGCCCCCACCGATGCGATGGCCTGGGCGAGTGTGGCCAATCCTCCCGGACGGTCAGAAATCACCGCGCTAAACTGCGCCAATCGACCATCAGCCACCAAGCCGTGCTCGATCACACGGCTCAAAACGTTCGGATCGATATTCCCGCCGCAGAGCACCAGAACAACCTTCTTCCCTTTCAATTCGGCGAGAGAACCGGAGATCAGCGCGGCCAAAGATGACGCTCCCGCCCCCTCGACCACGCCTTTCTCTAGTTCAAGGAGTCGGAGGATCGCCAATGCAATGGTTGCCTCATCGACCGTCACGATTCGGTCGACTCGGGATCGTGCAATCTCAAACGCCCTCGGGCCAACCGTAGGAACGGCCAAGCCATCTCCCAAGGTCGGGCCAATTGAAGTTAAAACGGGCTCTCCCGCATTCAGCGCCGCTAAGAAGGAAGCGGCCCTTTCCGGCTCGACGCCAATGATCTGAGTCTCCGGGCGCATCGTCTTGACTGCGAGTCCAATCCCCGCGATCAAGCCCCCACCGCCAATCGGGACGATAATTGCGTCTGGCTCCGGAACTTGCTCAAGAATTTCAAGGCCAACCGTGCCCTGACCAGCGATCACTTCGGCGCCATCGAACCCGTGGATATAGGCCAAACCTTCGGACTCCACAAGCTTGTCAGCTTCCGTTTTCGCCTCTCCAATATTCGATCCGAACAGGATAACCTTGGCTCCAAGTTGACGACATCGGACCTGCTTGATGAGTGGGGCGAAAGTCGGCATCACCACTGTTACCGGAATCCCGAGATCTCGCCCGTTGTAAGCGAGGGCGAGGGCATGGTTGCCCGCACTCGCGGCGACCACTCCTCGGGTTCTCTGTTCGGCAGGGAGAAGTAATAGGGAGTTTCTGGCCCCTCTGTCCTTGAAGCTACCCGTCCTTTGCAGATACTCCAGTTTCGTAAATACGCGACAACCGGTCAGTTCCGAAAGCGCGGGGGACTCTTCGCAGGGAGTAAGCACCACACCAGAAGAGATGCGGCGCCTTGCGGCCACGACGCTGTCGAAAGTGACTCCATTCACGCGTTCGATTCTGAACGCTTATGGCCGGACTCTGCCGCGACTTGCTGGCAATTCACAATCCGGCGTCGTATGCTCCCCGCTCGTGTTTGTTTCAAACTGCCGATTTCGCTGACTGATCCCAAAGGAACCATCCCGGGCTCGAATGGACCGCCCAGTTAAATCCTCTCACATCACCGTATGTTGAAATACTTCGCGCTCGGGTGGTGGACGATGATCGCGCTGGTTGACTGTTCGGGGCTAAGCATGAACTCCTCGGTAAGTTCGATTCCAATGTCCTCGGGTTTCAGGAGTTCAAACAGCTTCGCTTGGTCCTCGAGGTTCGGACAGGCTGGATAGCCAAAGGAATATCGTGATCCATGATATTTGCCGCTAAAGAGAAGTCTCGTCTCGTCTGGTTCCAAATCGGCAATTCCGAGTTCGAAACGAATTTGTCGATGCCAATACTCGGCCAGCGCTTCTGCGGTCTCTACTCCCATTCCGTGCACGAACAGGTAGTCCTGGAATTCGCCCTTCTCGAAAAGCTCCTTTTCCAATTTGGAGACCTCTTGGCCCACGGTGACGATGTGGAACCCGACCGTATCCTTGACCTCTGCACCGACGGGCAAGAAGAAGTCGGAAATACACTGTCGGCGTCCGTCGCGCTGTCGCGGAAAGCTGAATCGTAGACGCTCGGTCAGGCCGTCCTCTTCAAAAATCAGAAGATCATTTCCTTCGCTGGCACAAGGGAAATATCCCCACTTCACCCTTGGCCGCAGGACCGAACCCAACTCTCGTTTGAGCCGCTCAAAAACCGGACCAGCGGTTGCTTCTAGCCAGCCGGCAAAATCTGGGTTTGCTATTCCATCAGGTCTCTTAAACTGCCATTGACCACGGAACAGCGCAACCGGATTGATGTATTTATACAGCTCGTAGATGTCGAACTTGGTCTGCCGCTTGGCCCCGTAAAAAGGGAGAGTTGGAGGTGACGCGAGAGGCTCGACATCAGACCGAATACCGGCATAAGTGTACAGCACCGGATCCAAGACGTCAGTCCGATGGCTGCGCACTCGTTCATATGGCTCATCCTCGGTCTCAGGCTCATTCCGGTCCGAAACTAGGGGCTTGGATTTCGGCTGGCCTTCGGCCGCTTCTCCAATCTCAGCCATGAGACGTAGACCTTCAAATGCGTCCTGAGCGTAGTACACACTCCCGTCGTACACGTTTCGTAAATCTACTTCGACGTATGCCCTCGTCAACGCAGCCCCACCCAAAATCACCGGGTAGGCAGACAGATTGCGAGCATTCATCTCCAGAAGGTTGTCTCTCATGATCAAAGTGCTCTTGACCAGTAGTCCGCTCAAGCCAATCACTTCGCATCGATGCTTTCCAGCCTCCTCAAGAATCGAATTGATGGGTTGCTTGATCCCGATATTGACAACCCGATAGCCGTTGTTTGAGAGAATGATGTCGACGAGGTTTTTGCCGATGTCATGGACGTCGCCCGAAACGGTGGCCAAGAGGATCGACCCTTTCTCTGAACCCTCAACCTTTTCCATCATGGGCTCTAGATATCGCACTGCCGCTTTCATGACTTCCGCGCTTTGAAGCACGAATGGAAGCTGCATCTTTCCCGCGCCAAAAAGTTCGCCAACTGTTTTCATTCCCGCCAGAAGCACGTCATTAATGATTTCCAGGGGGGTGTGAGACACCAGCGCGTCGTCGAGGTGTCGTTCCAGGTTCTTTTTAATGCCGTCGACAATATGCTTTTGCAACTTGTCGTCTGGGCCTAGGCCAGCGAACGGATCGCCGCTCGTCGATGCGACTTTCACATTCTCGAACCGAGCCATTAACTCGATCAGGGGATCGTAAATGCACTCCCCGCCCTGCCCCGCCGGCTCTTCACTCACCCTAAAAGTGTACCGACGTTGTTCCGTCGAATCCTGAACTTGCAAACAACCTGGGATCGTTATCGGTCTAGATCCTTCATATTTAGCACGTCGATGGCTCAAACTAGAAAGGAACGTCGCAATTTCATAATGGGCTTGCGACTAAAAATGTTATGAAAGAAGTGCCTCGCCATCGACTAGACCGCGCAATTAGGATTGCAAGCTCGGCCATTGGAGCACTGCTTTTAGCCACCGCTCTGAGTTCTTGTGCAAAGAACAATGAGCAGAAGACCGCCGAAGGCGACGTGGTGACCGTTTCTGGCTATGCCGTCCACTACAGGATCGAGGTCGCCAACGGAACTCTCAACCCGCTGGGTTACACGATCACTTTGAGGAATGACGGATTGAAACCCATAACCTTCAAGCCACAACCTCCGGGGCTGAACTTAGTGTTGGACCCCAAAGCGTTCACGGAAAACATTTTTGTGAAGAACGACAATTCCTCCGGATTTAACGCCGACCAATCGGGTGCCATCACACTTCAATCAGGGAATACCTGTACAGTTCCGCTTGCCATCACAGACCTAGAATCGGGCCTGCGAGGCAGCGTACACGACTGCCAGATCGAGATACGACCGCAAAGCCCAACCGCTTCTACAAGTACAACGGGTCCGCAATCGGCGCCGGCCGAAGAAGAACGCATCCGTTCCAAAACGTTCCGAATTTCTGTTCCCTAGAAACCTCGAATTCGGATCCATGCACTGCTCTTGAAATCATCTGCCACCTGCGAAGGCAACACGAGCTAGAATACGAGAGTGGTCGCAATCATTCCGGCAGCCGGTAAGGGCTTAAGAATGACATCGGTTACGCGTGGTGCACCAAAGGAGTTGCTACCCCTTGGGAAAGGTACTGTGCTTGGCCGTGTTGTTCTCGAAGCACTCGCGTCGGCAGACAGAGTCGTCGTCGTAAATTCGCGCAAAAAGCCTCAAATCGATGCATTTGTCGAGACGCTTCACAATGACCGCGTTAAAATCGCCTACCAGGATGTCCCTCGAGGACTCCTCGATGCGATTTGCCATGCTGGCGTTGACGACGATGCAGTCGTGCTTCTCGGAGACACGGTGTACCGAGGACACTCTCCCATCGAGCGAATGGCCGACCTCATCAATCGAGGAATCGATGGTGTGCTAGCAGTCGAACCGGTAGCTACCGACATCATGGAGCAATATGGCATCGTTGAAGTCGATGACGTGACCGGGGCCGTCAGAAGGATTCTCGAGAAACCCAAGTGCGCGGACACGCCAAGTAGATGGGCCATCGCGGCTCGCTATGCGTTTTCTCGACCGCTTTTAGCTTTCTTAACTGACGAATGTTGTAAGCGAGCCGACTGCGAGGGTCCTGGGGAAATTGGCCTCTCAGAGGGCTTAGCAAAAGCAATTGAAAAGGGATTTGACATCAAGGCGGCCGCACTTCAGCCAGACCAAGAGCGCATCGACTGCGGCAGCGCGGTCGAGTATCGCAATGCGAAGGAAATTCACTGGGACTAGTCATTGTCGGGGATGCTCCGGGGCGCTGTGGGATCCTCGGAAACCCGAGTGATATCTATGGCGGGACTGTGCTTTCGTGCTCAGTCCCGGTTCGCAATCACTGTAAGCTGACCTTCGGAGTTGAGGAGGAATTGCCCTCCGACTTGCGACTGTGGGATGCCGCAACCAAGCGTTTTCCGCTCCATTCTTCGCTGGTTCGCGTCGAATGGAATTGTGACGTTCCACGTTCCAGTGGACTCTCTGGGTCGACGGCCCTGCTCGCGGCGACACTTGCCACCGTCCTTGCCGCAAGAAATGATGCTCCAGATCTTCAAACCGTCTCTGGGCTAAAAACCTTTGCCGAACTCGTTCGCGACGTCGAGCGATACGATGCCGAAGTGATGTGTGGTTTCCAGGATGCTTACATGATCGTTCATGGCGGCATCCAACTCATGACTTTCACCGGCAAGCACCCAAGCCGACCGGGACCGCACGCCCATCTAACCCCTTTGAGAGCCCCGCTACCCTTCCTCTTAGTGACCACGGGAGTTGAGCGGCTCAGCGGGTCTGTCCACGGGCCGATGTCGGAGAGGTGGCTCGCCGGGGAACGATTAGTCGTCGACTCAATGGAGGAAATAGCTTCTCTGGCCAAGCCTGGTTCAAAAGCACTCGCTAAGGGAGATCTCAAGCTCCTGGCAGAGGCGATGAACACGAATCAACGTCTCATCAAGGAATTGGGCGGCAGCGGAGACGCCGTGGACCTACTGATTGAGCGTGCACTACGTCACGGGGCTCGGGCCGCCAAGCTGGCCGGCGCCGGAATGGGTGGCACGGTAGTGATCCTAACTGAGGATGCGACGGAGATGGAGAGGAAGCTCCGAAGCGATGGATACAATCGATTCATCGTTCCCGAGGAGTGTCCCGGAGTGCGCGTCAGGGTAACCCGGCATGACCGGGAAGAAATCTAGGAACGCCGATACCAGGTAAGGTCGGACCAAATGGCGGATAGATTCATCGTCACCGGATTTGCGGACGAGATAAGTCCAGATTTGCATGCTCAGGTAGAGACATTTGCCAGGCTCGGTATTGAGGCAGTGGATTTACGGTCCGTTTACGGGACCAATGTGTTGGACCTCACTCCAACCCAGCTTCATGAAGTTCACGATGCGTTCGCGGCGAAAGGGATTCGAATTCAATCGATCGGTTCACCCGTAAATAAAGTCGCTTACGACGTGATGAATCAGGCAGGCGAATTCGAGAAGCTGCGGCGAGCTATCAAAGCCGCTGAACACGTCAACGTCAAGCGAATTCGGATCTTCACGCCGGAAGTTCCAGAGGGGAAGCACGATGAATTCTCCTCAAATGTCATTAGCTGGATGAGCGAACAGAAAAGTCTGGCGGAAGACCATGAAATGGTTCTCATTCATGAGAACGACGCCAAATATTGGGGCGCCTATCCCAAAAATGCCCAACGGCTTTTTGAGACGCTGGGGTCAAGTAACTTCCGTGCCGTTTTCGACTTTGCCAACACGGTGCTCCTCGGATTCGATCCCTTGAATGACTGGTTCCCCTGGCTCCTTCCCCATCTCGACACGCTTCACATCAAGGATGCGATCCGGGCGGAAGGCAGAGTCGTTCCCGCCGGCGAGGGCGATGGAAGGATTGTCGAGACATTGAACTACCTAATCGGGCAAAATTGGTCTGGCCCACTCACTTTGGAACCTCACTTGCAGTCTGCTGGACAGTATGGGGGTTTCTCGGGTGATCGGTTGTATGAAGTGGCAGCGACCGCTCTACGCTCGGTGATTGGCCAAACAGGAGGATAGATTTGTCGACGGTGCGATTTGGACTCATAGGATGCGGCGCCATCCACGGAACTCACGCTCAAGCACTTGCCAATATTGAAGGGGCAAAATTAGAAGCGGTCTACGACACCGTGTACGAGAAGGCCTGTACAGCAGGAGAAAAGTTTGGTGTTCCCGCGAAGAAGAGTTTGAAAGCCCTTTTCGACTCGGTCGATGCCGTCTGCTTGTGTGTTCCGAGCGGACTTCATTCAAAGATCGGTATGCAGGCAGCAAAAGCCGGAAAGCACATCGTCTGCGAAAAGCCGATCGACGTGACCCTCAAAGCCGCCCAAAACCTCATCCAGGCGGGTCGCGACAACAACGTCAAGCTCACGGTAATTTCTCAACATCGATTTGCAAAAGATATTCGCACTCTCCGGGAAACCGCTCTGTCCGGCGAGTTAGGCAAGCTTATAGAAGGCGATGCGTACATCAAGTGGTACCGAACGCAGGCCTATTACGATTCCGGCGAATGGCGGGGAACGTGGGCTCTGGATGGCGGCGGATGCTTGATGAATCAGGGCGTCCACTATGTCGACATGATCCAATGGATTATGGGAGGCGTCAAGTCTGTCCAGGCGATCACCCGAACCGCGTCGCACAACATCGAAGTAGAGGATGTCGCGACCGCACTTGTCGAATATAAGAGTGGGGCGATCGGCGTGATTCAAGGATCCACGAGCTTCTTCCCCGGACTTGCAGAAAGGCTTGAAGTCCACGGGACCAACGGTTCGATCATCATTGAAGGCGACCGAACCAAGGTTTGGGAAGTCGATCCCAATGCCGCGAACGATGGAAGTCCTTACGGTCGCGGTGTCAGCGCCCAGCCAACTCCCAACGTGCATTCGCACAACGAAGAAAAGAGTGCCGGTGGCGCCTCGGATCCGAGCGCACTCTGGACGGAACAGCATCGCCTGCAACTTGAGGATTTCACCCAAGCCATCCTGACCAATCGTGATCCCTATATCACCGGCGAACAGGCGATCGAGCCCCTGAAGGTCATTCTCGCGATCTACCGAAGCGCGAAAAGAAACGGCGCCCGAGTGGAGGTCTAATTCTTGCAGTTCGGGCTCTGTTGCGATTTTTCCGAGTTTGAATATGCCCTTGCGGCTGGTTACGACTATGTAGAAGGTGCACTTTCGGGACTCGCAAGCGCACCCGACCTTGAACGCTATCGGGGCCTCCCAATCGAGGCCACCAACATCTTCTTCCCCAGTTCCATTCGCTTATTCGGCGAGGAAAGAACCCCTTACTTGGAGTACGCAAGAGGCGCGCTCGCAAAGGCGGGAGAACTTGGCGTAAAAATCGCGGTTGTCGGGAGCGGCGCTGTCCGCCGTGCCCCTGATGAAGAAGATATCGAAGAGTACGAGGACGCATTTGCCGACATTGCGTCCGAGTTGGCCGACATCGCCGATGAGTTTGGAATTACCGTTGCGCCCGAATCTCTTAATCGCTCTGAAACCAATATCGGAAATGACCTGGCATCTCTTGCCAATCGACTCCTAAAGCGCGGAGTCAGCTACACGGCTGACAGCTACCACGTACTTTACGAGTGGAACGCAAAACATCCTGATCAGCCCGCTCCGCCTGAAAGCCTTTTCGACACCCAACTGCCATTCGCTCCCGTGCACGTCCATGTGGCCACATTGCCCAGAGTCGCGCCCGTTCCTGGTGACCCAAAACTCGTGGGATTCGTGAGACGTTTGCAAAGCCTGGGATACGACGGTCGCGTCAGTCTGGAATGCCAGCGCGGAAGTTCAGTTGAAGAACTATCGGCAGCACTCAAGAATCTCCAAGCCTTGTTTCGTGGCTCACAACCAGAATAACTTTCCCATCCGCCCCATGGAGGCTCGGCGTCCCGGAGAATGATTCGTGTCTCGGCAGTCTGCCTCCAAAGTGGGGCCATCGTGACGCCGATTTTTCTGGAGTGCAAACTACTCACTGATATGAAAGTTCGCAGTCTGCAGTCGAAGCAGATTCTAGGGATTCCAACTTTCATTCCTGGTTGTGAGTGCCCCCTCATTTTTGCGGCAAACTGGTCTCCGCAAACTGCCAACTTCGTCAGGAGCCTTTCCGTTAGGTCATCAAATCGATAACTCGCGGTAACCTTTTTAGGCTAATGCCACTGATCGATCTCCCTCTAGAAGAATTACGTGCATACGGTGGTCGAAATCCTCGTCCGTCAGATTTCGACGAGTTTTGGGATCGTTCGCTTCGCGAAATGAAAGCTCTCGATCCCGAAGTGGAAATAAGCAAAGCCGATTTCTCTGTGAGGGGAGCCGACTGTTTTGACCTTTGGTTTACGGGAACGGGAGGCGCCAGGGTCCATGCCAAGATTCTTCGGCCAAGCGAAATTCACGGTAAAGCCCCCGCAGTGTTGCAGTTTCATGGCTACTCAGCGAGCAGCGGCGATTGGAACGACAAGCTTAATTACGTCTCCCAAGGTTTCATCGTGGCTGCCATGGACTGTCGCGGGCAGGGGGGGCAGTCTCACGACACAGTGTCAGTGAAGGGCACCACGCTCCGAGGTCACATCATACGGGGACTCGATGACGAGCCGGAGAAGATGTATTACCGAAACGTGTTCTTGGACACGGCACTCTTGGCCCGGATCGTCATGGAGCTTCCTCAGGTCGATGAAACAAGGGTCGTTGCGACCGGTGGCTCTCAAGGCGGGGGGTTGACGTTAGCGTGCGCTGCGTTAGAGCCCCGCATTAAGCGGGCCGCCCCATGGTTCCCGTTCCTTTGCGATTACCTGCGCGTTTGGGAGATGGACCAGGATGTCGCGGCCTACGACGAACTGAGACAGTTCTTCCGCCACCACGACCCTCGCCACCTTCGGAAAAACCAGATATTCGAGCAACTGGGCTATATCGATGTGCAACATCTCGCGCCAAGAATCGAGGCTGAGGTTCTCATGAGTACCGGCTTGATGGATTCGATCTGCCCACCAAGCACCCAGTTCGCCGCTTTCAACAAGATTCGATCCAAGAAAGAGGTCGTGATATATCCCGACTTTGGGCACGAGGGCCTACCCGGCTTTGGAGATCTCGCATTCCAGTTTTTGACCGGCGTCTAGTTCACTCGCCACGGTTGATAAACTCAAGGGCCTGCCCCCAGTCGCCCTGAACGGCCCTTTCCGTGCCCTCTACCGCCTTTTTAAGCGAGTCGGCCGCCTCAGCTCGTTCGGTACCCGTAAAGGCCCCGAGCACGTGATCGATCGTCTTCGAACGGTCTACGGAACCAATTCCAATCTTTAGCCTGGGATACTGCTGAGTTCGAAGCGAGTGAATCAGGCTCTTGTGTCCGTTATGCCCCCCCGAACTGCCTTCCGCACGGAGTCGATTCTTGCCTAGGGGCAAGTCGAGATCGTCCGCGATGACAAGTATTCGATCTGGCTTAATCGAATAGTCGCCCGCCAGCGGAGCCACCGCCTGCCCGCTCAAATTCATGAATGTGAGTGGCTTGACGAGGATGACCGGAGTCTCACCCAGCATTCCCAGTCCGAACCGAGCCTTATGTTTGCTTCGGTCTAGCTTGATTCGATGCTTTTCCGAGAGCATGTCAATGACCTCGAAGCCCACGTTGTGACGTGTTCCACGATACTCGGGCCCCGGATTGCCCAGTCCCACGATCATCCACTCGGGCGCGACGCCGAACATTACTTTCTTTCTAAACATGGGATAGGTTCCGTAGGTGGACCGAACTCAGGCACTGAAGGCTCCGTCCTATGAGGCCACTAGTTCCAGTCAGGAACATCTGGCGTGTCAAGCCCGAGAAACTCAAAGACTCGATAGCGTACTCGGGCCGACGCGTGTCCGTCGCCGTACGGGCTTACTGCCTGAGCCATCGCTCGATAGGCATCACCGTCCCCGAGCAATCTGCGACCTTCCTCGACAATGCGGTCTCGGTCTGTGCCCACCAGCTTTGCTGTGCCCGCGTGAACGCCTTCGGGACGCTCGGTCGTGTCTCTCAAGACAAGCACGGGAAGGCCAAATGCAGGAGCTTCTTCTTGAACGCCACCGGAGTCGCTCAAGATGAGCGTGCAGCGCTGCATCAGCTTCACAAAATTAGGATACTCGGGCGGTTCGATCAGTTCAATCCGGTCATGTCCACCCAAGATGGATGTCAAGAGATCCCGAACTTGCGGGTTGGGATGCATCGGAACCACCAATAGGGTGTCTGGAAACTGGTTTACGAGTGTCAGAGCAGCTTCGGCAATGCGGCGTTGAGGTTCTCCCCAATTTTCTCGACGATGGGTTGTCAGAAGGAGCACCCGGCCTGCGTGATTTGGGAACCAAGGCGTCCTGGTGTTCTCCGCCGCTTCTAATACCGCATCGATGCCCGTGTTGCCGGTGACAAAAACCGTCAATGGATCTTTCCCTTCTTTGAGCAGATTCTCTTTCGCCCAAGACGTGGGCGGAAAGTGGAGCTTGGCCACCAGACCCGCCACCCGTCGATTGAACTCCTCGGGAAAGGGGTTTTGGATCGAATCTGTTCGCAGGCCAGCTTCGACGTGGGCAAATGGAACGCTTGAGTAAAAGGCGGCTAAGGCGGCAACGAACGTCGTCGTCGTGTCGCCCTGACCGATGACGAGGTTAGGCTTTGAATCCGAAATGAGCGCCGCGATTCCGTCCAGGGCTCTGGTGGTCACCTGGGCGAGCGTTTGTCCGTGCCGCATAATCCCCAAATCGGCGTCTGGCTTGAGCCCGAACGTCGCCAGGGCGGCGAGTAAGATCTCATCGTGCTGACCTGTGGAAATCAGAGTCGTCTCCGCGAGTTCGGAATACCGTCGAAGCTCTAGAACGACTGGGGCCATCTTGATCGCTTCCGGGCGAGTGCCAATGACGCAAAAGATAACGGGCTTAGGCATAGTTCTTAATGACCGCGAGAAGCACGGCGCAGAGGGTTACGGCGGCCAGATACAGCACCCAGACAGTCTGCTTCTGTGAAAGGCCGCGACCCAGCAAGGTGTGATGAAGGTGCCTCTTGTCGGCTTGGGTAATGGGCACGCCGCTCAGGATGCGTCTCGTGATTACAAAGAAGGCGTCAAAAATGGGCACGCCGAACACAAGCACCGGAATGATGAGAGATACGGCGGCGGCCGTCTTAAGAGCTCCAACGATGCTTGCGCAAGCCAACGTAAATCCGAGGATGTACGCGCCTCCGGTTCCCATGATGATCTTTGCCGGGTTGTAGTTGTGCTTTAGGAAGCCGAGTGACGAGCCGGCCACTGTGGCGGCGATAATAGCGACTCTTGGCTGATGTCCGTAGGCCGCAATAATCGTCAGTGTAGCGGCGGCAATGGTCGCGATGCCGGAAGCGAGTCCGTCTACGCCATCAATTGTGTCCATCGTCTTGGTCACGACAAAAATGTAGATGGCAGTCAATGGAAACGCGAATAGCCCCAGCGAAACGTAGGCTGCAGGATTGGACAATGGTATTCCAAGAGTCTGGATCTGGATTCGCCCGACACTACTGAATGGAATCTGAACCAGAATCCCCGCTCCGAGCAAGAGGAGCGCTTGGACCTTGGCCTTGTACTGATAAAGATCGTCCAAGGCGCCGGCTACCACCAGAAGACCTCCAATCACTATCAAACCGATAAGATAGGGAGGAAATGGCGCCGCACTTGGAAATGCGAAGGGCAGGACCACCAACAACGCGACGACAATGCCTGCATAGATTGCCAGACCGCCCCATCGAGGAAGGGGCTCCTTATGGATACGTCGATCGTCCCGTTTGGGATCGTCGACCGCTCCCTTCGTGATCGCAAGACTTCTAACCCAGGGCGTCAGCAGCCAGCTCACCGCTAATGCGATTAGCCCGGCCACCAAAGGCACTCGGAACCCGCTAAGGTATCCCGAAGGCGTACTAGCGAGGGCAAGTAGGTTCATCAGACGTTTAGCTCCACCGGCTCAAGACTTCCCTCTCGATACCTCAATACGTCGATATGGCCGTCTCTGAAGAGCTCTTTCGAGAATTCGTCGGGATAGTCCCCTTCGTAAATAACCCGCACTATGCCCGCGTTGATGATCATCTTTGCGCACATGTTGCAAGGCTGGCAGGTCACGTACATTGTGCTGCCTTCGCAAGCGATCCCCATCATCGAAGCCTGCAGAAGAGCATTTTGCTCCGCATGAAGCGACCGGATACAGTGGCCTGCCCTCAGACACCCCAACGGCCAATCGGTCTCGCCTCCGCCCTCTGGGCAGTGAGGGAGTCCGCGGGGAGCGCCGTTGTAGCCGGTCGCGAGAATTCTCTTCTCGCGAACGATCAAAGCGCCCACCGATCTTCTTGGACACGTGGCACGAGTCGCGACCAAAGTCGCGATCTGCATAAAGTAGGCGTCCCAGCTTGGCCGCTCGAGCATCGAAGTCCATTATGGAGGACACAGCCGACGTGTGGGGAGCCCAACCCACGTTCCTTGACGAGGATCATCGCAAAATATGCACTTTCCCCTAGGAACCGGACCCACTTATGTTGTACATTTCCATTCACATCCGGTTGCGAAACGATTCGCGAACCGTTTCGGAACGCTATGGCAGCGACGATCAAGGATATTGCGAGGAAACTCAGCATCTCAACTAGCACGGTGAGCTACGCCCTCAATGGTGGGCCGCGCAGTGTGCCTGAAGAGGTGCGTGTTCGCGTACTTGCCGTCGCCCGTGAGTTGAATTACCGTCCAAACCAGATCGCCCGCTCCCTGATTACCCGGCGGAGCAACACGATCGGGGTCGTTCCCACCGAGGCTTCCATCAACCTTGCCGTCACTCCTTATTTCCAAGGCGTATTGAATGGCATCCTCAACACAGCGGAGATCCTCGGCCACGATGTCTTGGTCTACACCCGTTACGACGTAGAAAAACCAGATGCCTTTGTAGATACGCTGCTTGATGGTCGGGCCGACGGACTGATCTTCCTCGCCCCGAAAATCGACTCTCACGCACTCAACCGACTGGCTGCCGAGATTCCTTTTGTGGTCACTTCCGACGAGAGGCGAAATGCTCCCAACTTCGGCTGTGATAACGCGAGCGGAGTCCGCAAAGTGGTAGATCACCTGGTTTCCCTTGGTCACACGCGGATTGGGCACCTCGCAGGCAATCTCGAGATGGCCGACGGAATCGACCGTTGCGAAGCTTACAAGGGTGCACTTGCGAGCCACGGTTTGCCAATTTGCGAAGACTGGCTCTTCGAAGGCCACTTCACGAGCCAGGGCGGATATAACGCCGGCCAACATGTTTTCGCTACGAAGAACCGTCCGAGCGCCATCTTTTGTGCCAATGACGATAGCGCCCTGGGACTTCTTCGCGCCGCTTGGGAGAAAGGAGTTCGGGTCCCTGACGAAATCAGCATCGTCGGATTCGACAATTCCCCCGTCAGTTCAGCTTCATTTCCACCCATCACGACCGTCCGCCAGCCTCTCGAAGAGATTGGCGCCGCCGCGATGACTGCACTCGTCAATTTCATCGAAACGCAACAGCGTCCCGATGGCATCTCTTTTGAAACCGAGCTCATCGTACGAGACTCAACTACACGTCCACAGGAGGACATCTAACTTCTCATGAAGCGTTCAACAACAGCATTTACTCTGATCGAACTTCTGGTCGTCATCGCGATCATCGCCATTCTCGCCGCCATTCTATTCCCAGTATTCGCACAAGCCAAACTTGCCGCGAAGAAGACGGTCGCTCTCAGCAATGCTAAGAACCTCGGTCTTGCATTGCAGATCTACCAGGGCGACTACGACGACTCCCTGGTGAAGTCCTACTTCGGATTTCCAAGCGACTGTTCCGGTCCTTGGGCGACGTACTACGGATGGCGCGACGCGGTTGCTCCTTACGACAAGAGCAACGACATCCTCAGAGATCCGTCGAACCCATTTGCCGGGAACCAATACGACCACGTTGAGGGAACCTCGGTTGCTAACGGCGGTATCGCCACCGCGCACTCGCCAAACTACGCGGTCAACAGCGCGATCATCGGATTCGCAAACGCTGGCGCCCACACTCCTAACTGCCAAGGCGGCCTTCCCGGCGGTCTCGATTCGCTCAACTCGGTCGACGATCCTTCTGGCACGATCGAACTCGTGGGTAGCCGAGCTCGCTACAATGACCTTCGATTCTTCTTCGGATCGTACGGTCCTACTGGCGCTTGGGGCGGCGTCAATGCGCTGACCGACAACTACTGGTGCCCATACACCTCCGACAGCAGCGGCAACATTTCGAGCGTGGTCTGTCCTGCCCAAGGCAATGGCCCGATCCATGCTGTCGGCAAGCAGATCACGTTCGTCTGGACGGACGGACATGCAAAGGCCAAGGCGTTCACGCAGACGCTTCAACTGACCAACGCGGCTGGCTCAGACTGGGGTGACCAGTACGAGCTCGCTTCCGGCACCGGTCACGCAGGAAACTTCACGCAGGCAGATCGTCAGGTCGTTGCGGCGAATCTGTTCCCCGAATACAAGTAAGCTGCCATAGCGTTCCCCCCAAGTTTTGCTTGGGGGGACCTTCCAAACATAAAGATAATGAAAGTACTCTCTGCAATCCTTCTCGCCGTCGTTGGACTCACTATCTGCGGCTGCAATCCTGACAAGTCTGGTGACACTCAGGCGCCGATCTCAGCGGCTCAGCAAACGAAGCCACCCACCGCTGCAGATCAAAACCCCAACATGCCAGATGCGGCCAAAAAGCAGGTCAGCGGCTCGCTTCCTCCCGCACCCAAGGGCAACTAACCTTTTCACGAATTCAGTAGTCTCATGAGTCATTTCGTCTACGACGTTGTAGTGATCGGAGGGGGGCCTGGCGGTTCGACCTGCGGCAGCTTCTTAAAGCTCCACGACCCAAATCTTAAGGTGGGAATTTTCGAGAGGGACATCTTCCCTCGCGAACATGTCGGCGAAAGCCAACTTCCGATCATCTCCTCCGTCCTCAATGAAATCGGGGTCTGGGATAAAATTGAGGCCGCTGGATTCCCTGTCAAGATAGGTGCGACCTATCGTTGGGGAAGCACAGACGACCTTTGGGATTTCAATTTCCTACCGCATGGCGAGTTTCAGGACGAACCACGCCCGGCAAAATATGAAGGTCAACGTCGCGAGACCGCGTTTCAAGTCGACCGGGCGGTGTACGACAAGATCCTCCTCGATCATGCTCGTGAGCTCGGTTGCGAGGTGCAAGAAGACTGCGCGGTAAGGGAAGTTAAGAAGGAAGGCGATCGAATTGACGGCTTGGTGTTAGCCAATGGCGATACTGTCGAGGCCAAGACCTATATCGATGGCTCCGGGCATTCGGGCTTCCTTCGTCGTGCGATGGGTGTTCCCATCGAAGAGCCCAGCAAACTCAAAAACATCGCGATTTACGACTATTGGCAGAACACGGAATGGGCGGTGAGCCTTGGCGTCGGCGGAACTCGCGTTCAGGTCATGTCCGTGGGTTACGGCTGGTTATGGTTCATTCCGATCAGCGAAACCCGAACCTCGATTGGTCTGGTGTGCCCGGCCGAATACTATAAGAAGTCTGGCTTACGACCTGAGGAACTGTATCTCAAGGCGATTGCCGACGACCCGAGAATCTCGTCGCTCCTCGCCGAGGCAACTCGAGAGGAAATTCTGCAAACGACGAAGGACTGGTCGTTTGTGGCAGAGAGACTTACCGGCGAAAACTGGATTTTAGTGGGTGAGGCGGCCGGCTTCGCAGACCCCATCCTTGCCGCTGGTCTGACTCTAACCCATGTTTCGGCAAAAGAGGCCGCGCTGACGATTCTCGAAATGAATCGAGGAACCGACAAACAGTGGCTCTTCGAAGCCTACTCGGAACGAAATCGCCGAAAGATTTATCAGCACATTCGATTCGCCGACTACTGGTATACCGCGAACACTCACTTCGACGAGCTTAAGGAATACACCCGAGAAATCGCTAAGGATGCTGGACTCGATCTAGACGCGAATGCCGCCTTTAGGTGGCTCGGTACCGGCGGCTTTGTGGAAGACGATATGGAGGTCGGAGGAATCGCTGGCTTTCGCATTGACAGCCTTCACCAACTCGCCTCAAAGTTCACAAAAACGGCTTCCGACAGCGTCATTCATGGTTTCAGTGGATTTCCTCTCGCCTTGGAAGGAGCCACACGCATCAAGGTTCCCGTCTATCAAAACGGTGGCGTGATTGCAGTAAAGGCATATCGCCGAGGCAGCAAGACTTTGCCGATGGCAGGTCTTTTCGGCGTTCTTACCGAAGCTCTGCTGATGTCTCCAAGACTGGACGTTGCCGTCACCAACATCGCTCGTAAGATCGCTCAAAAAGGGGTCCAATACGACAGCCACTTCCACGGCCAATTGATTCAGACCTTGGAAGCGATGGCACGCGACGGGTGGGTTCGTTGTATCGAGGTCCCAGGAGCCAATCCGATTTCGGCCAAGTTCGACGAAGAAAATGCTTATGTGGAAACAAACCACGATGAAGAACGGTTTGCGGATCGAGTGGCTGCGTCACTTCGATCGTCCTAATGCCCTTTGGGCCTACGACGAAGCTAGCCAGTATTCTGACAAGGCTCGTGGGGATCTAGCTTTCGTTCCGCCCCGCCAGTGAGGAGCTTCCACTCTCGGCTTCGCAAGCAATCGACGGAATCTAAGGCAATAACATATGTTTATTTCCTATTTCGGCCCGCTCACGTCATTCTCCGTAAATTTGGCCCACACTGTCTCTCTACAGATGGCGGCTACGATAAAGGACATTGCGAAGAGACTGAACATCTCTGTGAGCACGGTGAGCTACGCGCTCAATAACGGGCCGCGACCTGTACCCGAAGAGATCCGTGAGAAAGTTCTTGCCGTCGCCCGCGAGCTCAACTACCGACCCAACCGAATCGCACGGTCGCTGGTTACGCGTCGAAGCCACACGATCGGTGTTGTTCCAACTGAGGCATCCATTAACCTCGCGGTGACGCCGTACTTTCAGGGACTTCTCAACGGAATTCTAAACACCGCCGAGATCCTTGAACACGACGTTTTGATCTACACGAGGTACGACGCCGAGCGAGCAAACGAGTTTGTGAATACGCTGCTCGACGGACGTGCCGACGGCCTCATCCTGCTGGCGCCTCGCATCGATTCCCAAGCAATGGAACAGCTAGCCGGTCAGATCCCGTTCGTGGTCACCTCAGATGAACGACGGAATGCCGCTCACTTCGGTTGCGATAACTCGGGCGGGGTGCGGCAAGCAATCGACTATCTCGTGCAAATTGGACATCGAAAAATCGGTCACATCGCTGGCGACCTCCGCATCTCGGACGGCCAAGATCGACTCGTCGCGTTTCGGTCAGCACTGGCCTACCACCTCCTTCCCGCGGTGGAAAGCTGGATACTAGAAGGTTCGTTCCTATGCGAAGGCGGATACACGGCTGGTATGAAACTCCTAAAGCAGCCGGAGCGGCCAACCGCCGTCTTCTGCGCAAACGATGACAGCGCACTCGGGTTGGTTCGCGCCGCCTGGGAGTGCGGCGTCAGAGTCCCTCAGGACCTCAGCATCATTGGTTTTGATAACTCTCCGATCAGTTCAGCCGTTGCGCCAGCCATCACCACGATAGGACAGCCTTTGGATCAGATTGGAGCCGCCGCGATGTCTGCCGTCGTCCAGTATGTGGAAACACAGCAACGCCCCGAGAGCCAAACGTTTCACACCGAGCTTCTGATTCGTGCTTCCACGGCGCCCATTTGACTGCGCAACGCGCTGGCGAAGGACTCAGCAAACCGCACGGCAACGTGTATTCTCCGGGAATGTTATCCCTCAGGGATGTCCGCAAGAGCTTCGGCGCACTCGAAGCCGTGGCTGGCGTAAGTTTTGAAGTCCCCAAAGGAAGCTGTTTTGGACTTCTGGGGCCAAATGGAGCGGGAAAGACAACGACGATCTCGATGATCGTTGGGTGCCTCGATCCAGATTCAGGTGAGGTCGCTCTGAATGGCCAAAAAGTCTGGCTTCGAGGGTACGCCGCCAAGAGAAACATCGGCTTCGTCCCCCAGGAGATGGCGATCTACGAAGATCTGAACGCATACGACAATCTCAGATTCTTCGGGGCGCTTTGTGACGTTACCGGTTCGAGCCTCAAAACGGCCACGGAGCGAGTTTTGGAAATTGTCGGGCTTACCGATCGGGCAAGAGACCCTTCCAGAACTTACTCCGGAGGGATGAAGAGGCGGCTGAACATGGCGGTGGCATTGCTTCACAATCCCTGCCTGCTTGTCCTCGATGAACCTACCGTCGGCGTCGACCCACAGAGCCGAAATTCGATTTTTGAGACTCTCGAGGCACTCCGCTCGGAAGGCACGACGATCCTTTACACGACGCACTACATGGAGGAAGTCGAACGACTCTGCGATCACGTGGCGGTAATGGATCATGGGAAGGTCATCGCGTGCGACTCGATTGCCGCGATCTCGAAGCTCTTACCAACAGACCATTTGGTCTTGGTCGAGTTGGAAGAGGGCTCCCCTCCTCTGTCGGCGGACCCGCCTGTAAAGTTGAGTCGCGATGGGGACCGTTTGGAGGCTGAGATGTCTGACCTCAATCGCGATCTTCCTAAGCTGATCGGGTGGCTTCAATCTCAGGGGATTCGCTTTGTCGGCGTTCGAAGCCAAGAGGCGAGCTTGGAGGCCGTCTTCCTTCACCTAACCGGACGGAACCTACGAGACTGAATATGTTGAACCTGCTCTGGGAACTCGTTCGCAAGGATCTTCGACAATTTACGGCAGACCGAAGAGCGCTCCTCATTTCATTCGCCGTCCCGATCGCGATCGCATCATTTATGGGAACGCTTTTCGGAAATGCCAATTCCGATTCTTCAAACGCGAAAATCCCGCTCCTCGTTGTCGACCAAGACCACAGTAGCGTTTCCAGCGCTGCCATTGCAAAACTCAAGGGAAATGGCTCCGTCACGGTAAGCGAATCTGAAATAGGAGCTGCCGAAAGTGCGATTCGCTCCGGCCGATCGGGGATCGCCATCGTCTACCCGAAAGGCTTTGGACAGGCCGCCAGCAGTGCGCTCCTGGGCGGACCAGGCGGTGAGTTGAAGGCTCTCATCGACCCTTCTCACGGTGTGGAAGCGCAGGCCATTCGCGGGATCGTCATTCAATCCACCATGAGTGCCATCACCGGTGGCGAAGGAAAACCGCCTTTTGACATTACGGTTGTCAAAGAGACTGCTCAGCAAGCCCAGTCTTGGAGTGGCGTCGCTCACGCCTTTGCAGGAATGGGCGTCCAGGGTCTGCTCTTTTGGGCTATCGAGAGCGCGATGGGAATCCTGAGGGAGCGTCGTTTAGGAATTTGGAATCGGTTAAGGGCTTCCCCAGTGCCCTCCGAGACGCTCATCCTTGGAAGGCTTCTCAGTGCTGCAATGCGAGCCATGCTCATTATCTGCGCGGTAATCGGGTTCGGTATGGTCGCTTTTGGGATTCGCGTCCACGGAAGTTGGCCGGGACTGCTCGTGGTTATGGCTTCTGCGTCGCTGATGGCGGCGTCTTTTGGACTGTTCGTTGCCGCGTTAGGTAAGACTGAAGCGCAGAGCCGAGGGCTGACGATTCTGGCCGTTTTGAGCATGACCATGCTCGGGGGTGCATGGTTTCCGACCTTTCTCATGCCGGGTTGGGTCCAGTCAATCTCGCTCTTTATTCCCGTTCGTTGGGCCGTCGATGGCCTGGATGGAATGACCTGGCGCGGAAACGGTTTCGCAGCGGGCGCTCTTGACGCGGCATACCTGCTGGCATTCGCGGCCGTGTTTGCCACGATCGCATTCCGCCGGTTCCGTTTTGAAGTAGAAAGTACCTAGGCCTGGGTTGGCGGTCAGCGGTCCATTTCTGTTTTACCAAGTAGTCCGTGGCCTGGACTCACGAACTTGGTGAATTGAGGGATCGGCTGCACCAAAAACAAGAAAAGGGCCGGTGGAAGGAACTTCGTTCATCCACCGGCCCCTCAAGTTTTGTGCTTACGCTTCGCCGGTCTTTAGTCGGAGTGCGTTCGCCAACTTCAGCGATCGGCTGGCGCCGAGAACTTGGGGTTCCCTTTTCAACTGCTCCAGTCGCGACCGAATCAGCTTGTGCGTCCGATGCAGTCGGCTGCGAATCGTTCCTACCGGCTTGCCCATCATGTCAGCAATATCCTTGTAAGGAACGCCTTCTACGTCGGCCAGTGTCACCAACAGTCTCTGCTCAGCCGTAAGACTGTTCATCGCCTTCTGGAGGTCTTCGCTGAACGATCCTTCGAGCATGAACTGCTCGGGATTCGGCGATCCATCAGGCATGTCGAAAAACAGATTCTCGTCGCCACCGCTCTGAAGAGGCGTGTCATACGAGACCGACTTGACTCGTCGACGACGGCTTCGGAGCAGATCCAAAAAGAGTCTCGTCACAATTCGGAAGATCCAGTTCTCGAACGGTCGGTCACCCTCGTAATCGGCGAACGAACGATAGGCGCGGAAGAATGCCTCCTGCGTGAGGTCCTCTGCATCGCTTCGGTTTCCAGCAAGCCTGAAAGCCATGTTAAAAACCTTTCGGTACGTGGCTTGCATAAGCTCGTTGAATCGGGCTTCTTCCTTCGGTTCTAGATAGTAGTTACTTGTTGACATCCTTTCAGCGCCCCTCCAAAGCAATTCCGTCGTGATCGCGGTCATCCGTTGACCACTAATTCTCCGACATATCTAAGAGACAAGACTGGTGTTCTTTCGGTTCCTCGGTAGGTCCAATGGCCCTCCCCGAAAACTAGCGTACAGAACACTAACAAACTGCGTGTCAATGACGCACACCCAGCGTCAATAGAGTAAGTTGCCCGCGACCTTGACTGAACCGAAATAACGGTTGGCTCAAGGACAGGTGCGGCGTTTTTTTGGGCTCCAGGCCCTAGTCGATGTGTCTGTCTTTTGGACGTCTCATCTACTCTACAAGGTTCTGGATTTGTTAAAAGGTTTGGTTTCGTGTGACACGAATTCATCAACCTCTGACCTGGCGAGTAACGGCAGGTTAGCCAAACCAGAATCCACCTAGCCAATGGGACATGGGAGTCTTGGTTACTGCGGTTGGCAGTTTCCGAATGGTCGTTCGCAAAGTTCTTGCTTCCGAGACCCTGCCCGCGAAAGGGTTTGTGGATGTAAGCCATGATTCTGCTGAGGCGGTCGGCCCGATTGGGCCGACCTTTCTTTCCTCACCAGCGGTTATTTTGGATACCGAGCATTAAGATGGCCTGAGACTCCATCATTTTCTCGTAGGCTTCAAAAAAGCCTTCCTTTTGCTTGGCTTCTCCTGCTTCCGTAGCAGAGACGCTCGTTGATTTGAACGCGTTCATCGCTCGCTTTGCAAGGCGAGGAAGGGCCGTGGTATCCCACTGGCGTACGTTTGCGATCATATTGACCTCCGGGTCGTTTGCCGCACTGTTCCCGTGCTGAAGGCGGACGACTCAATGTCCGTGACTAGGGACATCTCAATGTCCTTACCTAGTGGTCAACTTTGATCCAACCAAATTATACCGAACCACTTACGAAGAGTAGCCAATGGACCCAGCCTATTTCAGAGCAAGGAAACATATCTAGTTTTTTAAGCAGGTCGCCGATAATTCCGGTTTAAAGAGTGCCGCTCCCAAGTTGAGCAGGATTCAGGCATCTCATTACGGTAGGGAGCCAGCGTGCAAAACGTTACTGGATTGTGCCCGGCTCATGTTTGCTGCAAACTGCAACTTCGGTGACTGAAACCAGCGTCCATTGAATTCGCAAGGATATACTCGCCCCGAACAAACCTCGGCGCTTGGTGAATCGCCCCGACAATCTGGGTCTTTATGAAGCGGCGAAATCCTCCGGATCACAATGAAGCTTTTCCGAACGAATGTTGGCCCCCTCCTCTCGCTTGAAGACGGTAGCTACGGATTAATTTCGTCATCTTGGGACGACCTGTTGTCGCAAGAGAATCTCGCTGACTCTCTTCGAGACGTCTTACGATCCAGTGCCTTTGAGTTCGTCGAGTCCTATGGCGAGTTGCTTCCTCCGGTCGTCAGCCAGGAAGTCTGGGCTGCTGGTGTGACCTATCTCCGGAGCCGGGAGGCTCGAATGGAGGAGTCCAAAAGTGCAGGTGGAGGCGATTTCTACGACCGAGTTTACAGTGCGGATCGCCCAGAGCTGTTCTTCAAGTCGGCTGGCCACCGAGTCGTCGGACATGAGCAACATGTCCGCTTGCGGGGCGACGCGACGTGGAGCGTCCCCGAGCCTGAATTGGTTCTTGTCCTCTCCCCGAAAGGGAGAATCCAGGGCTTTACTATCGGCAACGACATGAGTTCCCGAGATATCGAGGGCGAAAACCCACTGTATCTTCCTCAAGCTAAGACCTACAACGGCTCCTGCGCTATCGGGCCATGCCTCTTTGTGACCGACGATCCGCTCCCGACCACGACGGAAATATCGATCAGGATTCTCCGATCAGGCGGCCTCGTATTCGAGGACCGTGTCTCGATCGACCGGATCAAAAGACCGTTCGAGGAACTTGCCGGCTACCTCTTCCGCGAACTCAGTTTTCCCCATGGAGCGCTCCTCATGACGGGCACCGGAATCGTTCCGCCCGACTCGTTTACGCTGGCAAGCGGCGATCGAATCGAGATCCAGATACCCCCGATCGGCGCCTTGTGCAACACGGTCGCTTGAGCCGCGGCGCGGCACTCTATGAGGGTGGCTACCCCGCCCGCTACAACTAAGCGTAGCTAGTTTCTTGAATCCCGAACCCACATACTCCGATCAATTCGGGGTGAACCGCGCCAAATCTGCGCCAATTCCTCCTCGATTTACGCGCGACGGAGATGCACGGGATGAAGGCAAAGAAACAGGTTTTGGGTTCGATGAAGAAGCTAGCGCTTCTGACGGTATTCGCGGGCAGCACGCTATCGAGTGCGCAAACCTACACTTGGACTGGCGGAAACGGTTTTTGGCTTGACGCCCTCAATTGGGGAGGTTTCGCCCCTATCGGAGGTTTCGACACGAACCTTAACTTCTCGGGCGGTGGCTATCAAACCACGAACAACTTCGCCGGAGAATTAGACCTAAAATCCCTCTCCCTGTTCTACGGCAGTTGGAATCTCACCGGCGGAACTCTCGGCTTTGCAAGTGGTGGAACGCTCACCGATTTCGGCGGGGACTCCATTGTCTCGGGTCATCTGATTCTTGGCGCCGATGGGTTGGGCGGACCATTGCGGGTCGCGGCCGGAGGTGGAGACGACGCCTCGAAGCTGACACTTAACGGCCTGGTCTCGGGGGCAGGATCTTTGGTTTTCAATGGCAATGTCCTCAAACTGGGAGGCACGACTGCCAACACCTATACGGGAGGCAGTGTTCTCGAATCGGGAACGATCCAGATGCTCCACAGTGGCGCACTTGGTACCGGGGACATGACTTTCTACGGTGGGACGCTGGACATGCAGGGACATTCCCAAACCGTCAACAACGTCAACTTCGGTGAACTGACTTACGGTTACACGTCTGGCAACATCCTCAACGGGACCATGACCGTGGCTGGGAACCTGAATGCCATCGGCGCAGCCGATGGTTCAACCCCCAGCATCGAGTTCGCGGGCAACTTGGAACTCACCTCGGGGCAGCATACGCTGACGATGGTCAACCCACTCAACTCGGGTCCCTATGCCAACGTCATCCTTGACAACCCCATTTCAGGAGCCGGAGGATTGACGTTCGATTCCGCAGTCGCGGAAACCTTGATGGTAAAGCTGAACGGTAATAGCACTTACACTGGGCCTACGATCATCAACAACGCCTATGTGATTCTGGGGACCGACAATGCCCTATCGACCACGACGGATGTGACGGTAAACCCGAATGGGGGACTTTTCCTTGCCTATATTGCCGACGCTCACAATCAAACGATCGGCGGACTCAATGGTGGCGGATTTGTCGAAGTAGGACCCGACACGCTCACCCTCGGGAACGGGGGACATAGTGGATTATTCACGGGAGCGATCGTGGGTGATTCTGTCGTGAAGATTGGCTCTGGCACGGAAACGTTCCAACCGGTTTCTCTGAGCCTGAACTCAATCACGGCAAAAGAGGGAACGCTCAAGTTCGGGCAGCCTTCGGTCTCCGGTCCCGCACTTGTCATGGACGGAGGAACCGTTGACCTGAATCAAAGTATCGCGGCCTTCACCGAAATCTATTTGGGAGTCGGTGGGACCGAACCCATTGGGGACATTATCGATTCAACCGGAGCTGGGTTGATTGGGCCAAATACTTCGATCACCTACCGAGGCAAGGGGACTGCTCACATCGATGCGAACATCGCAACCGGGGCGACTTCGATCAACAGTATTGGACTGGGCGCCAATCCCTACGACGTCGTGATTGGTGGAAGCCTGCTGGGAACGGCAAAATTCACGGTTAATGGCATTTACATAAACGATTCGAATCAGTTCAAGGTCGCGTTCACGGGGTCCATGTCCCCGTTTCAGCACTTGGACGTCAATTCAGGAACGTTTAATTTCGACCGACAACATCAGTCCGATCCGCTGGATTTCGTCGACATCGGCTTGAACGGAACATTGGATCTGGCTCCTTCTGTCAGTGCCGAAGGAGTCGTCGCCGGAAA
This sequence comes from uncultured Armatimonadota bacterium, assembly GCA_903904815.1. Lineage (GTDB taxonomy): Bacteria > Armatimonadota > Fimbriimonadia > Fimbriimonadales > Fimbriimonadaceae > Fimbriimonas. The sequence goes on from CAIVDU010000054.1 coordinate 108,413, forward strand.
TTTCGATCAGTCCATTGCGATCTTGAATGGCTTCGGAAAGATCAATCTCGGCACGGCGACGCTCAATATATCAGGAAATGGCGCCACCTCCGCGTGGGATGGATTCATTACCGGGTCAGGAACGCTAGAGGCGTCGAATAACACTTATTTGAACCTGGCCGGAAACAACGACTTGGCAAAGGTAGTGGAGAACAGTGCGTTCTTAGTGCTACTCAGCGGGACGGCTATTCGCCCGAGTACCACGCTGCAGATCGTTGACGGAATGACGGTAATCAATGCCCCGACGTCGGTCGGGAATCTGATCTTTGGTGATGGCATCACGCCAATCGGCGAGAATCACAACTCGTGCATCAACATTTTGGCTCCGCTCACGTTGACAGGCGACATCACCTACGAGGGAACGACCGATGCCACCGGAGCAAACAACTCGCAGGACGTCACCATTCCCCACAACCTTGTCTTGGCGCCCGGTCAACACAAGGTGGGATACGTCAACCATCTCGCGAACTTATTGACGTCGGACCCTGACTCCTTTGACTTTGGAGGCATCTCTGGATCCGGAGACCTGATCATCCAAGGCGCCCTTTCCACCCCTGACCCAACCGGCGACCCATTCGTCGTGGGATTTTACGGAAGTAACACCAACTCCGGCACAACCGAGGCAAAGGCCGGCACCGCCATCAGAACATTTAACTCTAACGCGACGAGCGCGACGAGCGACTTGATCCTGGACGCTGGAAGTACTTTGCGGTTCGAAGCCCTGTCCACGCAAACGGTTGGGTCTCTTTCGGGAGGAGGTTCCATCTACCTGAACGATGGCGTTCTCGTGGCTACGGCGAAGGGTGAGTCTACGACTTTCACCGGAAACATCTATGCCGCGGGCACTTTAGGGGATAGTCAGTCCGGCCTGATCGTCGGCAAACACAACGCGGGGGGCCAGCTTACGATCCAAGGCGGAATTCAGCAGCTAGGTTCCTTGTCGGCGATTGAGGGCTCCTTGATACTTACCGGCACCCACACCTCGGTGGACACGGGACTCACCATCGACGATGGATCCCTCTTGGTGAACGGAGGAACCAAGTTGAACATCGCTCCTGCCGCCCCTATCTACATGGGCGTCAAGCTCCCCGGCTCGTCGATCACGGTTTCTGGAGCGGGCACTGTATTTAACGACGGGGGCGCCCTCTACATGAGAGGCGCGGGACAAAACGTTTCGCTCAGCGTCCTAAACGGAGGAGAACTCGACACTGCGAGCCTTCAACTGGTTGATAACTCTTCTCTTCGCACGGTGCTCGTTGAAGGATCAGGCTCCATCCTTCGTGCGAGTTCGCTGTTGGCTGGGAACCCTGGGAATAGTTTAAACCCATACGAACACGACATTACGATTGACAAAGGGGGAACGCTCGTGGCCGGGGATGCGATTTTGGGTCGAAACAACTCGGACACCACTTATCTCACCATTGACGGTCTTGGTTCCAGCGCGACGTTCGACACGATTGGTTCGACCGCGTTCACGGCAGGCAGCTTAGCACTTCACGTGAGCAACGGCGGAACTCTCAACGTCAATGGTCAGATTCGGTTCTCGGGAGATAGCGTGATGCAGGTGTCCGAAGGCTCAAATGTTAGCGCGGATTCGATTGATGATTCACTTTCCTCGACCTTTAGTCTCGACCTGACCGGTGGTTCGTCGTTGAGCCTTGCCGATGCGAGCGTTCTGAACCACACGTCACTGATCGACGTGATTCAAAGCTCACTTTCCACCGGTCTTCTTGAGGTCCAACCTCAAACGGTATTTGAGCTTTCAGACCCAACAGGTGGTGTTGCACTCACGCTGGGAATGAACAACTGGGGTAATGACATCAATGCAACCTTCGATGGCGCTGATTCGGTCGGAGGAAGCATCCGAAAGGTGGGTAGCGGGGTTAGCGAGATCACCGGCTCCGCGCAACGATTCGCGAGCTTGATTGTGGATGGTGGCTCGCTACGAATACTCAACCTGAGCAATTTGATCCCGACTAAGCTTCGTGATGCCAGCGCGAATGGTGGATCGGTACTTCTCTTGGGGGGATCAAAATTCAACGTCACCGGGAATCTGAACGCGAGCGAAAATTCAGTCATTGAGTACACGAACGGCAACCGAATAACCGGAGGAACCTTGACGGGAATCGGAAGCCACTTGGTGATCGGCTCGGCGTCGTTCGACGGGACCACGATCTCGCATGAAGCAACGCTCACGTCGCTTGGTCAGCTGTCGCTGACGAACGTGACGGTCAACGGCGGGCTCGAAGGAGACCTCACGATGAACGGCGGACGAATCTCGTCGGGCGCCCAGCTTCAGGTGGCCGGCACCACCCATCTTAACGGCACGGAGATTGACGGCTCGCTATCCGTCACCCCAACCGGGACCGCAATTGTCGACTCCCCGAGCCTGATCGTGGGCGCCGGGGGTTCGATTCTATTGGGGTCCGAGGCGCAGCCAGGTGGGACCCTCCAGGCTGGGACAGGAGTGATCGGAGCGACGGTTGAACTGAACGGCGGGACGTTTATGGACAACGGAATCGTGAACGGGCTCACAGTGGATGTGAACAACGGAGGAACTCTTCGAGGCGCTGGAGTCTATACGGCTGGATATGTACTGAATGCCGGAGGAACCGTTCACCCCGGAAATAGCCCAGGCATCTTGACCAGCGGCTCTTCGACTTGGAATGGGGGGAGCAACTTCCTTTTTGAGATCAACGATGCAACGGGCGTTGTTGGTAACAACTGGGGTGAGAACGTGATCGCTGGCGACCTGACGATCAACGCCGGAACGAACCCATCGACCAAATTCAATATCCTGCTCGACAGCCTTGACGTTAACTCAGGTCTTTCGGGTACCGCCGCGCACTTTGATCTGACTCAAAGTTACAATTGGCTCTTCGCCGACGTCTCCGGGAACCTAAACGGCTTCGACGCGGCGACAATCTCGCTCGATGCAAGTGGGTTCAAAAACCCTTACGGAACCGGCGCCTTCTCGGTCATCGAGCAGGACCTCTACGGTCATCACGACCTCTTCGTGCATTACTCAGCTGGAGCACCTACTCCGGAGCCAAGTGGGTTCATCGCCTTCGGCGCCGGACTAGGAGCGTTCTTGATTCGAAGACGACGGTTGGTACGGGGTGCGCGGCGGCCTTGACGCCGCGTACCATGGGGCTTGCCAGTTCATCTGAATTCGCCAACCTATTCCGGTAGGGCTAAATCAGAGCCACTTTGTCTCTTGGTAATGGCCTATTTTAGGTTCGACTTGGCCCTCTCCCGCACATCGCTTCCTCTTCGCTCTTCGAGCTTCGGAGGACACGTCGCTGCGGGCGAGGGGGCTAATGCGGCCAGCAGCGGCTTAACCAAACGCCCTCTTCAACCTATTCTTTTAATCTGCAACATTACATCACTGCAGAGGCTTAAAGGTCCCAGATCGTTACAGTACCTGTTACAAATGCAGGACACTACCGTATCAAATGAGTTCTGAGCCCCTCCCTCGGCGCTCGTTGGGCAGGCTATGCCTGTACAGTGAATCCATCGAGAGAGTCGGCTTGTCGAGACCCAGGCCGACCCCTTTGAATTCTAATAAAAGGAGAATTGAGATGGAAGCAACTGTAAACGCGGAATCGTCGGCGAGACCGCTCCCCAAGGAGCTCCCGCCCCGTCTGCGCGAAGTGATTCATTTCGCGGCGGATGGACTCACCGACAAGGAGATCGCGGTTAGGATGGGGGTCAGCAAGGCCACCGTTGATTTTCACTGGAGAAGGCTACGTTCAATGTACGACCAAGGCACCCGCACGGGAATCGTCGTTCACGTTTTGCGCCGTCAAGAGCGAAGCGAATACCGTCTGCCGGCCTAAGCGGTGTATGCGGAGGCCCATTGGGATTGAGCGTATTGGATTACGTCGTCGGGAGTCGAGAACCGAACCGAATTCTCCGGAGGTGGAGCGGTGGAGCGGAGATACTGTTCCACGGTGGTCAGATGGGTGGTCACCCGGTGATTGAGGTCCAGCTCTCCGCGAGACTGCGCGAGCCGGGCGTATTCGTAGGCAGCGGCCGCGCAGGACGCATCTCCCATTTCCAGCGCCATGCCCGAAAGGATCGCAATGGTTTGGTTGAGGAAAACTGGGCGTCCCAAGGAGACGATAATTTCAATCGCGGTCGCGATGGTTCGCCAAGCATCCACACACATGCCAGCCCGCCGGTAGGCGTCGGCAAGATCGAGATGGGCTTCTGCGACGGAACCACGGTAGCCGATGCGGTGGGCACATTCGAGACAGTCTTGCCAAGCGGCGATCTCATCCTGTGGCGTACCCTCGAGACGAAGAAGCCGGGCGATCGCTCGAAGAGTGTGCACCTCTGCCCAGTGGCCACGACCCCTTTGGAGGGTCACTGCCTCGTTCATCAGGCGGAGCTTCCCTTCTAGAGTCGTTTCCCTTCGAGAAAGGATTCTCAGTGCCACCGCTCGAGATCTGAGGAACTTGTTGGCTCGCGATGCCCTTTCCACGCGTTCTACAATCTCGTAAGCTTCGTCCAGCGATCCCAGATAGTGAAGCCGCTCCGCGTACTCGGTGAGAGCATACAGATACTGCTCTTCCTGCCCGAGCTCTTGAAACAGTTCTACCGCCAGTTCGGATCCCATCCGCACGACGCCGGTTCGAGGGTCGATCAGGGTTCGGATGAGCATCGCCGCCGCGATCTCCGCGTAAATGTCTCGATACCCCAGCTCCTCACAACGCGCTGCCGTGCGGCGAAGCAGGTCTGGGCCTCGTACCAGTTCATCGTTCCATCCCGAATAAGTCCCCACTGTAAACCACCACCAGGCCTCGGTGCGACTGGTGAAAGGTTCAGCCTTGGCTTCCAGACGGGGAAGCCAAGCACGCGCCTCTTCATCGCTGTGATCGATGACGCGGAGCCAGATTCGTTGGAGCCAAATGGCCATCGAGCGATCCGAATACTCCTCCCCGCGCGAGCGAAGGACGTCAAGACACAGCCTCAGGTTAGGGTCGTCGGGAGTCCACGCCGCTCTCAACTTGCTAAACAGCTCGGGATTCCGATCGTAGAGAAATGGGCCATCGAACAGACGAATCGCCTTCTCGGCGAAGTGGGCGATCATTTTTTCGAGAGCCTCGCCTTCATGGCCCGCCTCTACCAGCAGTTCCCGACCGAGTTGGCGAACAGGCTCCAGAATTCGGTAACGTGCCCCATCGAACTCCATGAGCGACCGGTCAGTGAGCGTGCCCAGCTTGGAGGGAGTGAGGTTCGCGACCGATTGGGCAGCATCCAGGGTGAAGCCACCGGCGAAGACCGATAGCCTGATGAACTGGTTCTTCAAGTCTTCGGGGATTGCTTGGATGCTGGCGAGGATCGCGGCCCGCATCGTCTCGTGGCGTCCAGCCCTTTGGTGTCCGGGGGAATCAAGAGCTAGGTCGCGAGCAAACTCCTCCGAAAGTTCGTGAATGGGAACGTTGCCGGCATGGGCGGCAGTGAGTTCGATCGCCAACGGAATACCGTCTAGGAGGGCGCAGAGTCGTTCGGCTGCCTCACTCGGCTGGAACGAACTGTGGGCGGCTCGGGCGCGCTGGCAAAAAAGGGCGTAGGCCGTGGAAGGGTGCAGCGACGGCATCCGCTTTCGCACTTCATTCGCCAGTCCGATGGGAATTCGACTGGTGACGAGAACGCTCGACTGGGGAACGTAGGTCAGAAACTCTTCAACGGCTCGGCTGACCTGAGGCATCACATGCTCTGCATTGTCGAGAATCAACAACAGTTTTCGGTTACCCAGCGCTTGCAACGCCACCCTCCATGGCGCGCCACCTTGAGACCGAAAGCCGAGAAGTTTGGCGATTTCGTCGGTCACTCGGTCCTCGCTCAGGGGGGCCAATTCCACGAAACAGACGCCGTCGGGAAACTGCGACTTAGACCGCCGGGCGACTTCTAGCGCAAGCCTGGTCTTTCCTACCCCACCCACTCCGGTGAGAGTCACTAGGGACCGCTGGCCAAGGTCGGCCAAGACGTCGGCGACCAAGTCTTGGCGGCCCACCATTTCGCCGAGCGCGGGAGGGAGCGGGCCGAGGTCGAGAGTCGATGCCGGCGATAGATTATCGACGAGTGATCGGGTTCGGGTGCTGACTCCCCGAGCGAGCTTTCGTCGCATCACGGCCTCGCACTCGGCCAAGGTGGCCTTCGCTTCGGCGATGTTCCCTTCCCTAACCTGGGTGCGAATGAGTGTCTGCCAAGCCGATTCGTCGGTTGGCTTTATCTGAATCGATCTTCGCCATAGCTCCATTGCTCGGGCTGAATCTCCCATGCCAGCGGCTAAGTGCCCGGCTTGCATGAGCTGACGACGGAACTCCGATTCGATGGCCTCTTTGTGCTCTTCGGCCCAACTTGACTGGATCCCAGACAAGATCTCTTCCTGATACATGGCAAATGCGCCGTCGAAATCCTGTCGTTTGATGGCCTCTTGAAACTGGAAGAGGTCCACCTCGACGCCCTCTAGGTCGAACCCAATGATCGCCTGAGAAGGCGACTGTAACCGCTCGGCCTCTTGACCGAGGTTCTTCCTCAGTTCGGATAGGGCTCTGCGCAAGTAGAACAAGGCTTGGGACTCTTCTACTTCCGGCCAAGCGGCAGCGGCCAATTTCGAACGTCGGGATGATCCGTTTAGTACTAGGTAGGCAAGCACTTCTCTAGCGCCGCGAGTGAGGGCGCCCCCAGCATTTGGGCTGATACCGATCGTGCCAAGGAGACGCACTTTCAGCCGCTCATGCGATGCATTTGAAGCTGATCCGTTTGCCATGATGCGTTTAAGTCGCCCTTTGGTTACCCTGGAGCCCGTCTATTGTATCGCCCGTCAGTGCAAAAATCTGAGGTCAAGTGTGAAGAAATCGTACTTTGCAGGGTCGATCCTCGGAAAGTTGGAGGGAGGTTAGCGGTTTGAGGTTGGCGGTTGGAGGTCTGGAGATAGAAAGTTCGGCTTGTCTTTGAACTTAGCGACTGCGAAATTCCGCTCTCTGCCACCTCAATTTAGAGTCAAAATGGTCGTGAAGGAATTCACTCCACTTCATGAAGATTGCACGACTTGCCACATCCGAAGGTCCTGTGTGGGCCGCGGTTTCCGAACATGAGTTCCAGTTGCTTGAATGGCGGGAAGGGAAACCGTTTGCGACTTCGGTTGTCGTGGAGGGACGGCTTTTGGCCCCGGTGGATCCGCCGGCGATCATCGCGATCGGGCTCAACTATCGAAAGCACGCCGAGGAGACCGGGGCGCGGATTCCTGCGTTTCCGGTGGTGTTCAGTAAAGGTTTGAATTCGCTCATTGGTCCGGAGGATGTCATTGAGTTGCCGCGGAAACTCCGGAGTGACAAGGTTGATTACGAGTGCGAGCTCGGGTTTGTCATCTCCAAGGACGCCAAGAACGTGTCCCGGGAGGACGCCTTGGACTACGTTCTAGGATTCACGGCGGCGAACGATGTGAGCGCGCGCGATTGGCAAAAGGAGTGGGGCGGGGGGCAATGGAGCCGGTCCAAGTCTTTCGACACATTCTGTCCGGTTGGCCCCTACCTGGTGACCACCGACGAACTCCCGAACTATGACCGTTTACGAATCTCGACAAGGGTCAATGGCGAGACGCTTCAGGACTGGAGCACCGACGACCTGATCTTCGACATTCCGAGTCTAATCGAGTTTCTCAGCGGAAGCACGACGCTCAAGGCGGGCACGCTCGTCCTTACCGGAACACCCCATGGCGTGGGGATGGCTCGAACTCCTCCGAGGTGGCTGGTGGAAGGAGACGTCGTGGAGATTGAGATTGAAGGGATCGGGGTGCTCCGTAACTCCGTTCGCGACGAGGCTTGGCAGCCTGCGGCTGCGGGCGGCTAGAGGCCGCGGAGTGATTGAGTAGCGGAGTACTGGAGTGATGGGGTCCGGAACGGGTGATTCTGGGTTCGTTTCGTAGTGAGAGGCGATGCGGCCAGGGGCCACGTACAAATGATCGGTCCAGAGAGGCGGACTCCATGGGAAACGAATCTGGGTTCGTTTCGCAGTAAGTGTGTTGCAACGCTATGCGGTTTTCAAGGTTCGGGTTGCAAATGTTTGGTTCGTTTGGTCTATGCGTGTCAGCGCTCTGGCTAAAACGGCAACCAAATCCTTTGACGGTGAACGACCCATTCTGCGAAGGCATAAGCCCCTATTCGGTTCAACACCAAAAATGGCCTAAACGCTACACGCGCAAGTGGTTTTGCCTTCCATCCCGCAACTTTTCCGTATGATTGAGGTCCTCCTCTGGGTCGCAATCCGTTCCATGCGCAGCAAAGCTCAGTTCCCGACGGATGAATCGTGTCCGAAGCCTTCCCCTCAATGTGTGGAGGATGGACCGGGTGGTCATCACCAACGCGACTGAGGTGGGATTGGAGAAGATTGAGGAGGAGGCGTCCAATTCGACCGTTGCCATCGCGGAAGGGGTGGAATGGTGAGTGAGGGCGACCTCGTAGCGTTGACACAGCTCCTCGGTTACTGCGGGCGGTAAGGTCCTCATGGACTGAAGTTAACCTTGGGCGGCCGTTAGCTCTGTGAGAATGTTCATTTCCTCCGACTTCCTATTGGGGGGTTCAACCAATTGTCGTGTTTGCGAGTCGGAGTTCTTCGTCGGGCAATCAAGGATTGGCAGACGAAATTGAAGGAATCGAAGCCTAGAGTCAGGGGCTCAGCCTCTGCCGAAGGTTTGCTTTTGCGGTGCTTGTCGGCAGCCCTGAACAGGGTTTCGTCCAATCCCAAAATTGCGGGCGATCTCGCTTCCATTCATCCCCAGTCTGGCAAGTGCCTCATGGTCTCCGCGAGCTTCTGCGAATGGATGCAATCGCAGAGAGCGGAGTCATTTATAATCCTGAGCTATCAGATGCGCTCCCATGATAACGGGGTGGTGCTTTGAGCCTAGTGGGGCGCAAAGCGTGGGTAGTCTTGGCGTCTAATGGCTGATTCTTCTAGAGCGGAAATTAAGCTTGGTGTGCCCGTCATCGTGGGGCCGTCGAATGGGGTTCCTATTTTTACCGAGCTTGGCGGCGAAGTTGTGAAGGTGCTTTCGGGCAAGCTCTATGTGACGCGACAAGTTGGAGATGATCTGGTCTGGGTTGAAGTAAAGGACCAAGTGGCACCGTACAGCTAGGCGTGCGTTGGACGCTGAGTGGGAGCGGGATCGTGGACGTGACCAAGTAAGATTCCGTTGGTTCTTCCCGACCGGATCTGCGCTAGAGGCTTCATTCTATGTTCACCGCTTACCTTCTCCTCGCCATCGCTCATCCGGGCAGAATGCCGGATCAGCAGTCCTTGACGGTCTCCGCCGCAGCCTCGCTTACCGACGCATTTCACCGAATTGCACAACGGTTTGAGGCGGCTAATCCAAAAGTCAAAGTGGTTTTGAACTTCGGTGGGTCGCAGCAGTTGGCGGGGCAGATCAATCAAGGAGCTCCGGTGGACGTGTTCGCGAGCGCTTCGGCCAAGAATGCTGGTCAGATCAAATACGACCCGAACAGTTGGAGGGTCTTTGCCCTGAATCGGCTGGAGATCGTGACTCGGAAGGGGCTCACGGGAGTTCGGAGCGTTCGAGATCTGGCAAGTGTGAAAACCCTCGTGTTGGCGGCTGAGGCGGTACCGGCGGGGCACTACTCCGAGATCTTCTTCGACAAGGCCTCAAAGCTGTACGGCAACGTTTGGCTTTCTTCGGTTCGTTCGCATGTGGTGTCCAAAGAGGTCGACGTGAGAGCGGTCCTGTCTAAAATTCGCTTGGGGGAGGCGGACGCGGGCATCGTTTATGTGAGCGATGCGGTCTCGGCTAAGAACGAAGTCCAGACAGTGGCGATTCCGGATGACCTCAACACGATCGCCCGGTATCCCTTGGTCATTCCGGCAGAGGCGCCAAACAAGCAGGCAGCCAAGGATTTCTCGAAATTCGTGTTCAGTTCGGAGGCCCAAGGCGACCTCGAAGCGGCGGGATTCGTGTCCCCCTTACGCCCTTCGACCCGCCTCGTGATCACGTGGCAGAACAAGAAGTTTCTGCTTCCCCTTCCTTTAGCTTCTGCCTCGCAGAAGGTGGTTTACAAGCTCAAGGACCACGGCGGCGTTCTTCGGACATATAAGGGCGTACCGGTTCTCGATTTGTTGAAACAGTCCGGCTGGACGAGCGCCACCTTTAGCTGTGCGGACGACTATCGAAAGACGCTGTCCTTTGCTGACCTTAAGGCTTCGAAGGCGATCCTGACCGATCAGGGGGACGGCAATTACCGACTCATCGTTCCTGGCCACAAGTTCGACACGTGGGTCATGTGGATTCGTTCAATTGAACTGGGTTAGGGTCGGCCGGGGGCAAGGCAGCCTTCGGCTGCGGAGTGTTGGAGTAGAGGAGTGGTGGAGTGATGCGTTCGGAGGGATTCCTCGAGAATCACTGGGAAGCTTGAACCAACAATGTTTGTGAGGTGAATCGGGAGAAATGGCGAACAAGCTAACTGCGCGGAAGAAACTCTAGTTAGTCGATCAATTGCGCGATTCAGAATAGTTTCACTATGAGCGATACGCAGACCCAAGTGCCCTATAGCTTTGAAACACTCGCCCTTCATGCGGGGCAAAGCGTCGATCCGACGACGAAGTCGCGGGCCGTTCCGATCTATCAAACGACGAGCTACGTGTTTGACGATACGGCCCACGCCGCGCGGTTGTTTGGTCTACAAGAGTTTGGGAACATTTACACCCGCATCATGAACCCGACAACTGCGGTGTTCGAAGAGCGTATTGCAAAGCTTGAAGGCGGCACTCATGCAGTAGCGGCAGCGAGCGGGCAAGCGGCGGAAACGTTGGCGATCACGACAATTGCGGAGGCTGGCGATGAGATCGTGTCGTCGAACTCGCTTTACGGTGGCACCTACAACCTATTTCACTACACACTGCCCAAGTACGGAATCAAGGTTCGGTTTGTCGATCCCAGCAACCCACAGAACTTCGCGGATGCAATCAACGAGAAGACGAAGCTGATTTACGGCGAGTCGGTAGGTAACCCGAAGCTCGATACCTTCCCATTCGCGGCGGTGAGTCAGATCGCAAAGGATGCCGGTGTTCCGATCGTCATCGATAACACTCTTCCTACCCCCTATCTGCTGAAACCTCTTGAGCTTGGCGCGAACATCGTCGTTCATTCCGCTACGAAGTTCATCGGCGGGCACGGTACCTCGATTGGCGGAGTCGTGGTTGACGGAGGCAATTTCGACTGGGGCAAGAGCGGCAGATTCAAGAACTTCACGGAGGCCGATCCGTCCTACCACGGCCTCAAATTCTGGGAAGTATTTGGGAACTTCCCTGGCCTAGGAAATGTGGCGTTCGGACTGAAGGCACGCGTCCAAGGTCTGCGGGATACCGGCGCGGCTCTCTCGCCGTTCAATGCATTTCTTCTCATTCAGGGGCTCGAGACCTTGCACCTACGCCTTGAGCGTCACTCCACCAACGCGCTCAAGATTGCGCAGTTCCTTGAGGGTCATCCGAACGTGACTTGGGTCAACTACCCAGGGCTTCCCAGCCACAAGAACTACTCGGAATCGCAAAACTACCACTATCGGGGACTATTCGGAGCCATTCTTGGCTTCGGGGTGAAGGGTGGGTACGACGCAGCTCAGCAGTTCATCGACAAGCTTCAGATCTTCTCGCTCCTCGCCAATGTCGGAGACGCGAAGTCCCTCGTCATCCACCCTGCTTCCACAACCCACCAGCAGCTGACCCCTGAGGAGCAGTTGACCACGGGAGTTACCGGAGACTTTATTCGGCTGAGCGTCGGACTGGAAAATGTCGAGGATTTGATTGCCGACCTGACGCAGGCGCTTGGGTGAGCAGCGGCCTGCGGCCGGGCGGAGTGATGGAGTAGCCGTGATGGGGCCGTAGGTCGACCCGAAGGTTGAATTTTCAGGGGGCGGTCGATTTTATGCGACCGCCCTTCGGGGGTCGTTACGATGGGTGGCGTCCGTACCCGGGGTCTGCGACCCCGCGCTATTGTCTTTGACCCCTCCGGGGTCAGGGGGATTTATGGGGACGGATGACGATTACCAGCGTTGCTCCCTCGCTTCGGGGGTCGTTACGACGGGTGGTGTCCG
>CAIVDU010000055.1 GCA_903904815.1 uncultured Armatimonadota bacterium
AAAAGACCAGTTTTGCTTCAAACGCATCCGGGAACCTCAGCGGTCAAGCTAGGCTCACGACTGGACTCGAACGACCCAAGGGATATGAGACGACGACCAAGCCTCGCGGCTTAACGTCCTCTCGCCCCGGCCGATCGACCGAATGCGTTTCCTCTTCACAATGTCAGATAGTTTTCGCCCGTCCGCTCAAGCCCCCAAGACCTCGTTCTCGAAAGAACGCATTCCTGGAACGCCAGCCGACCGGCAAACCGTTTTTCATCGAAGGAAGATTCAGAAGATTCACGTCCCGGATCCTGGTGGAGCCAGACGGGATCGAACCGACGACCTCATGCTTGCAAAGCACGCGCTCTCCCAACTGAGCTATGGCCCCGAAAGGCAGTAGGCAGTGGGCAATCGGCAGTCGGATCGCAGCGAGCCCCTTGCCCACTGCCCATTGCCTACTGCCTGATTGGTGGGCCTGGGAGGACTTGAACCTCCGACCTCACGCTTATCAAGCGCGCGCTCTAACCAACTGAGCTACAAGCCCGAGCTCCCGAGCGCGCTCAAAGCTCGCCCCTTCGATGATGTGGATAGGAAGAGAGACGAAGACGGCGGCGTCCCGCCAATGCGGCCTTTGACTTTGGCCGCGTGATCTAAGACGGACGACAAAACATGCCGACTTCGCGCGTCCGACGTCGCCGTCGTCCGTTCTCCGTCCTCTGTTTTCTGTTGTCCGATCCTTAGAAAGGAGGTGATCCAGCCGCAGGTTCCCCTACGGCTACCTTGTTACGACTTCACCCCAGTCGCTGACCCTACCGTGGTCGCCTGCCTCCTTACGGTTAGCAAGACGCCTTCGGGTAAAGCCAACTCCCATGGTGTGACGGGCGGTGTGTACAAGGCCCGGGAACGTATTCACCGCGGCGTGCTGATCCGCGATTACTAGCGATTCCAACTTCATGCACTCGAGTTGCAGAGTGCAATCCGAACTGAGACGGCTTTTGGAGATTTGCGTTAGGTCGCCCTATAGCATCCCTCTGTCACCGCCATTGTAGCACGTGTGTAGCCCAACCCATAAGGGCCATGAGGACTTGACGTCATCCCCGCCTTCCTCCGGCTTGTCACCGGCGGTTTCTTCAGAGTGCCCAGCTTAACCTGATGGCAACTGAAGATAGGGGTTGCGCTCGTTGCGGGACTTAACCCAACATCTCACGACACGAGCTGACGACAGCCATGCAGCACCTGTGTGGAAGCCAGCCGAACTGAAGGACCTCGTCTCCGAGGACCATACTTCCCATGTCAAGGGTTGGTAAGGTTCTGCGCGTTGCGTCGAATTAAACCACATGCTCCACCGCTTGTGCGGGCCCCCGTCAATTCCTTTGAGTTTTAACCTTGCGGCCGTACTCCCCAGGCGGTGCGCTTAATGCGTTAGCTGCGACACCGGAAAACTAAGTTTCCCAGCGTCTAGCGCACATCGTTTACGGCGTGGACTACCAGGGTATCTAATCCTGTTTGCTCCCCACGCTTTCGCGCCTCAGCGTCAGTATCGGTCCAGTGAGCCGCCTTCGCCACCGGAGTTCGTCCCAATATCTACGAATTTCACCTCTACCCTGGGAATTCCACTCACCTCTCTCGTCCTCAAGTCTAACAGTTTCAATGGCAGTTCCGGAGTTGAGCTCCGGGCTTTCACCACTGACTTGGAAGACCGCCTGCGCGCGCTTTACGCCCA